>CBFDDH010000031.1:0-29766 GCA_965603515.1 uncultured bacterium
TCGGTACCTGGGGTTATTATCCTTCACATAATGCGATTGTTGCCTATGATTCAGGTGCAGCGTTAGATATTGTCTTTGGTGATGGCGGTTCGTATCATGGTACACATACAGTTGGTACGTTGACTGGTGATGATACGACCCATGCTACTTCGGATCGTGATGGCATTGCCATGAAAGCAAAGGTGTATTTTAATGACTGCGGTGATAATACAGGTACTTCGATCTATACATTTGGTGATCTCAATGATCTATACATAAGATCTTATGATCGTTATTATCCACCGACCAGGGCACATATTAGTACTAATTCCTGGGGTGCTGCTGTTGCTGGTGAGTATACCTCAACCTCGCTTGCTGTTGATCAGTTTATGTGGGGACAAAAAGATTTCCTTTTATGTTTTTCTGCTGGTAATAGTGGGCCAACTTCTGGAACAATAGGCGCACCGGCCTCTGCAAAGAATGTGGTGACAGTAGGTGGTTGCCGTAATGGTGCATCATATACATCGATTTATTCCTGGGGCAGCCGTGGGCCATGTCCGGATGGTCGCATGAAACCGACTATTATTACACCGGCGCAAACAGTTTATTCTTCCACGTCAGGAACAAGCAATTATTCAGGTTTGAGTGGAACAAGTATGGCATCACCGAGTGCGGCTGGTGCGGCAGCATTAGCCAGACAGTATTTACGCGAAGGCTGGTATCCAACTGGTTCGCAGACTGCAGCCGATTCGTTTTCATTTATCAGCGCGTCATTACTAAAAGCGATCCTGGTCAATTGTGCAGATCCCAATATTTCAGGCTATCAGGTTCCTGACAATCATATTGGTTGGGGCAGGGTAGATCTTGATTCGACGCTTTACTTTACCGGTGAGGCACGCAAGACTTTATTGGTTGATAATACTCCCGGTGTATTGACTGGCGAGCAGGTTGATTATCACTTTAATGTTCCTTCTGGCGCTAACAATCTTAAGATTGCTTTAGTCTGGACAGATTATCCGGGGAACCCAGCGGTCCTTACCCAGATCGTTAATGATCTGGATCTGGTCGTGACGGTTGGCGGCACTTATTATAATGGTAATCAGTATTCAGGTGGTCAGTCAGTGGCTAATCCAGCAGGTCGTGATTCATTGAACGTGGTGGAGTGTGTGCGTCGGAATAGTCCTTCGTCGGGTGATTACAGGGTGAGCATACTTGCGCGTAATGTGCCGTATGGACCTCAGCCATTCAGTCTTGTTATTACTTATAATGCAGGAGCGATCGCTGGTGTTGTGACTCTTGATAAGCCCGTGTATAGGGCAAATGATTTTGTCGTTGACACGGTACGTATAAGAGTAGAAGATATAAACTATGGTGCTCCGGGTTCAGTTGATCAGGTAATGGTAGTAATTAACAGTGCTATAACTGAGACACAACCTGAGACATTATACTGCACAGAGCTCGCGGCGAATGCGTATGTATTTACAGGTGAAATGCCGCTGCTTTTTCACAAACCAGTGCACGGTGATTCAAAGTTATCAGTATGCCAGGAAGATACAATAAATGTTTCATATACTGATGCAAATCCTTCCTATATCTCAATAACCTGGGCTGGGGTTGATGCTTCGTACTTCTTGATCAGTGATGTGCACTGCGAGAACATTGAGGCGGATATGGTTGACATAGTGTGGCTAACCAATGAAAATTCCAACTCGACGGTCTATTACGGTACGAATCCGGCTAATTTAGACCAGGTTGTATCGGTTGATACGCCGTATGTAACCACACACCGCGTCTACATTACAGGTCTCAGCGAACAGACTCGCTACTACTATGATGTTGGATCAAAAGACTTCCGAGGAAATGTGGTGCGTGATAATAATGGTGGTCAGCACTATTCATTTAGCACGGGGAGTTTTGCCGGTGTCGATATTTTGGTTGCGCTTGCAGATGGAATTGATGGATCAGCCGCATCAGGCCAGCCTTTGCCTGGTTTGCAGGACCGTTTCCGAAAGGCAATAGAAAGTGGAGGTTGGTCATACACCTGGTGGAGAACTTCAGATCACGGTGGTGAAATACCTTCTCGAGATATGATGAAGAATTACAAGGCAGTATTTGTGCCCTGTGAAGATGAATATCCACCATACCTTCGCGCCCAGCAGGAGACGATCAAGGTTTATCAAGAGAACGGTGGAAGGATAGCCTTTGCTGGTCACGATTTTCTCTGGTTTGCCTGGGATTATAGTACGACTCCTGGTTATGATACTCTGTGGTGTAAGAACTATCTCCAGGGACGGTATGTCAGTGATATCACACCGGTCGGTAACTATGACATCTATGGTGTCTCGGGTGATCCAATAAGTGGTGATTATACTGGTGGTGTATTTTATAGTCCTCACCGTGATGGTGCATGTGGTGATGAAATGCAAGGAATAAATAATCCACCGAATGGATGGGATACTGGAACATCTACGAATATCTGGCGCTGGGACGCGATAAACGGTATGCTCGTCGGCACAAAATGGGAATCCAATAGTAACCACGGGACGCCAGGTGATGGTGTCTGGGGTGGATATCGTACCAGGACAGTGATGAATGCTTTCTCAGCTACTCAGATGGATACGCTATTACTACCGGATATTCTCAACAAAATATTTATCTGGCTCATTGGACACGACCATCCTGACGTCTCAGTCTCATCACCTGTGGGTGGAAATACATATAATTCAAGTCCGGTATCGATCGCCTGGACCGCTTCAACGCATGGTGGTGCGTCAGTTGATACAACCTGGATTGACTACTCACCTGATCAAGGACAAACATGGCTTGCACTAATATCAGGCACTGGCGTGACCTCGCCGTATTCCTGGGATATTAGTGCCTTGACTAATGGTGTATATTATAGGGTGCGGGTTACTGTATCAGACAAAGACGTTTACCCGTCAATGAAAGGTTTTGACGAAACAGGAAATTTCACGATCAGTATTCCTGGCAATGATTATATCGGTCCAAAGGTTATCCCGCAGTCGATGATAGTTCAATATAACCCGATGATCGTGACCGCCACTGATCTTCTATTGCCGATCGGTGCTTCGGTCAATGATTCTCTCAGTGGTCTAAGTGATATCACAGCTGCTGAGTGGTCTTTAGGTTCTAATCCTGCTTCGCCCGGCAGTGGTTATGCCATGTTTGCAGTAGATGGTTCATTCAATGAAATACAAGAAGCTATTGCTGATAAAATGCATTGCACATATAATCCTGGCATTACTGATATCTGTACGCTCTGGGTACGTGGACAGGATGCAGCGACAAATTGGGGGTCAGCGTTAATGCGGACCTTTACAATAATCGATGGCCAGATAATAATCGGTGTTTCTGAATCAGGTAGACTGATCCCGTTCCACTTTTCGCTATCAAATCCAATTCCTAATCCGTTCACAAGCCAGGTAGCGATTTCTTATGGCATACCCAAATCTGTACAGGTTAGTCTTAAGATCTATAATTGTCTTGGCCAGGTCGTCAAGACTCTGGAAGACGGTATAATCGAACCAGGTATTTACAAGGCAGTATGGAATGGTACTGACAACTTGAATCGTAAGGTTAGTGCGGGTATATATTTCTACAGATTCACGAGTGATGAATATACGTCGACGAAAAAAATGGTGATCGTGAGATAGCTACTACAAGGGGGCAGGTTATGCCTGCCCCCTTTTTGGTTACAGGTAGATAAAACCTACAGGCATGGAAAACCTTAATAAGTATATAGATCAGACTTTATTGAGTCCCTCAGCTACAAGAACTGAGGTGATGGCATTCCTACGTGATGTCTCAAAATATGAGTTCTATGCTGCAGTTGTCAATCCATGCTGGGTTTCTTTTGCACGGCAAACACTTGCTAAAGATATCAAGGTGTGCAGCGTTGTTGGTTTTCCACTCGGTGCATCAACCACTAAAGCTAAAGTATATGCGGTTCAGGATCTCATTGCTATGGGTTGTGATGAGATAGATATGGTGCTCAATATCGGTCAGTTGAGAAGTGGAGATTTCAAGTATGTGGAAGAAGAGATAAAAGCCGTAGTAGATGCAGCTCAAAAGAGAATTGTCAAGGTCATTATTGAGACATGTTTACTTGAGCTCAATGAGAAACAGATAGCAGCACGTATTATCAAGAATACCGGAGCTCATTATGTTAAGACATCAACCGGATTTTCAAATGACGGTGCCAGGGTACAGGATGTGGTCTTACTACGTGAGGTTGTTGGTCCTGGGTTTGGTGTTAAGGCTTCGGGAGGTATCAGGGATCGCGTTTTTGCTATAGAACTCATAAAGGCTGGTGCCAATCGTATCGGTACGTCAGCTGGTATTCAGATCATGAACAGTGGTTAAAATGCAAGTACAAACTATCGTGAATTAATCTCTGTAATATCGAGACTTATTCAATTTACCCCTTGACAAAGGGGTTTTTTTTACTATAATGTATTTACTGAAAGGAGGTGTAAACTACATGACAAAAATAACTGTCTACGAGGGCGAATCCTTTGATAATGCGATACGTCGTTTTCGTAAGTCGGTTGAGCGTGCTGGTATTTTAAGAGATGTAAAAAAACATGAGATATACGAAAAACCGAGCGAAAAAAGAAAGAGGCGCCTTATTGCGGCTCGCAAAAAGGAACTAAAACGGCAGAGGGAGGAGATATAGGCAGAACCCATGCCGAAGTAGTATTAGAACTACCAAAAGTCCTAAACATACTTGCTGATTACTGTAATATATCTTCTACCCGAGAAAAGGTAAAGCATTTATCTCCATTTACAGACCAGAAGACCGCGGAATCTGAATTGGATCGGGTGAATAATATAATGCTAAGTGGTAAGTATGCCCAGCTCTATTGCCCGTTTGAACCCGGCTATTTGGAGAATCAATTGGCTGTACTACCTCATTTAACAGCTGGACAATTGATTGAGTTAAAAAATTGGTTCATTTTTATCCATAGTATAAAAAAGGAATTCAAGACATCTAGAATCAGTATCTACTTTAATAAATTCGGTAATTATCATGATATTGTGAAGATAATCGAGAACAAGATCGATGATAGTGAACAGATCTCTGATAATGCGTCACAAGAGCTATTCAGAATACGCGCTCAGAAAAAGAAAGTGCGTAGTCAAATCTCGCAAACTCTTAATGACATCCTGATGAACCGGCAGAGCATTTTTTCAGACTCTAATATCGTGGAAAGGGAAGGTAGGTTTGTATTGCCTGTGTTGCGTAACTTTAAGAACGATATTTCCGGGATTATCCATGCCTATTCGAATACGGGTGAAACAGTCTTTATTGAACCAGTAGAGATCATTGATATGGGTGCTCGTGTTCGAGAGTTGAATGACCTTGAAAAAGAGGAAATCGAACGTATACTGAAAGGTTTAACCGATCTAATACGTGCTGATACGGGGCGCATAGAAGCAGATATTGATACTATGATTGATCTTGATATGCTTTTTGCCAAGGTACGCTATGCTCAGGATCTCAAGGCAAATATGCCGATTTTCAGTGGTAATATAAATATCATGGGGGGTTATCATCCGATCTTAAAGCTTCTTATCAAAGATGCAATATCTTTAAACCTTAAGATGAACGGACAAGGAAATATCCTTTTAGTTTCGGGACCAAACGCCGGTGGCAAAACTGTTGTTCTTAAGACAGTTGGGCTACTTACACTTATGGCAAAGTGTGGTATGTTTATCCCGGTTGACGAAGGAAGCGCAATACCTTTTTATGATGAAGTATATGCTGATATAGGTGATGAACAAAGCATTGAATTCAATCTCTCAACATTTGCGGCGCATATTAAGCAGATAAAGTATGCATTAGAAGGTAGCACGAAGAGCTTAGTTTTACTAGACGAATTGATGAGCCAGACATCCGTGGAAGAAGGTTCAGCTTTAGCAGTAGCTATACTGGAACGTTTTGCAAAGCGTGGTAATACTGTGCTTGCAACAACCCATAATGAGGATTTAAAGATATTTGTGAGCCGGCGAGAGGATATGATGAATGCAGGGATGGAATTCCTTGATCGACCAACCTACCGGCTCATATTAGGTATCCCCCAGCCGAGCAATGCGATTAAACTGGCAAAAAACCTTGGCATTGATAAACAGGTGATAAACAATGCAATTGATCATCTGGATAAAGATAAGATGTCACTGAACACGTTGTTTGAAGATCTGGCACATGAACTTAAGGCAATCAAGGAGGAAAGGGAGAAGTTATCCAGTTTAATAAAAGAATACGAAGTAAAGCTTGATGACTTAAATCATAGAAAAAAACAGGAATTGAGTAATCTAAAGGAGAAATACAGGAGAGAACTGATCACTTCTAAAAGGAGTATAGAAAAACTCATCAAGGAACTGAAAAAGAGACCAAAACCTGATGTTGTGCATAAGGTCAGAGAGTTTTTTGAGGAAAAACTAAGTGTTGATGAAGATATTAAACCATACTATCCTGAATCAGGTGAAATAGTGAGAGTTAGGCAGCTTAAGAAGACTGGTCAAGTTGTTGATGAACAGAGCGGGAAGTTCAAGATAAGTCTTGACAATATATTTTACTGGGTTGGACCTGAGGAACTGGAGCAAATCGACCAGGCATGATAGCATAAAATGATTGAGCAAGAGAAGATCGAAGAAATTAAAAGGCAAACAGACATAGTTGATTTAATATCCCAATATTTCCCGCTGAAAAAATTAGGTAAAAACTACCGGGCTTTGTGTCCATTCCATTCGGAGAAAGCACCATCTTTTTATGTGAGTCCTGAGAAGGGGATTTTTTACTGCTTTGGCTGCAAAAAAGGTGGTAATGCGATTAACTTTCTCATGGAATATGAAAAAATGGATTTTCCAACTGCGGTGAAGTCATTAGCAAAGCGCCTCGGTATTGAAATCGAAACGACAAAAGGATTGAAATACAAAGATATTTACGAGGCCAATGAAATAGCGTGCCAGTTTTATACCTTGTGTCTTACAAAAACTATTGGCAAAAGAGGTCAAAATTATCTTGTAGATCGGAAGATAGATATTGAAAAATTGCAGGATTTCCGGCTTGGCTATGCCCCCTCGTCTGGTGGTCTAGTGACCTATGCAAGGCAAAAAGGTTTGTCCAAGCAATCACTTTCAAAGGCTGGTCTTATTTCTCAGTCAGCATCAAGCAGGAGTCTTGAAGTATTCCGGGATCGTCTGATGTTCCCAATCCTTAACTTGTCTGGAAGAATCATTGGTTTTGGTGGTCGAAGCATTGATGATCAGCATAAACCAAAATACCTTAATTCACCGGAGACACCGGTATTCAAAAAGGGCGATATCCTCTATGGTCTCTATCAGGCTAAAAAAGCCATGCGCACCAAGAATGAAGCGATTCTTGTCGAAGGTTATTTCGATCTTTTGAGTTTGTTTCAACGAGGCATCAATAATCTCTGTGCACCTTTGGGCACGTCTTTGACCGAGAAACAAGCAATGTTGATTTCTCGTTTTGCTAAAAAAGTGAATATTCTATTTGACGGAGATCTATCAGGTATGAAAGCCGCGCTGCGTGCAATAGGTTTGCTTATTAACGCGCAGGTGGATGTATTCGTGACTTCACTGCCAAAAGACTCTGACCCTGACCGTTTTGTAAATGAAAGCGGTGTTGACGAGTTGAAAGAGGCTATTGAATCAGCCGTAGATTTCTTCCATTTTTATAAAAAGATGTCAAAACCTGAGACTGTTGAGCAAGAAGTTGTTTTAATAAAGGATTTAATTCAGATAATTAGCAACATAAATGATCCGATTAGATTTGACCGGTATTTGAAATACGCATCCCATGTTTTTGACATCCCGGTTGAGACGATAAAAAATACGATGGATGGACGTACTGAGTTTCCTCATAAACCAGTTAGGCAAACAAGGATTATGCCTGAGGAAAAGCTGATTGCGATAATTCTGAACATGCGTGAGCACTTTGCAGAATTCAAGAGTATACTAGTTCCTGAGGATTTCACTGTACCTGGAGTCAGAAGATTGTACAAACAACTCCTTGATCGTGGAGATATCAATATTGATGATGCTTTGACTAGCGTGGACGAGGATCTTCGTCAAAAGGTTTATTCGATCATCATGAGAGGCGAATCAGTGACTAAAGAAGCATTGTTAGAAAGCATTAAGCGGCATAAGAGTAGTGTTGAAGAGACAAGGATAAGAACAAAGATCAGTGAAGCAAGAACCAAGGGTGATGATGTGGCACTGACAAAGTATCAGAAAGAGCACAAGGCCCTTAAGCAAAAAATGCTCCATATCAAGAAAGATTCGGTGGCATTAGATCGTGAATTATAGAAAAAAAAGGAGTGTGAATTGAAGTATTCCCGTAAGATATTTAATAAAGCAAAGGCTGCAGGAAAAATATCTTTAGGTGATATCAATAAACTAATACCTGAAAAAGCCACTGCTGAAGAAATAGATGAAGTTTTAGCAGTGCTATCGCGCCACGGCATAACTATTGTACAGGGTGCTAAGCAACAACCGGCAAAACGTGCAACCACTAATCGAAGGCTGAGACCTGAAGAACCGATCAGGGCGTATTTCAAGGAACTTGCCAAGTACGATCTTCTTACTAAAGAGGAAGAATATGAACTGGCGGTGAAAATAGAAACCGGCTATCGGATGATTGAACGTCAATTTCTTCCGTTTCCATGCGCAATACGTGCGATCCTTGAAACTTGTCGGCAAGTTGAGTTGTGTCATAAGAGCCTTGATCAGATTTCACGTGTCGAAATCGAAGCGATGATGGATAAACGGACATTTTGGGGAGAGCGTCAGCGTTTTGTACGCCGTGTTAAATCGATTGAACGGGATCATAATTCATTGATTTTGCTTTATAAGAAATACCGTAAGGAAAAATCAAAGACTGCAGAATGGAGGATTTTTGAGAAAGAGGAACGAATTCTGAGAAAACTCTCGATCCTTTCTTTGCAACACAGTGTCGTTAACATAGCGATCAATGCATTCCATGACAGGATTACCCGTTTGAGTAGGGTGCTGAAAGTGCTTCCTAAACTGAGGAACAAAGAGGAGATTCAAACCTGCACAAAGGAGAAAAGGGCTCTGGCGAAAGAGCTGAATCTTGATAATAGCAATATCGATGAAGCAGTAAGGATCATTGGAGCTTGGGAAGACCTTATTAACCGTGCCCGGCAGCGAATGATCGAGGGCAATATGAGACTGGTTATTTCAATCGCAAAGAAATATGTGAACCGGGGTTTGGAGTTTGCTGATCTTGTAGGCGAAGGCAATAATGGTTTGATCAAAGCGGTTGAGAAGTTTGATTACAGAAAAGGCTATAAGTTCTCCACCTATGCAACGTGGTGGATTAGGCAGGCTATAACTCGAGCAATCGGTGACCAAGCAAGGACAGTACGCGTTCCAGCCCACATTCTCGATACAATGAACAAGGTGGCGCGAGCACAGCGTGATATGTTCCAGGATTTGGGTAGGGAGCCAACCGTTGAGGAGATCGCAATCCGTTTGGATATCCCAACGGACAAAGTGAGAATGGCTCATAACATTTCTTTGATCCCGATATCCCTGGATAAACCCATTGATGACGAAGAATCGAGTTTTGTCGGTGATTTCATAAAGGACCCTTTGGCTGATTCACCGTCGCGTCGGGCTGCTATTTCGGTGCTCAAGGACCGTTTTAATGAAATATTGAGAGATCTTCCTAAACGTGAGGAGAAGATCATCAGATTACGATTCGGATTAAACGACGGTATGCCCAAGACGCTAGAGGAGGTTGGTAGGATGTTCAATATTACCAGAGAAAGGGTTAGGCAAATAGAAGCAAAAGCACTCAAGAAGCTTCGCCATCCAACAAGGATTCGCAAGTTGCAGATGTATAAGGACCTTATAGATTGAAGATTTCAGATTGCAGAATAAAGGTGAAAATTGCGCTATTGACATACCGTATGGATTGGATATAATAAGTACATGATAAAATCAAGAAGTGTTCTAAAGAATATTAGAAAATCCGCAAAACTTCGTAAAGCCAATCGTATCAAGAAACGAAGGTTGAAGGATGTAATAAAGAAGTATACTAAGACGAAGACAAAAAAAGCAACTGAGAAGATGTATCCGAGCGTGCAATCCATGATTGATAAGTCGATTCAAGATGGGTTGTTAAAAAAGAATAAGGCGGCCCGTTTCAAAGCACGGCTTTCAAAACGCTTTCATAAGCAGAAATAACCCCAACTTAAAACAAGTTTTTTTTGTTCAACACACCAGCCAGTACCTACTAGTTTTCGTTTAGGTTGACACGGCGCTGTATATTTCTATAATATCCCAGAATACAGTATGATTATCAGGAATATTTTGTATTTTTTAATGTATAATAAGCAAAGGAGGCAATATGAATAAGTTATATTTAACTATTATTATCCTGGTGTCACTCGGTTTTATGTTTGGCATAACACTGTTTAGTTCAAACGGTGCTTTGGAAATTGAAATTCCGATTGTTGATATGAAAGGTAGGCTTGGTAAGTGCCAGGTGGAAATACTTGACCCTGATGATAATATTATTGGTACTACGTACCGTTATGCATACATAAGTAAGGAGCACTACTCGTTGCCCATTAAAGTTACATTGAAAAAAGAGGTTGACGATTACGATCTTCTGAGGGTCAAGGTGACTTTTAAGAAGGAAACACATATTTATTCACTTTACCAGCTTCAGGATCGCATGGTTATCAAAATCCTTGGGCAAAACGAATTCATAAAAGGGACACCGATAAATTATCGAATTATTGTCTGTGACCAACGTACCAATGAGCCGCTAAAGGGTGCTCACGTGAGGATTGTGCTCGAAACGGATGGTAAAGATGAGGAAGTATTTAAAGGTGTTACCGATCGATCAGGTACGTGCAAAACTGATTTTGAGATACCAGCAGACATAGATAACGCAACTTTACAATTCGAAGTAACTTCAGATATAGGCAAAGATACCTATGAGACGAGCATAAAGATGCTTAGCGGCAACCTTACCTATTTGGTAACTGATAAACCTATGTATCAACCCGGTCAGACGATTCACATACGCACACTTTCATTGGCAAAACCTGCACTATCTGCAGTACCGCGTAAGGATGTCGTTTTTGAGATTGAAGACAGTAAAGGCAATAAGGTATTTAAGAAAACCATTGAAACCGACAAGTTCGGTACTGCCTACGTTCAGTTTCTGCTGGCTGATGAACTGAATTTTGGCAATTATACAATTCGCGCCATCCTTGATGCACAGAAGACCGAGAAGACAGTGAAGGTCGAAAAATATGTTCTGCCGAAATTCAAAATAGTGCTCAAGACAGATAAGGATTTCTACTTACCAGGCGAACGCATGGAGGGTGATATAGATGTTCAATATTTCTTTGGGAAACCAGTGAAAGAAGGTAAGGTCAAGATCACAACCTTCCGTTATGACATCGGTTTTCAAAAAGAGGCAGTCATTGAAGGCAAGACCGGTGATAACGGTGTGTACCATTTCACCTACGATTTGCCAGATTATTTTGTTGGCGAGCCTTTAGAAAAAGGCAATGCTTTTCTGCGACTTGATATAGAAGTGATTGATCAGGCAAATCACAGCGAAAAGCTCTCCTTGAAAAAGAAAGTCGTTAGAGATATCATCAATATAGCTATTGTCCCTGAAGGCGGTATATTAAGACCACAATTAGAGAACCGCATCTATGTGTTGGCAAATTATCCTGACGGTACGCCTTGTATTTCACAGGTGAACATTGATGTTGATGGTAAGAAGAGAAGCGCGCAGACTGATGATTATGGGATCGCGGAGTTTGTCTATGTTCCAAAACAGTCGAGTACGGTCATTAAGGTTGAAGTAAAGGATGATAAGGGAGAAGTAGCCCGTTTGGAAAAGGAGTTCTCCCTGGATATAGATCGGGACCAAATCATAATGAGGATAGAACGCGGTATTTACAAGGTCGGTAAAAGTATTGAGGTTCAGTTCCTTACAACCAAGAAGACTGGCCGCGTTTATTTTGATATTATTAAAGACAACCAGACCATACTTACCAAATCCATCAATATAAAGGGTGGCAAAGGTTCATACAAGTTGATGTTGACACCGGATCTAACTGGGTCGATCTGGCTCCATGCGTATATTGTTACACCGGGAAGTGATATAGTCAGGGACACAAGGTTTTGTTTTGTCCACGGGGCAAATGATCTTGCGATAGAAGTGAGTGGTGATAAGACAGAGTACTTACCCGGTGAAGATGGTGAAATAACCTTTATAGTGACTGATAAGAGTGGTCGACCTCGGGTTGCTGCGCTTTGTGTGGCAATAGTCGATGAGGCAGTTTTTGCCGTATCCGAGTTGCAGCCCGGGTTGGAGAAAGTCTATTTCATGCTGGAAAAAGAAATACTTGAGCCGCGTTATGAGATACATGGGTTTGAACCGCCAAAGATTGTCACGAAGCCGGGTATCCAAGCGCGTGCAGAAAATGTAATGTTCTCAACGCTCATACCTAAAGAGCCTTTTTCTGTACACTATACCACACCGCAAGAAATTGATGACAAGATAAAAAGCACTTTTTATACAAGACTATCAAGAACACGCGACAAGATTTATGCAGCGATTAACAAGTACTATGCAAAACATAATCAATATCCAAAGAGCAGAGACGGTATGGAGATACTGGTTGAAAAGGGGTTTCTTGATGAGGATGAACTTCTTGATCCGTGGTATCGAAGGTACCGGCTGACCACAAGCGGGGAGTATCTGTCATGGTTTGAGATCGTATCGGCTGGACCAGATGGTGTATTTGAAAATGCAGACGATATCAATGAATGGTCAGTAGGCTGGGGTTTTAATGATGGGATTATGTTAGAAGGAGAACAGAGAGCCATGATGCCGAAGGCGGCACGTGCTGTTGTTGGTGCGGATAAGTCAGTAGTTGCATCAAAGAGCGGTAAGGCCAAGAAAGGCCCAGGACCAGGTGAGCCCCGGGTACGAGAGTTTTTCCCTGAAACATTCGTATTTGAACCTGCGCTCATTACCGATGCCAGTGGTGAGGCAAAGCTTTTCTTGACCATGCCTGATGCCATTACGACCTGGCGCATCACCGCATTCGCTTCATCACAAAAAGGCGATTTAGGTTCGGTTTTGTCTCAACTCAAGGTTTTCCAGGAATTCTTTGTTGATATTGATCTGCCTATTGCACTTACTGAGGGAGATGAGATCTCAATACCTGTTGCGATATACAATTACCTGCCTAGAGATCAGGAGATCAAACTCGTATTACAGGAAGAAGACTGGTTCGATATTCTTAAAAAGAGCGAGATCACTAAAGTGCTGAAAAAGGATGAGGTTTCAGTCGTTTATTTTCCAATAAAGGTAAAGCAACTTGGATACTTTTCAATTCTCGTTAGAGCCTATGGAGAAGTCAAATCAGATGCGATCAAAAGGATGATAACAATCCTCCCTGATGGCAGACGGTTTGAAAACGTGTTGTCAGACCGGCTTGAAGCAAAGATCACAAAAAAGATTACTTTTCCAGGCAACGCGATTGCTGATGCGAATTCTGTCATTCTTAAGATATTCCCGGGTATTTGCTCACAGATTGTGGATGGTCTTGATAATCTGTTCCGTATGCCTTTTGGCTGTTTTGAACAGACTACTTCGGTGACTTATCCGAATGTGTTATTACTTGATTACATGCGCCAGACTGAACAGATCAAGCCTGAGATAGAAATGGCTGCCGAGGAATATATAAGCATCGGGTATCAACGGCTTGTATCTTTTGAGGTCAAAGGCGGTGGTTTTTCTTGGTTTGGTGATGCGCCGGCAAACAAAATATTGACCGCATACGGTTTAATGCAGTTCAATGATATGGCAAAGGTTTATGAGATCGATGAACGTTTGATCGACCGGACTATTCAGTGGCTAAAAAATCAACAGGAAAAGAATGGTTCATGGTTACCAGATAAACAGTATCTCCATGCTGAATCGTGGAGCAATATCCAGAAAAGTGAGATTCTGCCGACTGCCTATATTGTATGGGCTTTGGGTGAGACTGGTGAAAGAGGAGGAGCCGTATCAAGAGGTTTATCTTTTCTGAAAAAGAACCTCAAGGCGGCGAATGATCCGTACATACTTGCTCTTGTTGCCAATGCATTCATTGCGGTTGAGCCAAAGGGCGCAACCACGATGGAAGTACTGAAAAAACTCGTTGCTATGGCTAAAAAGGACGAAGATGCAATCTACTGGGAATCAGGTATTCCTTCAGTGACGTTTAGCCGTGGTAAAGGGGCTGATGTTGAGGCGACCGGTCTTGCTACCTATGCCTTGATCGAATCTGGCAAGTACAGCGACATCGTTACGAAAGCGCTTACCTGGTTGATCAGAAACAAAGGTTCTGGTGGTTTATGGCACACTACCCAGGGCACGGTTATTGCACTACGTTCACTTGTTGCAGCTTTAGGCGGTACGGCTGAAGATATCGATGCCCAGGTTATTGTCAATATGAATGGCAAAGAGGTACAAGTTCTGAAGATAAACGATGATAATGCTGACTTAATGCATCAGATCGAGTTGACTGACTATATTGGTAAAACTAATACTATTGAGCTCGAGGTTAAGGGCGAAGGCAATTTCATGTACGAGATAACCAGTGCCTACTATATCCCGTGGAAAGATCTACCGCGACCTGTAAAGCCACCATTTATTATTGATGTCGAATACGATAGGACAAAGCTGTCAATAAATGACCTGGTGAACGTTGATGTGATGATAAAACTCACCCGACCAGGTACGGCGCAGATGGTCATGGTTGATCTGGGTATTCCGCCAGGCTTTGAGGTTCAGACTCCAACCCTTGATGAACTTGTCGGCAAGAAGATTCAGAAATACAGCATTACCCCACGTCAGCTTATTATCTATCTGGATGAAGTGAATTCAGCTAAACCAGTTAGACTTTCCTACAGCATTAAAGCGAAATATCCTATAAAGGCAAAGATCCGTTCTTCCCGCGTCTATGAATATTATAATACTTCAGATGAAGGAGTTGAATACCCGATCGAGATGAAGGTGACATTGTAGGGTAGAAGAGGTACTACACGTACGAGCCCAGGGTTGATCCAACAACCCTGGGCTCTTTTATTTCACTACTCTTGACACGCTATGCTGATTAGATATGATGATATTATGTTTTATGAATCAAGCAATAGACTTGAACCTCATTCTGGAATAGATTAGTCATTGGTTACTAAAAATTCAGGCAAAAGATTAAATGAACGAAGGGGGATTTACGAATGAAAGAGAAACCTAACATAGAAGAACTCCTTGCCAAGGCACAACAGCCAAGTAAGGATGCTATGAGATTGCACCCGTTTTATCAGGGGAAATTAGAGGTTGGTGTCAAATGCCGGATTAAAGACTTTAATGATTTTGCAATCTGGTATACACCGGGAGTTGCTGCTCCGTGTAAGGACATAGCTGCGCATCCAGATAAAGTTTATACGCATACGAACAAAGGGAATTTTGTTGCGATTGTAAGTGATGGTACAAGGGTTTTAGGGCTTGGTAATATCGGTCCTCACGCAGCACTTCCAGTCATGGAAGGAAAAGGGATTCTATTTAAATATCTTGGTGGTGTAGATGCTTTTCCTATATGTTTGGACACAAAAGACCCGGATGAAATAATACAAGCTTGTAAGTGGCTTGAGCCTTCATTTGGTGGAATAAATTTAGAGGATATTGAAAAACCAAAATGTTTTTATATTTTGGATAGACTTCGTAAGGAGATGAACATTCCAGTATGGCATGATGACCAACAGGGAACAGCAGCTATAACAGTTGCCGGATTAATAAATGCATTGAAGATTGTAAAAAAGACCAAAGAAGAAGTAAAGGTGGCTATGATAGGTGCCGGCGCATCTAACATTGCAATTTCAAGACTAATGATTAGTGCTGGTTTTGATCCTGAGAATATATTCATGGTCGATACAAAAGGTATACTTCATAAAGGTAGAGATGACCTGCGTACTCCTGACAACAAAGAAAAATGGCATATGTGCGAGATATCAAACAAAGAAGCAAGGACCGGTGGTATACCTGAGGCAATGAAGGGAACCGATGTTTGTATTGCTCTATCAAAACCTGGTCCTGGTGTTGTAAAGCCAGAATGGGTGGTAACAATGGCAAAGGATGCAATAGTTTTTGCCTGTGCCAACCCTGTTCCTGAGATATGGCCATGGGAGGCAGAAGAGGCAGGAGCCAGGATAGTCGCCACAGGTCGGTCAGACTTTCCTAATCAGGTAAATAATTCTTTGGGTTTCCCCGGTATATTTAGAGGTGCCCTTGATATTGGAGCGAGGACAATTACCGATGAAATGTGCATTGCAGCAGCCGAAGAACTTGCTAAATGTGCTGAGGATAAAGGACTTTCAGATAATTATATAGTACCGACAATGGCCGAGTGGGAAGTATTTCCTCGTGAGGCGACTGCGGTGGCAATGAAAGGCATTGAACAGGGCGTTGCAAGAATAGCTATGACCAGGGATGAGATTTATAAAAATGCAGCCAAAATTATAAAAAGAGCACGAGGCGCAACAAAAATGCTTATGGAAAAAGGTTTTATTCAAATGGCAGAGTAAGAGGTGCCTCGTTCTCATTATTGTTCAAGTCCGCCATATTGTGTGGTGAATCGAGAACTGCCTTACGAAATATCCTTTCTTTTGAGAGGGGCACACTGAAATTCCCTCTTCCTTGAAGGGAGAGGGCAAGGGTGAGGGTGAAGATGATGAAGGGCATTGTGTGGTCAAATCAATAACGACAGATGATAGTCCGTTATATTGTAAATAACGAGACCAGGGATACTGGATACTAGATAGAACCTGTCCCTAAATAATCATTGTTTTTTGTGAATTCCTGTATATAATAATTCTGGAGGTTGAATAACAAATAGAGTTGAGAAAATGATGACGGAGTACATTACACGAAGGTGGACAAAATTTTCAACAGAATATAAGATATCATGAAGATTGAATTTCTAGGCACTGGCGGAGCATTTACGATTCCAAGACCAGGTTGCAGTTGCCGGGTTTGTGCTCAAGCTCGTGAGAAGGGCATTCCATATAGTCGCAGTGGCCCCAGTGTGTTTGTTCACGGTCCCAATATATTAATTGACACGCCGGAAGAGATCAAAGATCAACTTAATCGCTCTCAAGTGAAAGATATCAATGTCTGTTTCTATTCCCATTGGCATCCTGACCATGTCATGGGACGTAGAGTTTGGGAGATGAATTGGGATTGGCGAAATTGGCCACCACAGCACAAAAAGACGACAATATACTTGCCTCAACAAGTTGCATATGACTTCAGTCGAACCTTGGGGACATCGGAACATTTTCAATACTTTGTTGATAATGGATTAGTTAATATTGTAGAGTTGCGCGATGGGGAGGAAGTCACGTTGGGTAAAACGAAGATCCGTCCTTTCCGTTTAGCAGCTGATTATGTATATGCCTTTTTACTCGAAGCCGATGGAAAGAGGGTGCTCATAGCACCCGATGAATTGATTGGATGGGGGCCGCCTGAAGATGTTCAAGGTGTTGACGTAGCAGTTATTCCGATGGGCATAGCAGACATTAATCCTCTCACCGGAGAACAAAACATCCCCGAAACACATCCAGTACTCAAAACCGAAGCAACCTTCCAACAGACTTTGGAGATTGTCCGTGAACTGAAGGCGTCTCGTGTGTTCATGATTCATATCGAGGAACCAGATGGACTCACATACGATGACCTTAAAGTGCTTGAGGGAAAACTTCAAGATGATGGTCTGAATATTACCTTTGCATATGATACTATGCTGATTGATATCTAATGACATGTGCAGATGTCAATTGAAATTCAAGAGGTTGAGGAAAATTACGGGGCCAGGCATAAACTTCTGTATACGTTTAAACTTCTAGGGTAATGGTGTCAAATCTTGACACTTGACAACTATCTAAACGGATGTTAAAATAACAATAATTTGTACTCATGTGATGAACAAAGGAATAATGGGCATCAAAAGTCCGGCCGATGTGGTGTGAATTTTTCTCTTATACGGTTTTTATTAGCCGTACAAGAAATCGGCAATAAGAGAAGTATTATGGTTAAAACCTATAAATAACGGGGTTAATGAGATGAAAAAAGAGAAAACAAGCATGTTTATACAGTCAACTCAAGCCGTGTTTCTCATTTCATTAGTACAGATAAACTTAGGTTAGACACGTAAAAAATTATGAAAATAATGCAATGGGTAGCATTTTTCTTTATTGTAATCATATTAATTATTCGTGGCCTTTGGCCTACCTTTTTTACTCTTGATAGATTTTCAGTTGGTTTGCTATTTTTACTGTCCATTCCTCTTTTAGCCCCCTATTTAAAAAAAGCTAAATGGTTTGGGGCTGAATTTGTTTTCAAAGATGAAATTATAAAATTGGATGTTGTAGTTGAAAAAACTGAGCAACAAGCTAAAGATGCCGTAGCTAGAGGCGCAGTTTCAATACATATTTTTGAAACTTTTCCTACGCAAAACTCCTTAAATCTACTTGACTCCGATCCAAATCTTTCCTTAGCAGCATTACGTATCGAGATTGAAAAAGTTTTGGAGAAGGCTACAAATAGATTCTTTGATATACACAAAGGCAAAAAAGTAGGAAATAGATTTTACCTTTCCAAACTACTTGAAGAAGATGTTATTTCCGATGAGCAGGGGGAAGCTCTAAATGCTATAGTTAATATGTGCGACAAAGCAGTTCATGGAGCGCAAGTCTCCAAAGAAGAAGCTCGAGAAATAATTGTACTTACAGAAAGACTAAATAAAAGTTTTTCTGTCGGCTATTCCATAAATTTTGAAGCCAATAAAGATTACGCCCGACAGGACCTCCTTTGCGAATGGGAACATTGCGTTGAGCATTTCCCTCTCGAGGAAAAAGAAACTGAATTATCATGTCCTGTATTTGGTCATGATTGCCCTGGTGGTATAGAAGCACGAAAGGCATGCGATAGAAATATTAATGATATACCAGAAAAAAGATTTATTAAAAATGTCTAACAAGGCAATCCAACTGACCTTACTCCGCGGCTTCGCCGCTTCGTAAGGCAGCTGATTTTTATGTTCGATGTCAAAGATGAGTATTTTGCGAGGTTCAATAGATAAAAAAATACCGAGAGAATAAAAAGACTTGAGGTAGAGCTTTTTGAAATTTTGAAGAAAGTTGAATGAAAATTTATAAACAGTATATTGCATATGAGTGAGATTAAAAATAATAGTGCAGATGAGAGTAAGAAAGCAGCAAAACGGATTTGGTGGCTGGCAGGCTTGCTGGGCTTCTTAACATCTGGCCTTGGTCAGGTGTATTGTGGGCGATTGAGGCGTGGGATAGTGTTCTCCGGAATTATTCTTCTACTCGTTTTTGTATTTATACATAGCGTACTCTTTGTGGCACATTTACCGCATCTATTTTTCCTTGTTGTTATGCCTTCTCTTATTGTAATCCTACTGTTAATAGAATTGTTTATTATTGTAGACGCAATAATTCTTGCCAATAAATACAAAGACAATTATCAACCAAAACCTTATAATAAGTGGTATGTATATCTGATTGTGATTTTAATTGCGGAGTTGATTTTAAGCCCTGTATTGAAATCTTACCGTAAAAATGTGATACAATCGTACATCATACCTTCTGAAAGTATGGCGCCAACAATACTAAAGGGAGATTTCATTTTCGTTGATGCGACTGCATATAGATCGAAAAGTCCAATACAAGGGGACGTTATAGTTTTCGCTTCACCAGAACATAGGAAAGAATTTACCAAGCGAATAATAGGTATCCCAGGGGATACTATTGAAATCAGAAACAAGCAAGTTTTTATTAATTGGCAACATTTGGATGAATCATATATAATCCATACCGATGACAAGATCTTGCATGAATCATTAATCCCGAGAGATAACTATGGTCCTATAATTATTACTGATGGGCATCTCTTTATATTGGGAGATAATCGAGATAATAGTTTGGATAGTCGAATTTTAGGACCTATTGGAATGAATCAAGTCAAAGGGAGAGTTATAAAAATATATTTTTCCTGGAATTATGAGCGCACACGTATCCGCTGGGAAAGGATAGGCTTGACCGTTCATTAAATCATTTGACATAACAGTGCAGGTGGGTAAAATCATGTGGTAGTTGATGGACATAGAAATTTCAGGAAAATATGAGTGAAAGCAGGGGATAATTATGAACATTAATTTACTTAATCCTAATGATTATGGTAGAAAATTAACCTGTGAAGAATTGAGGCGTGTCAAAAAAGGCGTCGAATTCGGCTTAGAATTATCCTGGGAGATGGTTTTAATCACTGCAATCCAAGACGTGCATGAGCAGAGTCTTAGTCAAGAATAGCTTTGAGAGACAAGTGTATTAAATATTTGGGATATTTTTACGGGCGTGAACGCCCTACTCCTTATTCTCGGTCACCCCGTTAGTTAAAGACAGACTAAACAATGGATGCTCTAAATATTTAGCATTCCGGTATTTTGGCAATTGCCAAGATACCTAAACAGGTTTACGGTTTTGAATAAAGCTCCAAAAAACATGGGTTTTTCGACGTAGCCACGTCTTTTCTGCGTGAAAGCGTTTCCTTCTATTTATCTTTTTCCATGTACAGAGTTCGGATCGGGAAGGGGATATTGATGCCTTCTTTATTATAGCGCTTATGGAGTGCCTTGATAAACTCGTGTCTAATTAAATATTTGTTAACAAATTCCTTAACGCGTAGAATCACACTGAAGTCAATGCTTGAGTCTCCAAATGTGTGGAAGCGGATAAATGGTTCAAATTCAGACTCACCGCCCTGGATTCTTTTCAAAACCTTCTTCGCAACGTCGATAGTGATTTTCTCAACATTATCCAAATCACTATCATAGCTTACACCACACTGCACGATAACCGACATTTCCTTTTGAGGTTGGTTAAAGTTCGTAACAATAGAATCAGCTAATTTTGAATTCGGGACGACAACGATATTATTGGGCAATTCTCTTATTTTAGTATTTCTCCATGAAATATCAGTCACATACCCTTTTTGTCCTGAATCAAGTTGTACATAATCACCGACTTCAACCTGTTTTGATATGATGATCTGTAATCCTGCAAACAGGTTAGACAGGGTAGGCTGTAAAGCTAAAGCAACGGCAAGTCCGCCTATACCGAGAGCAGTGATGAGGGGTGTAATTGAAATGCCGACGGATTGAAGTATGATCAGGGCACCAATGGAAAAAATCAGTATTTTCGTGATATTGATGAACAAAGAAGCAGATGGTAATGCCGCAGTCTTTTTACTGTGCAGGTTAATAAAACCGACCACGATCTTGGCGATCACACTAGTTGCCGAAATTATGATAGCGACGAGGATTATTTTTTGAATGATTGTAAGGATATTTGGCTGGAGCGGTAGGCTAAGTAATGCACCGTAGATGCCTGCCAGAGAACACCATAGTATGGCCATGCCTCTGATCGCTGCGATAATGAGTTCGTCGCCTTCCCATTTTGTCCGCGCGGCAAATTTCTTCAGTTTCACCAGAATAATTTTCTCGACGATAATACCAATTATCAAACCGCCAATTATAAAGGCTAAAGATACGAATAAATGTCTCATTGTTAAAGATTCAACTAACATTATATGCTCCTTTTGGTATTTGCATCAATATTCCGTAATTTCATGAATTCTTTTGATCAATACGCCATATTCTATTCAGTTTCTTGGTTTCGTCAAGACTGTTAAACAAAGAGCGAAGCTGGAGAATCCACGGCTTTTTCTCCTTGACTTCAGAATGATTCTATATATAATAATCAATTATGAGCAAGCTCCTAATTGATAAGGACTTTAAACGAAGGATTGAAGAGATAAGCGATCAGAAATTATCTGATTGCTATCAATGTGGTAGATGCACAGCTGGCTGTCCGTTTGCCAATTTTATGGATGCGCCACCTAATCAGGTTATCAGATTTATGCAACTTGGTTTAAAAGATGATGTCTTGGATTCACAAGGACCCTGGTTGTGCGCCGCATGCTTGGTATGTCAGACAAGATGTCCCCGAGGTGTTGACATCCCGAGATTAATGGAGGCAGTAAGGGTTATTCACTTACGCGCCAAAGAGGGTTTGATTGACGTGTCAGAGATTGATGAAGAACTTCTTCTGGATGCACCACCCCTTGCTTTGATGAGTGCATTCAGCAAATATACGTACTAAGATGAGAATTCCATATTATCCCGGATGTACTCTATACACCAAAGCAAAATCTTTGAATACTTCTATGCATGCATGTTTTAGTGCGATAGGCGTTGAATTGGCTGAATTGCCGCACTGGTATTGTTGCGGCACGACTTTTACGCTTGCCCGTGATAACCGAATGTCATTGATCGCACCTTTGCGTATATTGGCTAAGGCACAGCAAGAAAATGGTAAGGTTTTAGTTCCATGTTCAATATGCTATAATACACTCAAGAGGGCAAATTATATGCTTAACGAGGATATTGAAACGCTCGACATACTAAACGAACATCTTGAAGAATCGTACGATGGAAACGAAATAGTCCTACACCCACTTGAGTTTTTCAGGGAAAATGAGGAGTTAATAAAGAGCAAAGTCAAAAAGAACCTAAAGGATTTGAAAGTCGGTTGCTATTACGGCTGTCTCCTTTTGAGACCCCAGCAAGAGATTCAGTTTGATGATGCTGAATCACCGACAATATTTGAAAACTTCGTGAGTTTGATCGGAGCTACACCGATTGATTTTCCGCTAAAGGTTGAGTGCTGTGGTTCGTATCTTGTTGTTACTTCTCCAGATGCCGCGCTTGAGGCATCCTACAAACTGCTGCGCAATGCTCAGGGGAATGGTGTTGATGCGGTGGTTACTTCATGCCCTTTGTGTTATTACAACCTTGATGCCCTGCAGGAAAAAATGGAGAAAGCACATCCTGGGTTCAAGCAGATCCCGGTATTTTACTTCAGCCAGATTCTGGCAATAGCACTGGGCGTGGAGGAGAAGAACCTAGGACTTGAACAGAACAAGGTATCACCATATGAAATCTTGAAGGAGTATAATTTATTATGAAGAGAATAGGCGTCTTTATATGCCACTGTGGTATAAATATTGCCAAGACAGTTGATGTCGAGGCACTCGCTAAGGAGATAAAAAAATATCCTGGGGTTATCCATGCGGAGACCAATAAATACATGTGTTCTGATCCCGGGCAAATTTTAATTTTAGAAGCTATTAAGAACCAAAAACTTGATGCGGTTGTAGTGGCGGCATGTTCTCCGACACTCCACGAAAACACATTCAGAAATGCATCGGCACGAGGTGGATTGAATCGATACATGTGCGAGATGGCGACAATTCGCGAGCATTGCTCATGGGTACATGATGATAAAGACATCGCTACGAAAAAGGCATTACGTATTATCAAGAGCATGGTTGAAAAGGTGAAGTATGATGAACCATTAGATCCTATCCTGGTTGATGTTACGAAAAAGGCGTTGGTGATTGGTGGAGGTATTGCAGGTATCCAGTCTGCTCTTGATATCGCTAATTCGGGGATTGAGACTATACTTGTTGAAAAGAGCCCATCTATTGGTGGGCATATGATACAGCTGTCTGAAACATTTCCGACCCTTGACTGCTCACAATGTATCATGACACCGAAAATGGTGGAAGTAGCCCAACACGATAAGATTAAGCTACTAACTTATAGTGAAATAGAGGAGATTTCCGGTTCAATCGGCAATTTCAATGTCAGGGTAAGACAGAAATCACCCTTTGTTGATTGGGTAAAATGCAATGGATGCGGGGAATGTGATTATGTGTGCCCGGTGACTACAGATAATGAATTTGAGTGCGGTTTATCATCACGAAAGGCAATCTATCGTCCTTTTCCTCAAGCTGTGCCGAATAAATTTACTATCTCTAAACTTGGTCACGCACCTTGTCGCATTGCTTGTCCTGCGGGAGTAAATGTTCAGGGTTATATCGCACTAATAAGCGCGGGTAAATACAAAGAAGCTCTTGAACTTGAGCGGGAGGCGAATCCGTTTGCCAGTGTTTGTGGTCGTGTTTGTAATCATCCATGTGAATCTGAATGTGCAAGGGGGGAGGTGGATCAACCATTGGCGATCGCTTCGTTAAAGAGATTTATTGTTGAAAAAGGGTCATATCCTACCGAACAAAAGAAACCTAACGGAGAGAGAATTGCAGTTGTTGGGTCTGGTCCAGGTGGACTCTCATGTGCCTATTTTCTAGCTAAGAAGAATTATCGAGTTACAGTTTTTGAGGCCGAAAAAGTTGTCGGTGGAATGCTTGTTTTGGGAATACCGGAATTTCGGCTACCGCGAGATGCGATAAAAGATGATATTGACTATATAAAATCCTTTGGTGTGGAAATCAAGACTGGTGTGAAAGTTGGTGAGCAAATAAGTATAAATGAACTAAAGACAAACTATCGTGCTGTATTTATTTCTACCGGTGCTTATGAAGAAATGAAACTGAATGTCGAAGGCGAGAATCTTGATGGGGTACTTCATTGCATAGGATTTCTTAAGAAAGTAAATCTTGGAGACAAGGTGACACTTGGAAAGAATGTTGTTGTTATTGGTGGTGGTAACGCCGCCGTAGATGCTGCTCGAGTTGCAAAGAGACTGGGTAGTGATGTTACAATTTTATACCGCCGTTCACGGAAAGAGATGCCGGCTAATTCATGGGAGGTCGAGGAAGCTGAACGAGAAGGGATAAAGATTGAATTTCTTGTTACTCCTTCGATTATTTTTGGCACTGATAAGGTTCAGGAGATTGAGTGTCTTCGTATGGAATTAGGAGAACCTGATGAGTCCGGTAGAAGACGTCCCATACCTGTTAAGGGTAGTGAATTTAAGATCCCGATAGACAATGTGATCGTAGCAATATCCCAGAAACCAATAATTGATTGGTTGGGCAATGAATTCAAGAAAACAAAGTGGGGCACATTAGTGGTAGACGATGATACCGGTGAAACAACGGTTAAAGGTATGTATGCTGGTGGTGATGTGGTCTCAGGCCCAGATACTATTATTAAGGCAGTAGCTGCTGGTAAGAAGGCTGCAGAAGCAATTAATGCCAGCATAAAAGGTATTAAAATAACGCGAAAGGAATATAATAAAGCCACTCCTGTGCCGGAGAAATTGCAGCAAACAAAGGAGGCACCAAGAGCTGAAATGCCGAAACTGACAACTGATAAGCGTAGGGGATTTGATGAAGTGGAACTTGGTTTTGATGAAGAAACAGCAAAGGAAGAAGCTAATAGATGTTTAAATTGTGCAATCTGCTGTGAATGCAAACAGTGTGAAACGGTTTGTGAACCTGATGCAATCGTACATGATTTAGAGGACAAGATTTTGAATTTTGATGTCGGCGCGATCGTTGTGGCAACTGGTTATGATCTTTATGATCCGGAAAGACTTAAGGAGTATGGTTTTGGTAGAATACCAGATGTTGTTACGTCGTTGCAGTTTGAAAGGTTGCTGTCTGCATCAGGTCCAACCGCGGGAGAAGTGCAGAGACCATCTGATGGTAAGGTTCCAAAACGCATAGTTTTCATCCAATGTGCTGGATCACGAGATAAAGAAAATCATCTGGAATACTGCTCCAAAATATGCTGTATGTATACAGCAAAGCACGCTCTTCTCTATAAACACCGTGTGCACGATGGCGAACCGATTATCTTTTATATTGATGTGAGAACATCAGGTAAAGGATATGAAGAATTCTACAATCGTGTAACAGACGAAGGTGCTACATATATTCGCGGTAAGGTTTCCAAAGTGTATCAAGATAATGGTAAGATAATCGTGCTTGGTGCAGATACCTTGTCTGGGAAACAAGTTGAAGTAGAAACAGATATGGTTGTCTTGGCGACCGGGATAATTCCGAAGAAGGGTGGCGAAGATGTTGTTAGAATATTAAAAATACAATGTGATTCAAATGCATTTCTCAGTGAGGCCCATCCGAAATTGAAACCAGTGGAGAGTCAAACTGCGGGAATCTTCCTGGCTGGGGCGGCTCAGGGACCAAAAGACATCCCCGAGGTCGTTGCTCAAGCATCTGGCGCGGCAAGCAAGGCGATCGGCCTCTTGGTTCAGGAAAAGGTTGCATTCGAACCTACGATCGCTGGGGTCGACGAAGATTTGTGTTCAGGTTGTGGTATCTGCGTTGGTGTGTGTCCTTATAACGCGCGTGAACTCGATAGAGAAGAGATGGTGATCAAGGTCGTTGAGGCTTTGTGCCAGGGCTGTGGTTCTTGCAGTGCTGCGTGTCCGTCCGGTGCAGCACAACAGCGTAATCTCATTGATCGTCAGATCGAGAGAATGGTGACATCAGCACTGGAGGAAAATTGAGCGAAGGCACATTTGAACCTAAAATTATCGGTTTTTTCTGTAAATGGTGTACATCAGCGGCCGCTGATTTAGCCGGTACATCCAGGAAGAAGTACCCGGCGAATCTTGTTCCGATACGGTTTTTCTGTTCTTCACGAATCGACGCCCAGCATGTTCTTCATGCTTTTGAAAGTGGCGCTGATGGTGTATTGATTGGAGGATGTCATTTCGGAGATTGTCACTATCAAGATGGTAACTACAAGACTGCTCGGCGTATCGCGTTGCTCCATAATCTGTTGAAAGAAATGGGTATCGATAAACGGCGCCTGCAACTCGAGTGGATATCTGCGGCTGAAGGTGAAAAGTTCACTAAGGTTGTGAGAAAATTCACCAAGCAGATTAAAGAACTCGGACCAATGAAGGGGAATGGTGTATGAATAGTTACGAAGCGGTATTTATTTTCAAACCCGATCTTGATGAAGAAGCACTGGAGAAAGCAATTAAAAGTGTGGAGCTGAAGATAAAAACAAGTGGTAAGGGAGAGGTGAAGTACGCTCTTTTGGGAAAGAAAACCATGGCATATGAGGTAAAGAAATTCAAGGAAGGTGTTTATGTAAATTACCTGTTCACGGCGCAACCATCGGCAATTACGGAGATCAAAAAAGCATTGAAACATGAGGACGGTATTTTGCGTTTCATGTTTCTTGTTAAGGGAAGGGAAAAATGAAGCAGTTACGTCTCGGTTATTTAAACAACGTACTATTAATCGGCAGACTCGTTGCCGATCCCGAATTAAGATATACGCAAAAAGGTGCTCCGGTTTGTGATTTCCGCATCGCGTGCTCACGCCGATATAAGAATCGTGATACAGAGGAATGGCAAGAAGAAACTCTTTTTATTAATATTGTTGCTTGGCGCAGACAGGCAGAGCTCGCTAACGATTATCTCAAGAAGGGTAGTTCGGTTCTTATCGAGGGTAGTCTTCGATCACGTCAATGGGAAACAAATCAGGGCGATAAGCGGACGGCAACCGAGGTTGTCGCTCGGCGCATTCAATTTCTAGATGTTCAACCAAAGGACACTAACGCCGCCGATGGTGAAGGTACAGTTCCTGCTGATAATGAAGGTGGGATGAAAGAAGGTACAGAAGATATTGATACCCCTTTTTAAAAGGGTAACATAGTTATACAAAGGAAGGAGAATGAAAAGAAGAAAAGGTAGATGTCGGTTTTGCAGAAACAAAATTGATGAGATTGACTATAAGGATACATCGCTCCTTAAAGGATTCATAAATGAGCGCGGCAAGATTCTTGGTGCCAAAATAACTCGATTATGTTCGTTTCATCAGAGAAGATTGACCCAGGCGATAAAGCGCGCTCGAGAGATCGCTCTTTTACCCTACGAGACAAAGTAATGAAGGTAATTTTGCTTAAGGCAGTTGAGAGAGTAGGTAAACCATACGAGATAGTTACGGTGAAAGATGGCTACGCAAGGAATTTCCTGTTTCCTCGGAATCTTGCGCTACTAGCAAGCAAAGCTAACGTACTTGGTCTTGAAAAGAATAAGAAGCGTTTTTCTAAAACCGTCGAAAAACAAAAGAAAGTGAGTGCAGGGCTCGCCGAGAGGATTGATAGTACAACAATCAAAACAACGATAAAAACAGGTATCGATGGGAAATCATTCGGCAGCATTACTTCCCAGAACATAGTTGAGCTATTAGCTGCTGAAGATATTGATGTCAAGAAGAAGAACATAGTGCTTGCGGAGTCAATAAAACAACCTGGGGTTTATGACATTAAAATTCACCTCGGTGAAAGCATCGATGCGATCTTTAAGTTGGTACTTCTAAAGGAAGGTGAGTAGATTTTAGAAGTGTTTGTAAATGGTGTTGTAGAAGATCGCCAGAATCTTTCTTATATCGTTTTACTCAGAGAAAAATTTGGGGAGCGAACACTACCTATATGGATCGGTGAACCTGAAGCGCTAGCAATTGCCAGAACTCTGGAGTCAATAGAGTATCCTAGACCGCTCACCCATGATTTGCTAAAATTAGTCCTCGATACTTTTCAGGCGAAAGTTGCGAAGATAGAAGTTGTTACATTGAAAGATAATACCTACTTTGCTAAAATATACATTGAGTGTGACAACCGACTTTTTGTTATAGATGCCCGTCCATCGGATTCCATTGCTCTTGCTGTGCGCGCTAAAAGCGTGATTTTTGTTGATCCTAAAGTTATGGATCAAAATGGTCGTGTACTTGAGGGCGATACCAATATTTCTCAGTTGAAGCGCCGTCTAAGAAATACTAAACCCGAACAATTTGGCGATTTCAATTTGAGCGATTAGTATATTTTCAAATACAAATATTGAGTCATGATCAAAAAAAGAACTTTAGATCTGACTAAAATATCCAAGATTGAACAGCGAATGATTGAAGAAATCCTGTCTATGAAAAGACGGACGGTTAATAAGATAATGGTTCCAGTAAATGAGGTAGTTGCGTTCGCTTACGACCAGACGTTGAGCGATGTTATCGTCTCCTACAAGCAAAATCACTATTCACGTTATCCTGTATACTTCAAAAAGATGGATCAAATTGTGGGTCTACTTTTTATCAAAGATATCATTACCTTCTGGAACAAATATCAGGATAATTCAGTTGTTGAGTTTGTGCGGTTTCCTCACTTCGTATACGAGGATCGTCCCGCGCTCAATACTTTCTTGGAGTTGCAGAAGCTCAGGCTTTCAGTGGGGGTTGTGATAGATGAATTTGGAGGAGTGTCAGGCATAATTACACTGGAGGATCTTATTGAGGAAATAGTCGGTGAGATAGAGGATGAGCAGGATGAAAGACAGAAGCCTTTTGTTGAGAAGATATCAGAATATGAATTTATCGTTAATACACGCATGGAGATTGAGGAGTTTTCCGAGTATTTCAAGGTGGCAGTGGATGAAGATGTTGATGTGACTACGGTTAGTGGTTTAATCCTCAAGAACGCTGACCGTATACCAAAGGTGGGGGAAGAGGTTGAATATAGGAATATGAAGTTTAAGATCCTGGAGGGAACGAGAAGGAAAATAAGTAAAGTAAAAGTCATAAAGCGTAAGGAGTAGAGAGTAGGGCGTAGGGAGTAAGGAGTAGGGCGTAAGGCGAAATGATGCTCTGAAGACACGCCTTCGGCTGGAGACACGATTTTCTGAAGACACGCTACGCTGGAGACACACTTCGTTGAAGACATGAGGGAAATGGCACTGCGTGCGGGACTGGTCGCTTCGCAACGGTTATGGTTCACT
>CBFDDH010000032.1:0-26803 GCA_965603515.1 uncultured bacterium
CCTCTTGACAATCGCCGTATTTTCATTATAATATTAAGTAAACAAATGTTTACTTAATGGATGGTTAATAGGTGAAGGGTTAAGAAGCTGGATTAAACATAAAAATCACCCTTTTTCTGAAAGAAATCGAGGAAATTTTTTCCAGCGTCCAAACCTAAACCATTAATACTATTCTTAATTAAGAGGAGATATTATGGAAACAAAGAAAAAAATCCTCAAGATCGTAGGTGATTTCATAGAAGACCACGGCTATTCTCCCTCAATCCGTGAGATCGCCAAAAAATTAAGGTTTAAGAGTACTAAAGCAGTAAAAGTCCATCTGGACACACTGGCTAAACAAGGGTTAATAGAGAGAATTGCGGGTCAGGCAAGGAGTATTAGCATTAGACCTAAGCTAATGCCGATAGTCGGTAGGGTTGCTGCTGGTCTACCTGAGCTCGCTTTTGAAGAGATCGAAGGATACTTTGACCATTCTAAGTGGCGTGGTTGTTTTCTTCTAAAAGTCAGCGGTGAGAGTATGGTTGATGCCCATATCTATGATGGCGACATGGTTGTTGTTAAACCTACTAAACAAGCACTGAGCAATGATATAGTCGTCGCAAATTTCGAAGGTGAAACAACTGTAAAGCGTTTGAAAAGAACCGGTAATACATTTATCTTGAAACCAGAAAACAAATCCTACCCTGTACTTAGAGGTCAATTTGAAATCGTCGGTAAAGTCATCGGTGTAATAAGGAGAATATGATTTTAGTCATGAATATTATATTCGTTCTGAAACGAGATCGCTTCATCCTTCGATATACTCAGGATTCGCGATGACAGAAAAAGAATGTCATTGCGAGGAGCGAAGCGACGAAGCAATCTCGGGTGTATAGAATAATGTGTAAATTTATTTTTCTTTCTGCTTACTGCTTAGTGCCTACTGCATACTGTTTTTTATGTTTGGAATCTGTCCCGATTTATCCCGCTTCGCATTATAATTCTACAAATAGGATTGCGGGATTTATCATATTAATTCTTTATATAAAAAAATCGAGGATCTCGCAGAGCGGGAGAGCTTGTATAAATGTTTCTCTGCGCTGATTTAGACGCATTCTTCGTCTCAGTAGAACAGGCATTAAACCCTGCATTAATTGCTAAGCCAGTTATTGTCGGTGGTTTACCTAATGAACGTGGCGTTGTTGCCTCAGCATCTTACGAAGCGAGAAAATTCGGTATCCATTCAGGTATGCCCACAGCCCGCGCCTACCGTTTATGTCCCCAAGCAAAATTTCTAAAGGGGAACTTTGAACAATACAAATGGTTCTCCAGAAGATTCTATAAAATCCTGTGCTCTTTCTCACCAGAGATAAATATGGCATCAATAGATGAGGCATATGTAAACATAAAAGGTACAAAAAGACTCTTTGGCCCGCAACTTGTTTTAGCCAAAAGAATAAAATATGAAATAAGAACAAAATTGAATATACTGGCTTCTATTGGTATTGCCCGAACAAAGATATTCTCTAAGATCGCGTGTGATCAATCAAAGCCCGATGGTCTCTTAGTTATCCAACCTGAGAAAGAAATTGAATTTCTTTCTCCACTTAAGGTCAATGTTCTCCCTGGAATTGGACCAAAGCACATGGCGATATTAAAAAATCTAAACATTAACACAGTAGATGAATTATTAAAAACACCTGATTGGGCATTGGATGTTGCACTCGGCAATTATGCTAAAATAGTAAAATTTTTCATAAATGGCGGAGATTTCAATAGTTGTGACCAAATGAAATCAATAAGCCGAGAAACAACCCTGACTGAAGATACGATAGACAAAAACTTGATTTATGCACTCTTTTATTATTTAACAGAACGTGCTTGCACCACCTTGAGGGAGAAAAAACTCCTTGCGAACATAATAACTATAAAAGTGCGGTTCTCGGATTTCAAAACTATCTCAAAGAGGGTTAAAATACCTCCAAGTAATGCCCAGCAGGTAATCTTTGAATACGGCACACGAATTTTACAAGACCTTTTACAGAAAAGTAAGCGCGTACGACTTATCGGTATTGCCCTTTCTAAACTCCAATACGATGGCTTACAACCTTCAATATTCGATATGAAAGAACGACAACTCAATCAATTAAATTGTGCATTGGATAGAGTAAGAGATAAATTTGGTTTTAATTCTCTCTACCCGGCAAGCACAAGCATTATAAGAGATAAGAAATTTCAATGATATTTATACAAATTCTCCCGCAGCGCGGGATCCCCGATTTTCTATTGGAACTTCCGGTTTTGGATTTTGAACATTAGAGTTTGGGCATTGTTTAGGATTTAGAATTTTGAAATTAGGGTTTCGCCACTATACTCCTCTTCTCTACCACAGCAATTATGGAATTGGCGGTTCCACTTTTAAAACCCTTTTTGAATATTTAAATAGACACCACATAAAAAGTTGTGGCATTGTTGATGATACATTCTTTGGACTTCCTGAATTTATAAAATATGCAAAGATCCACAATATAAAGCCAATCATTGGAGCGAGAATCCCACTCGCGACCTCTTCTAGCCCTCACCTATCATCACGAGACTCTCACTTGCCATATGTCATTGGGAGAAACGAAAACGCCTGCCCTGAGCTTGTCGAAGGGAAGCAATCTCAAGAAAATTTCAAAACCGACCCCACAATTTCAAGAGATTGCCACGCCCTGCGGGCTCGCAATGACAAAAAACTATACCCCAATGGGATTAGTTCCAATCTCTATCTATTTGTAAAAAACCAACAAGGTTATGAAAATCTCTGTCAGATATTAACCGCACATGCCTTTGGGGATATTGATATTAACCTTATTAAAAAACACTGTGGGGGACTAATTCTGCTCTCAAACTCAATCAGAATATTAAAAGAACTAAGTCCGGTATTTGACAATAAATATTACTTATTACTCCCCTACTACACAGCCTTAAAACAAGAATTCCCTTGTATCGCTGCTAATGAAATATTCTACGTAACAAAAGAGGAAAGAGTCCTCTACAAACTAATGTACAAAATAAAAGATTCTAAATTTGAGTATCAACGTAGTTCTCCACACCATCTCCTAGCTAATGAAGAATTTAATAAGGTATTCTCTGATTATCAGCAAGCAATAACAAATAACAGAATATTAGCAGAATCATGCAACTTCATACCGGAAAACAAAACTTGGATATTTCCCCGATCAAAACAAAAGCTTTGTGAAATAATCAAACCCATCACCAAAAACAGCAGGCTAACCAATGTCGAAACACAACGCATTCAATACGAGTACAAAATTATCGAAAAGATGGGATTTGAACCATATTTTTACCTGGTTTACCACCTGAAGGAATTTGCTCTATCAAAAGGTATCGGAATGAACGTGCGTGGATCAGCAGCAGCATCCTTTATCCTCTATATTTTAGGTCTATCAATTGTCAACCCGCTAAAATATAACCTTCCATTCGAACGATTCCTAAACCCCCAGCGCAGTGAACCTCCAGACATTGATGTTGATGTCGAATTCAACCAGCGCGAACGGTTAATCCAAGAAATATATCAAGAGTTCGGCAAAGAACACGTAGCCCATATATCAGTAATAAACCGATTCCAATATAAAGCCCGTTTCCGGAATACCGCGCGTGCCTTTGGTATCTCACCGCAAGAACTAAGTAACATAAGAAACCATTTAGGCGAAAACCTCATTGAAAACATATACCGAATTGCTGAACAGATCAATAATTATCCCCATTATTTTTCATGTCACGCCAGCGGTATTGTAATAACCCCCTATCCAGTCGTCAAATACATACCCCTCTACCCCAGCCCAGCCGGTCAAATCACTCAGTTTGACAAAGATGGTATTGGCATGGTTGGTCTAGTTAAAATTGATATCCTTGGAGTACGTGGTTTCCCACAGCTCTATCTATCAAAAGAAAAGATAGATTTCAATGACCAGAATGTCTACAAATTCATTGGTACCGGCAAAACCCTGGGTTGTTTCCAAATTGAAAGCCCTTTGGTAAAACAATTCCTACAGAAAATACAGCCGACAACACTCATGGGGATTGCCAATGCGATCGCCGTTATCAGACCAGGACCAGCACGCGGTGGCATGAGAGAAAAATTCCTAAAACGCCTGAAACGTGAAGAAAAAATCGAATACCCCCACCCCAAACTCAGAAAAGCATTAGAACAAACCCTTGGCATACCTATCTACCAGGAACAAATCTTACAAATAGCTCATGATTTTGCTGATTTTTCTTTAAGTGACGGTGACATGCTACGTCGGGCAATGACCAAGGAAAGAAATTCATCACGTATGAAGGCGCTGGAAGAGCTCTTTTTAACCAAAGCAACAAAAATTGGATACAGCAAAAAAGAAATCAAAACAGTCTGGGAACGCATACGAGCGTTCTCCTCGTTTGGATTCAATAAAGCCCACAGTACCACCTATGCAACCCTTGCTTATTTATCTGCATACCAGAAATTCTATAACCCGCTTGAATTTTTCTGCCGGCTAATAAATAATCAAGGCGGTTATTATCCTACTTATGCTTATATCAATGAAGCACGAAGATGGGGAATAAAGATCCTGCCACCAGATGTAAATAAAAGCGAAAGCAATTTTTCTATTCTAAATGGTTCACTCATAACTGGTTTGGGTGAAATAAAAACCCTTTCTTATTCAACTATCGAACGCATCATAAAATTACGCCCATTTAAAAAAGGACAGGACTTTTTTTCCCGTGTTCGTCCATCAATTGACCAGGGGGTATCATTAATAAAATCTAGCGCACTGGATACATTTGGACAAACCCGGCCCGAGCTTTACTTTATACTTCTAATTTCGAGAACTTCAAAAAAACCTATATACGAACTCCATGAAAAAATTCCTCAATTTCGTGATTTCGATTCAGAAACAAAGCTATGCGATCAACTCCACACGATCGGTTTTTTACCTGGTTACCATATCCTTGAAGTTTTTTGCCCCAAAAGGCAAAACCGAATCAATTATCTTGCAAAGGGTAAAAAGAATACTGTTACCGGCACACCGATTACCTGGCGAACCGTACTCACAAAAAATAAAAAACCGATGTCTTTTGTCACTATTGATGATGAAACTGGTATTCTTGAAGTCGTGATATTCCCTAACAAATATAAACCACATTCAACCGGTCCGATAATGGAAATCCAGGGAACGATCAAAGATGATTCTCTGATCGCCGAAAACTATAATAACCTATTCATACCTTGAAAATTCACGATTTTTCAGAACAATTCGATGGTTGCACAATTGTACATGTATCGAACCGTGGGTCATTTTAAAACAACGATCTTTCTTATCTCGCTATTGTCTTCAGTTTCCAAACTGACAAAATATACACCATTAGTTACACGACGACCTATATCATCATCACCTTGCCACGTGATATGCATCGGACAAAAAGCATAGGGCACAAGACAAGACAGATCTTTCACCAAACGTCCAGTAACGTCATATATCTTCAGCAGTATAGCCTCTCCGGAGTACCCTGTGTTAAAACTGATGTTCAGTATATCTCGGACTGGATTAGGATAAACATGCAATATCGGTGTTTGAATACCAGCCTCGTTATGCTCTGTAATACCATAGATATCGAACCATTCAAATATCACTGCAAGCAATTGAGTACGTGTCATACAATTTGGTCGCCGATGAACCGCCTCTAGCCCGACCCCAAAATAGACTATTTGAAAACCACTCGCTTGATCATTAAACCATATTCCTGCACAATCAGTATGGGTCGTATCATAGAATATGAATTCATACGACTGTCCATCAGAACCAATCACATCGCGAGAATACTGATTTGCCGCACCACCAGCGCCCACCGTGAACAGGTTACCAGTATGTTGACCAAGTAAATCAAACGTATCAGAATAACAAAATACCATATCAATCGAATCGTTCAATAGTTGAGCATGCAAATAATCACTGAAAAACTGAGTACCATGGATCTCCTCGCCGATATTCTGCCCGGTCAATAAGAGTTTACCGCCACTATCCAAAAATACCATAAGGCTATCCTGTTCTTCAGCGGTGATATTATCAGTCACTGCATCACCTGTATACCAGAGAATAGCATATTTGTTAAACTCATTGACTCTATTAATCGGGAAAATACCCTGGTCAACCGGTGCCCATATCTTATAAGTGATATTCAATGAATCGAGTGGAATCCTGTAATATTCATCATAGCGTGCTTGATCATCACGATTGAGCACGAGCAGGTCAGTGGGATTCAAGTAAAAATCCAGATCAGCTATTGAATCAACCGTGACATAAATGCTATCTTCAATAAAATCAGCATAAGGGATATCAGTATATAAAAACGCACGATATAGTGAATCGAGCAAGACTAAATTAAACACACCAGTCACTGAATCAGTCATTGCACTATCAATATAAACCAAACCTGTATCATCAGTAAACTGGAAATAGAGCTTTGCACCGATCCCCCAACCAGTCGTTGAATCAACCACCGCACCAATCACATCCAGCAAAGGACGAACCCTGATCATCTTATTTAGGGTATCATTCTCAGGTCTTTCATCACCACCTAAAATACTGAAACTTTCGAAATCATAATGCCCTGTATCAGGGGGTATCCATAGGTCAAAAAACCTTATTGTATTCTCCTCACCAAGTGCCAAATCTATTATTGTATCCGCAGAATATGGTCCAGTGACTTCAAAATAGACATTTGATAAAGGTTGAAACCCGAAGTTCGCCACTTTGATGGCTATATCCACAGAATCACCGGTCAGTAAATACTGTCTTGGTCCGGTCGCATACAAACCATTAATACCAGCATCAAAGTCCCTTATCGAATCCATCAAACCTTCAAAACCCATGAATACCATATAAGCAGAAACCCAGGCGTGATCACGGTTTTCTCCCCAGGTTCGGGTCGGCGGCACACCACCATCATCATCATAATCCTGGATAAGCAAACTATCAGTAAGTGAATGATGATAGTCAACATAAGTTCCACTCTGCACGATCCGCGCGGAAAAATTATATGCGTTCGCATACCAGATATTCCATGAATTATTCCAATTACCTGTTGGCTGATAGTATTTCATATAAGACAAATAAGTATTGAGCCAGGCTATACCAACCGATGTATCAGCATCGAATAAAGAACGGCATAAACCCCATACTGCAGTACCACCTGACATTGCCCAAACTTCATCGTTTATATTGGTATTTGGATCTGCTTCTATCCAAACCCTTACACTCTCAGCAAAAACCAAAGAAGTATCCATGAATGTCGGGTTGCTTAAATCCTTGCCGTATTGATAAAGCATACCAGCCGCCATAGAAGTGACTTTCGGGTGAAGCCGGCGGTAGATAGGTAATGGATCGTCAAAAGACAGAGGGTGACCCATGATGTATTTAGCGCACGTATCGGCATATGAAAAGAAACTTGTGTCTGCAAAGACACTTCGGTATTTGCTCTCAGCGAACAAAGCCAGACCACAATTCCAGACGCGATAATAATCACTATCTGAGCCCTCTTCATCATAAGCAGGGAAGTTCAAAACATAGATCCAGGCACGCCGGAGATTAGTAAAGTATATGGTGTCTCCAGTGATTTCATAGTGTCGACACCATACCCAGATAGCTTCTTGAGTATTATCAGTCTGGACAATCTCGAGTTCGTCTTCGCCTTCAATTATACCACCGAATTCAGGGTTCAAAGAATCAGATACTTGCAGGGAAGCGATAAATGCTGATGTCTGACACAATTCATGGATATAGCTCCATGTCTGCCAATCACCCCGGACCATATCGACATCATACTGCATCACTGGTTTTGCTTTTGGTACATGCTCGGCACGTTCAAAATCATCTTGATCCCAATAAGGGGTTGAAAATCCAATACAAACACCTATCAAGGAACTAATGAATGCCTTTCTCATAACTTTTCCAATTCCATAATACTATTTTAACGAAATTATCAATGGTGTCAACTCGCTTACGCAAACATACTTGATTTTTTTGATTTTTCCTATATGCTGAATAGATGCAAAGGAAAATGATTTGAATAGTTGGTTCGGCGAAATAGCTGCCCTGGGCACTGCCCTCTGCTGGTCTATTGGTTCAGTTTTCTTTACTATATCATCAAGGCGCCTTGGTCATCATGTGGTGAACCGGTTACGCTTGGTCGTTGGTCTTATATTACTATTAATAATACATTATGTTCTCACCGGGCAACTCATTCCACATGGAGTTACTGGATACCACTGGTTTTGGTTTGGCCTTTCCGGTATTGTAGGTTTTGCAATTGGCGACACTATGTTATTCAAATCATTTGTCCTCGTTGGCCCACGTATTAGTATGCTCATGATGTCCCTGGTACCGGTCTTTGGCGCACTCATCGCCTGGTTATTTCTCCACGAAATCTTAGACCTAACCACGATAATAGCAATTACAGTTACTCTAATTGGAATTGCGTGGGTGATCCTATCGCGTAGTCAAAATAGTCTTAAAGAACACCGCTACACAATTGGACTCTTATGTGGTATAGGAGGCGCATTTGGTCAAGCCCTTGGTTTGATACTCTCTAAACAGGGTCTGGCTAATAATTTTTCTGCGCTTGACGGCAATATTATAAGAATATTCACCGCCGCGATCGTTGTCTGGTTAATTTCACTGATACGCGGTACAGTACCCATGACATTCCGGGCATTAAAAGACAAAAAAGCAGCACTCGCTATGGGCACCGGAGCATTCCTTGGACCATTTTTGGGTGTATGGTTCTCCCTTATCGCAGTACAACTCACTTATATCGGCATCGCCTCTACGCTCATGGCTTTACCACCAATATTCCTGATCCCATTATCTTACTGGGTATTTAAAGAACGAATAACTATCTCTGCAATTTTGGGAACGATCATCGCCCTAATCGGCGTTGCCCTGATCTTTCTGCTGTGAAACATATTTGAGTTATTCTCTCATTACATTCATCTCGCTACCCTCGATATCTTCGACGAGATCTTCGATAAGTCACAGTGTCATTGCCATTTGAACTGAAGAAACGGTGTAAAGGAGAAATTCACATAATCTTTTCTGCTTTTTAGTCTCTTTGATTCTTGGAGCTTGCCCCGATTTATCATTTTGGATTATAATATATAGGAGAATCGTGGATCCCGCAAAGCGGGAGGACTTGGTTCTTTCTTCCTAGTGCCTACTTATAAGAACTATCGTTCCTCTTGGAATAAGGTTGAACAACTCGATAATATCGCGGTTTTTCATTCTGATACAGCCATGCGAAGCAGGCTTGCCGATAAGGTGTTCTTCAGCAGTACCGTGGATATATATACATCGGCAAAATGTATCAATGCCCTTGCCTTTGTTCTTACCCGGTTCTAAACCCTGGAGTCTCAAAATCCGGGTTGTTATAAGGTCTTTGTCAGAATCACTGCCGATCTTTGCGATCTTTTTAGTATTGCGCCGGTTTCTGAAGATGGAACCCAGGCGTGCCTTTCGTCCGATCTTGGAACCAATCAAGTGCTTACCAAGGGGAGTTTTATGACTATTATCCTCATTACCGATACCATATTTTGACGTGGAAACCCGATAAGTTTTAATGAGTTTACCTTTTTTGTGAATGTAGAGTTTTTGATCGGCGATGCTAATAATTATCTGGAAATTACCTACATAATGAATTTTACGTTTTTTTCTTTTAAGGATCAATTACTCGCTCAAATCTCTCAATCTCTCCAAACGCCCTGGCTCGTTTGCCTTCAGCCATTTATCTTTAGACAACAATCCATAAGCACGTCCAAAATATTCTTTTGCTTCATTGCCACGGTCGAGTTCAAGAAGACATTCACCGATCTCTTCATAGACATAGCCGTCCTGGTCTAAGTCTTTTTCTTCTACTTCTTTTTCTAAATCCATCTGCGCATCAAGTGCATCCTCGCTCCTCCCCATTGCCCGGTAATTCCTGGCAATACACCACTTAGCGATTATCGTCCCTTGCACATCTTCTTGTGATTGACGCCATACCAGAGACTTCTCAAAGAGTTCTAATGCCTTGTCATACTCTTCCAGGTCGAAATATGTCCAACCAGTATTATTATATAAAGGTCCCAGCCATTTTCTTGCACGCTTATCAGAAGTTTCTTCGGCCAGCTTGATCGCCTTGTTCGCCCATTCAAGCTGTTTGTCCGGCGGTTCAACGATCTGCAGCATGTGTATCGCATCGATCGCATAGTAGTCCTCATTATTTTCCGTAGCATGTTCCCAGGCATTCAAGAAAAGCGGCTTTGCCTTATCTGGATGTCCTGATGAGTTATAAGTTCGCCCCCTCTCGAGTAGATATCGAACTCTGGAAACGGCTGTAGCCTCGGTTAACCATAGTTTGACCGTATCGAGTAATGCATGCGCGGCTTCGAATTTCTTCTGTAGACCGAGGGTACGTGCTATCTGTGTCATTAATTGCGTATAATATGATATATCCTTGGCTTTTTCAGCAAGCGGTATGAGTTTCCGAAATTCAATTTCAGTCTGTGCAGGATTACTATAATCCCATAGCTTATCAAAATCAGGTAATGCAATTTCTTTTTCCACCTTTGTCGTACTTGCGCATCCCACAATTAATAATGCGCCAAGAAAAAAAACCGCTATTTTCATGAATTCCTCCCTGATATTATCTTCCGCCTCACCCTAGCCCTCTCCCACGAGGGAAGAGGAATACATAAGGAACTTCTCGACTCTGCTCGAAGAATGTGTTATTTTAATTCTGCTTATTTGAAATTTGTCCCGATTTATCCCGCTTCGCATTATAATTCTACAAATAGGATTGCGGGATTTATCATATTGTTTTTTGTTGTATAGGAAAATCGAGGATCCCGCGCTGCGGGAGAATTTGGTTTTTGGTATTTGGCACTTATCCGCCTCTGGCGGATCAGTATCCCCAGATTTCTTTCAGATATACTGTCCTTCGGCATGAAGGACAAAGGAAACGTATGTGTTCACTTCGGTATGGTGGCATATCTGCACTCTTTGGGATTGCTTTTTCACCATACTCCTGAGATAATACTAGAAAAAGATTTGGATTTGCATAAGCTAATTCACCGATTCTCTTAGCAATCCATAAAAGATGTGCTCGTGTCGTGATAATCTCACCGCATCGTTCACAGGAGATAAGTTCTTTCTCGATCTCATTATCATAACCTTCCTTTTTGATCTTAGATAAATCATATTCAGGGGTATGTTTGATCCCTTCTTTTGTTGTGCAATAAGCAACACACTGCCCGCAATAAATACATTTTTCCTGATGGTGGATTTCTTTACGAATCATCCTAATCTTATCGTCTTCCTGTGAACGTGCATTTGCTGGACATACTTCCACGCACGCACCACATAATATACATTTGTCAAAATCAAACTTGATTATTCCCCTGTGAGTCGGTGCGGCTGGTGATGGTTTAAAAGGAAATTTCGATGTATATGGTCCCAGAAAAACAGCTCGCAAAGCTTCTCGAAGTTCTCTGAGTTTAGGTTTGCGCATGGCTACTTGTCCTCCTTTTCGATCTGTTCACCCTTTAATTTGTCTTTACCATATTCGTCAACGACTGTTCCTTTCCACATCTTCGTACCAAAATGGAGCGATCCTTTCATTAAAGCATGGGCTGCAACTGGGGTGGTGAGCAGTAAAAAAACCCCACATACCAAGGCTTTGATCCCCATTGGTGTAAAGCCCTTCAATAAAAAGATACCAATCATAATACCGAATGTTCCCAGGGTAACGCATTTTGTCGATGCCTGCAAACGATTGTACACATCAGGAAATCGGACCAAACCGATTGCACCAAGGATATCAAAAGCTATGCCTATCCAGATTATTATCCAACCGATCGGGCTAATCATCGAGACTCCTTTTTTCAAGATATTTGGCTAAGGCCAATGTGCCAATGAAACTGAACAGTGCGAGCGTAATCGACAGGTCCATTAAGTATGCTAAATCAAAGAATAATGCACTAAGCGCGGTAATTCCCACAAATAATATACCCATGATATCTACACCTACTGCACGGTCTGAGATAGAGGGACCCTGATAAATCCTGAAGAGACACAGAAATCCACCAATTGTCAGAATGCTGATCATCATACTCATTCGAATATCCTCCTTAAAAACTTCTCAAACCCTTTAGCAATGATTTTCGACGCCTCCTCAATCTCCGTAGATTGGACCCAAATCCAGTGTATATAAAGAAAATCACCATCTATTTCACAGGTCATTGTTCCAGGCGTTAGGGTTATAGAATTTGCTAAAAACACCTTGGCTATGTCTGTTGTTAAAGTCGTTTTAATCTTGACAATACCTGGTTTGATCGGTCTTTCAGGATGTAAAACTCGGTAAGCAACATCTATATTTGCCTTAAACATATACCAGAAAAACACCGGTATATAAATGATAACCCAGAAAAGTCGATGTAATTGCAGGAATTTCACCGGCTTGCCTGTAAAGTAACCACCAAAAAGAATCGTCCCAAGCAGCACAACGATCACACCAACAACCAGGTGATCAACATTAACACTCAATGTTAACAGGAACCACAAACAGAAGCCGATGATAAAATATATTACATAGCGCATTAAAGCCTCCTTAGAAACCCATCGAGAAATAACTAAATACCATGTGAGAGTATTCCAAGCCCCTAAGTAATGCATGAGCTGCGGGACCGGCTATATAATCAACTATCGTTTGATAGCCGACACCTACAAGAACTATTAAGACTACGAGCAGTACCATTGCGATCCTCATTGTAAAAGGTGCTGGCTTTGCCTCACTCGTTCCCTTCTTCATGAACACATTGTTCTCAATTTTTAATAAATATCCAAGGGAAAGAAGACTCAAAACACCTGCGGCTATTGCTATCCATAAAAATCCCGCCTTAATTGCACCAATTATGATAAATAATTTTGCAAAAAAGCCAATCAGTGGTGGCATACCGATTACTGAAAGGGCACCGATGCGGAAACTCCATGCAGTAGTGGACATCCGTTCACCGAGTCCAGAAAGTTCTTTGAATTCGGTACTGCCTGTGGAATGAACCACTGCGCCTGAGGTTAAAAATAGTAATCCTTTAGCGAGACTATGAGCTAGAATAAAGAGAATTGCACCGAGAACTCCATAGTAGTTGCCAATACCAAATCCTAACAGGATAAAACCAACCTGAGAGATACTGGAATAGGCAAGTAACCGCTTGTAATCATTCTGGCTGAAGGCAGTTACTCCGGCGAATATTATTGAGAGTAATCCCAGACCGATCAGAACATTGAAAAACAGCGGATCATTTACCCGGTTTAGACCAAAAACGTTAAAAATGATGCGCGCACTTGTATAGATGCCAAAAACTTTAGTGCAAATTCCTGCCAATAGACTGGAAATAGGAGCCGGCGCTGCTGGATACGCATCTGGAAGCCATGAATGAAATGGTACTAGAGCTGCTTTTATACTGAAGGCAAAAAGCAACATCCCCAGCGTCATCCAGAAGAATGTTGTATTCTTTATAAACTGCAAGGTAGTTGAAATATCAGCAAGGTTCAATGTAGAAGTTTTCGCATAAATAAGAGCTATTGCCAAAAGGAATATTAATCCTGCTATTTCTCCCATTACAATGTATTTAAACGATGCTTCAAGTTGTTCACCCTTCACCCCAAAGGCAACCAGTGCATATGACGAGAGCGCTGCGATCTCCAAAAAGACAAACATATTAAACAAGTCACCGGTGATAACAATTCCCATCATCCCTGCCGTCATCAACATTAACAAAGTATAGAATTTCCAAATCCCAGTATACGTAGATAAAAAGCGTAGAGAAAATATACTACATGCAAAAACGATGATAGATATCACTAGTACCATGAATGCCGAGAATGAATCATAAGCCATAACAATACCGAGCGGTGGAGGCCAATTGCCCATCTTGTAAACAACCATGGAAATCTCCTGGCTCACAGCAACACCATACAATGCAAGAACGAAGAGTACAAAGGCAACAACAGTGGATAGTAGCCAGACTAGAGGTTTGTATATCTTCCCAAGTAATGGTATGAGAAAGGCACTGAATAAAGGTAGTGCAATAAATAAGGGTATAAACGCCATCAACTCCTCCTTATCCTTTCAGCCTTTTGATCTCTGCAATATCAAATGTTTTATAACGATCATATATACGCAGAATCACTGTCAACATTAGCGCAGTTGTCCCCAGAGCAATAACAATAGCGGTCAGCACAAGAGCTTGAGGAATCGGATCAACGAAGTTGTGTGGAGTATCAAGCTTGGTTATAATGGGAGCTAAAGCACCGCTTTTAAAACCAACAAGTGCAAAGAAAAGGTTCACGGCATATTCTATAAGAGCAAACCCGATCGCTATCTTGATCAAATTTCGTTTAGTAACAATCGCATACAGACCGATTAAAAACAGTATGATGCAACTAGCAAAAACAATCATCTCTCTCTCCTCAATCCTCGATAATATATTTCTTTGCAGCTAAAGCGAGAAAAATCGCAAACAATCCCGCTCCCACTTTAATCGCGATCGCGATATTACAGATCGGTATGATACCAGCACTCAATAGATGCAATGGGGTCCCTTTTGGTAAGAAGTTTATAAAGAAAGTTCCTGCGAGTAGAAGTCCTAAAATCGCAACCGAGACAAAAAGAAGACCGCCGATACTTTCCCAAACAGAAGCCTGTGTCGACGCGCTTTTTTCATCCTTTGCCTTACTACCAAACGCCAGCAGTTTGAGCACGAATACACCTGCAATAATAACACCACCAGCAAAACCACCACCCGGTGTCAAATGACCATGTAGGATTATATAGAGACCGTAAATGAATATAAACCCAATGACAATATTAGTTACTGTTTTAACAATCAAACTCATGCCTTTCATTCTTTCCTCCCCGATTTGCGGATCAAGGTGACAACAGCAATCACTGAAGTAAACAGCACGGTCGCTTCACCCAATGTATCAAGGGCACGAAAATCGAGAATTACATCGGCAACGATATTTGCACCACCCGGACCGTAAGACGAAAGTCCCAATCTAATATACTCCATAGCTACTTTCATTATCGGTTCACCAAAGGCTGGTATCTCCTGCAGTGTTCTGAACATCGCAATGAGAAATAAAATAGCAAAAACCGAGAATGACACAATGGCCAGAATTTGAGTACCTGACAACTTCTTGCCGATCGTTTCATCGATATGAGTAGTCCGTAAAATCACTGCAACAAAAATAACAATGGTCAAGACTTCAACGACAATTTGGACAATGGCCAGATCCGGAGCCTGTAACATGATGAACATAATGGCTACAGAAAAACCAACCGCACCCAGCGAAATCACTGCAGCCATGAGATCCTTTATTTCAGTTGCGATGATCGCTGCAGTAAGCATGAATATAAGAAACAGATAGAGTTCAATCATTCAGACCCCCACTATTCACAAAACCAGCAATATCAAGATGATAATTCCACCTAAGAATATCCACCCGACATAGTTGTATAGTTCGCCAGTGTGCAAAAATGATAGAAAACGACTAAGGTTTTTGACTATCTTACCAATCGATTCATAAATAAAACCAATGAGTCGATTAATCACTTCTTTAAAAATTACTGCCAGTCCGCGTGCAACAGCATTCAGATAATTATAGAAATCAAAAGAACCAGCTTCGCCGAATTCGAAAGTCTTTTTCAACATATCAAGAGTATATACAGAGGAGTAAAAATTCGGGCCGGTCATGCGAGCTGCTTCTTCATCCAATATCTCACCACCTATAAAAACCCGGCTTCGCTTTGGCTTAACTGCGGTACCGAACAAGAAAACAACTAATCCCATAATCATCCCGACAATGATCAATATTGTCGCAAGACCAGGCATCCAGAAACCACTCTCTACGATACCAAAAGGAAGTGCAGGATAGATAAGATGCGGTAATGGCAGCCAGTAAGCAAACACACCGAATACAATACATAATAGGGCTAACAGAAGTGCAGGTACTACCATTTCAAATCTAGTTTCCCTTACTTTATTGAGTTCCTTAGGACGCTCTCCTAAAAACAGTGAATGGGTGATTTTCAAAAAAGATGCAAGAGTCAAAATGCTTCCAAACATTGCCGCAATTAAAAATATCGGCCAGAGATTTGACACCTTGCCAAATTCAATGATTCCTTGATAAACCATCCATTTTGAAAAGAATCCATTTAAGGGAGGTACTCCTGAAATAGCGAACGCAGCAATGAGAAATGTAAACAGGGTTATTGGCATCTTTGTAGCCAAACCACCCAAACGATCAAGATCGGTTGTTCTCGCCCGGTATTCAACAGAACCCGCCGATAAAAAGAGACACGCTTTATATATAGAATGATTGAGCATATGGAAAAGACCACCAGCAATGCCGATGGGTATGCCAGTTCCAATGCCTAAGACCATATAGCCAACCTGGGATACCGCATGGAATGAAAGTAACCTCATCGCCTCTTTCTGAATCATAGCCATTGCTACTGCCGCAATAATTGTCACCGAACCAATGATCATTAACAAAATTCTGAGATGAACTGAACCAGTTATGTCAAAAAAGAAATAAGATATCCTTACCAAAAGGTATATACCGATCAATTTATCAAGACTTGCCGGTATAAAAGCCATAGTCGAAGCCGGTACGACCTTTGCTGCTTCAGGTATCCAGGTGTGGAGAGGTATTGCTCCAGCTTTAGCAATGGCACCAATCATTATAAGGATATATGAAGTGATCATCCAGGGACCACTGAGTAAGAGCTTTGGATCTGCCGGGATATTTATATTGCCAACCTTGACGAACAATATTACGATCCCGAGCATCATAAGGAAATCTGATACGCCGATAATCGTAACTGCTTTTCGTGCTGCAAAAGAGCTGTCCTTCTTACCAACAAGCAGAATACCATAAAGAGCGAAAACAAGAACATTCCAGAAAATCAAAAGATAAATGAGATTCCCGGTAATCACCACACCATTGGCGGCTGCTAATGTAAGGGCAATATACAGGTGGTATACTCTTTCTCCCGGTTTTTTAGACATTGACTTCAGGCAGTATAGCCACACCAAGAAAGCGAATATCGCGTTAAACAGAAGGATGAATCCTGCAAGACTGTCCATATAAAATCTGAAGTCAATGCCAAACATGGTTGCTGGTACTGCGGTAATCACACCAGTTCTTGTGGCAATAAAGATCTTAATCGCAAAAAACAACGTCAGAACAAAACCAAGGAAGTTGAATTCAGAACGCAGACGATTGATAAGATAACCAAACAAACCACATACTATTGGTACCAGTAAAACAAGATAATAAATCTCAAATTCAACACCCAATATAGTAACACTCATCACAAAAGCCCTCCATTAGCAATTAGATAATCCACCGGTTGATAAATAAAAATACCAAGGAGCAATGAAATGAGTGCGAGTATGAAAATGACAGTCAAACCAGTATAGCTTAACGGCTTAGCTTTCCCTCTACTCTGACCAAAGAATAACTTGTTGTAAAATCTAATACTGTATAAGAGAGTGAAGAGAGCCGCAATAATCGCACCGATACCAAAGTACACGGAGCTACTGACTGCGCCAATGATCACCCCTAATTTAGACCAGAATCCAACCATTGGGAAAAATCCAACAATAGAACCAACGAGAAATGCCATTGAGACACCCAAAACCGGCGATCCTTTCAGCATGCCACCTATCGCATTCAGGTCACTTTTGCCAGTCGCATCTTCGATCAGACCAACCCCATAGAAGAGTCCTGCTTTCGCAAGTCCATGGGCAAGAATATATAACATACCCCCGATTATTCCATATATACCGCCTACGGCAAAACCTAATAGAATAAATCCGATTTGGCTTATCGTTGAGAATGCAAGCAATTCCCTGAGATCATTGGAAAGAAGCGCGGCACCACCCCCTATTATACAGGAAGCAAGCGCTAGCCACGCAACAGTACTGAAGAACCCGGTCGAAAAGTATTGACCGGTCGAAAAAAGTCTCAAGAATAAGATAACGCCAATGTTTTCAGCTATTCCAGCAAGACTACCGCCAATCGCTGCGGGGACTGATTTATAAGCTGGTACAAGCCAAACGTGGATCGGGATTATAACAGATTTTGCCAGAATACCAACAAGAATAAAAGTACTGGCCAGGTCGTTATATATCTTAATTTGGAACAGATTAAATGTTCCATTATCAAGCCAGAGCATTACAAGACCAATGAGCATAATAGCCGCAGCCCCGAAATTAACAAGGAATGTGATGTTTGCCGCCTTAAAGCTGTCACCTTTTCGATAATAACCCACTGTTCGCCAAATAGCGAATGTCGAAATCTCCCAGAAAATAAATATCAGTAAAAGGTTGTATGATAATGCCACGCCCACACCAGAACCAACGATAAAAAGTAGCATCAAGTAGTATTCTAGTTTATGCCCTTTCCCCTTGATTGTTGTGAGTGAATAAATAAAGGACATCAAACCAATGAATACAAACAAAGCGCTGAGGAAGATGCCAAATCTATCTGCGAAAAAGTCAAGGCCTATCATTTGCTATATCTCCTTCTTATCTTCTCGGTTTTCTCCCTAGAGAGTCTCAAGAGATCCTGTCCACTATATTTCTTTTTGCCGTCCTCATACACAGTTGTTCGCTCTGTACAACAGTAGCAGGGGTCAACTGCTGCCAAAACCAAAGCAGCATCAGCAATAGAATAACCTTTGACTGCAACCACGTTCGAAGCAATATTCATGAAACTTGGCGCTCTTACTTTGTGCCTGATCGGTTTGTTTGAACCGTCTGAACGAACGTAGTGAAAAACCTCACCGCGAGGCGCTTCGTGTCGACCAATACCTTCTCCAGGAGGGATTTCATCAACTCTGGCTTCGATCGGACCATCAGGCATATCTTTCAAACACTGCCTTACAATCTTGATCGATTCGAAACATTCAATCAATCTCACCTTGGCTTTAGCAAGTACATCCCCCTCAGGAAAAACAACCATATTCCAATCAACTTTGTCATAGGCATCAAATGGATCATCTTTCCGTACATCAATCGCAAAGCCCGAACCACGCGCGGTTGGACCGGTCACGGCATAGGCAATCGCATCTTCCTTTGGTAATATACCGACACCCTCAAGTCGTGCTCTGATTACCGGATCATCAAGTATAGCCTTGGTAAACATTGTGTTCTTTTCTTCTACTAAATCCAGATATTTTTCGATCTTTGGATGATCCTCAGGCAAAATATCTCTTCTTGCACCACCTATCTTATTTATTGCATAATGATTTCGGTTCCCCATTATCAACTCAAATATATCGAGTAGAGGTTCACGATAACGCCAGACCCACATCCAAACTGTATTGTAACCGATAAAATGACCGGCTAAACCAAGCCACAGATAATGGGAATGAATGCGCTCCAGTTCACCAACAATCGTTCTGATATACTGCGCCCGAGGAGGCGGTGTAATATGAGCACAATCCTCCACTGCCAAGACATATGCATAGGGGTGTGAATCTGAACAAATACCGCAAATCCTTTCAACTAAAAAAGGTACCTGATCCCATGTTAGGGTTGGCGAAATAAACTCATGACCGCGGTGGTTGTAGCCTATATTTATTTCCAGATCAACGACCTTTTCTCCCTCAACGAACAACTTAAAGAACTCAGGTTCTTCCTGAAGTGGATGATATGGACCTATCGGTACTATTCTTCTCAAGATTCCTCCTACGGCTTCTTTTTTACTTTTAAATCTTTATGCTCGTTTGCATAATCTCTGCGCAGCGGATACAAATCAGAAGGCCAAGTTTCAGCAGTCAACAATGGTTTGAGATTCGGATGACCGACAAAATCCACACCCAATAACTCGTGTATTTCCCTTTCAATCCAGTTCGCTGCAGGAAGGAATGGCGCGATGCTTTTGATTTTTGGATCATCTTTTGGTATTACTGTCTTAATACTGTAATAAGTCCCTGCCTCATCCAGCGAAAAGTGATAAAGAATTTCAATACCATCGCGTGTATCAATACCTGTGGCAATTGACAATCGACAACCTTTTTCCTTAAATAAAAATTCTGCGAAACCATACACCTTCTCTCTCGGTATTCTCAAATAGGTCCGGCGCGATGAATGAATCTTTACAGAAACCTCTGGAAATTTCTTGCTTATCTCTTCTAAAATAGCTTTTGAATATTCTTTTTTCATCATAACCTCTTCAAAGCTTTAACAATACCCAGAATCATGGATTCGGGTTTGGGTGGACAACCCGGGATATACACATCGACTGGTATATACTTGTCGTAAGGTCCCACGACATTATATGATTTCTCAAACATATGAGTATCACACGTACAAGTACCGATACCGATAACCAAACATGGTTTCGGAGTTTGTTCGTAAACTCTCAATACACGTGGTAAACTCTTCCGGTTCAGAACACCGGTGATTAGCAGAGCATCGGCGTGTCTTGGCGAGCCAACCAGGACTATCCCAAAACGTTCAACATCCCAACGCGGCGTGAGCAGGTCTAGTATCTCAATATCACAGTTATTACAAGAAGCCGCAGCCACATGGAAGACCCAAGGCGACTTCTTTAAACCCCAAAGCTTAGCATTTCCCATTCTTGACTCCTTTACATTCCATGAAAAGCCAGGATCAAACCGACTATAGATAAGATACCCATCCCTACCCAGAAGAATTTCAATGTCTGGTCGATACGTAGCCTTGGATTCGTATTCTTCATAAGAACAATAAGAACTACTATTAATACGAATTTTGGGATTGCCCACCAATCAGCTATTCCGCCCCAGAGTACTGATATCAAAAATAGAGGTAGCAGGAAAAACATCATGGCTCTGGCAACCTTGAACATCGCCAGCGCGACACCTGAGTATTCAACATAAGGACCGGTCATAATTTCCTGTTCGGCTTCCGGACTATCGAAGGGGACAAAACTTAACTTGGCTTGGACTGATAGAAAAATAACTATCGCCGCGATCACACCAGATATTGAATACAAGAATGGTCCACTTGCTTGCTGGGCAAGAATGATATCACCAAATTTAATACTCCCATTTGCTTTTAGAATAATGGTTGCTATGGCAAACAGGAAAGGTAATTCATAAGCAAAATATTGAGTCATTTCCCGGGAAGCACCTACACTTGCCAAAGGGTTCTTCGATGAAGAACCACCAAGAATGATACCTATCGGAGGTAATGCCAGCAGATAGATGATAACGACCAGGTCGCCAACAAATGTATTTGCCGGATTGAAATTCATGGAAAACAACATTACAGCAAAAATTGACATTGCAATAACACCAAGTAGTGGTCCCAAGAGAAACAATACCTTTGAACTCCCTTGTGGTATCATAGTTTCTTTCAGTAGCAGTTTAAGAAAATCTGCGTAAGGCTGAAACCACGGTGGACCTACGCGCCAATGTACACGTGCCGTCACTTTGCGATCGATCCAGGTAACAAAAAGACCAATAACAGCTGAAAAAACAAAACCGGGGAAAACTATATATGAAAATAGCATTCTTACTATGTTCATGGCTTTCTCCTCAGAAATGCATCTTTAGAAACCATCCTCATTCCTATTTCATGTCGCTTCACTTCTTTTTCACTTAAGAATTGAAGAGCCCCAGAAGAACATGCTGCAACACAACGAGGTCCTTCTTCACGATCACGGCACAGATCACACTTTTGACAAATATGTCTAATCAGTGGTGCATCAATCACTCCAAATGGACAGGCTAATGTACAGCTCTGACAACCAATACATATAAAGGATGATCTGGTCACCAAACCCGTCTCTTCATCTTTCGTGATTGCATCAACTGGACAGGCTGCCGCACATAATGGCTCTTTACAATGTCGGCAGGCAAGCGGCAAATAAGCTTCGCCTGCTATATCCCCATGCCTGATGCGCGCCTCTCCCTTAAAAGCCGCTTTGCAGGCCGCCTCACAAGACCGGCAACCACAACATAAATCAAGATCTAATACTATCCTTTTCGCCATATTTCCACCTCAGTTGGGATAAAGTTAATAATATCATCAACCACTTCATACTCGAATAAGCCCTTTACGGCGGGCGTTTCTGCAGGAATAACCACAATTCCTTGGTCAATATCAGTAGTTAGCTTGATTCTGCAATTTACCTCACCATATTTCGATTTCAGAAATACTGCATCAGTTGGCTTAAGACCTAATACCTCAGCATCAAGGGGATTTATTTTAAGTTTTTCCTTTTCAAACAATCCAAGAAAATTGTAGGAAATCTTTTCACCGAATAATCTTAGAGTTTTTTTCTTCCTGGGTGTTTTTGTACGTGCAACAATTTTTTTTGCTCTTTCTACTAGGTTGATTGTAAACGCTGGTGGTGTTACTGTCCCGCCTCCTGCCTTTGTCTTTTTTACAAGAGCAAGGATCTCGCTGACCAACCGAGCACCACTTGCTGGACTGATAGTACCGGATAGATCCTGATTCCCGCGGTTGGTCAAAATCATCCCTTGTTTCTCAAGGTTCAAAGCAACGGGTAGTACTGTATGATCTTTATGTTTAATCGGCGATGTAGCAAATATATTAACTGTCTTCAAGCTTTTACTGATCTGCGGATAATAAAAGGGAAATAACTCTCCGAAATTCACGAGGTGTTTTATCTTCTTCTTTTTTATCTTATCGAGAATAGCACCAAAACGCTGATTTCCTTCAAAGCCGGGAAATTCAACAAACGGAATAATCTGTTTGCCAGCATAAACACTCAACCGTTTGATCCCCTCCGCCAGAAGCATTGAATCATAGGTGTGTGCAAAAGAAAAACAAACAAGAATCAGAGCATCTTTGCTCTGCTTCAAATTCTTTGAGATATCGGCTATTTTCGAAGCCGAAACACCAGTAGTCTCTGGGACATTGACGCCAGCAATGTTCTCCTGGGCGAGTCCTAAGAGCAATAGTGGTTCAGTATCTGCCCTACACTTTAGAAAATCACTTGCGAATGCAGCAGTGTGTGTTTTCATCGTATCAACCACTACTAGACGATTCTTACGGTTGCACAATTTCCATTCAATGAGAGCTTTAGAGAGCATTGGTGTCTGATTGAATGGATCACCTACAACCAATATCATCCTGGCTTTACCGATATCGTCAACTGAGAATGATTTACCACAAAATTCACGCAGCAGAGCCTCGGGCTCAAAATAAGTAGAGGCGATATTCTCGACGCCGGTTACCTTACAAAAACTGATTATCGAACGATAATCCTCAATGGTCAGGTTTCGGTCAAATGTAACTGCAACGCTCGCCGGTTTGTCAAATACATTTTTCAAGTTTTTGCTAAGCTTTGTCCAATCGAGCACCTTACCATTCTTTATCGGCATTGATAGTCGCAGCGGGTGATTCAGGTACAATGCAGCAGCACTTCCTCTTGGGCATAGTCTGCCTTCACTACTGCCATCTTTTATGTACTCAACTCCCTTCACTCCAAAATCATCAAAGACCACGCCAAGTTCACAACCGAAACTACAGAATGGACATACCGTCTTTTTAACAGTAGTAAATGCAGGATCAACCTTCTTCATAAAAATGGCTCCTCAATATCCTTCACATCATCCCAAGTAAGAACTGGTCCGTCCTTACATACATAGAATTTTCCCACTCGGCAGTGATTGCATTTGCCGATACCGCACGACATATTCTTCTCCATAGATAAATATATCTTGCGGTGTTGGAAACCTGCCTCAACAAGTCGCTGGGTTACGAATTTCATCATCAGAGGTGGTCCGCAGACAAAAGCCGGCGCCTTATCCAAATCAACCGGTATGTCATCAAGCAATACAGTCACTACACCAACCTTACCTTTCCAGGAATCATCACCGATATCTACCGTGAGGTCAATGTCAACACGATCGATCTTTTGCCACTTCGGGATCAATTTCCAATACACCAAATCGTCTGGCGTTCGTGCACCATATCTTATATAAACTTTCTTGTAATCCTTAATATTGTGGAGCAGCGCCAAGAACAGCGAACGCAAGGGGGCAAAACCAACCCCGCCACCCACAATGAAGATCTCCTTACCTTTAAAATCTTTCAAAGGATAGGCTTTGCCAAAAGGACCCCTCACTCCCACCAGGTCACCCTTTTTCAACTCGAAAAGTCCATCAGTCACTCGACCAACCTTCATTATCGTAAATTCCATGTCATCAGCATACGGTGAAGAAGATGGTGTAAATGGTGCCTCGCCAACACCGGGTACAGTCAGTTCAGCAAACTGGCCAGCTTTGAATTGTATTGGCATCCCTTCAAGGACAAAGGTGCTAATATTATGGGTCTCTGGTATTATCTCCCTTATTTTTGTCGGAATTGGATAATATGGATTTAGAGCTTCCATAAAATCTCCCTTATATCAATTTTTGCTGAACATCCACGATAACATCTTCCACAACCAGAGCATGCGAGAAAACCTTCATATTCGTTGAAATAATTGAATTTGCACAGAAAGCGATTCCAAAACCGCTCCACAAGATCACTCCGTGGATTCGCACCACCACCGACTCGAGCGTAGGCTGCATAGTAACACGCATCCCATGTTCTCACACGCTCAATATCCTTTCCCTTCTTATAATCACTTAGCAAGAAGCAATAACAGGTTGGGCAAGCATGGAGACAAGCAAAACACTCAACACAGTCCTTTTGAGCATCCTGCATAGTCTTCTTACCGGCTTTTTCAATACGCTCGGCAATATCCTCTTTAAATGGTTTCTCATTTATTTTACCCAATTCCTTAAGCGCGCCTTTCCGCATTTTCTCACGCTCTTTGGGAGCTTCTTTGCCGGCTTCGTCGAATAGATCTATGTGTTTGTTAATAACTTGCTCACCGAGTTTCGTGAAAATCTCACACAATAAACCAGCCGAAACCTTTGTCACATTTATGTCGCAAGTATCAGCACCATAAGGACTAATACCAACGAGATTACAGAAACAACAATCAGCTGGTTCTGGGCAATCTGCAGAAATAACGATTGTCTTTTCCCGGCGTTCTTTGTACATCGGGTCGACCGGTTCGGTCCTCAAGAATACCCTATCATAGACGTCAATACCTCTTAAATCACAATTCTTAACGCCAAAAAGGTATTGTTTTTCCGCTTTGATCTTTGAGTCCTTTGGGAATTTCGCTACGACATCACGACTTGGGAAAAAGAAATGTTTGATGTTTTCAGCGGTCCTGATCTTATCAAAATTAGGATCAAACTCCTTGTCTTCTATAAATTTAACGAGATGTGTCTTATCATCTTCAAGCACAGGATAGTAGACAGAACCATCTTGAGCCAATTTTTCCATAAAGCTTTTTATATTATTTGAGGGTAGTAGATACAGTTTCATAGATATTTATTATATTTAGATTTTTTTGTTTGTCAAGCAAATTAAAATTCTTTATGATCTGATTAGCTAATGTCAATGTTTTCTCAGTCAATTGTTCGTATGAAGAAGGTTTTATTCCCACGAACCAAATATGAGCTTTGCTATTCTCCTTAAGATATTGATACATCAAACTGAAGGGTAAATTGTGGGTTGAAACAGAAATTGGACTATTTTCTGTTATTTCTTTATCCCTTAAAAGAATGGTGTCAGCACCCTCATATTTCATGGCATCAAAGAAAATAATTAAATCGGGCTTTAATGACACCATTTTGTTTAAATAATTCTCCGGGTATAAGGTGCAGTTTATTTTTTTGATGTCTGCAGTTTCTATGAAATTCTCTACGATATATGGACCGAAACCATCATCCCCCCTATCCTTATTCCCCACTCCACAGAGAAGTATTTTCACCTCTGTATTATACACGTTATATATACATTGTCAATAATGCAGAAAAAGACTCATTATGATCTCAGTATCAATAGTGCAGGGGCTAAAACATATATCATGAATCGAATGAATGTCTTGATTTTCCGGAATATTCAGCTATATTTTACCATGTATGTCAAACATCTGAAAGATTGCTCAACATTCCTTGCCGGTGATCGTTCTCTCCTGCGCGAAATCCTGAATCCGAGGAAAGATAAGATCCAGACAAGATGCAGTCTTGCCTGGGCAAGGGTCAAACGCGGAGAGAAAACGCTCGTTCATAAGCTCGAAGCAAGTGAAGTCTACTACATAATCAATGGTTCCGGCATCATGCATATAAATAATGAAGAAAAAAGAGTCAATAAGAATGATACTATCTACATACCACCAAATGCAGCTCAGTTTATAGAAAACACTGGTGAAGAAAACCTCGAATTTCTATGCATTGTTGATCCAGCCTGGGAACCCAAGGTTGAGTGCATAACCAGCAATAAATAACAGCTGGTATCGTCACATCATCTTAAAGCCAAAGAAACCCGTTATTCTTTCCTCTTACGAAACCGCGGTATGAACATCGGCACTTGTCTCATATAGTCTTCATACTGAATGCCAAGCTTGTCTACTAATATTCCTTCTTCATATCGTGAGATATTGTAATAGAATAGAATAATAATAATCCATATACAGAATGCAATAATAGACAGAGAAATAATGATGAATCCAAGATATACTAATATGGAAGCCAAGTATATTGGATGACGAACAATTGAAAACACACCGGATTTTATGACAACTAATTCTTCTCTTTGTTCACCAAAAATAGTCTTGAGTCCGAATAAAGCCAAATAAGATGAAAAAACAAA
>CBFDDH010000033.1:0-25471 GCA_965603515.1 uncultured bacterium
CAAGTCTGCTGCTACCATGCCCGCGCCATAGCTCATGCCACCGTGCGTGAGTGTTGGACCGTCCTCAACAACGACTACTTTGCGGTTGCGGATCAGTTCAGGTTTATCAACGATGCAAGGGGATGTAGCTTCGAGTATTACAGCCTGCCTGTTCAGTTTTTTTATATTTTCGTTGAGCAGCTTAACATCCTTGCGTGAAGCAGTATCGACCTTATTTATTATTACGATATCAGCAAACCTGACATTCGCTTCACCAGGGTGATACACAGTTTCATCACCAACACGGAATGGATCAACGACAACGATATGTAAGTCAGATCTGTAAAATGGCAGGTCATTATTACCGCCGTCCCAAACGATAACATCAGAGATCTTCTCGGCTTGTTTCAAAATTAGTTCATAATCAACACCTGCAAAAACAGTATTGCTCCTCATAACATGCGGTTCATATTCTTCACGTTCCTCGATCGTGCACTTGTAGCGGTCCATATCAGCCATCGTAGAAAATCTCTGTACGGCTTGTTTTTTCAGATCACCGTATGGCATTGGATGCCGGATCACTGAGAATTTTATGCCCTCTGCATGGAGGATATCGCATATTAACCTGGTCGTTTGACTTTTGCCGGCACCGGTTCTTGAAGCACAAATCGAAATCATCTTTTTTCGGGATTTTAGCACCGACGATGTCCGACCGAGTAACCAAAAATCAGCACCCGCGGCAATAACTTCGGATGCCTTGTGCATTACATAATTGTGAGAAACATCAGAGTATGAAAAAACCACAACTTCCACCTTGAATTTTTTTATCAAATCAGTCAATTGACTTTCTGGGAAAATAGGTATACCGCGTGGATATCTTTTTCCCGCAAGTTCCTTGGGATAGTTACGTCCTGCAATATTAGGTATTTGGGTGGCGGTGAAACAGACCACTTTATAATCCTTGTTTTTTCTGAAAAACACATTGAAATTATGAAAATCCCTTCCTGCTGCGCCCATGATAATCACCCGTCGCATAAGAATTCCTCCTTTCAATTTGGAACCTTATTATAGCCTAAAAACCAGTAGAAGTCAATGATATTGAAGATTGAATATTGAGAGATACTTGATTTTTCTACAGAACTTTCTGGAAATAGTACTTAATCATTGACAAAACTAAACTTTTGAATATAATATAATGTCATAAGGGCGAGTAGCTCAGTTGGCGAGAGCGTCTGCCTTACAAGCAGAAGGTCACCCGTTCAAGTCGGGTTTCGCCCATATTGTTTGTGTTTGGTAGGCAAAGATTGTAATAACATTATAATAGAGAAATAAGGAGACGGGTTTTGCCAAAAGGAAGACAAATTATTAGAGGAGGGCTAAGACCCCATCTCGATGATCCGTATTTAACTAGAAAGAGTTACAAGGAGCCAACTCTTTGTCCACGTTGCGGTTTAGTATATAGACGACGGCGGTGGCAGAGAATCCTGGATTTTGACCCAAAACTGGCAGTCGAGCAGCATAAATGTCCGGCTTGTCGGAAAGAAGAAGATCATTATGTAATGGGGATTGTCTATATAACCGGTAATTTTTTCAAGCAGAGACGTGATCAGATTCTCAATATGTTGAGAAACGAAGAAGCTAAAGAGGTTACTCACAACCCGTTTGATAGAATCATTGATATCATGGAAAAAGATGATAACGTTCGGGTTGAGACTACCTCGGAGAATTTAGCGGCTCATTTGGGGAGGATGCTCTATCATTCGTATGGTGGTAGCGTGGAGTATAAATTCTCGGATGACCAAAAGTTGGCAAGAGTTTATTGGAATAGAGAAAAGAAGGAGGAAAAATGAAAATAAAACCGCTTCATGATAATATTCTTGTAGAGAGGCTCGAACAAGAGATGAAAAAGGGCGGTATAATTATCCCTGATACGGCGAAAGAAAAACCTCAACAGGGTAAGGTGATCGCAACCGGCGACGGACGCAGGGACGAAAAAGGGAATAGGATCCCGCTTGAAGTCAAAAAAGGTGATATTATTCTCTTTGGCAAGTACTCTGGTAATGAGATCAAATTGGAAGAAAATGAATACTTGATCATGCGTGAAGATGATGTCCTGGGGATTATTGAGCAAGCCAAGAAATCAAAAGGAGACTAAACATGGCAGCAAAAGAGATTAAATTCAGCGAAGACGCAAGAAGGGCGATCTTAAAGGGCCTTAAGATATTATCGGAAGCTGTAAAGATTACCCTTGGTCCAAAAGGAAGAAATGTGATTCTTGAGAAGAAATTTGGAGCACCAACGATTACAAAAGACGGCGTGACGGTAGCAAAGGAGATCGATCTGGAAGATAAATTCGAGAACATGGGTGCTCAGATGGTTAAAGAAGTAGCTTCCAAAACGTCTGATGTTGCTGGTGATGGAACAACCACAGCAACGATATTAGCCGAAGCGATTTATCGTGAAGGGTTAAAGACTGTTACTGCTGGTGCAAATGCTATGGAGATCAAGAAAGGAATCGACAAAGCCGTTGAATCAGTAGTTGACGATTTAAAAAAGCTGTCAACACCGATTAAAGGATCGAGCGACATTGCGCAGGTTGCAGCTATTTCGGCAAACAATGACAAAGAAATAGGCAATCTCATTGCCGATGCCATGGACAAGGTTGGTAAAGATGGCGTTATTACGGTTGAAGAAGCAAAAGGTATGGAAACGACCCTTGATGTTGTTGAAGGGATGCAGTTTGACCGTGGTTATCTTTCACCTTATTTCATAACTAATCCCGACCGCATGGAATGTATCCTCGAAGATGTCTACATTCTATTATATGAGAAAAAGATCAGCGCCATGAAAGACCTTTTACCGGTTCTTGAGAAAATTGCACAAAAAGGGCGACCACTTTTGATAATCTCCGAAGAAGTCGAAGGCGAGGCACTGGCTACATTAGTTGTCAATAAGATAAGAGGTACTCTGCAAGCCTCAGCAGTAAAGGCACCAGGTTATGGTGATCGCCGAAGAGCTATGCTGGAAGATATCGCGGTTCTTACTGGCGGTAAGCTTATTTCAGAGGACATTGGTCTTAAACTTGAGAACGTGCAGGTTTCTGATTTGGGTCAGGCAAAACGGATTACCATTGATAAGGAGAATACCACGATTGTTGAGGGTGCCGGTAAGAAGGTAGATCTGCAAGCAAGAATTCAGCAGATTAGAAATGAGATGGAACAGACCACTTCAGATTATGATAAGGAAAAACTCCAGGAAAGATTGGCAAAACTTGCTGGCGGCGTAGCAGTTCTTAATATTGGTGCAGCGACTGAGATTGAAATGAAAGAGAAGAAGGCTCGAGTTGAGGACGCTCTTCATGCCACAAGGGCAGCAGTTGCAGAAGGTATTGTACCTGGTGGTGGCGTTGCCCTGATTCGTTCGATATCAGCTCTTGGTAAACTGAAGCTAGAGGGTGATCAGCAAATCGGTATTGATATTGTTAAGAGAGCGCTTGAAGAACCAACCAGGCAGCTTGCTGCGAATGCTGGAAAAGAAGGTTCAGTAATCGTTGAACAGGTCAAGACAAAAGAAGGCGCTTTTGGTTATAATGTGATGACTGAGAAGATCGAAGATATGATCGCTGCTGGGATTATTGATCCAACCAAGGTGACCCGGTCTGCTTTACAGAATGCTTCAAGTATTGCAGGGCTTCTTGTGACGACTGAGGCTGTAGTCGTTGAAAAACCAGAAGAAGAAAAAGCTGCACCACCAATGCCACCAGGCGGTGGTGGTTACGGCGGATACTAATTGAGATAAGGAGAAGGGGGGATGGGGAGTATCGGTTAGATAACCAAATAAACACAGGTTCTTTCACCGTTTCTCCCTTTCTCCGGTTCTCCCATACTCAATAATTTATGCCTACTTACGAATACGAATGCACCAAGTGTAAATATAGATTTGAGGAATTTCAGAAAATCACTGATAAACCTCTGCAGAGATGTCCAAAATGCCATAGTAAATTAAGGCGTTTGATCAGTGGAGGTGTAGGATTGATCTTCAAAGGGAGCGGATTTTACGCAACTGACTACAAGAAACCCAACTTACCCCAAGCTCGGGAAAAAAGAAGTACCGAATTGAAAAAGCCAGACAAAAAACCAACCCTGCCTGCTAAAGTAGATTCAAAACCATCAAAGGTTACTGACAAGAAACCTTTAGAAAACAAAAAATCTTAGGTTAATACTTAGCTAATCACGTTGATTTCCAAACAAAATTGCGTATCATTGACATATAAGATGATGTCAATGGAAGTTGAGGGTCCTGCATTCATCAGTGTGGGTGAGCCATCTGGTGATTTGTATGCATCATTCTTAGCCTGTGACATGCAAGTCAAAACGCCAGGTCTGAGAATCTTTGCGGTGGGCGGTAATAACCTAGTTGAGAGCGGGGTAGATGTTCTGATAGATTATCATAGAATGATGACGCTTGGTCTTACAAGCGGAGTTTTAGCAGCCTGTCGTAATTACATAATCTACGGAAAGATTGCACGTCTGATGTACAGAATTCGACCTAAGACATTTATTGCAGTTGCTTATCCAGGTATTAATCTGCTACTATGCAGTTATGCAAAGAAGTTAGGTTGTAGAGTCTATTACTACTTACCACCGCAGATCTGGGCATGGGCAACATTCAGAAAATACTTTATCAAGAAATGGGTCGATAAAGTATTTTCAGTTTTCCCATTTGAATACGAATTCTATAAGAAAAGGGGTATTGATACAATTTATTTCAAAAACCCATTATTTGAAAGGTTGAAGAATTACAAAAGAAATGATTTTAAAAAAAGAATCGGTCTCATGCCTGGTTCACGCAAAAGCGAAATCAAAAGGAATTTGCCGGTTATGACGGAGCTGATGAAGAAAATTGCTCAGAAGAGCAACGACATCGAATTCGTCTTGGTCTTGTACTCAGACAACTTGGGAGTAGGGCGTTCACGCCCGTTGCTCACGAGCCTACATCTCGCCTCGAGGCTCGATACCGAGAGGAAGGCTCTACTCCAGGATAAAGCAATAATTATAACTGAGAATCATTATCAAGCCATGAAGAACTGTGATTTGCTAATTGTCTGTTCGGGTACTGCGTCACTTGAGGCAGCCGCAATGGATATACCGCAGGTATTCTTCAATCGGCCTTCATTTTTTGACTATCACGTGCTCAGGAGATTTTTGAAGATAAGGGAGTACAACCTAACGAACTTGTATTTTGAAAAACCGAGAGTTCCAAGTTTTGTTTCTACAAGTAAAACTTACCTTGTCGAGAACTTGTGGGAATCGTTTCAAGATACTTTTTGATTGACGAATAATGTAATTTCGGCTATAATCGAAAATGAGAGAAGCTACTAATCTAGTGACAAGTCCCTTTGGCATTGGCGAGAAGTTAATTTTTGAGCTATTGAAAAAGGGCGAGTCAGTTTACACAATATTTCCTTCTCCCAAAAACGTCCCTATGTCCTTTCTCGGTAAGATAAACCTTAAATATGGCTTCTTTAGATTTGATCGCGGCACCGATGTTGATAAAGCACTACCCAGGAACGTCAAGTATGTGTGGCATTTATATGAGGTATATAGTGGTTCTTTCACGACGATTTTCAAATCAAACCCATGTGCTACGTTGCTTTTGCTCGATTGGGCAAGAAGAGTTGGCGTCAGTAAATTCATATACTTGTCAAGTGGTGAGATCTATGGTCAGGGACATAACCTCGATGAAAAGGCTGGCTATGATCCGCACAGCTTCTATGCGACGACTAAATTCGAGACAGAAATACTTTTCCGCTATTATTTTAGATCATTTGCATTGCATACGGCGCGGGTTTTCTTTCCATTTGGAAAGAATTCACCGCCTGGACATGTGGCGGACTTTTATCAATCAATTAGCGATAATAGAAGCATTGATACAGAATACAGTATTATCAGCCCGACTTGTATTGACGACACTCTTGCTCCTTTGATGAAGCTTCAGGATCTTGATGGGCATGAAGTGTTCAATCTCTGTGGGAGTCCGGTCAGGGTTGATGATTTGATCGATAAGATCAGATATGTGCGCGCCGGGTCACCAAGAAAAGATAGTGTCGGTAAGATCGAGCTCACGGGGAGCAATTCAAAGGCGAAGCAAGTCTTGGGTTATAAAGAAACACCCCTTAATGAGGCAATCAAGAACTCTTTTGGCAAATAGTCCAGCACCGCAAAATAGGAATTGGTACGGTAGACCAGAGAATGTTTGAGAAGTTATGGCAGTTGCTGAGAATCCAGTTCAGGTAGATTTTGAGAAAGATAGGTTATAACAGTGAAAATCCTACATCTTTCATTTGAGAATTTTCAGGATGTGCCCGGCTTATTGAGCCGCAGCCATAGATTTTTTGATGATGAAGGTCTCCTGGTGACTATGACACCTTCAACCCTGGGTTTTCCCAATGGAATAATGCTAAACTACGCTCTGCTGAATTCTGGTTTGATAAAGACCATACGCCAGATGACCGGGCGACAAAACGTCAATGTGCCCGAACATGAATTGAAACTGAGGATAAAAGGAGAAGATTTTTGGCCAAGAATGTTCTTCAGAGCAAGAGATATGATCTGGCTCAACCAACTACACAAATCATGGCGGCGCTTTGATCTTGATGGATTTGATGTTTACCATTTTGATGGCGACTTGCCGTTTATTTTTGGTGACCGCATTTTAAAGAAACTTGAAAATAAGCGGATCGTGACTCATTTTTTTGGCAGTGAACTGAGGAAATGGGGGATGAATCCATATTTACGTAAATTCGCTCAGTTGAGGTTTACTTCAGAATTAGACCACACAAAAATAGATCCAGCATTGGTATTCGTGCCAATACCATATGAAGCTGCCCAGATTACGTCCAGAACACACGAGAATAAAGTGTTGAGGGTCGGGCATTCTCCAACTCGTCGGTCAGCAAAAGGTACCCCAGATATTATTAGATCGATAAATAACTTGAAAAAGAAGATCAATTTCGAGTTTCTGCTCATTGAAGGCGTTTCCAACAAACAATGCATGGAACTGAAAAGAACATGCGATATCGGCATTGACCAGATAGGTAATTATGCCGGCACTGGTTATGGACGGAGTGGGCTTGAATTTCTGGCTTTAGGTATCCCGACGATAACAGAGATCCCTGGTGAATACGAACACCTGTTACCAGGATATCCTTTTATAAATGCTACGGTGGGTGACTTTGAAGATGTTCTGTGCAAATTGTTAACTGATGCAGCGTTACGCCAGGAGAAAAGCACCCAGGGTATCAAATGGGTAAATGATTTTCCATCACCCAAACGTATTATTACAAAAATATATGAGGAATACCGTAAACTCAATTGGGTTTAACCATAAACCATAGAGACAAGTGGGTATTTAACTCTTGACAAATCATTAACTGCTACTATACTTAAGTATAAGAGAAGAGTATAGCTAATTCTTATATAAAAGGACAGGTGGAGGTGAAGATATGAGTAAAGTGTTTTTATTTACGATGGTCGTCGGTATCGGTTCTTTTTTGACGGCAGATTGGGAGTCAATCGGTCCATATGGTGGTCCATTGGGTGTTGTTGCGACTGCGCCTTCTGATGAAAATATTGTTTATGTGGCAGGTTATAGAGAACCAGCATATGTGTTCAGGTCGACTGATGGTGGTGCTACATGGTCAAAGAGGTCCATACTGTCAGATCAATTGTTTTGTTTGGCGGTTGACCCAGCCAATCCTCTGATTTTATACGCAGGGAGCAAACAGAGTGTGTACAAGTCAATTGATGGTGGTGCGACTTGGAGTTGTGATTCTATACCGGGTAATAATAATAATGTCAATGGTCTTGCTGTAGATCCGACTTCTCCCTCAATTATATTCGCGGTCGGCAGGACATTGTCTGGCAGCTATAGCGTAATGGCATTTTTTAAAAGCACGAATGGCGGTAATACGTGGAGCACTACAGCTCTCCATACTGTCTATAATGGTGATGCTTATTGTATGGTTCTTGACCTGTCTAATCCTGATAATATATACGTGGGTGGTTATTACAGAAACACTTTGAATTATCCCAAAGTCTATAAATCAACAAACGGTGGTTCTAATTTCACAGACATGTCATCAGGTTTTAATACGAATGGTAACTATATAAAGGCTTTGGCAGTGCATCCATCTGATCTTAATATCGTATATGCAGCAACATTTTATGATGGTATCTATCGGACAACAGACGGCGGTACTTTATGGTCTATGGTCAAAAATGATAACTTCATTACGTGCCTTGCAACCACTCAAACTGAACCAAATAATGTATATGCAGGTAAAGATACAGTGATATATAAAAGTACTGATGCCGGAGTCTCATGGTTCACTACTGGTTCAGGTCATGGCGGCGTTTATAAAATGAGCCGCGGTCTCGCAGCATGTCAGAATCAGGTTTCAACCCTGTATACGGTTGATAATCTAGGTGTATTCAAGACAACGAATGGTGGTACAAACTGGTTTGATGCTAATCAAGATATCACGACTGCAACTATTCTTGCGATTGGTATTGCACCAACAGTGCCTTCTACAATGTATACGGAATTCGAGGATGCAGGCGTATTCAAGACGACTAATAGCGGGACTCTTTGGCAGCAACTCTCTACACCTTTGGATTGTGGCGCAATATGTGAGTTTGCTGTTCATAATGCTAATCCAGATATAGTCTACGGTCTTGAGGGGTTTGGTTGAGGTAATGCTGAGCTCTATAGGAGCACAGACGGCGGGACCGTCTGGGACTCACTTGATTCTTACTACACAGATGGTGGTGCATTTGTGGCTGATCCAAGTAATAGCAGCATATACTGGAGTGGCGGTATCCTCACTGGTATGCGGGTTTCTAAGACCACAAATAGTGGTTCGTCATGGGTACGCTACAGCCTTAATGGATCCGGGTTCACATTTTCCTTAGCAGTTGATCCGACCAATTCCAATATCGTATACGCAGGGGGTGTTCCTGGTCTTTATAAAACAACGAATGGCGGTAGTAATTGGTTTTCGTCCTCAACCGGTATAACCGATACCATTTTCGATATTGAGATCGATCCTACTAATAGCAGTATTCTTTATGCTGGAACACCCGATGGTGTTTTTAGATCCACAAATAGCGGTGTTACTTGGATAAATACTGGTTGTACAGGGGTGAAAGCAGTTGCTATTGATTACACAGCTCCTGATACGCTTTATGTTGGTACTAACACTGGTGTATATTTGAGCACAACAGGTGGTGGTGGTTGGGTGGCAATGAACAGTGGACTCGATAACACGAATGTTATTTCTTTAGAGATCGATCCTGGCCATTATTTGTTTGCAGGTACAGAAGGCTCAAGTATATACCGTTGGAACCTGAATGTTGGCGTGGCAGAAGAAAGGAGATTGGCGAAGAAAATTCTTCTTACAATCTATCCAAATCCAATGAGGGATCAAGCAACGATCACCTATTACATTTCAAAAGCAACAGTAGTTGAGCTTTCGATTTTTGATGTTCAGGGAAAATTAGTTAAGAACATTGTCAGTGATACACGGCAGCCAGGAGCATATACTACTCATTGGACCGGTAGGGATAATTGCAATCAATCAGTGTCTGCAGGAATCTATTTTTGTAAGTTTTCTGCCGGAGAAATGGCTGTTATAAACAAAACAGTATTGGTGCAATAGATCAATGAGCCCGTTTCTTTTACGGAGGAGACGGGGTCATATTATACAAGTATGCTGATGCGCCCGAGGCGCTAAGTGCATCAATCTGGGTTCCAAGCAAATCCAGAAATGAAACGAACAATTTTTCCTCATCTACGCCACAGTGCGTGGCGATATGAGAAAAGACCAACCAGACCCTCTTGTTCCCTCTAAGCCTCTGTAGATCCTGGTAATAATTGGTCCATTCAGAACGGGATTCAATGCCCTCGACATATTCAACGGGAAAGCCATATCGATCATGATAATACCGAAATGCATTGAGCGAAGCATAGTAGACATATATTATGTCGCCATCGAGCCAATTCTCATCAACGTATTCTAATACTGTACGGAGTTCTTCTGGCGCGCGCGGTCGGATCAAATGATAGCCGGCAAGCAATACTGGATGAATGAGCAGTATGACAACCAATGCCATTCCCATGAAGTTTGATTGATGTTTCATCTTGTTCCTGATATCGCTGATACCCTGGGCAATGACCAGGATCATAAATGGCGTCAGAAAAAGGAGTAGTCTACCTTCAAAAGGATACCGGTGCAAACCTGATGCGATTAAAGCGAGAAAGATCGGTATAACCAGCAGCAAGATGCTTTGTCTTCTATGTTTGAACATAATAAAGCATCCCCATAAGAAAGCCAGTACCCCTAATAACAGTTCATACATTGAAAGCCCAATCGGGAATTTGAAAGTTCGCAAAAAGACATAAGCAAACCATTTGATATCAGCGAGCGAGGTCGGGGGTAAAGGCATGAAACTTAACTGCCAAGCGCTTAATAGTTGTTCATGTTTGCTCAGGTTACCGAGGATTACAAGGTAATTGGCAAGAAAACTTACTAAGCCAAGCATAGTAGCGATAAGCAAACCGCAAAGTGTAGACCATTGTAGTTTGCGTAGGGCGTAGAAGTACATAACTATGAGTGATGCACAAAATACGAATAGAGCTGGGTGTGAAAACCAAAGACATAGCCCACTGACAAAGCCGAAGAGCATTGTGTATTTGATCTCGAATTTCTTGTTGAAAACCAATATTGCCAACCAGATGATTAAAAGTGCTATGAAAACATCATTAGAGTATTGTTTTACTTCTGAAGCAAAGTAAATCAAATGATCACCGATCGCAAAAAGGACAAGGGCGACAGTAAGTGACTGTTTACTTATGGTTTTCTTGGCGACTTGATAGAACAGGAATAACGCAGCAATTCCCGCGATCAAAGGCAGGAAACGGAGTCCCAATTCACTCGATCCCAGAAGCGTGCTCATGAACTTCTGCAACAATAAAAAGCCAACTGGAGCAGCCTGGGTATAGTCGAGCGGTTTGAGCAGTTGAGAATACGAACGTTGCACAATGTTCAATGCCAGTGCCGCTTCCCCCTCGGTGAGTGAGCGATTATAAATGAACTGTGCGATCCTTAATACAACACCTACCGCTATTATTGACCAGGGGATTATTCTCGAAGCGATTAGAGAGGGTTTTGCTCTATCGTCAATCTCCATTATCCTCATTATATTAAACATAGTACACAAGTCAACCGTTTTTCAGGATACTAGCCTTGACTTTGTCAAAAAAGCGTGTAGAATATCCCCATGATTTTAGATAAAGAGTACGGACCACGTTTAAGGACGCAATACCTAAAGGCACTTCTCGATGCGTCCTTTGATAAACTCAGGACTTACTCGAAGGATAAAATATTACTGTTCGAGCTTGTCGAGAACACACATAATGGCTTGGTCATATCTTCCTCATATGCATATTGACAAATAGTTAATTTCCATTAAAATTACGTTGGACTCATGATTGATATAGATGTGATTAAATACTTGGCAGAAAAAAAGGTACCTATTGATCAAGCACTTGAAAAATACTTTGCTGGCATAAACACCTTTTTTGACGTAATGTATTATTCCATTGGCAGTGGCAAGAGGATAAGACCTATTCTCGCCATTGCGAGTTATGAGGCTAGTGGCGGGAAAGATTCTGAGCAGATAATGCCGATAGCCTGTGGTCTTGAATTGATCCATACTTACTCGTTGATCCACGACGATTTACCAGCTATGGACGATGACGATTATCGAAGGGGTAGAGTTGCTGCCCATAAGAAATTCGGGGAAGCCATGGCTATACTCTCTGGCGATGGTCTGTTTGCTCATGCCTTTGAACTGTTTGTACAGGGGAATGGTTTGGTACAGGAGAAACTTACGATAGTAAAGTCAGTGAGCGAAGTGGTTGGACCAAAAGGCGTTGTTTATGGTCAAACCCTTGATATCAGCAAAGATATGGCTCTGACCCCCAAATCCTTAAGGCGCATTCATCTAAACAAAACTGCCAAGTTTATCGCGGTTTCTTTGAAATGCGGTGCAATAATAGCCCAGGCATCACCATTTTTGGTTGATGAATTATACAAAGCAGGTATCTGTATGGGTATGCTTTTCCAATATACTGATGATATTCTTGATATTACAGGGGAAAAGGAAAAATTAGGCAAGACCCCTGGTAAAGATGTGACCGCAGGTAAATTGACCGCGCCTGCTGTTTATGGTTTGGAAGGCGCCAGGTTTCGTGCTCACCGATATGCTGAATTTGCTAAACACAGGTTTGACAAACTTGGCGAGAGGTTTGAGGTCTTCAGTAAGATTACCGACTTTATGCTGGACCGAACATTCTGAGAGTATGTTCCAAGGTGATGACAAAGCTCGATGGCTATCCTAAATAAAATTAAAAGTCCCAAGGACCTGGAGCATCTGACAGTCGAGCAATTGCAGGTGCTTGCTAGTGAAATTAGAGAGAAGATCATCAATACATGTGCTCAGACTGGTGGTCATGTTGCCCCTTCGCTGGGGGTTGTGGAATTGACCATCGCATTATACAAGGCATTTGATGCTGATGTGGATAAGATCATCTGGGATGTTGGCCACCAAACCTACGCTCAGAAACTGATAACTGGCCGCTACTCAAAATTCCACACGATAAGAACATATAAGGGGATTAGCGGTTTTCCAAAGAGAAAAGAGTCTAAATACGATGTCTTTGATACCGGGCACTCTTCGACATCATTGTCTGCGGCAACCGGTTTTGCTTTGGCGAGAGATCTGAGGGGTGATAAGTTCAATATAGTAAGTGTTATTGGTGATGGCTCATTGGGTGCTGGTATTGCTTTTGAAGCACTCAATCACTTAGGTCATCTGAAAAAGGATGTGATTGTTGTCTTGAACGATAACAAGCGTTCTATCGGTGACTCAGTAGGTGCGCTGTCTCAATATCTGACAAGGATCATCACAGCACGGACCTATAATCGTTTTCGCGATGACTTATGGAAATTCCTCGGTAAATTTCCACCGTATACGAGAGACCGAAGTAGAAATCTCGCTAAGCTGCTACAGGAGGGTTTAAAGGGGATGTATGCACCGGCAGTTATTTTTGAAGAGCTTGGTTTCCGATACATAGGTCCACTCAACGGTCATAAGTTAAGTGAGCTGATCGATACTTTTAAGAGAGTAAAAGAGATGAAAGGCCCAAGGTTTGTCCACGTCGTGACGAAGAAAGGTAAGGGATTCGAGACGGCCGAAAAAAATCCTGAAGCCTTTCACGGTATCGGATCCTACTGTGCAAAAACTGGAGAAGTAAAAAGCAAGGCACAGTCCTGGACATCCGTATTTGGCGATAGTATTGTAAAACTTGCCAAGAAGAACAAGAAGATTATCGCTATTACTGCTGGGATGTGTCTGGGGACTGGTCTGAAGAAATTTCGTGAAGAAATACCAGAGCGATTTTTTGATGTTGGTATTACTGAACAGCATGCAGTAACTATGGCTGCGGCGCTTGCCATGGAAGGGTATATCCCTATTTGCGTAATCTATTCAACCTTTCTTCAGCGTGCCTATGATCAAGTCATTCATGATGTATGCCTACAGGATGTCCCGGTTATTTTTGCAGTTGACCGTGCTGGTCTGGTTGGGCAGGATGGTCCAACCCACCATGGTCCATTTGATCTTTCGTTTTTTAGATGTATCCCGAATATGATCGTCGGTGCACCCAAAGACGGTGATGAATTGATCGCGATGCTCAGGACCGCGGTCAGTGAGCGTGGTCATCCTTTTGTAATACGATATTCAAGAGGCACCTGCCCGCCGATCAAGAATAAGAACCCGGATATGCTCTCCATTGGCAAGTGGGAGATACTTGAGCAAGGCCGAGATATCGTAGTGATCGCGGTCGGGTCAATGGTTAAGGAAACACTTAGTGCCCTCGCTATTTTGAAGGGCAAGGGTCTGAACCCGACAATAGTAAATGGTCGTTTTGTCAAACCCTTAGACACGGATATGCTTCAAGCATTTTCGAAGAACACTCATACAGTCATCACAGTTGAGGAAAATACACTCCGCGGTGGTTTTGGTAGCGCCGTGATGGAGTACTACTCAAATAGCAAGACATTGCTCAAGGTTCATTGCATTGGTCTTCCTGATACCTTTATTGAACATGGCTCAAGAGATATCTTATTGGAGATCACAGGACTCAATGGAGCGGGTATCGCTGACAAAATCCTCTCTTTTATATGAATTTAATACTTTCAATTATTCTTTTTTCGCAGTTATCAACGCCCTATGAGACCCAGGTATTTCTCGATGCTGACGGCACGTTTCTGATCTATGCACGTTATTATCAAGGGGAGTTTATAAGCATTGATAGCGTGGTGAGTGTTGATAAGTACCTCGATGCAGGTCTTATGCTACGTAATCGCGAGGTGCTTTTACACCATCTCAAGCGGGGTTTGAGACAACAAGGTGGTTATGCAAGCCAGGGTCTGTTCGGTACTTTTGAAATACCCCTACCCAAAGGCGGTTTCAGTGATTTCATGGGCGAAACCGGCAAACTCGATGTGGGTGGGCACGTCAAGATCACTATTGGCGGTAGCGAGACGTTTATCTCAAACCTTCCTGGTGATGCACCCGATTTTTCTTGGCTCCCTGAGCTGGAGATGAAACAGGAGATGTCGATAAAACTTGACGGTGAGGTTGGTGACCGGATGCGTGTCTACATTGACCATAATTCAGAAAGGATAAATGAAACCGAGAACAAGATTACAGTCACTTACCGTGGTCGAGAAGATGAAATAATCCAGGAGATTGAAGGAGGTGATACTGACCTGTCAATCCCAGCTACAACCTATACTGGCGACATACCTTCGCACCGCGGTCTCTTCGGGATCAAATCCTCGGCAAAATTAGGTCCTTTAAATATTGTCGCTATTGCCTCAAAAGAACAGACCCAAACCCAGGAAATAGAGCTCGAGGGTTCTACCCAGGCACAGTATGATACGACCTGGGCAAAATACTATGAAAGACGCCGCTTTTTTTTCGTGGGTACATATGATTCAATCGTTGAACTCGAAGTCTATGTCGATGACAATGATGCCTATAATAATAATCAGGGTGTGACATTCTTTGCCCATGCTTACCTTGATACTAATGATGATAATATCCCTGACGATACAACTGTTCAGACAAATCGTCAAAGCGGTTATTTTACTGAGCAGCAAGAAGGTGATTTCTATTTTCGCATTCCGCGATCAAATATAATTGAGCTCAATTATCAGCTACCTGAAGGTCAAGTACTCGGTGTCTGGTATGTGAAGATAAACAATCTGGGACAAACCGATACCGTGGGTATTATGACTGATGAAATATACAGTGACACTATGCAGCTAAAACTCATCTGTCCTGATATCCTCGATACATTATCATATACTTGGCATTATGAAAAGAAAAACTACTACCAGGTAGTGGCACCCGGATCTAAGCTCGATTCATTACGTATATTCTATATCACATCAGGCGGTGAGCACATAGATAACCAGGATGGTGTGCCTTTTATCCAACTTCTTGGACTCGACAATGACAATAACAACCTGGTCGATGAGAATGTCGTTTTTTTCCAGGGGCGCGGTTTGCTTATTTTTCCAGACAGCATGCCTTTTGCATCTGCGGTGCTTGAAAACCCGGATGTTGAAATCTACACTAATCCGAATATGACCGGTCTGGGCAAGTACTATTTGTATAAGAAATCCATGCAAGCCAAAGCAGTTTTTATGTTACCTGATAATGTGAAGAAGGTAACGGTATTTATTGATGAAGTATTGCAGGATTCCACAAGAGACTATCATGTCGATTATGATGGTGGCATACTCGAATTCAGAAAACCGATATTGCCAACCCAAAAGGTCAGGATCAAGGTTGAATATGCACCATTTTTCTCGGCTGCGGAAAAATCTCTTGTTGGGCTGCGCAGTACTTTGAGACCTTTTGGTGATGCAATGTTTGGGTCTTCATTCTTCTATCGTGCAGAGTCGTATCCAATGGACCATGTCCGGCTAAAGGAGGAACCTTTTAACCGGATGGTTTGGGAAGTAGACTTTTCCTATCCACAGAATTTGCCGGTTATTACGAAAGTGATCGATTGGTTGCCCCTGATCGAAACAGAAACTCCTTCGATGATGAGCGTCAATTTTGAGGGTGCGTACTCTTTTTCCAATCTCAATACCAAGGATGAGGTTTTTCTTGATGATCTGGAGTCGTCGACCGTGATCAGCAATGATATTTCCATTGCTAAGATCTCTTGGTCACTTTGCTCAAAGCCGATTGACAAGGATACTGCTAACTTTGTGCAGAACAGGATGATTTGGTATAATCCTAGTCATGAGGATATTCTCCAAGCCGATGACATATATGAGGATCCTCTGGATCCTAATGAAGCAGCTGACGTTATGAAGATAATCTTTCACCCTGACCATGATTCGTCTTTTGGTGGTTTGACCCAGTACATCTACAGTGAGAATTTCGAAGATATCGAAAACCTTGAATTGATAATAAAGGGTAATGGCGGCGTCATCCATATTGATTTCGCACAGGAAATAGGTGAAAACCAATTACGTCGGAATCAAAGCGGAGATCTAGTCGGTTATCAGACTTTTGACGATGAAGATAATGACAATAACAATGTTTGGAATCAGGGGACCGAAGATACTGGTTTGGATGGTGTATATGGCGATGATGATGATTATGTGCCGGATGCTGCTGATGATGGTAATGATGACTACCAGACAAATGACTATACGGGTGGCATAAACGGTTCTGAGGGTAATTCATTATGGGATACTGAAGACCTTAATCGAGATGGAAACCTTAATACAAAAAACCGTTATTTCAGTTATTCGGTAGATCTTGATGACACGACTTCAACACGCTATATAAGGAACGCTGGTTTGATTGATGATTGGAAGATGTTCCGGGTGGCAATCAAAGATTCTTTGGAAAGAGATACGTTATTCGGTCAACCAGATTGGCACGATATTAAATACGTCAGGATTTGGTTTGATGGATTTGCCAGTACAGAAACCCTGATGATATACAGGTTGAGTGCCACGGGCAGCCGATGGAAGAATTACGGATTTGCTGGCGATAAGATGCCGCCGCCTGGTGATCCGGTCTTTACGCTTACTCCGGTTAATACCAAGACCCATTCGTACTACAGGTCACCATACCCCGAAGAGTATGATCAGTTTGGGCAACCCAAGACTGAAGGAGGTCTTGAGTTTATGGTTGAGAACGTCCCTCAGGGATTTAGCTGCGTTGCTCACCGTAGAACTGATGAAAACGAGGATTATCGTGCGTATGATACACTTACCTTTCACTTGTATGCGCATAATTTGAATCCGCTTATTTCAATAAGACTGGGCAGCGATAGCCTTAATTTCTATGAGTACACTAGTGAATACGAAAATGGTGAGTTGGGATTCAACGACTACCGACTCTTCAAAATTTCCATGCAGAGCTTCATCGACCTGAAGCGCGATAGGGATCCGGATGCTGATACGATTCGTGATTCTACTCATACGGTTGTTGGTAACCCTTCATTATCTAATAATAGGTATTTTGAAATAAGAATCAGTAATCAGTATCTCACGCCACTGACCGATACGATCTGGTTCAATGATATAAAGTTGAAATCACCAAAATCAGAGGTTGGTAGGATCCTTCGTGGAAATGGGTCGCTTACACTTGCCGACCTTGCATCCTTAAACTTTGCTTATGATGAATCGAATGGTCGGTTCAAAAGGTTATCTGAGTCCAAGGATATCTCAACAACGAGTGCCAGTCAAGGTTACTCAGCTAGTGGGAATGTCTCGCTTGATAAATTCCTACCTTCGGATTGGCACTTCAAGATACCGGTTGCTATGAGTTTTCGAAAGAACACCTTAGAACCGAGGTTCTCTTATTATTCTGATGATATCGAGATTGAAGGGGAGGATCGAGAAGAACATAAGTCCATGACCTTGATGCGTTCATATACAATAGGTTTTTCCAAATCACAGTCAAAAAATTGGGCTATAAGAAATACAATTGATCGGCTTACTTTTAACCATGACCGAACTCAGGTTTATTCGCGCTCTGCTCTTAGCGCGGATACATCAGAAATCAAGAATTTCAGGGGTTCTTACACGCTTGCTCCGAAGTTGAGCTTTACAGTACTCAAGCAGAAATTCTTTCCTCTACCTAAGAGTATTAGTTTCAACGCAATCTACTCGGATAATTTAGTGAAATCATACCATCGCTCAAGCCTTATTGATTCTTTTGAACAGGCAGTTGGTGGTACACAGTATCGAAAAACTTTGACGCCATCTTTCTCGGCAGGTTATTCACCTCATTCTATTATTAGCTCAAATTATGCATTTGAACAAACCCGCGATTCAGTTTTTGCCAGTAAGAGATATGGTGAAGAAGTGAGGAGAAACCAAAGTTTCAATACTTCGTTTTCCCCAAATCTTAGGATCGTTACACCTCGTTTCACTTTCAATTCATCTTATAGTGAAGACTTTCGTTTTGAGATCAGGCAGGATCAGAATTTGCGCAACGTGAACAATAGTGGGACTTATGGTGTTGACGGTGCTGTAAAAGTAGGCAGTATTGTGAAGCTATTTACAAGATTGAGAGATGAGACTAAGGATACGCTCAATATTGCTGGTTCGCCAGGTTGGATTGCCAAAAAAGTCGAAAAATTAGCTGGCTATATCCAAAACGTACAATTCAATTACTCACGGCAGCGTAGTTCTAGTTACCTCAATGTAAAAACACGTCCGGATATCGATTATCAATGGGGGTTGGTCGATTCGATACCTCCTGAAGATGTTGCCTTAGGTAGTTTCCCTGGTCGGGGGGTTATTGACAACTATGGCTTATCGTCTGGGTTCAATTACATATCTCTTTTCAGTGCTAATGGTGGATACATTGGTTCTGTTAACCGGACTTATAATTATGGCGGTGGACAAACCAAAACCGATAATGTTTCCTACCCTAACTTGAATATCCGCCTTATGAAAATCGAATCCCTGCCATTCTTAAAGAGATGGTGCCGTCATTCATCCGTTATGACCAATTTTAATCAGACTTTTGAAGAACGTTATGATGTGGTTGCTGATTCAGCGCCTGATTTGGTCTCAGATTCCAAGAGATTGGACTTGTCTCCTGTGGCAAGTTGGCAGGCGAGTTGGATCAAAGGGATATCAACGACCCTGGAGATCAATTATTCAGAAACAAATAACCGGGATTATTATGCTGATACCATGGCGGTGGAGTCAAGAATTGTTACGCGTGGCGTTGCTGCAAGTTTTGCCTATACTTTCAGTGCACCAAAGGGTATAAATATACCGCTCCTCAAAGGGATAAAATTTTCCTCTAACCTATCACTGAACTTAAATGTCAGTTACAACCGGACAACGAATTACTATACCGACCTAGTGGTGCCGGCGACCAATACAAGTACCTTGAGTTCGACCGTCGGGTTGTCTTATAATTTTTCTTCATCCATAACCGGCGGCGCAAATTTCGATTACTCGCAGAACGATGATATGAACAGTTATCAGAATACAAGAAGGGTTGGGCTTAATGTCTGGACCAACATAAATTTTTAGGCAAGATGAGCAAGAATGAGATATTTGGTTTATTCTGTATAGTGGTTAGTGTGGTGTCTTTATTCGCTCTACCAGAGATGCTTTCTGCACAACCGCCATATGAGCACTTCACTGATTTTTGCCGCATTGGCGAGCGGGTACCGGGAACTTCGGGTCATGAGAAAGCCGGTGATTATATCGTTAACAAAATAAGTAACCCTCAAATCGATTCATTCTATACACGCGGTACATGGTTTTATAATATCTATAAGAGGTTCCCAGGTGGTAATCCAAGGATCGGGATTGCGGCACACTGGGATTCTGACATTGATTGCCCGGGCGCGAACGACGGAGGGTCAGGCGTCGCGGTATTGCTGAGTCTAATTGATACACTCAGTCTTAACTCACCACCAATGGGTGTGGACATTATCTTTTTTGATGGTGAAGATGTCGATAAAGCGGCTCTACTTGGCTCTAATCATTTTGCTTCGAAATGCGTTGATAATTATTCCTTCATACTCGTTCTGGATATGATTGGAGACAAAGATCTGCAGATTTTTCAGGAGGGTCATTCAGTGCAATTCTTTCCCGGTCTGGTCGATTCTATTTGGCGTATTGGTATGGATGTCGCACCCATTGTTTTTATCCCGGCGATTAAGTACTATATTATCGATGACCACTATTCCCTTATTAAGTATGGAATTAGAGCGATAAATATCATTGATTTTGATTACCCGTATTGGGATTCAAAAGATGATACTTTTGACAAATGCAGTGAAGAAAGCCTGAATATCATGTATAAATTTCTCTTAGAAATCGTTTATCCGGAGTTTGTACCATAACACGTAGAAGTTAAGCTGCTTTGAGATCTACTGTATGAAAAAGAAAGAATTAATAGTCCTTAGTCTTCTCATTTTTATCCTAATCGTTATTAATACAGTAAACTATGCAAGACGAGAGCGACTAAAGACAAATAGCTCTGTTATTATTGAGGAAATCGCGGTAAAGATATCGATAAATACTGCTCAGACCGGCGAATTAGATGTCCTGCCCGGGATTGGCCCCGCCTTAGCCCATAGAATAGTGGCGTACCGCAAAGAACATGGTTCATTCAAAACAGTAGAGGATATCAAGAAAGTCAAGGGTATTGGAAACAAGCTTCTTGAGAAAATGCTTCCATTTATAGAACTATGATCCATAGAGTATTTATTTAAAGGGAGGAAGAATGTTATTGTTTTTATTGATTCAGGTATTCAATGTTGACCAGGGGAAACTCGATTGGGCAATGGAAACAATGAGGCCCCTATATCACAGCGTTGTTGAGAGTTATTCATCAACATACCATGGTGATTCACGTGGATTCAGTCCATCATTACTGAAGCCGAGACCTATTGAATTGGACTTTCTCCGTGACGATATTGTCGTCGGTGATACACCTGCGGAAACCTTATCGATCAGTGGTTATTTTTATAATGAAGGCGACATAATTATCATAAATGATGGTGTACTTATCGTGCACAACGCTGATTTCAATCTTGCTGGTAATATCATCATGGTTAATCAGGCTAAGGCAGTTATCGATTCAAGTATTTTGAATTTTATTCAGGCATATATCTATCATCGCATTATCTATGTGACCGATACTGCAGATCTATCGATAAGTAATTCGACAACGAGCTTTAGCGGTTTTCCGTTCGGTATAAGCGTGGCAGGTACTGGTACACTGACATTCGATGAGGTTGTTAATGAAGATTGGATAACTGCAGGGGTAGCACATAATGCCTCGGTCTTTCTTGATAATGTCGGCATTACCGGTGAATGGTTGTTTGCCGATGATTGTTATGCGGAATTCAAACATGTTGATGAGCTCCTCACCTGGTATTTTTGTGAAGACAATTCAGTCGTTGATATATCTTTTCCTGATGGAGATACTGTCTATGGGTTTTATTTTGATTCAACGCTCAGTAATATAAGCGGCATTGGTTATCACGCTGAGATCGACAGTTCGACCGATTGCATGTGGGCGACAATACCTTTAAGAGGATGTGATTTAACAGTCCAGGATTCTGATCTAAGGGTTACTGGTCTTATGTTTGAGGGTATTGACACTTTTACGATTTCCGGTTTGGTCAATGGTCTTTTTTACAATGATTATACACTACCAGTACCAGATAGAAACTATCATCTGATCAATACTTCAGTGCAGACATGGAATCTGTATCCTGATGATACCTCATATGTGGACCTTTCGAGTTCAATTTTCGGTGAACTGTGCGGGTTTGGTAATAGCTATACTCTAATTCAAAACGCTTTTTGTGATGGCACGGGTGGTCATATCGAGGCGACTTCACAAGCATTCGTTGTGGTTTTTCTATCGAGTATCTTTGCTGATGTAATAACTAAGGAGCACGGTGTATGCCTGCTCGGATACTGCTCTATGCCCTGGGGTAATATATGGGCTACGGGTTCTTCTATATTGGTTCTTGTGAATACGCAGTTCCCCGAAGAACCGATACCTTCTGATACGGCGATCGTGTTCGTTGCCGGAATTGCTGCACCGAGCAATGCACATACTGATGATACAGTAGGCGTTATCGGGTCGGCCTGGATAGATAAAGGTCCTTATAACCCGTTGGATTTTAACTTTTACCGACTTTTCTTTCACGAGCTCGGTGAATCAACATGGATATCAATAGAAGATACACATTTTATTGAGATACGTGATGATACGCTCGGTAATTGGAATACCACAGGCTTAGCGCCCGGTACCTACGAGCTTAGATTAATCCTTAAGAGTACTGCCGGCGACAGCATCGAGGCACTAAAGCAGGTCAATCTACGACCCATGGGTGTACTCGATATTTTCTCTAGTGAATTCGATCTTAGTCTGATAACCGTGAAACAGGTTGCCCCGCGTATTTTCTATATTACAACCTTTGATGCAAAGCCTGAAATATACATCTATGACATACTGGGTTGTGAGATTCAGGAAATAAGAAACTCAGAGGTTTACTGGACAGCTCCAGCAAGTGGTACTTATTTTATACAGGATAAAAAGAGCACCAATACCAGGAAGATAGTAGCGTACTAGACAACGTTTTTATCACTGTTTACAGACTGACTGAGAATGTCGAGATTTGTAGGAGTAGAGCCTTTAGGCTCGCCCCGTTAAATAGAGGTATAGAAAAATGTTTTTGGTATACTGAAATTAGTATTTAAACGGGGCTCGTTAAATGTGATTAAATTTCGACATATTTCCACGGGCGTAAACGCCCTACTCCTAATTCTCGGTCACGCTGTAAACACTTTACATTGAGCTTTGGCACCGGGAAGCTCTATTCTCAAGAATCTCACCATATAACTCTTAGACTTATTCTCTTTTCCATATCTACACATGATCGTTAATGCTCGCAACACTACCGGAAACGTAGAAAGTTCTCTATGGACTATTCACTTGCATAATTGACTTACCTTGAAAATTATATAGAATAGATGAAAAGGAGGTATACATGAATTTACCTTATGGTGAAATCAAGGATAAAATTCTGCAAATTAAATTCTCCACGGCAGATTTTTCAATCGCTTCAGTACTCAATGCGATCAAGGTTCACCTCGACGTGATCGAGGAAATGGGTGTTGTTTTCCTGGGCGCTCAGACCGAGATCGTGGCTGGACCGAGCCCGGTATTTCAACCGGTTCCGGTCATTGCTCAGTTCGAATATACTGGTAAGGCGTCAAGCAAGGATGTCCTTGAAAAAGTATACAAGGTTGTATGGCAGGGGCTGGTAAATTCATTCCCTGATGAAACCAAGTGGTCAGAAGCAAAAGAAGCATATGCATCATTTATTGCTGCTCAGGCTGATCTCTTGAGAGCACGCATCGAAGCATCAAAAGAATGAATTTCAATAATGCCAAATGACAAATGGTAAATGTCAAATGAATGACAAATTCCAAAGATCAAAATTTCACCTTAAACATTGGGGTTTGATTTATTATTTTGATTTTGACATTAGGATTTCATTTTGAATTTGATATTTGACATTTGTAATTCAATAACTCATACTATTTTTTCTTTGTCTTTGCGAGGGATGGAGTCCCGAAGCAATCTCATTTTTTTTCACAAATATCGGAGATTGCCGCGCCTCGACAAACCGAGGTTCGCAATGACGATTAGTGTGGATAATATGAGCTAAATCATGATCTGTGGTATTATTCTAACACTATTATCGCTTTCAGTCGACCTGCAATGGGTTGAGGTCGATGTTTCGTTATGGGAGGACGGTCGAGCTGATTTCGTGTATAAGGTGCGCTGGAACGTACTTTCCGGTACGATGAGCGGGTTCTATTTTCAGGAGACCACAGTAGACCCGTATTTTGATTTTGATGATGCTTACGCAGTAGATGAATACGGCAACAGATATCCACTTGAGATAAAAGACCTCGGTAATCAATACGATATCATCCTTGGAAGCGGCAAGAGATTTGGTCCGGGTGAGATCACGTATATTTTCCATTTTGGCGGCGATCTTGGTCAAAGTGGCAACCTTGCCAAGACGACAAGTGAGTTTGGTGACTTGGTCGTGTTCCATTGGGCACCAGCCCAATGGGATGAGCCACTTGAACACTATACAGTCTATGTTTATTATCCAATAACCGTTCCGGGTAAAGGTGTTAATCCAGATGATTACGGCTTTCGAACTGAGAAATTCATGAACGAAAATTATCTACTTGCATATTTTGGTCAACCGTATCAAGGCGAAAATTTCTTCACCGTTCGTATCCATAAAAATAATGTGAACACTAACGAGAAAATACTTATCCAACAGTATGTACCGGCGGATTATTTCAAGGACGAGAAGTTTGGAACAATTGAGATCACGCCAGAAAGACAAAAGGGCTTTACCTTTCCGTTTGAGCTGCTCTGGATGATACTCTCTGTTGTGCCATATATTTTCTTCAATAACAAAAAAGCAAAGAAGATAAAGGGGGCGTATAGTGATGTCGCCAGTCTCAAGTGGCTCAGGGCTGATTGGGTACCACCAAAGATCGAAGTTGCCACTTTCCGGAAATCTGGTAAAGTTGCCAAACTTGACTTGATCGAGGCAGCATTACTTTTGGATTATCCAGTCAACAAAGTTTTAACAATACTGGCCTTCAAATTAGAGGATAATGGTTTAGTAAAGATCACTTCGCGTCAGCCGTTAAAGATTAAGGTACTCAAAAGGCAAGCTGGTCTGCGTTATTACGAAACCGCCTTTCTTCAAGCCGTGAAATCAGATGGCACTTTGGATGAAGCAACTCTGAAATCTCTGATAAGCCAGGTCGTTGAAAAAATATCAGTCAAATCATGGGATTGTGATATCAAGGCAACAAAGCTATACTACGAAGAGAAAATAGGAGCCCATTCGCCAAAGATTGATCCTGAATACAGCAAATCCGAATACTATGATTACCTGTCAGGTCGAGGGTTTTCTCGGCAACGGTATTTCAATGAAACCGAATCTGCCCTGGCTGTTTACGCAGAGCCGATAAAGAGTTATTCAGTCTTTGTAACATCAGATGCGTGTCACAGTGCTTGCTATGTTCACACTGCTTGTCATGATGCCTGCCACTCGGCATGTCATTCAGCCTGCCATTCGGCTTGTCACTCGGCGTGTCATTCAGCTTGCCATTCGGCATGCGTGAGTGGGGGAGCGCACTAAAGACAAATGCCTAAAATACCTAAATACCTAAAATCCAAATTGCAAGAACCAAGAGCCAAGAACCAAGAGCCAAGAACCAAGAGCCAAGAACCAA
>CBFDDH010000034.1:0-24774 GCA_965603515.1 uncultured bacterium
TAGGTATCGTGTTCTCAGTGGTGTGGATGCTCCGTTGAGTGGGACTGCCCAGGAACTCTGGGTGACCTGTGGACAGGGTAATTCGAATCCACAGTGCGCAGATATCTGGTCTTATGAGCCGATCGGTGATGTCTGGACCGACTGGGGTATGCCCAAGAACCTTGCGGTCGGTAATGTCAATTCATTAGCTATTACCAGCACGGCGCTTGGTGACATTGGTGTCTATGTTGTTGGTGGTTATACGGGTTCTTATGTAACTGATCATGAAGTTTTCCACACTGGCAAAATCGGTGTTGAAGAAATGCCTGGTCAGCAGGATCCGTCATCGGTTTTCGGGTTTGCTGCTAATATGAAGAACCCATCTGATGGCTATTCAGCGATCAGCTATACGACTACAAGGTCTGGTAAGGTAATGGTCAAGGTCTATGATGGCACTGGTCGATTGGTCAAGACATTGGTCAATCGTGCAAATGAGCCAGCTGGGACCAAGACTGTTTACTGGAATGCCAAAGATGATGGCAGTCGTACAGTTGCTAATGGTGTCTACTTTGTCCGGCTCGAAGCCGAAAACAAAGTTGCTACCCACAAGATGATTCTCGTGAAATAAACTACACGCGATTCATATTTGTATCTGCCCCCACACTAATGTTATTAGTGTGGGGGCGGGTTTTTTTAAAGGGTGGTGGCGGTTCATCAATAATGTCGATGATGCTATTTAGGCATTGACAGGTAAGTAATTTTCGCTATAATAGTCTATGGTTATCCAAAAGTGGATAGTCATTAAATTTTCTGAAATTATCTAAAAGAAAGGAGGTGATACTCACAACTTTTATGAAACTCAACCAGGTTTTTTAGGGATAGAACCTGGATTTGAATTTGTATATCCCTTCAACAAATATTCCATAAGGAGGAATAAATGAAAAAACTTGTTATGTTAACACTATGCTTTGGTATGGTGTGTATGCTATCAGCTGATGCGAACACCGATACCTATACACCTGCAACGAATACAGAATTACCGACAAATGCAGCGCCAATCCAACTGGAAAATTCTCATACGCGGCGCGTTCCTGATTCGCGAGTTCTTCTGTATGCACAAATACCAACAAACACAGCCAACTCATATGCCTGTCAGTGGGACTCAGTCTATCCATTTATAGCTGATCTTGTTGAAGATGTTACACCCAGCGCAGATTGGACAGTTGACTCGATCGTTGGCTATGCTCGCCCTTGGGGTTCCTGGGTAGGTTGGAATTTAGTGCCTAATGTCCATTTTCTAGTATACGCAGATAGTTCCATTGGAAATCATCCCGTGGATTCCCCTTTTGTCGATATTACCGTCAATCAGGGAACCTATGAGACAACGGCCTACGGATCCGGCTGGCTTGTTGGCCTGCCGTTACCATCTTCTGTCGTTCTCTCGGCTGGCGTTACATACTGGCTAGAAGTTGTGCCGAATTTCTCATTCGCAGCCAATGGTCAGAGTGGAACAATGGCTGAGCCTGGTATTGGCAATGGTGTGGAATTTTTCTATCGTTTCCCCTTACTTGGCACACCCGTATTTGCACCGGCGTCAGCTGGTGGTTGGAATGGCTGTGAGGGTGGCATTGAACTCTACGGTAGTGCAGGTGGTACCTTAGTAGATGCCGCCACGACCGCGATCCTTTCCCCGCCAGCCACTGTTATGCCCGGTACAGTGCACGCTCCTGAAGCTACCTATCGCAACAACGGTACCGCTTCGGCGACGTTCGATTGCTACTTCACGATCGACTCTTCAGGCACGAACATCTATTCACAAACTGCCAATATCACATTGGGTTCTGCTACCGATACAACGATCGTATGGCCCAACTGGACAGCTGGTCCAGCTGATGGTCCGGTCTATGACAATACTGCCTGGGTCGTTCTTGCAGGTGATGAAAATCCTGCAAATGATACTCTAACTTCAACGACAACAATCGCGAGTGTTTCCTGGAAAACCTATGCTTCCATGCCTCAGGCGAGCTATTATAATGCCGCTGTCTATTCGGATGTTACAGGAGCCCAGACCGCCTGGTCAGTCGGCGGTAATCCAACATTTACAAGCATCTTTGAATTTGATTGTGCAACTGAAACATGGTCAACATCATCTGCCGTACTCAATCACGAGGCACAAAGAACAGCTGCTGCAGCGTGCATGGGTAGAGTCTATGTCATGGGTGGTTGCGATGCCGGCTTTACAGCACATAGTTATGCTCAGGCATTTGACCCGGTCGCGGGCACGGTAAGTGATGTTACTCCATTACCAACCGCTCGTCATTTCCTCGGCGTATTGACCTGGAATGATACACTTATCTATGTGATCGGCGGTCAGTCTTCGGCTTATCATAATGTCGTTGAGATCTATGATCCAGCAAATGATGCCTGGACAACCGGTACTGCCATGCCAATACAGAATCGTTCGTTTGCCTGCGGTATTCAGAATGATACGATCTATATGGCTGGTGGCTATAATGGTAGTGGATATGTTACGGGTTCTTATATCGGTGTAATTGATCCTGGTAACCCGCAGTCTATCACCTGGACCGCTATTGCTAATATCCCGACTGGTCCATCCGGGACACCTGGTCGTTCACGTACCCAGGGTGCATGTGTTGAGACGCCTGCTGGCTGGAGATTCTACTTTACTTGTGGTGATGACCATGGCGTAGCTGCATATGATACATGGTTCTATGATCCAAATACTGCTGCCTGGGTTCAGACGCTTGACAAGACAACGCCAATCAGTAATTCACAGTGCGCTGTCTATGTGCCAAATCCATTTGATCATGGGACATTCTTCTGCGCTGGTGGTTATAATACTGCTGGTGCTGCTGCAACCGCGGCTACTGAAGGTCTGATCAATATCGGTACTGGCATTCAGGAAAAACCGCAATACGAGCAGTTTGCTGGTTTTGGTTTTGCGGCCATGGCTAACCCATCAAAAGGTATGATTTCCTATGCCACCTCAGTGTCTGGCAGAGTTACACTCAAGGCATATGATGCGACTGGAAGACTTGTTGAAACATTGGTCAATACAGTGCAGCCCGCTGGTGTCAAGACAGTCAACTGGGATACTAATAATATTGCTGATGGTGTCTACTTCTTGAAACTCGATGTACAAGGCGAAACTGCAACTCATAAGATGATTCTCGTGAAATAATACACACACTGACTTGTAGGAAAAAGCCCCGTTTTTAGCGGGGCTTTTTCTTTGTACGGTTATTATTTCAACTGGAAACGCACTGGTCGGGCCACCCATACCCGTACAAGTTTATCCCGCTGTTTAGCAGGTGTGAAAGTAGATTTTCTTGCCGCTACAATCGCTGACTGGTCGAGTAATTGATTACCACTCGTCTTCAAAATTATCACATCGATAACACTACCATCTACATCGATCAACATCTTGACCACAGTCGCACCTTCAATACCGGCTTGCCGGCAGATCTCAGGATAAACAGGTTTAGCACTAAATATCGGTTTAGGCTTTACTTCAAGCCGGTAATACGGCACAACCTCGATTTCCGGACCTACCGGTGTGATTCTGAACGGATCTTCCTTAAAAAAAGTCTCCACAATAGTCACAACTGCTTCGTCTATCACCTCTTTCGATGCCTCAATTGCAACCCTGGGACGTTCTTCTGGTGGTGGTTCATCGATAATATCTATTTCAGTATCAATGATATCGATGATCAATGCAATATCCCTTTTCAGTTCATAAGGTTGTGGTGCTTCATACGGCACAAAGGTGAAAAGCATGATAAAAATCACCATGCTGGAAAACATACCAACTCTCAGGTACACTCCATACATTCTTTTATGATCTTTCATGATTGCCTCCTTCTATCTATATATACAAATCAGGCACCAAGATATTCCTCCATATACCTTTACAAACACTCAAAATTATATATACTTTTTCATAATGAAAAGAGCGATCGTGCTCATTTTAGACGGGGTCGGTATCGGTGAGCTGCCTGATGCAGCAAAATATGGTGACCAAGGTTCCAATACCTTAGGCAATCTCGCACAGAGCTGCGGAGGACTAAAATTACCAATCCTTGAAAAGCTCGGGTTGGGAAATATCGCACCTATTAAAGGTGTTGATGCGATTGATACACCGTTTGCTTCTTATGGAAAAATGGCTGAAAAATCACCGGGTAAGGATTCAATATCTGGACACTGGGAATTGTTCGGAGTGATCCTGGACAAACCTTTTCCCACCTTTCCCAATGGTTTTCCTGATAATATCATCAGGGAGTTCGAAACAAAAATTCACCATAGGATATTAGGAAATATAGCTGCTTCAGGTACGGAAATAATCAAAACCCTGGGTGATGAGCATATTGCAACCAAAAGACCGATTGTTTACACATCAGCTGACAGTGTTTTTCAAATTGCCTGTCATATTGATATCTTTGACCTGGAAAAACTCTATGAATTCTGCGAAATTGCCCGTGCCATGTTGAACGGTGAAAACCGGGTTGGCCGCGTCATTGCTCGACCATTCACTGGTAAACCCAATGGCTTTTACCGAACCTCAGATCGCCGGGACTTCTCAGTACCTCCCCCTGAACCAACTTTGCTTGATCTGGCAAAAAATAAGGGGTTTGAGGTTATTGTGATCGGTAAAATCGATGATCTGTTCGCTCATCAAGGATACACAAAATCATATCATTCAGTAAATGACTTAGAGTGTGTTGAATTAACACTTCAGGCAATTGATGAGATCAATGATGGTTTGATTATCGTGAATTTCATACAGTTTGATATGGACTGGGGTCACCGTAACAACATCGAGGGTTTTAAACAGGGTCTAATCGAAATAGACCAAGGGATTGGAAAAATCATAGAAAAAATCAATGAAAATGATATATTATTTATTACTGCTGACCATGGCAATGATCCGACCACTGCTTCGACTGACCATTCGCGCGAATACGTCCCTATCCTGGGATTAAGTGCAAAACGTCGTGGTATGAATCTGGGAATAAGAAAAACATTTTCAGATCTGGCAAAAACAATTGCTTGTTATCTCGATATTGAAGGTATAAAAAATGGCCAAGACTTCTTCGATGCCTGTCTCGCGTAGCAAGGTTCTGTCTAAAGAACTGATCCAGGCAGTGAAGCAAAGTGTCAAAGCAGCTTATGCGCCATATTCAAAGACTCGGATCAGCGCTGGATTACTTTGCAAAGATGGCAGGATTTACACCGGCTCTAATATCGAGAACAGCTCCTATTCACTTACTATGTGCGCTGAAAGAATTGCCTTATTCAAAGCACTTTCTGAAGGCAAGAAGAAATTCCAATTACTCCTGGTCTACTCGCCACAAATCGACTTCATATTACCGTGTGGTGCTTGTCTCCAGGTTATCAGTGAATTTGCCCCAAATCTCATGGTCGTAACAATGAATAAAATAGCAGAGTTCAGATTTCATCCGCTCAAGACCTTATTGACCAAACCATTTACCCTATGATTATAAACTACTATCATCAGCAGGAGTACATATGGAATATTTTTTAAGTATTTTTATCCGTGATTTAACAAAGGACAAATTTCAGGATATTATATATAATATAGAAAGATTTTCAGGTAACATTATCCAAGCTGAGAAAGACATGATCATTGCGCGCAGCCGAGATATTAACATAATATCCTGTTTGTTGAAGATGAAGGAAAACTACCCGGAAGGTCGTTTCGGCTTTTCCCAGTATGTTGGACTTGCTAAAGGGCTCGCTAAGATCGCGAAGTTCCAAGAAATCCTGTTTTCGGAAGAGATTGAAAAACAGGTTATTGAAAAATTCACTTTATCATCGCTTGGCATGCTGTCAATTGAAGGTATGTCGAGTCAGATACTGGTCTGCCGTGTCGATAACGTAGTAGGTGAGCTTGTCTTTCCAGAACAGAAAAAAGAAGAACCTATCTTATCGCGAAAAAAAGAAATTGAATCTCTTAAGAATCTATTAACGGTTGCAAATGCAGTACTTGTCGTGGGTAACCATGGCTGTGGCAAAACCGTTTTTCTCGATCAGGTAACTGATGAATGGAGCGAAAAAGAGATCTACCGAACTTTCTGTCCATCATACAGCATAGGCCGTACCCTGAAGCCAATAACCGATATCGTCACTCAGATACTCGGGGTGTACGATGTCGATAGTATTGAAGAAAAACAGACCCTCATTGAAAAAAAATTAAAATCACTCGAAATCATGGATATCGGAACTTCCTACTTGGCGATTCTAGACTTTTTAGGGTTTAATGAAGAAGAATCAATTTTAGAAAAACTGGAAGTTAAAACACGGGTTGAAATCATATCACAAAGCGTCGCCGAAACAGTCAAACGCATTTCCTGGAACAGCCCAGTAATGATAATAATTGAAGATGTCGAGAATATGGATGCATCATCAGCTAATTTTGTCGAACAACTTATGACGCAACTCGCTGAAGAAAACGTACAATTTATCTTCACTGCTGCGATGTCAGAAATAGATATCTCCGGCTTAAAGGAGTTTGAATTAAGGGGTATCGAGAAGAAGCGCCTGGAGAATCTCGTTGAAAATATTACTGATGAAAAAATAACCTTGCCACCTACGACTCCGTTCCATGTGCTGCAATATTTACGGTTGTATCAGGAAGAGAAAATAATCTACCTTTACAATCAATATCGGGGTGAAAGCGCTCTGGCTAATTTCAGTCTTGCCTTCCACGATATCGAAACAACAGTGAAAAGAAGACTGGACCTGCTGGATAATGATAAAATAGAATTCATTCTCAGCCTTGCGGTCGCTGGCGTTGAAATAAGTCCGGATGAATTGCCGGTCGATAAAAAGAATTTGTTCCTATTTGATTACTTTGTGAACAAAGTATTTTTACAGAGGCATTACAGTAATTATATATTCACTTCGCCTCTTCTCCATAACGAAATATACAATTTGATTGAAGACAAACAGAATCGACACGCCCGTCTTGCTGATTACTACCGGCGCATACATGGATTTGAAGAACAAGCAGCATTTCATTATCTGAAGGCTGATAGTCACAAAAAAGCAATAGAATTCCTGATGAAATCTGCAAATCTCGCCATCCAGAAGGGGGGCTATGAATCAGCGATCAACTACTATATTCAAGCCCTTGATTTGTGTCATCGTGAAAAAGATTCAGTTGATCTGGAAATACTCGTTGCACTCAACGAAGGCCTCGCCGATGTATATCGATCTTTGGGTGATGAAGAAAAAGCATTAAAATACTATAAGGTTGTATTAGACAGTTACAAAGAAATTCTCAAGGAATGATCCTTCTTTTTTACCTCGTCCTTGCCCAAGGTCAAGGATTGGATATCAAACAAGACACCAGTTTGGTTAACACATTTGACGTAGTCGAATACCACGCCAAGAAAATAATCTACGATATTGAGAAGTCCATTATTATACTTAATGACTCATCGGTCATTAAATACCAGGATATCCTACTCACCAGTGATAGTGCATACTATTACATTGAAAGCAATATCCTGGAAGCCTTTGGCACTTGCGATCTACGGCAAGCAAGTGACTCGATTAAAGGTGATTACGTGCGCTATAATATCAAAAGTAGAAAAGCTATGATGTCTCACGGCATTACTCAAATCGACAAGGGGCTTCTCGACGGCAAAGAAATTTATTGGATAGATGAAAGTACAGTAAACGCCTATTCAGGCAAGTATACAACGTGCAGCGATACACCCCCGCACTATTATTTTTACTCACCAAAAATGAAGGTATATCTCGGTGACATGGTCATTGCGCGCCCCATCGTTTTGTTTGTCCACGGGATACCAGTAATGGCTGCACCTTTCTGGTTCATACCGATATCATCTGCAAGAAAATCAGGTTTATTGCCTTTCAAAATAGGTAATTCCCGTGATTTAGGGAAATACATACAAGGCTTCGCATACTATATAGTCATTTCAGATTACGCCGATATAACGCTGCAACTCGACGCCATGGAAAAGAAAGGCGTAATGCCACATTTTGAAGGGGTTTGGGATTTTTCACCCTTTTCTAAAGGCTCAATTTATGGATCTTATATTAGAGAAACAGATTCTAAACGCGAAAGATTCACAATTCAGGCGCGCAATAACTCAGCCTATTTTCTTTTTGGTTCAAGTTTTAACTGCGATATAAAGTACCTCAGCGACAATACTTATCAACAAGATTTTGCCGATACAACACCTTTGTGGTTAGAACAAGAAATTATCTCACAGGCAACACTCAGCCGAACCATTGGGGGCTACAAAAACAGCTTCTCATACGAAAGAAACGAAAAGTTCGTTGATACGACGACAACCACAATAACTGAGAAACTCCCATTTTACACGATTTCCGGACCTTCAAAAATGCTGCTTTCATTGATCAACTACTCGCTCTCCGGACATGTCAATAGGAGCCGAACAAGCGACTCACTGGGCACGGATGATATTACCGGAGCAAACATCCAGACCGCACCATCCATGCAGCAAAATATCTTCCACCTCTTAACAGTTTCACCAAGAATGAACCTCGATCTTGCGGTCTTTGATGAAGATACTGCAGGTAATTCAATGCCTATGCGCTTTGGCTATTCCTTTGAGACTACAGCATCAACCAATCTGTACCGGGTGTTCAATGTCGGGGTGTTCGGTATGAACAGTATATTGCATAAAATATCGCCCAAAGTTACGTATTCATACACGCCTGACTTTGACTTCGCAGGCTTCCCGAAAGTCAGCGGCATCTCGGGTTTCAATAGAACAAACCGATTGAGTTTTGGGGTGAGCCAGGTGCTTAAGGCAGAAATCGGCAAAAAAAAAGCAAAGAAGACCCTTGTCAAACTTGATCTGAATAGCTCCTATGATCTCTTGACTGATTCACTTTCCACAATTAACAGTGTTCTTGAGTTACCTTATAACCCTTTTCCAAATCCGATTACTGGTTTCGCAACCCAAATTAGAGGTTCGGTCAATCCTTATGACAAGGAGTATGATTATTCTGTAACTAATGTTGCCGCAATGAAAACTGATTGTTTCTCGATCAATCTCAATCAAAGCTATGCAAAAGATGGGCAGTACCAAATTTGGTTCAACGGTAAGATAGAGCCAACCCGCAATTGGTCAATGACCTATTCAGCCCGTTATGATTGGGATGAGAAGAAATTAATCGACTATAGCTTTGGTCTGAGCCGAAATATGCATTGTTGGGAAGCAGTTTTCAACTTCACACAATTGGGTGAAATATGGCGTTACGATTTCAAAATACGGATCAAGGAAATACCCGATGTTGAAATCGGTAAAGGGCTACTAGGCTATTTTCTCGAATAGCGCTGTTCTATCAATCGATAAAAAAATCATCCCGATTATCTTCAATTTCTTTAGGCGTGAATAGATTAACCGTTAATGACTGAAGACGGGACTGCTTGTTCATCTGAACAGACATGACCATGGTGCTGTCAAAAGGTATGTCCATTTTCTTATCGCAGCGGATTATATAACCTGCCCATTCCATGATCAAAGGGCTGGACAGTTGCCCCGGTTCCAAGGTGGCAACGAGACCTGCGAATTCGCCGCCCATACTCATCGTGACCTGTGCGAGATCAATATCTTTCTGCTCTCGAAAGTAAATCAAGGTATCTTCCGATGCAATTTCTTCCATTGATTTACCCGTAGTTAACTGTCCGTAAATGTCATTGAGATAATCCCGTGTGATGACTTTCAACCGTTCTTTTTCCATTGCCGCCTTTACTCTCGATGCAATATCCTCAAATGTCGGTCTATATTCTGGTATTATTGAATCAAGCACTAAAAGATAGTAACCTCCTAAGCTGCTGAATGGGCCGCCGATCTTGTCAGGTTTTACCTTGGCAACAAATTCCCCAAACCTATCAATATTTCGTACTGGAAAGTTAACATCATTTGGGTCGAGTGGATAGGTATTGTGTATTGTCAAATCAAACTCCACCGCGGTTGAATCAAAACCGATTTCGCGTGCAGTTTCTTTGAAAGCCAATATTTTATCAAATATCTCGCCGATCGTGGTCTGGGAGATTTTGATACTGGTTTTAACTTTGTGGATTTTTCCATTACTGATCCGCTTTATGATTTCGAAACCGTGAGGAGCATTAATGATCCCCGACATCTCGCCGTTTTTCAAATCCTTATAGACATTCATCAAATACGGCTTCAACCCAACTGGCCCCTTGAAAATTATGACCACCAAGGTATCATCAGAAATTTCCTTAGCCACATCCAAGAAATCTTCACCTTCTTCAATTCTAATAATAAAATCTTCAATGAGTTCTCTTGCTTCTACAGTATCATAATGTGCAGGTTTTCTCTCAAAGAACACAAACTTCAGCACGCGCTGTTCAGGTTCAGTAAAGTCCTGAATATAATTGGCATAGTATTGCGCAGCTTCATCGTCACTTATATCTAACAAGCTCCGGGCGCGAAATAAAGGAAGTTGCAAATATGAAATACCATATTTTGTCATCTGAAGAAAAAGAGCAAGACTGTCTTCAAAAAACGATGTCCAACCAAAACTCACCAGCAGTGAACGCAGTTTCTCCTTTGGCACTTCTTTACGCAATCTGTATTCATATTCAAGGAGCCACGCGCGGCTTTGTGGCGCCCTCAGGAGCTCAACGTATCTATTATAATCAAATTCGCCTTGTTCATTCTTCATGTATTCTGACTCGTAGATCTCGCGCGGCGGATTGCTTCTGATAATTGCCAGAATCTCTTGATCAGTCACCCGGATCTTTTCTTCTTTGATCAACTTGTTCCACATTATTTCCTCAAGCAACATCGACCATATCTGCTCTCGTGAAATACCTCTATTTTCAGCTTCTTTGGTTCGCACAAAACCTGTGTAGTCACCAAAAGAAATTTGAATACCGTCGATTTTTGCAACATCTGTTTTCCGCTCATCTTTTCTTCCAGTTATATTTGCACCCCACTGGAAAAATATCAAACCCAAGAAACCAACAAGAGCAACAACAAGAACATATCTAATGTTTTTTCGTAACTTCTGCATCAACATAGTCAAACCTCCTTAACAATAAGCCCTGATATTTAAATCCTAAATACTAAATCCCGTTTCTGATATTTCAGAAGCGAGGATGCTCGTTTACGGCACAATATCAAAATACAAATAATCGAATTCAAAACTCTATCTTACATCTTATTTCTTGCATCTTCCGTTTACTACCGGGAGTATTGATTGTCCATCTGGGACAACATAAACCTTAAAATTCTGATGGTAATCCCTCTTAATCTGATCCATCGCGCTGTCGATATTCTTAACCGGTATGAAGTTCATATGTGACAACACCTTGGAATCTAGTTCGGAAACTACGTATATTTTATGCTCTTTAAGCAGCTTAGAAGTCTGAAAGGCACGGTGCCCGCCGACTTGTATTTTTGCCTCTGGATAGTCTAATAGCTCTTCAATATTGTTGTTGAGCATATATTTTTCAAACGCTGCATTACCTACACCCTCTCCGCACGCGCTGACCAGAATTATTGAACCATTTTGTCTGACTGCATTTGCAGCGTTGTTTATCGACTTATGACCAACATAGAACGTCCTGTCTCTTGGATAACCACCAGCCGAGACGACCACACAATCTGCCTGCCTGGTTATTTTTGATATCCGTTCTGACTTGAAATACTCAACCCCGGTCTTGTATGCTTCAACCGGATCGCCACAAAATACCTCAGCGATCTGCCGGTCAGGCGTCTCAACGACATTCAACAGATAGTCAAGCCCGAATAACTGCGCTGCTTCATCCATCTCCTGAGCAATTATATTAGACTCGATCCTGCCCAATGCAACACCCTCGCGCTTTAATTTACAGTGATTATTTCTGATCGTTTCATAAGAAGCAATCCCCGGAAGTATCGATTTTCTGCCCCCGGAAAAACCAGCCAGGTAATGAAAATTGATCCGTCCTGTAGCAATAACAAAATCAGCGGCTCTTACTCGCTTATTAACCTGTATTTCAAGACCTGAGCTCGTCTTTCCAATAGAGATAAGGTCGTTATAACAATCATGAAATGAGAATCGAAAATCAGAAACCAAGTTTCCATAAAGTGACTTGTTTTCTTCGGGTGTATGCTTGCGATGGGTACCCAAAGCAACCATAAACTCGATATTCTTTTCATCGATACCTGCATTTATTATCTCACCAACTAGAAAAGATAGGATCTTATCGTAATCTGCGATTGAACGGGTTATATCAGATACGATAATAACCACGTCTCGCGGTTTGTTTTTCTGCAATAGTTCTGCCAAACGAGGTTTTCCTATAGGGTTAAGCATACTCCGCTCAAGGATTTTTTGTAAAGGTTTTACGTCGTGTCTTGAGCACTCTAATATCCCTAACATATTATGCTTTGATCCTTCGTAATACACAGTTTTTTTGCCGAATCTGAACTCCATATTCTATTTTATCTAAATATGGGTAAGTGTCAACCTCATCTCGTTGACTTACAGAAAATATAGAGTATAATATTGAGATGATTGACCTAAAACTGCTCAAAGATAACCCTGGTATTATCCGACAGGCATTAGTAGACCGCCACGAGAACATCGAACTCGATAAAATAATCGAACTCGATAAACAAAGGCGTTCTATAATAACGGAAATCCAAGAGTTGAAACATCAGCGTAATGCTCTGTCGGAAAAAGTCGGCAAACTCAAACGCGAAGGGAAAGAACCACAGGCGCTTATGAAACAAGCAAAAGACCTGGCTGAGAAGGTGAAAGAACTGGATAAAAAACAAAAAGAAATCGACGATGAATTCTTTGAGGCGATCAAATGGATACCAAATATACCTCATGGATCAGTGCCGGTTGGACAAGGAAGTGATGATAACGGATTTATCCGCGGACTTAAAAAACCCCCTGATTTTGACTTTAATGCGCTTACGCATTGGGAGATCGCAGAAGCTCTCGATATCCTCGATTTTAAAAGGGCAGCTAAGGTATCAGGCTCGCGTTTTATTCTCTATAAAGGCATCGGTGCGAAATTAGAAAGGGCACTGATCAACTTTTTCCTCGATTTACATACTGTCCAGCACGGTTATACTGAAATAATGCCGCCGGTTTTGAATTCGACCGACTGTTTATACGGCACTGGTCAGCTACCAAAACTGGAAAGCGACATGTATAAATGTCGTGATGACGGGTTCTACCTCTGTCCAACCGCTGAAGTACCACTGACCAATATGCACCGCGATGAGATAATACCGGAAAAGCAATTACCCCTGTATTATGTTGCATATACTCCTTGTTTTCGGCGCGAAGCAGGTTCCTATGGTAAGGATGTACGGGGTATCAAAAGGGTCCATCAATTTAATAAGGTCGAGCTTGTGAAATACACTGTCCCTGAGCATGGTTATGAGGAATTCGAGAAACTTCTGGCCGATGCTGAACAAGCGGTCAAACTGCTCGGATTACCCTATCGAATCATGCTATTATGCACCGGTGATATGACCTTTGCCGCAGCGAAAACATATGATATCGAAATATATGCCGCAGGTATGAAAGAATGGCTTGAAGTATCTTCAGTGAGTATCTATGATCAGTACCAAGCGCGCCGAGCAAATATCCGTTATCGCAACACAGAAGGCAAGGTCGATTATGCCTGTACGATGAATGGTTCTGGGCTCGCAACACCAAGGGTTTTCATTACTCTGCTGGAGAATAATCAAACAAAAGATGGTCGCATAAGCATCCCACAAGTACTGCAGTCTTATATGGATGGTAAGGAGTATATTGAATGAAAAAAGAACAGGTTGTTAAAGCGATAATAAAAACCGGTGCTATCCTCTATAACAAAGACTTAATTTACGCAACAAACGGCAATATAAGCGTGCGCAACGGTAAGGAAATTTATATCACAGCAACTGGTCTATGCAAACTTGACCTGAAACCGAAGGATATTTTAGACGTCAGTGCGAGTGGTAAAGTCACCAAGGGTGCACCGTCTATTGAACTAAATATGCATCTCGGCATATATAAGAACAGAAAAGACATCAACGCGGTCATCCTTGCCCATCCTTTCTTCACGAATTTAATCGGCATCCAGCCAGGAGCCCTCAACCTCAGTGCCTTACCAGATATGGAAAAACATCTAAAAGATGTTGATTTCATCCGCAGTATCAAAGCCGGGTCTGCAGAATTAGCCAAGGCAGTAACCGAAGCTATAAAGAAAACTGACATTGTCGTTATCCATCGCTACGGCGCAGTTACTGTTGGCCATAACTTACCGGATGCACGATATAAACTCGAAAGATTGGAATATCTCGCGAAATTTCTGGTGTATAAACAAATCATATTTTGAATTGCTGTTTAATTAGTTAGAGCATTTGATAGATTATATTAATAATTGGCTGGCTCACGTACGCAATAACTACGGTGTCAATCCTCTGATCTTCGGTGCTATTTATTGCATCAGCGTAATTCCATTCTGGTTTTCAATATATAAAATCATTGCCGGTTTGAAAAATGCAAAACTAAATCAGGTCAAAACTTTCAGCATAATCCTTGGTATACTGATGATTTTGCCATTTACCTATGTCGCTTTATTCGGTCATAATCTGCCATTCTGGTTCTGGATCATTGCTGCTTGTGTAATCGGTTATGGTGTCTATTCAGCAATACGCAGAATAAAATCGGCCTCCAGAAATCCTTGACATCAAACTTCGATCCTTTATGCTATTAGCGTACCTTTAAGAAATCGGAGGTTCTATGAAAAATATCTCAAGACGTGATTTTATAAAATATGTCGGTGCCGGTACTATTGGACTGCTCGTTAATCCTAAAATACCATTTTTCGGTAAAAAGCGATCTTCTCGTGCCAGCGATGTAGTACAGTGTTTTGATGAAAATGCCACTTCCGGGTCAACGATCAATGGATCAGTCGTCCAGATTATGATGGATGAATCAATGAAAACTATGACGGGTATCGATGATATCGGTGAAGCATGGAAATCGATATTTCCTGGGATCAGTGAAAGCAGTGTCATTAGCATCAAGGTTAATGCTGCATGGTATCCGATCCCCACCCATAAGGAATTCGTCGATTGTATGATCAATGGTCTTATCCAAATGCAATTCGGTGCGAATAATTTCAAAAAGAATAATGTCATCATCTGGGATCGTACCGATGGTGATCTAATTACTGCTGGGTACACCATTTATGATGGGACTGACCCTAATACAGTACGTTGTTTTGGTTCTAGTCATGCAGGTGTAGGATATGACAATAACTGTCCACTGCGTGTGGATTATCCGGGTGGTACTTACACAAAATATCCAAGCCGGATTCTGACCATGCTCAGTGACTATCTTATCAATGTACCGGTACTCAAGAACCACACCGGTGCTCAAATTACATTGAATTTGAAAAATCACTACGGTTCAATCAACCAACCGGTCGGTAATCCCCTGCACTACAACCTCTGTGATCCAAGTATTCCGTCGCTCAGTCAACAGATCCGGGATGTCATTACTCCTAATAATATTGAAAAAATCTTTATTATCGACGCTTTGTATGGCTCGGTGGTAAATGGACCAATCGGTAACCCGGACTGGAATCCTAAGAAAATCATCATAAGTCTCGACCCGATAGCCTGTGATTATCAAGGCTGGAATATTATCAATGAAGAACGCGTAGGTAGTGGTTACGGTCAGATCACCTGGCCTGTTTATCACTTAGAAACTGGTTCCCAACCACCCTATAGTCTCGGTACTACTGATATTAATCTAATTGAAATAAACAATCCAACCGCTATTGCTGAAACAAAAACCATCCAATTACCTAATAATACGCTTAGAGTTCACCCGAATCCATTCAAGCATAAAACCACGATAACACTCAATATGAATATTCCATCAACCGTCTATCTTGATCTGATCGATACCTCAGGTAGGATCCAGAAGAACATTTACCAGGGTCATCTGACGTCGGGATATCATAAGTTGAGGTTTAATGTCAATAAGAGTCTAACATCGGGCACCTATTTTATACGTCTCTATAAACAGGGTAAAACAACCTTCTCAAAAGTAACAATATTGAATTGATCGCGGGTGATATTTCTCTGGGTCATTCGAGTCAGTGAACTCTTTTGCTGATTGATGGGTGTTTCCTTGACACTCAATTCTTTATGTCTATAATTCACATATAAATAAACTATTTTGGAGGTCGCATGAAAAATATCTCAAGACGTGAATTTCTCAAGTATTTAGGTGCGGGCACTGTCGGCCTGATCACAAAGCCTAAGATCCCCCTGATCAGTAAGAAGAGAGGTCGACAGGCAAGTGATGTCGTTCAATGTTTCGATGAAAATGCAACGAGTGGCAGCAGCACAATAAACAGTGCGGTTGTCCAGATCATGACCGATGAATCGATCAAAGCACTCACTAATATTAATGATATCGGCGAAGCGTGGAAATCAGTCTTTCCTGGTATCAGCGAAAACAGCATTATTGGCATAAAAGTTAACTGCTTATTCCAGATACCAACCCACCTAGAATTTACCATGAGCGTTGTGAATAGTCTCACACAAATGGATTTCAGCGGTACAAATTATATTAGAAACAACATCATTATCTGGGACAACCAGGATAACCTTTTGGTGCAAAATGGCGGTTATACTATCTATGACGGAAGCGATCCAGGAACAGTTCGCTGCTTTGGTACTAACCATCCAGGTGTGGGTTACGATTCACTGCAGCTCAATGTTAATGGCGTAACGAGCTATCCAAGTATGATCTTATCGACGGTCTGTGATTACATAATAAATGCCGCAGTGATCAAAGACCATAGCATGTCCCAGATCACCCTCACCATGAAGAATAATTACGGTTCAGTTAATAATCCGGGGTCTTTGCACGGTGGCCAATGCAATCCTTATATTCCTTCGTTGAACCAACAAATACGCGATGTTATTACGCCGAATAATAAACAAAAAATATTCATTACTGACGCGCTCTTTGGTTGTTATAGCGGTGGACCAGGTGGGAGTCCGAACTTCAATCCCAAGATGACACTGATGAGCTTTGACCCTGTAGCCGTTGATTATCACGGTCAATACCTGATCAATCAAGAGAGGATCGGCCATGGTCTTGGACCATATAATGCCCCGCATATTACAACTGCTGCACAGCCACCCTATAATCTCGGTACGACCGACATCAATCTCATTGAAATAAACAATCCAAGTGGCATCACTGAATCCCGAGCTGCCCAGCAAGGCAAAAGTATTCTTGAAATCGCACCGAATCCCTTTAAGAAGAGCACAACGATCACGATTTCTTCAAAAAATTCATCAGCTGCGTACATCGATCTTATCGATACATCAGGCAGGGTTATATCCAATATCTACCAAGGGCAACTTAACAGAGGCATACATCGCATAAATTTCAACGTCAATGAGAAAATCGGTGCAGGTACCTATTTCATAAGATTATACAATCAGGGCGTGTCGAGTATCAAAAAAATTACGATATTTCAGTAGGAGGTAATATGAAAAAAATATTTATATTAGGAATTCTTTTGCTGTTTTGTTTATGCACGCAGAATGGAGAAACCCAAATCGAGCCAAAAGATGTCGTTGATTTATTACCACTCGATGGCGAAATCAGTGGTTGGTCAAGAAGTTCAGCGACCGAGATCGCTGAAAACGAATCCCAGCTCTGGAGTCTCATTAATGGAGAAGGTCAAGTCTATATAGATAACGGATTTGTAAAGTGTGCATTTCAAACCTATAGCGGCGATATTTCAGGTCCGGTCGATCTGAGACTACGAGTCTGGGATATGGGTGATACTGCGAATGCTAAAGCAATATATGACGAATTAGAGAGCGGTTCAGAGATACCCTGGACTAATAATAATGCCGGTGTCGAAGCACGTTATGAATTAATAACCGGTATTGTCGTTGATTACTATGAACTTGAATTCTGGGAAGATAAATTCTTTGTCTGGATGCAGATTGATGCAGATACTCAGGCCGGACTCGACGTTGCCCAGCTTTTCGCCCTGAATATATCAACTGCAATAAGCGATACAACGCAAAACGAGTAAATTATGAAAAAGATATCCCGTCGAGATTTCTTAAAGATCGGCACCGGTGCCGTAATTACATCACTGTTACCAAGATCCCTTGCTGGTCTACCTGAGCAGAACAAACCGGTCATCGCCGTGGCGCACGGCGATAACAGCAAACTCGTTCAAGCTGCAGTGAATGCGCTCGGCGGTATCGATAAATTCATCAGTCCTGGTGATAGGATATGTATCAAGCCTAATATCTCTTTTGCTGCTAATATTGACTGCGGTGCAACAACGAGCCTGGAGATAGTCACCCAGGTTGTTCGTCTCTGTCTGGATACTGGTGCTTCAAAAATAATCATCCTCGACCACACGATAGCTAATGCTCAGCTATGCGTAGAACAAAGCAATATCGAGCAGGCGCTGATCGATAAAAAGGTGAGTCTTCTAACCCTGACCAAAGAAAGACAGTACAGTGAAGTTGCGGTTACTCAAGGCAGTGAATTGAATTCAATACAGGTCGCAAAAGCGATCCAGGGTGCTGATAAACTGATCAATTTACCGACGGCAAAATCACATTCGGCGACTGGTGTTAGTCTCGGTATTAAGAATTTAATGGGCTTGATATTGGACCGCGGTCAGCTGCACCAGGTCAATCTAGATAAAGCCATTGCCGAGCTTGGTACCGTGATAAAACCTGATCTAACTATTGTCGATGCGACAAGAGCTTTAACGAGTGGTGGCCCGGGTGGTCCTGGTAAAACAGTAGTTCTAAACAAGGTTGTCGCCGGCGCAGATATCGTCGCGGTTGATTCCTATACAGTTGGTATAACCCAATGGTATAATAGATCGTTCACTGGCAGCAGCGTCAAGTACATCGTTGCAGCATCTGAACTCGGTCTCGGTGAAATTGATATAAACAAAATGACTATCAAGGAAATCGAAGCCTGATATCGTATCACAAAGATCATAATGGCTGATCAAAAACGGAAATCCCATCGTTTTGTCCGTTGGATAATACAACTTTTTTTTCTGGGTCTATTCATATTCTTTTTTCTGCAGACAAGATTCACTTTACCCGTAAGGCTTCAGAACATCTTTTTTCGCTTTGATCCACTCGTTCTGCTTATAACGAGTATTGCCTTCAGAACTATCATTACCAGCGCTCTTTTGGCCCTAGTGATCCTTGTCATAAGTCTTATCTTTGGACGGTTCTTCTGTGGATTTGTTTGTCCCCTGGGCACGGTGATCGATATAACCGATTCAATGATCTTCAGAACTCGAGCCGTCCACAAAATCTTCTTCTTTAAAAATCTGAAACACGTAATTTTCTTCTTTCTTTTATTATCCGCGATCATGGGAATTTCTTTTGTTCACTTCTTTGACCCACTTGTCATTATGGAACGTTCTTTAACTCTCTTACTTTATCCGGTTATCAGTTTTTTTGCCAGCCAGTTTATCCTCATCCCTAATGCTGTATTTACAGAAACTCTTTTAGCTCTTTTCTTTTTTCTATCGATCCTCGGTCTTGGTTTTGTCGCCGGGCGTTTCTGGTGCCGAAATTTATGTCCTTTAGGCAGCTTCTTATCTTTATTTTCACGCTTCTCGCTCTTTAAATTCACATCACTTGAAGGCTGCAAAGAATGCGGTATCTGTGAAAATGTATGTCCGACAGAAGCGATCAACATCGAAGAAAGAACGATCGATCCGGCCGAGTGCATAAGTTGCCTACGCTGTCTTTATGAATGCCCTCACCAGACTATTGCCTATAAGAAATATCTTGCACCAGGTCCCCTCAATATAAAAAGAAGAGAATTCGTAACGAGTATCACAGCAAGTATGATCGCTGTCCCTCTGGCAAGCTCTTTTTTGCACCGGAGATTAAAAGGTCGGTTAATACGACCGCCGGGCTCAATACGGGAAAAAGACTTCTTGAACGTATGTTTGCACTGCGGCATGTGCATGAAAATATGTCCTACCAATGGACTTCAACCATGTATTTTAGAAACAGGTATCAATGGTCTTTGGACACCAAAACTCGTACCGAGGATCGGAGGCTGCGAGAAAAATTGCAATAAATGCGGTCAGGTCTGTCCGACCAAGGCGATAAGGAAATTATCCCTGGAGGAAAAAACCTATGCCAAGATGGGCACCGCGGTCATTGAAAAAAATCGGTGTATAGCATGGGAACAGGATAAGGTTTGCCTTATTTGTGATGAAGCATGTCCTTTCAATGCGATCAGCTCTTTTAATGAAACGATCCAGGACAAGACACTTCTGCGACCCTTTGTCGATGAAAGAATATGTACCGGCTGCGGTCTTTGCGAAACACTCTGTCCTATTGATAGACGCGCCGCGATCGAAGTTTTCTCGATCGGCGAAGAAAGAAAAAATAGAGGTTCTTATATAACAAAAGAAAAAAAGACCCTGCGAGCCTGTAAGGAAAAGCCCGAAGACATCCCCTCTGGCTTTATTCTGGAATAACACTTGATCCCCCTTATCTTATTTTTATTAAGTTCAGTACAAAAACAGCTGACCCAGCAACCTGTTATCCTTGATGGAGTTTCAGATATCTACGCTTCCGAATTTCTATTCATATCATCGCTCTATGGGATCTACACATTTGATCGTAATTCTGAAAAGTGGAGTCGTATTACCACTGCTAATGGACTACCCGATAATAATATCGACATTATCGGACTCGATGAAGGTATTCTCTGGGTGATCACACCCCTGGGACTTGCTTCTGCCGACATCAGAATAAATGATTGGGTAACCTATGAACTCTTCGGACAGATTAAAGGGCTTGCTTTTGATGATGAATTTATCTGGGTGGGCGGTAACTTCGGTTTAAAACGTTTTGATAAGTATGTTGAAACATGGGACGATATCGCTGGCCTGCATATCAATGACATGTTTTCAGAAAAAAACTGTATCTGGTTGGCTACTGATTCAGGGATAACCAGATATAACCGTGAATTTGAAAAATTGGAAAAAATACCGGGTGCACCGCAATTTTCTTATCAATATATCATTAACACACCAAATACGATCTGGTTTCTGTCCCAGGAACGATTTGTTAGTTTTAAAAAAACAACTGGACACTGGTCAGAGTATCCGGGTATGACGATCAATGATTATGCGACAGTAGGCGATTCACTATTTATCGTCAGCTCAGGTAAAGTAATTTTGTATGAACCAAAAGCCGACCATTGGTTGAGGTTCCGGAATATCGAAGATCTACCACTGGTTAATGGTATTTTCGCAGATGGTCAGGATATCCTTTTCGCGACGGATAATGGATTGATTATCTACACCTACACCGAGAAAAAAAGAAAACTGTACAACCATTCTAATGGCCTGGAGAATGATTCCTTGATCGATGCATACCAGGATGCGAAATTCATTTTTGTTATCAATGATAATAATATCGAGTATCTCGATAAAGCGAGCGGGATATGGAAGATCGAAAAACTGCGCGCGGCCGGAGAAAAACGGCGCAAGATTCTATATATCGATGAGGCTGGTGGTCATGCGCAGATCATAAATGGCATTGATATGAAACTACAAGGAAGAGCATATTATTCCGAACTAAGGGATTTGACAGATGCGACAACACCTGTCAGTGATTACGAAAACATTAATTTGAAACTCATCTGGCAGCACACCAGCAGCCGGATATTATCAACTTATTACGATGATACTGACAAAACCCAGATAGCCTATGGATTTGGCTACCGTGGTTTGTCAAATGATTTTCTGTACAGATGTAATGGCGGCTATTTGGAATCAGAATATTATGAATTTGATCTTATCCCGCAGTATTCTACACTGGGCGGTAATACTAAATTGAGATACAAGAAACAAACCCTCGATCTACAGGGTGGTGAGCTGAAATCAACTTTGAGAAATGACTACTTCACCGGCAGGTCGACCAATATCGCCGCTACTATCCTGGATATAAACTACCGCAAAAATATGTTTTATTATATATACACAACTCCACAGATGATTACAAGAGGTACTGATACCGTATTTATCGATGACCAGAACCCCTTCACAAATACGATCGACACGAGAACCGGGTTTACTGTTGCTGGTATCACCGGTGATTTTGATCCGTTCATCAATGGTATCGATTATTATCTCGATTATCAAAATGGTATTATCCATTTTCTCAAACAGAGAAATAGTTCTGATATGATCGTACTGCAAATAAACGAACAAGAAATTATCATTCAAATTGATTCGATCCCCGGTCAAACACTGGAGAATATATATTATATAGGTCCGCATATTATCCCGAACTCCCTGACCATGACGATCACAGATACACTCGGCCAGACTCAGGCACTGAGCGATTTCGGCCTCGATGACGATAATGATGGTTTCGTCGATTTAGAACATATCAACCATGACCTTGGTTTTCTTGTTTTCCCTGTTCCCAGGCCCTTTCCTGACCAGGTTTATGATGACACGCTCAATATCTATACATTATATTTCAATTTCCGTTCCCTGTCGACATTCTACTACTTAACGCACCAACCAATACTTAAGATGAGTGAAAATGTCTATGTCGATGGTGAACTCGTGACCCGAGGCAGCGACTATGTTGTCGATTATACCTCGGGCATCCTGCTTTTTTTGAAAGAAGAACTTGTTTCTGATTTCAGTGAAATAGAGGTACAGTACTCTTCAATAGAAAGAGAACGAGAAAACTTTTTCTATTCGGTACAGCCCAATATCAATATAAACGAAGGGATCAATATCGCACCCGGGTTTTCATATATTGACGGCAAAAATATCGGGCATTTATCAGCGAGGCTGCAATTTGGCTCAGGCGATGATATCAACATGAAATTCATCCCCCAGGCGGCGATCGATGACGAGCAGAACTGGGCGCAAAAATATGAACTTCTAACGAATTATAAGATTTTCAGCGTGAATGCTGGTTATCATGCTTATTCTGATAGTTTTGAAGCCTTTGGTCTTGATGAGAAAAAATACGGTCGTCTCGAACAAAGTGGTAATATATCAATGAACATCGAACCGATACCGTTCATTAGACTAGGAGGGCAATTCAAACGCGATTACCAGATCGATTCTCTGCAGGAACAAAGGATCGCACAGCATATTCAAGGCAGAGTCAGTTATCTAAATCCGAAATTCATAAATGGATATATCCAGATGGGCAGAGATGAATTACCCGATTATGAAAAAGACCGCTTTCAAATCAATGGACGATACAATTTTCAAATATTAAAAACATCGATGAAAATGAACTCCATTATCCGTCATATCCAGGCAAAATATTCTGATAACAATAAAAAAAGCTTGACCGAATATATCTTGACCGCTAATGTCTCATTGCCTTTTCCCCTGCAGGGTGACGTATATTTTCGCAACAATGATTTTTATGAACTTGATATAAAAGAAGAAAATGAACAAGAAATACGAGGTACAGTCAACATGGATTTCATCCCAGGGATATACTATACCGGAAATTACAGTCTTAAGACCTGGACTTATTTGCTGGGGGCATCAAAAGAACTTTCTCTGCAGAATTATTTCTATAATAATGTTAATATCGCACCAGGTCGCTGGTATACACCGATGTCGATCATTAATTTTTCCCTCGGCTTTGGCAAGAACTTCGGTGAATACATCAGGAACCTAGACCAGTTATATGAAAAACCATATTTTATCATCGATCCATTAGAAGATGGAATTCTTTCGAGTATTAACAATGTTAATAACTATTATATTACCCTCCAGTTCACGCCCTTTGCCAGTCTGTTTGTCTGGGGTAAACACACCCAAACCAATAGTGGTCTGGCTTATTATGATCTGCCGATTTTAAAACCTGTTTTCAAAAATGAGGTCCGGGTCGAGTATGAACCGGGTGATCTTGGGTTATTCATAACATCATGGGATCGCCGCATCGCTCAAGTATATCCCGAGCAAACTGTCCAAAATGTCTATTTTGAATGGTCCAAACCCTGGTCCCGATTTTTGCGCACCAAGCTCACCACGAATTACCGCCTGAATGAACTGAAATATTCTATAGCTAATACTGATGATGCTGAACTGAAAGCAACCATGGAAACGCTGCTAAGATTAGGCAGTAAATCTTATTTCATCGTTAATCTCGGGGCCAGCCGCCGGGAAAGCATGCTCGGTCAGATAAATTACTCGATCATACCCGGGGCGAACATAAACCTCAACCTTTTAAAATTTCTCTATCTTCAGTTTGATTATGAATCAAATTTCATGATCGACAGTACCGCAAACCATCTTTTATCGACAAAGATCACCGGACAGTTTTAAATATATATTCTTACTTTACCAGGATCATCTTATAAGTATCTTCTTTACCCTCGGCTTCAAGCCGGACAAAGTAGACACCATTAGCGATATTGCTCGTATCCCAGTTGATCGTCTTAATACCTGCAGGCTGTACTGCATTAACCAATGTCTTAACAAGTCTTCCCGTGGCATCATATGCCTTGAGTACGACTCTCCCAGATACTGAGGTGGTATAGGAAATCATACCTTTTGATGGATTAGCCATTGCTGCAAAACCAAAGCCAGTAAGTCCATAATTAATAGGTGGTGTTTCTTGAATACCACCCATATAAAGACCGACTAGACCTTCAGTAGCCGCGGTTGGACCACCACCAGAATAACCA
>CBFDDH010000035.1:0-24038 GCA_965603515.1 uncultured bacterium
AATATCACGAACACGAAAAACGAAACACGAATACGTTTTTCGATGTTACCTGGGTTGATGAGTTCATTGAGAAGATAAGACCATATATCTATGTCCGGGAAATCGACCGGCTCTTGATCTTGATTCCTAATCAGGCTTATAAACTCAATGATGCAGGGGTCAGCTTGCTTGATTTCCTTTTCAAAGGACATTCTATGAAGGAATTTCTCGCGTTCGTTGGTGATAGTGAAGAGAAAAGGCACGAGATTCACTATTTCTTCTGTGACCTCAGAGCGGCAGTGAGCGGTTGTTTACGTGAGAATGAGCAGCGTGAGGCAATATCCTACTATGAATTTAGCGGTGCGTTTACGCAGTACCCAGTGCTTTCAGAAATCGCGGTGACCTATCGATGTAACCTGAAATGTAATTTCTGCTATGTTGGTGATAAGGACTACAATGAGCTGAAAACCAGTGATATGAAAAAGATTCTATTCAAGATATTCAAAGAAGCTCAGGTACCCTCAGTTAGTTTTACTGGCGGCGAACCTTTACTTAGACAAGATATTGGTGCGCTTGTTGAATATGCTTCAAAACTCGGCATGTGGACTAACCTTATTACTAATGGTACGCTTCTAACCAAGGATATGGTTGACAAACTGAAGAGCAATGGTCTATCAAGTGCCCAGGTCAGCATTGAGGGCCCAAATCATGCGATACACGATCGCATAACCGGTATTACTGGGTCATTCGAGGCAACTATTAAAGGTGTTAAGCTGTTACAAGAAGTTGGTATCCCGGTGCACACAAACACCACGGTTTCGAGGAACAATCTTGATCAGTTAGAGGATATCCTGGTACTGGTAAAGAGCATAGGTCTTAACCGGCTATCAATGAATTTGCTCATTCCATGTGGCGATGCACGCAATAGAAACGATATCTGGGTATCGTATTCAGAGATCGGTGATCATGTGGTCAACTTAAAACACCGGGCAGATAACGAAGGAATCAAGTTCCTCTGGTATTCGCCAGTGCCGATGTGCAAATTCAACCCGATATCTTATGGCTTTGGCAACAAATCATGTGCCGCGATCACTGGTTTGCTCAGTCTTGACCCGATGGGTAATATCATACCGTGTTCATCCTGGCGCTCCCCGGTTGCTTCACTCTTAAAACAGAGTTTCCAGGATATATGGCAGTTACCCATGTTGAGTTATTTCAAGAATATTGAATATGCGCCGGATGAATGTCATGATTGTCTTGAGTTTGATATTTGCAAAGGCGCATGTCCTCTGTATTGGGCAGCATGCGGTAAGAAGGAACTAAGTGACCGAACGTAAGACATATCTCATGTTCAACGAGATAAGTACGCGTTTGCGCACTATCGTGTCGGTTCTTCTAATCGGGGTCGGTTTTCTGGTTCAGATCGCGACAAGGAACATACTTGCCGGTCTTCCGCTTATTATTGCCTGTCTTATCCTCAATTTGCTGAAGGGTATATCAGTAAAGCGGGTTAAAGCAAAGAAACTGACGTGGCAAGAGGTAACTCCTTTAAAGATCGATCGGGTTATCGAACAATGCAAACGCATAAAGAAGTTCCGGAGCAAGGGGGCTGGTTGTCTTATCGCCGTAATTTTCTTTCTTATCTTCGGATTTTCTTTTGGCGTACCATTCTTAGCCTTGCTTGTGCATCTACCTTTTGCATTCTTTGCGACCATGGTGAATGCCATAATTCTATTTGGTGGATTGGCATTTAGCGGTCGCAAGAGTGCCTGGATGCCCAGAGCCTTGGATATAAAAGCAGGTATTGTGAAGCGTTTGCTCGGCTACTCATTGATTAAAGGTGATTCTAATCTTCAGGCAATACCCTATTTGGAGATAGGTGAGACCAAAGATGGTTCATTCCCGAACGATACACGCTTAATGATCAGGTTTAAAGACGCACCTAAGGACTTCATAGGGTTGCAAGGACAGATTTCGATAAACTCGGTAAAGGGTCGTCCATATCCTTATTTCTACATTGTGCTGATAGCCAAACATAGTTTCAATCTACTTAAAAAATTTGGTAAAAGATCATTCGAAAAACTCGTTGTCGAGCGCAAGAAGACGGGTGAGGTTGATGTAGTTGTCATTAGACAGCAGACCACAAAAACATCAGGCTATCACACAAATATCAAGGTCCAGGATTATACACTAAAGACTGGGCTGCAAGTGGTCAAGTCGTTGCTGAATGAATAAAACTAAACTGATTATTGGGTTATCGCTTATAGCGGTTATAACCTTTTTCGTTTTTATTTCGGGTATTAATAATGATTTTCTGAAATGCTGGGACGATCATATCTATGTTGTAGATAATGTATTGATCCAAGAATTCACCTGGAGTAACCTGCGATCTATTTTCTCGACTTATACCCTGGGCAATTATCATCCACTGACTCTGTTGCTCTACGCGGTTGAGTATAGCTTCTTCCAAATGGATCCAAGCGGATATCATTTGGTGAGTATTGTATTTCATGTAATCAATTGTCTGCTTGTTTGCTGGTTGATTTACCTGATTAGCGGTAAGGGTGGTGTTGCCCTGGTCTGCGGCTTATTGTTTGCAATTCATCCTTTGCGGGTTGAGTCAGTTGCCTGGATCGCAGACCAAAAAGACCTGCTCTGCGCCTTTTTCTTTTTCATGGCACTTATTCTATATCTACTCTTTCAGGCAAAGAAGTCGTACTGGTATTATTGGCTTGGCCTTTTTGCTTTTGTTTTTTCAGTTTTTTCTAAGGCCCTGACTATAACGCTGCCGGTTCTGCTTGTGGCAATCGACTATTTTAAGGGACGCAAGTTTGACCGCACTTTTTTTCTTGAGAAGATACCTTATTTTTTCGTTGCCCTTGGCAGTGGTGTACTTGCCATCGTTGCGCGACAGTCTTATCAGTATCAGCTGCAAGAAACAGCATTTACATTATTTGAAAAAATATTCATCAATATTCATCGTTTGGTGTTTTATTATTTGGTGCGTATCTTTGCTCCTGTCAGGCTTGTTTCTCTAAAACCATATATCACAGGAGATGTCGCTTTACCAATACCTGCACTTATCTTGTTGATCGCTATCGTTTTTTTCATTGTTTTCTCACTTAAACACACTAAGAAGATATTTATGGGTAGCGCGTTCTTTTTTATAACACTAGCCCCTGCGCTTTTCGTGGTCGTCTTGGGTTATTCAGCTGATCGTTTCACTTACTTATCTTCGATCGGTATTTCATATATTATCGCCGAGGGATTTGTTTGGTTGTATCATCAGAAGAGTAAATATCAGCGACTGGTGAAATCGAGTCTATTAGTAGCTTTGTTCGTGGTGGCAAGTTTGTGTATTCTGGCAACAGTACGGCTTGGTAAAATCTGGCAAAACTGTATATCATTGACCAGCTATTTTGTGCGGTATTATCCAGATGATCCGACCGTCTACGTAAACCGTGCACTGGCGTATGAAGACAATGGAGAATATGATAAGGCACTTGCTGATTATGATAAAGCCCTGACCATGAACCCCAATTATACTGAAGCATTTGTTAATCGCGGGAATGTCCACGTGCTCAAAAAAGATCTTGGGGTTGCGCTTGCTGATTATGCGCATGCGCTTGAATTGGATTCGATGAATGCGGAAGCGCATTTTCGTAGAGCAAATGTCTTATATCTTGAGGGGAAATACGAAGCAGCGTTAGCTGATTATGATAAGGCATTGGAAATAGATACGACGCACGCTGAAATATATCTTAATCGTGGGAATGTCTATGGCCGCATCAATGACCACAAGAGTGCGATAGAGGAGTATACGAAAGCTTTGGACATTGATCCACATCATACTAAAGCATATTATAACCGGGCATCAGCATATTTTTTTCTGCAGGATTATCAAAAGGCGATTACAGATTTTACGCAGGTTTTAATGATTGATTCGACCCATATCAAAGCACAGAACAGCCGAGCAATAGCACACTTTTTCATAGAAGAATATGGAAAAGCGTGGGAAGACATCAGACAACTTGAGAAACAAGGCTACAAGGTTCACCCTGAGTTTCTTAAAGCGCTCAGTGACGCATCTGGACAGTGAACAATGTATAATTTGACAAAATTCAGAAACCAGTTAACCAGGCATATATGACGCGAAAGAACAAAATAATTCTATCAGTTATATTGATTTCGCTTATTTCATTCATAGCTTTCATACCAGCACTCAGGAATGACTTTACTCATTGGGATGATGATGTACTGGTTACCGAGAATATGACAATAAGAGAGTTGTCATGGCATAATATAGGTCATTATTTCACATCATATTATATATCGACATATATCCCGCTCACGCTTCTATCATTTGCTATTGAGTACCGGATTGCCGAACTCAACCCTCAGGTATATCATACAACAAATGCAGTGTTACACATGTTCAACTGTTTGTTAGTCTTCTGCTTGATCTATCTATTGAGTAAGAACATAGGGATATCTTTGCTGGTTGCTTTGTTCTTTGGTTTACATCCCTTACGTGTAGAATCAGTGGCATGGGTTACCGAACGCAAAGATGTTTTGTTTTCTCTATTCTTTTTGGCCACGCTGATTTTCTATTTACTGCACCATACGACCAGAAAAGTAAGAAATTATTGTTTGGCATTAGTCATGTTCGTTTTATCAGCTTTATCAAAAGGTATGGCGATCACATTGCCATTTGTTCTATTGCTTCTTGATTATTACACAAAGCGTCGATTTACCAGGAAGTTGATATTTGAAAAGATTCCCTTTTTTGCGGTTGCTCTGGTTTTTGGATTTCTTGCAGTCTTTGCTCAATTTCCTTCAATAGCCCGTCGTACTGAGTCTTTGGTTAGTTTCCCTAACACAATTTTTATCGCCGGTCACAATCTCTTGTTCTATTTACTCAAGCTTGCGCTGCCAGTGAGGCTTTCAGCCCTTTATCCATACCCTGATTTATCTGGTAATGCACTCCCTATAATATTTTATGTTTCACCGGCTATCTTCTTGGGACTTGTGCTGTTTGTAATTTTTATGCGTAAACATTCCAGAGTGCTAACCTTTGGCAGTATTTTTTTCTTGCTCAATATTGTAACCGTCATTGGGATAATACCACTTGCTGGGGCCGCCATTGCCGCAGATCGCTATACATATATACCCTCGATCGGGATATTCTTTACAGTCGCAGCAGGCTTTTATTATCTGTATAAAAAGAGCAATATACGTGCGGGATTTAAAAAGCATTTTTTGTTGTTGATAATGATCGCAGTACTGGGTATTTTCTCTATCCTGACCTGGCAGCGATGCAAAGTATGGAAAAACGACATGTCTTTGTGGCAGGATGCACTGTCAAAGTATCCCAGTTCCGTCGCCTATAATGGAAGGGGTCTTGCCTTTTATGAGATCAAACAATACGATGCGGCAGTAAGTGATTTTATTCAGGCACTAAGATTGGATCCGGACTTTGCCACCGCGTACTATAACCGTGGGAACGCATATGATGCGCGCAAAGACTATGGTAAAGCAATAGCCGATTACTCAAAGGCAATTGGATACAAGCCTAAGTATGCTAAAGCCTATAATAATCGGGGTTTGACCTATGGACGCATTAGCGAATATAAAAAGGCGATCCATGATTTTACGCAGGCAGTGCGGATCGATTCGACCTATGCAAAAGCCTGTAATAATCGAGGTATGATGTATGGCAGGTTAGGGGAGAACGACCAGGCGATCAATGATTTTACCCAGGCGGTGCATGTTGATCCAAATTATGCAAAAGCCTATTATAATCGGGCTGTTGCCTATTTTGTCACTGGCGAGTATTCCAAAGCTCTGGAAGATGTAAATAGGTCGAAAAAACTGGGTTATAATGTCAACCCGGATTTTATTAAACGACTCCGATATTTAATTAATAATCAATAGATAGAGATGTTTTTCATTAGGTATCGGACAATTGCAAACGGTTATTTGAAATAAAGATCTTCTCTTCGGTCAACGAGAAGATCATTGTACTCGTTGAACTTTTTATCTAACGCTAAAGCAGGGTTAATATCTACAATCTTTATACACTCTTGTTGTTCGACCCTGACCAGGATTTCTCCCTGTGGCGAAACTATTTCACTTTGGCCAATAAATTTATTCATTTTTCCATTCCTTTTTTCTTCACCACAACGATTAGCCAAAATAATAAAAACGCGATTTTCAAGGGCTCGTGTTATCATTGCATCGGGGCAATAAGGTGTCACCAGATTTGCTGGATGGAGAATGATTTGTGCCCCTTTTACAGCAAGCGTTCTCATCGCCTCAGGGTAGATCCAGTCAAAACATATTAGCATGCCCAGTTTGATATTTTTGTATTCAAATACATGAAAACCCGTATCTCCAGGTTGGAAGAACTTCTTTTCTTCGAAAAAGAGATGGATCTTACGATAAACTCCAACGAGTCCATCCGGTGATACCAATGCCATGGAATCATAGAGAATATCGTTATCCTTTTCTGCAAAACCATACGCAAAAGCACATTTATATTGACGCGCTAATTTTAACATAAAATCATATGATGGGCCAGTTGCCGGTTCGCTGAGGTCAGTTAGCTCTGCTTTATTGAGGAAGGTATAGCCAATATTAAAAAGCTCAGGCAGGACAATGAGTTCAGCATCACTGCCTTTGAGTAAATTCTCTACGGTGGCAAGATTTTTTTCTTTTTCACCGAAGACTGGATCAAACTGGACAAAGCCGACTTTCATTTGAATTTACATTATAAAGGAATATTTGTTGGTGTCAATTACCTCAAAAAATAGGGGTCATGGTATAGCATGACCCCTATTTGTGGTTATCTTGTATGATTAAGCCAGTTTATCAGGTGTTATATAGTCACCGTGTTTTGTTTGGGCTTCGAGTAATCTCTGTTTTTGCGCTTCGAGTGTGTCGAACAATACCTTTGGTGCATCCATAACTTCATTTTCATAGATCTTCTTTATCCGCTCCATCTTGGCGAGACTTTCGGAGACTCGGACCATGAATTGTTTATTATAATCCTCAAGACTGTAGTCTTTATTGAGAACCTCTTTGAATAAGCGCTTGAGATCCTCATATTTGGGGATACGACCGGTTGGTGTATTAATAGCTTCAACATCACCATTTGCCCGCAGTTCAGCCCACTTGTACCAGATTTTCTTGTCGGTTTTTGCATTCAAGAAGTTCCCATCTTTGCCTTTTAAGAAGTAATTAACCCCGAAAATAAGTGGCGTCTTTTTCAAGTCCTTTGCAAAATCCAGATTCGCCTGGATATAATTTGCGATGGGGACAGAAAGAAAGTCAAGGTTAGACATGAGATTGAATTTCCTCACCCCTTCCTTGCCTAAAGTAGCTGCCGTAGTTTCGGATTCCAGAGAAGCACCCTTTGTAATTATACCGTGTGCCCAATCAAGTGATTCTTCGATAGGTACGCAGGTGTCTGAGTCCCTGCCACCGTATACCATACCGCCAATGACAACACCTTTTGGGTCATGGAGTGTTGGATCAAGGTTACTGAAATTCTCCAGGCCGATAGTAAAGCGTGCATTCCGGTGCGAAACCGTGATTTCTTTGCCATCTTTATCTTTTTTGCTAATTGCCCATTCACCTGAATGATTAATACCCTTTGGCGGTATTTCGCCATCCTTGTCGATCCAGTGAATGTTTTTTTCTGGGGTCATCAGTATGTTTGAGAAGATTATTTCAGTTGGCGTATGGAGTGCTTTCCATATGCCCGGGTCGTCCTTGGAATTTATCCCCATGATTATGCCAAATACGCCTGCCTCGACATTTGCGGCACGGACCTCATTGTTTATTTTTCTAAGATATGCGATGTCGTCACCCACTACTGTTTCGTTATCAAGCATTGCCGTGGATGTCTTGCCACACAAGGAAGGAAAAGCCCCGGTAAAATATGTAATCCGGTCATTAGGACCATGCACGCCCATAATGAGCATGTGTTCGGTGAGCCAACCTTCTTTAGAGCCGCGATTGATCGCCAGGCGCATGGATAGTTTTTTTAGTCCGATCGTGTTGCCGCCGTATTGGGTATTAGCGCTATATACAATATTGTTCTGTAAGTCGATGTATATCCTTCTTTTATCAAGGTTTTTGCTTGTATTACGTTCATCAAGCTCACCAGCCGAATGGACGATTTTGAAGAATTTCTCATTTTTTCCCTGCCGGACAAATTCTTCAAAACCCTGGCGATATAAAATATCTTCACTGTGTGCAACATAAGCAGAATCAGTTAGCTGGATTACTGGTTGTGAGAACTCTGATTCGGTTGGACCAAGGCAGAAAAAACGTACGTAAAGCTCTTTACCTTTCATAATATCTTTCATAATATCGTGCACTTCTTTGAGACCTTCGTCGCGGTCACCGGTCCTTATTGATTTGTCAAGTTTCTTGTCTTTGGGTAAAAGGATAACTGTATGAGCTTTATCGCGTGCCTGGTCATAGTAGGAATCGAAGTGAATTGTATGACCTTCAGTTGCGAGCTGGGTTTCTTCACGATTTCTAATGGCTGCGTCCCTGATGTATTTGATGTCTTCAGGTGCATCAGTGCAAATGCAAACCTTATCAGGGTTGCAATGATCAATATATTTCGCAATGAATTCATGCAGAGTAGGGTTGTCGATTTTCATCAGTTTGTTAAAACCCTGGTCGCCTAACCTTTGTTTTAGATTATCCTTAGTCTTGTCGTCCATCTTTTTAACCTCCTTAATATGATTTGTTATTGAACCTTGAAACTTATTTAAAATAGGGATTATTTAATCTAACTACTTCCTTAGTTTAATTAGTCTATTTATTATATTTACTTTTCCTAAAAAAGCAAGCAAAATATATGGCTGCGGGGTTATTTATTTTCTTTTTTCCCGGTATAGATGAATGCTTCTTGTCGCATTTTTATCCACTTTCCCTGATCAATGCCGATCATTTGTCCACATTTGCATTTGATTCTATCATAGTCATGTATTGTGAAATCGCTTTTTATTCGTTGTTTCCAGCAATGAAGCACCCGTCCCTTGCCAATTTTTGAATATTTGAAGAGCTTACGTTTACACTTTGCACATTTGATAGTCAGCACTGTTAGATACGCGTAAACTTACTATACCACGTTTACTTGTTCTATTTTAAAAGGACTATTTTTTCAACCCTCCTGTCCTTTAATCCTACTTTCAAGAAATACACACCCTGTGCTAGATCGCCGACCTTGAGGTACTCAGTAGTTTTTTCGAGCCGGAATGATCTGACAAGACACCCTGCTACATCATAAAGATGGAGAATGACGGGTGGTTCAGTTACATGCACTATAGCTTGATAGCTTACGATGTGAGATTGAAGAGAGAATTTAGGTTCCAACTCGCTTGCGATTTCTTTGATGCCGATGATCTGGGCAACGTGTATAGTGCCTGGAGAGCCGGGTTCTGGACTACCATAAGCACCAGTACCAGCAAGACCTCCTTGGGCTGATGTCGTTACATAGGTTGTATCCAAATAATTTGTGTAGAATATCTTGATGCGACCACCACCAGCACCGCCACCACCGCCATATGATCCGTCGCCGCCATTGCCACCATCAGCAGTGATCTCTGTATGACGGATGACCATGCTGTCAGCCCAAAGCATCACGCCGCCGCCTGCGCCGCCACCGCCTGCTTCTACAGATCCATCATAACCCCGCTGTCCATTTGTCGAAATATAGGACGAATCTACGAACAGATACTGCGCCCTCAAGGAAATCTGTGCGCCACCATCCCCACCTGCACCGTCGAGCGCACTCAATCGACCGGCACCACCTCCAGAGCCTATATCAATCAGTGTATCTTGTGCATTGCCATAGGCACTGCCTCCTGTTCCTGGGTAAGTATCACCGCCAGCACCACCGTTACCGCCATAAGCACCGCCGCCTCCTGCACCGCCGCTAACACCACCGGCTCCGCCACCGCCTGGACCATAACCCCAAGGGTGGCTATTCATGAATGCACCGTAGTAACCGAACTCAGAGCCCACAATCGATGAAGAATCTTCAATAGTGATTAAGGGAGCATTGATGTATAATTGACCAAGGGAGTCAAGCCCGGCATTCCATGGTCTTACTTTCAGTTTACCAGCATTTGAAATATGAACCTTGATATTATACTGGTGATCACCACAAATAACCAAGCTGTCATTTTGTACAATTAGGCTATCATTGTCCTCATAAATATAGCCAAAAAATAGCGAAAATATCGTAAGATAAATCATATCACCTCCTTTACTATATTATCAAACAGGGGCAAAATGTCAAGGGGACTATCGTGTTGACAACTAGGGGTTATTAGATATAATTTGCCTATGCTTAAGGAATTGAGCGAATTCGTGGGCGTTAGCGGCGGTGAACGTAAAATCAGGGAGTTTATCAGGAGCAAAATAGAACAAGATGTTGATGAAATCATTGAAGATCCTTATGGCAATCTAATTGTTCGAAAAGGAAATGTAAAAAAACCGCGCATACTTCTAACTGCCCATATGGATGAAGTAGGTTTCATGATTGTCGGTATTGAAAAGAAAGGGTTGCTGAAATTCTCCACGATTGGCATTCTACCACAGGTAATCTTTGCCAAAAGAGTAATAATAGGCGCTAAATCCATCCCTGGTGTGATCGGTATGAAACCAATTCATCAAAGGAAAGAAGAGGAAAAGACAAAATTACCTGACGTGAAAGATCTCTTTATTGATATCGGTGTTTCCTCAAAAGACGAGGCTGAAAAGCTGATAAAAGCTGGTGATTTAGGTACTTTTGATACAGCATATCGTGAGAATGGTGATACTATTTTTGGTAAAGCATTTGATGATCGCATTGGATGCTATATACTGATTCACCTGCTCAAACACACCGATTTGCCAATGTATTGTGCCTTTACTGTACAGGAGGAAGCAGGGCTTCGCGGTGCTGGGATAGTTGCCTTTCGAGTACATCCAGATATAGCATTTGCCGTTGATACGACAGCCTCAGGTGAATGGCCTTCAGATAAGGACATCCCTCAATACCCCCGGATCGGCATGGGGCCAGTTATTACAGTTGCTGACCGTTCGATAATATGCGATAAGCAGCTTGTCTCACTCTTAAAGAGCACAGCACGTGAGCAGAACATCCCCTATCAGTTAAAAAAACCAATGATTGGTGGTACGGATGCCGGTTCTATTCATGTTAGCAGAACAGGCGTGCGCACCGCAGCCATCCAGACACCGGCAAGATACATACATTCACCATTATCGATCGTTTCCAAGAAGGATATAGAACTAGGCATCAAATTATTGACCTGCAGTATTGAAAAGGTATGTAAGGAGGTATCTTTATGGAGTTAGCAAAGAGACTCTGCAATGCATATGGACCATCTGGCCGGGAAGATAATATTAGAAGAATGATTGAGGCTGAAATCGGAAATTTCTGTCAGAGAATGGAAGTCGACAGACTCGGTAACCTAATAGCTTATGTGCCAGCAAAATCCAAAGACGGTATCAAAAAGGAAAAGAATACCAAGATAATGTTCTGCGCCCATATGGATGAAATAGGACTTATTGTTACATATATTGATAAGAAAGGTTTTGTGAGGTTCGCTAATGTCGGAGGTTTGTTCCTTGGAAATATAGTGAATCAACGGGTCATATTTGAAAACGGCACGATGGGTATAATCGGTGTTGAAACCAAAGCAGAGACACCAAAGCCGCCGCGTATTGATAACCTATTTATTGACATTCATGCACAAGACAGAAAAGAAGTTGAAAGCAAAATTAGTATTGGCGATATCGCATCGTTTTACCAACAAGCAGTTATCGCAAACAATCGAATGACATCAAAGGCACTCGACGACCGCATTGGTTGTTATTGTCTTATCGAAACTATGAAGCTAATCAAAGAGAATAAGGATGATCTGTACTTTGTTTTTACAGTCCAAGAAGAGGTTGGTTTAAGAGGCGCCAGGACAAGTGTTTACGGAATCGCACCTGACTATGCAATTGCGGTTGATGTTACGGCTACTGGCGATACGCCGGAGTGTCGAAAAATGGATGTTGGTCTTGGTAAAGGACCGGCAATAAAAGTAAAGGATGCTATGTTTCTTGCCAACCCGGTTGTTAAAGACAAACTCGTTACCTATGCAAAGGAAACAGATACTCTTTATCAACTCGAAGTCCTTGAAAGGGGTACTACTGATGCGGCAGTTGTACAGATCATCAGAGAGGGTGTGTTGAGCGGTGTGTTATCGATTCCGACAAGGTACATTCATTCTACAAATGAAAACTGTGATCTTGGTGATGTTGAAGGTGTAATCAAGTTATTGGTTGCGGTGGGTAAGAAAGGCTTGGCTTAGTCATGGATAAAGGTTACTCAGTTGTTCTGATCTCTACTGAATCAGGTAGGACCAGGCACCTCTTCGTTTCAAAAAAATGGCTGAAGATAGGAGTAGCCTTCTTTTTCATCGGGGTTGTCATTCTTGGGTATATTGCGATCAATTATTCGAGAGTGTATTATGGAGCCCTGGAGACGGTTATTCTTAAGCGTCGTAACAGGGAAATAGAGCGGGAATTTGCTAAACTTCAGGAGATCAAGGAGAACCTTGAACGTACTGAAGAGCACAACAAGAAATTGAAAGTAATGTTAGGTATTGAAGAAACCCCAGCTGAGGTTGAACCCGAGCTGGATAAAATGAGTCACGATTATTCGCGCAAGATAGAATCGGCATCAAATAACACGGGAAATATACCTGCGCTATTACCCATGTCTGGTAGGATCTCAAGGAGTTATAGTCTTGAACATACTGGGATCGATATCGCCGCGGTACGTTTCTCGCCGGTCGTCGCCGCAGCTTCGGGGGTTGTTAAAACTGTGGGATGGGATTCAATATTCGGTAACTATGCGATTGTTGAACATGATATCAATTACTCAACATTTTACGGACACTTGAATTCTGTTGCCGTAAGATCCAATGATCGAATTGCTGGTGGTAAGGTCATCGGGACGATTGGGTCAACCGGTAAATCGACGTCTCCACATTTGCATTATGAAGTGAGGTTTCGTCAACAAGCAGTCGATCCTCTTGGATACTTGCCGTTTCTGCTAAATTTCAAGGAGAATAGATGAGGATACTAATAACCGGTATTTCCGGTTTCGCAGGAAGTCACCTCGCCGAGTATTTACTGGATGAGGGTAAACACGAAGTATATGGAATGATAAGGTGGCGTTCAGATAGACAGAATATTATAGGGATTCAGGATAAAATCCGACTCTTTGAGTGCGACATAAGAGATGCCTTTGCAGTGAACACGGTTATCGCAAAGATAAAGCCTGATCAGATCTTCCATCTTGCTGCACAGAGCTATGTTCCTTTTTCATGGCATGCACCTCAAGAAACCCTCACTACCAATATAATTGGCGAACTTAATGTATTCGAAGCGGTGAGAGCGGCTAAGTTGGATTCACGTATACAGATTGCCGGTTCGAGTGAAGAATACGGTATGGTCTACGCGGGTGAGGTACCTATAAAAGAAACAAATGCATTGAGGCCGCTCAGTCCATATGGCGTAAGTAAAGTAACCCAGGATTTCTTGGGCTATCAATATTTTAAAAGCTACGGTTTGAAAATTGTAAGGACGCGTGCCTTTAATCATACTGGACCACGTCGAGGGGAAGTGTTTGCGACTTCGAATTTTGCCAAGCAGATCATTGAGATTGAAAAAGGAAAGCGGGAACCTGTGATCCAGGTTGGTAACTTGGATACGGTACGTGATTTTCTTGATGTTCGTGATGTGGCTAGAGCCTACGCTTTCTCGTTATCAAAAGGAGAACCTGGTGAGGTATACAACATCTCGTCAGGCGTTGGTACAAAAATCAAGGACATGTTGGATAAACTCATTGAGCTGTCAAATGTAGATCTAAAGGTAGAAACCGATCAATCGAGGATGAGACCATCTGATGTTGAGTTGCTGGTCGGCTCAGCCGAAAAATTCAAGAAAGCCACTGGTTGGAAACCAATAATACCATTTGACCAGACCCTAGGTGATTTATTGGAGTACTGGCGCCAAAAGCTGGCATGAAAACTATTCTGGTTACTGGGAGCGAGGGTTTTGTAGGTTCACACGTTGTAAAGATGTTGAAAGAAGGGCTTCATAAGCTTGTTGCAACATCTTATCCATTGACCATACCTAAAGAGGGTTCATATGTACCACTCGATATCATGAACCTTGAAATGACAAAGCAAGTTCTCAAAGATCATCAACCCGATATTGTTTTTCACCTTGCTGCCATCAGTTCAGTATCCAAATCATTTCGTGATTCACCCCTAACCTATAATACAAATCTGATAGGAACAGTTAATCTTCTGGAAGCGACAAAAAGTTTGAGGAAAGAGGTGAGATTCATCCTTGTGTCGACGTGTGAAGTATATGGTGGTGGTACTGATCTTTCCGAGACAACCAAGATCGATCTGAAAAATCCCTATGCAGTTAGTAAGTATGCAGCTGAGTTGGTTTGTCAAAACTATGCGCTTGATGGTCTTGATTTCGTGATTCTAAGGCCCTTTACCCATACTGGACCGGGGCAAGTAAGAGACTTTGTTTTGCCATCGGTAGCAGCGCAGATCGTGGAGATAGAAAAAGGTACGAAACCACCTTTAATTGAACTCGGTAATATAGATGTAAAACGTGAGTTCATGAATATCCAGGATATCATAATCGGCTACAAACTGGCGATATCGAAATGCAAGGCCGGAAATATATACAATATTTCCTCAAATAAGGGGTATACTATCAAACAAGCCTTGACCGTTATGCAGAAATTGTCCCGGGTGAAATTTGAGATTAAAACGGATCCCTCGAAAATAAGGAAGGTTGATATACCCATTCTGGTAGGCAATGGAAGTAAGTTTGCAAGCCTTACAGGATGGAAACCGAGATTCAAATTTGAGAAAACCCTTGAGGATTTGCTCAATTATTGGCGTGCGAAAACTTAACACAGACTACTTCGCATTTTCAATCTATTAAGATCACGATGACGATATTGGTTATTAACTGGCAGGACTGGAAAAACCCCTTTGCTGGTGGTGCTGAGGTCTACCTTTACGAGATTTTTTCAAGGTTGATCAAGCGAGGTCACCGAGTGAAACTCCTGGTCAGCCGAGCACCAGAACAATGCCGTTATGAAGTTCTGGATGGTTTTGAGGTTTACAGAGTTGGGCGGCGCTCGAATTTCAATTTCTTCGTACCTGGTGCTTTGCGTGCTTTACTCAGACATAATAAAATCGACATAGTAATCGATGATCTGAATAAGATACCGTTTTATTCGCCGCTTTTTACACGGAAAAAAGTTACACCAATGCTCATGCATCTTTTCCGCAAAGCTATTTATCGCGAAACGAACTTCATTTTCGCAAGCTATGTGTTTTTAGCCGAGAGTATTATACGATGGTTTTATACAAACTCGGAGTTCATATCGATTTCTGAGAGTACGGCTGGAGATTTGAAGGCGATCGGGATAAGGAATAAAGTACATGTGGTTCACTGTGGTATACCTCCCAAGCCCAAAACATTAAATATAAAGCGCCAAAAGAATTTAGTTGCCTATGTTGGTAGGGTTAAGAAATACAAATCAATTGATCATTTTGTTCAAGCAGTGGCTGAGATAAGGAAGAAACGCGATATCGATGCAGTGATTGTCGGAGACGGCGATGCAAAAGGGGAGTTGACTGCATTGGTGAACAAGATGAAGCTTGATATCAGGTTCACCGGTTTTGTCAGCGAAGTGGAAAAATACGAAATATACTCAAATGCACGAGTTATTGTACAACCATCGGTCAAAGAAGGCTGGGGATTGACTGCAATCGAGGCTCAGTCGTGTGGTACACCAGTGGTTTGTGCTGATTCCCCTGGTTTGCGTGAAGTGGTCGTCGATGGTAAAACGGGGTTTTTATACAGGTATGGCAATATCAGTGGATTTGCCTCACGTATAACTGAGCTCATGGATGATGATGTGAAGTGGGATAAATTCTCCAAGGCGGCGTCAGAATGGGCGGGCAAATTTTCTTGGGACAGCGCAGCAGACAAACTTGAAGGGATCTTGCAGCAGAGTGTTCGAGGTTATAGCTAAATGAAGTTAGTACAAATAAGCAAGCGCGCCAGCTTGATTTTGCTGGCTTGGTGCATTTTTATTTTTGGTACTGGAACCGATGATTTTATAAACGGCGAAAAAGCTTTCAACAAAAACGAATATAGATTGGCTGAAATATATTTCAGCCACTTGTTGGCTGATGAACCTTATGATGAACATGTTCCAGATGCGGTTTATTATATGGCTAAAATTTATGAAATACAGGGTAATTTCGCAGATATGATTTCACATGCGAACCGATTTTTAGATGATTTCAAACATGACAGGCGAAGCAAAGAGATAATTCAGATGGTTCTATTGTACTTGAATGATGCAGAAGCATATAGTATTGCACTTGAATATATCAAGCGCTTTGATTATTTGATCGACGACCCAAAAGTATTTGAGCGTGTTGGTTATGGTCTTTTCCAGCAGAACAGATTCTTGTTAGCTGATTATATCCTTTCTTTATGTACTCAAACCGATTCAGTTAAAATAATTCGCGCTCTAATGACTGATGATCCAGATGAAAAGAAGGAAATCTATGGATCGATCGAAGGAGCAAAAGGACTGATATACCTCACCGAATTTCAGCTGGAGACCGGCGATACGGTCAGTGCTTTTCAGTTATACACAAGAATAGACCATGAACAACTCCAGGGGAATCTACTCTACCGGTATGCCAAGCTCAGCAGACTTTTTGATCGTTATGAATTGACAAGAATTATAGAGAAGCTAATGACAACCCCAGGATTCGACAAAAAAGCCAAGTTACTTGACGAGCAATTCAGTTTTCAATCTTTAATTATCCCGGATGATGAGGAAGAACTAAGACTATTGATTGAACACCTTGGGCAAGATACTGTGATGACAAGTTTGCCTGATACTGTGAATATAGACTCGATAATGCCAGATTCCATAACCGAAGAGGGTCTTCTGTCTTTACATGATACCTTTGCCTTTGGGGATTACTATTTTCTGGATTCACTGTATTGTGATTTTCTCATTAGTAATAGCCGGATAAGTGAAGCATACACGGTCATTAAGCCGTATCTTATTTACAAGAATACCCAAAGCTTCACACGAAAAGTACGAGCATTGATGAGCTATGCTAACGGGGAGTACCAGTTAGCTGCAAAGGACCTTATCCTTGCCAATGTTAAGCACCCGTTGTATCGATTTATCCTGGCAAATTCTTTTACCAAACTTGGCTTTGATGCGATCGCTATATATGAGGACCTTTTGCATGTTACCTCAGATTCAGTTTTTATCTTTCGCGTGAATAAAAAGTTATTGGATAGCTACCTCTCGGCTGGTAAATACGAGAGTATTACAACATTAGATCTTCATATATTTGAAAATGACACAAGTCTTGTTCGGATATATGCACACAGTTTAGCTCATATCGGGAAAAAACACAAAGTAGATTCACTCTTATCTCAATATTCTCTAGAACCCGATTATGATTATTTTAACCATTATGGAGAATACCTTATTGAAGGTAAGAAGTATAAAGCTGCCGCCGTACTCTATGATTCATTAACAAGTTTAGCTGATAAGCGATTACCTGGTATTATCTATTATAACTGGGCATTGATACCTTTTGCCAAAGGTCAAGCAGATACTGCACTCTATCGATTCCAGCTCTTTTTTGATGATCTGAAAAAGGATGAGATATACGCTAAAACATCGTTTAAGATCGCAACTATAAAGTATCTGCAACACGAATTTGATTCTGCTGCTTTCTATTATGACGTGGCGAGCAAACATGATGATCTACGTTTGGACGCGCTCCAGAACCAATTGATATGCTATAAAAAATACGGCAACTGGTCTATGGTCGTAAAAACAGGAAGAAAAATACTTCCCATGACTTCAGGTGATGAAGAAGTGAATGTGCAGTTCGAGATTGGCTATGGGTTCTTGCGTTCTGGACGCACAAGGGAAGCTGTCGATTATCTGGCCAATGCTGCTAAATCAAAGCCATCACCTGCGTTTTACTACTGGTTAGCTGAGGCTTATGTGGCAAAAGGTGATTTTAGTAGAGCATTGTATCAGTACCTGCGGATCGTTGATCTATTTCCAGCCGATGAAATGTGGACGCCGACTGCAGAGTACAAGACTGGTATTGCATTTGAATTAATGGATGAGCTGGAACAGGCAAAGAAAGTCTATAATGGTATTATCAGACGACGAGGAGCTCAGGATACGTGGGGCATCGAAGCTCAGAAAAGACTGGAGATACTGGAATGAAAAACTCCAAACTCCAAGTTCCAAATTCCAAATATCGTTTTCTCTTGGTTCTTGGAGCTTGGTTCCTGGTTCTTGGAATCATCTCTTGTTGTAGTTATTCGACGCGTTCGCTCTTACCCGACTATTTCCAGAAAGTGCATGTTAAACTATTTGAGAATAGAACGCTCAAGCCCGGTCTTGATGAGCTTGCTACGAATGCGGTCACGGATGCATTCCGCAGTAGTTCTGGATTACACATTACCGATGAAAGCAGTGCAGACATTATTATTGAAGGTAAAGTTGCTGGATACTCAAAGAGTCCTCATACTTATACGAGTGATCAGACAGTCACTGAATATAAGATCACTATTAAGTACTCAATACGCTGTGTTGATCGAATTAAGAACGAAGTATTCTGGGAAGGGGATGTTTCAGATTGGGCTACCTTTTCTACAGATGAAGAAAAGGCAATTGAGGAAGCGGTGAGGAAAACCGCCGATAAGTTGGTTGATGCTGTTTTGATTAATTGGTGACCTATCTTAGTTGCAGACGATAAAGGATATGGGAGAAGATAATGAAGAAAAAAGCAGTAGGTATTGAAGATCTATATAGGCTGAAGTTCTTAAGGGAAATAGCGCTTTCTCCTTGCGGCAAAATGGTTGCTTATACAGTAGAGTGGATGGATCGTGAGAAGAATAAATATTTCTCAAACCTTTATTTGGTTACGGAAAAAGGTAAGATACACCGTTTTATTCGAGGTAATAAGAACATAAAATTGCCTAAATGGTCGCCAGACGGCAAATTCATTTCTTTTATCAGGACCGAAATAGTGAAAAATGAGCCCAAGCAGAATCTATGGGTAATACCAGTAAACGGTGGTGAGGCCTTTGCCATCACCGATGTCAAGGGGATGTTTGGCGAATATGGGTGGACTGTAGATAACAAATACATCGTGTGCCAATTCGCCCAGAGAAAAGAAGATAAGGAAAGAATACCTGAAAAAGGGAAACCACCATTGTACCACTACGTTAAGAAAGCATGGTACAAATTAGACGGTACGGGCATGTTGCCTCGGGAAAAGATGCACATTTGGCGGGTCAGTATCAGATCTGGTAAGATGAAACAGCTGACCTTTGGTAAAAATGGTGACGGTGCGCCTAGCGTCTCGCCGGATGGGAAAAAGATCGTCTTTGTTGCGAACCGTAACGAGCATTTCGAAGAAAAATTGCTTTATGATGACCTCTATATAGTAGATATTAATGGACGGCGAGAAAGAAGACTCAAAGCACCAGCTGGACCCAAGGGGGTACCGGTTTTTTCTCCAGATAGCAAGCATATTGTCTATATCGGTCATACGTATCCAGATCAACTCGTTGGGTGGCGGACACTGTATCTCTGGATGGTGTCAGTAAGAGCCGGTAAGACAGTAAACATTACCAAGTCATTTGACCGGACTGCACCTGGTTATGTTGTCGATGATCTTGGGCATTATGCGAGAACTAATCCGATTTTCTCAAAAGATGGGAGGTTTGTGTATTACCATATTACAGATAATGGTGATATGAAACTGTATGGTATTGACGTCGCAAAAAAGAAAATTATTAAGATTTGGGGTGATAAAGAAGTCATTTATGGATTTGACTATAACGGTGGAAACAGATTTGCTTTGGCGATTAGTACGTCGGTCAATCCGGGTGATCTATATTTACTGATCAGTGGTCAGCTTAAGCGATTGACTGACCTTAACCGGCGTTTTTCCAGGAGCCATTTTATTGCAGAGCCAGAGGATTTTAGGTTCAAAGGTGATAAAGGAGATGAAATCCAAGGCTGGGTTCTCAAACCACCACGTTTCAATAAAAAGAAGAAATATCCCTTAGTAGTTCAGATCCACGGTGGCCCACATGCTGCATACGGTAATACGATGTTCCATGAGTTCCAGGTCCTCGCTGCAAATGGTTATATTGTATTTTATTCTAATCCACACGGTAGCGTCGGGTACGGCGAGAAATTCGCCAAAGACCTGCACAATAAATGGGGTATACCAGATACGAAAGACATTTTGAAGGCTGTAAGCTCACTAACCAAGCGGAAATATATCGACAAGAAACGGATGGCGGTTATGGGCGGCAGCTATGGTGGTTTCATGACTAACTGGATAATTGGGCATACCGACATTTTTAAAGCAGCGGTAACGATGAGAAGTGTTGTAAATATGATCTCTTTTTTTAGTACGGATTTCGGATTTTCACTTCATAAAGAATTTCGAGGACACCTCTGGGAAAAAAATAACCTGCAGTTCTACTGGGATATGTCACCGTTGAAATATGCAAACAAGATAAAGACGCCATTACTCATAATCCATAGTGAGCAGGACCACCGTTGTCCGATAAGCCAGGGTGAAGAACTCTTTGTTGCCTTGAAGATCCTAAAAAGAGATGTTGAAATGGTCCGTTTTCCCTTAGAACCTCACGGTTTGTCACGTCATGGCTCACCCCGGCGTCGGGAAAAGAGATTGGAGTTTATTCTGAAATTTGTGGACCGGCATTTGAAAAACAAGTAGTGAGTATTCTAGAGATTGCCACACCCACCTGCGGTGGGTTCGCAATGACGAGCAAAGTTTGTCATTGCGAGGAGCGCAGCGACGAAGCAATCTTAGCGATACTAAACAGATAGATTATGCAATTCTTACTTATTTTGGCAATTGTCTTTGTTTTCTATGTAATCTGGAAATACTGGACTTTGCTGATTGGTGCAGGTTATGATCCCACGCCCACAAAATATGTTTGCAGGATGCTCGAACTCGCCGAGATCAGCGAAGATGATATCGTCTACGACCTGGGCAGTGGTGATGGTAGAATTTTGATTGCTGCAGCCAGGGTCTATGGTGCAAGAGCAGTTGGCATTGAGGCCGATCCATCCAGATTCATTTATTCTTGGTTGAATATTCTGGTATCTGGTCAGGTGAAGCGCGCGCGTGTCAAATTTGGTAATCTTTTCAAGAAAAATATTAGCGATGCTACTATCGTAACGTTGTTCTTATTCCGTCCGGCAAACGAAAAGCTGAAAGACAAACTGCTCAGAGAATTGAAGTCAGGAACACGCATTGTTTCCTACGTATGGACATTTGAAGGGTGGGAAATACAGGGTTATTTACCTGAAAACAGATTATACCTGTATGTCATTAAGTGAAGCAATAGAGCTATCCTTGACTTGATTAGGCAGATGCGTATAATTCGGCGATAATGGCTATTGACATTTCGATTGTAATCGTCAACTACAATGTTAAGGCGTTCCTTGAGCAATGTCTTATGGCGATTGAACGCGCCAAACATGATCTCAGGTTGGAAATCTTCATAGTTGATAACGCCTCAGTCGATGGCAGCCAGGCAATGATTAGAAAGAGGTTCCCTGACGTCAAGTTGATTGAGAACAAAAAGAACCTGGGATTTTCAAAAGCAAATAACCAGGCATTGCAAAAGGTCAAGGGGCAATATGTTCTGATTCTGAATCCAGATACCTTAATACAGGAAGATACCATGATTGTTTTGAAGAAACACCTTGAGGAACACCAGAAAGTTGGCGCGGTTGGCTGCAAATTAATTAATCCTGATGGCTCATACCAGGTTGCGAGTCGCCGGAGTTTTCCCACACCATGGGTGGCATTCACGCGAATCCTTGGGCTTAGTAGGATTTTCCCAAGGAGCCGGCTCTTTGGTCGTTACAATATGACCTATCTTGATCCTGATATACCAAGTGAGGTTGATGTTCTTCCTGGATCCTTGATGTTTGTAAGAAAGCATGTTCTCGATGCGGTTGAATTTTTTGACGAGGACTATTTCATGTATGGCGAGGATATTGACCTTTGTTTCAAGATCAAACAGCAAGGCTGGAACATATCCTATACCCCTGAGACAAAGGCGATACACTATAAGGGTGAAAGCACGAAAAAGAGCGAATTTTCTTTTGTATCCAATTTCTACGCTGCAATGCTCATTTTTACCAGTAAACATTTTAAGTCTCATTACTCATTATTGTTGCGTTTAGTTTTGGCATTGGGTATCTACACCAGGGCTTCTTTTGCTTACGTCTGGCGAATTTTGAAAAATCTGAGTTCACCTTTTATTGATTTCGTTCTCATATTTTTCAGCAGTCTTCTGGCGATTAGAATTTGGCTTCCCCATTATTCACTTGAACGCTTTTGTATCATAATACCGATCTATATATTCATATGGCTTGTTTGTATTTACTTGTTTGGTGCGTACCACCGCAAAGGTCGATATCACCTCAAACCAATTCTCTGGAGTAGTATTGTTGGTCTTTTAATCAATTCGACATTCACTTATTTTTTCAAATCATTTGCTTATTCCCGGGTTGTTGTTTTAATTTCCTTCCTGCTTATCCTTGTAATCCTGAGTTTGTGGCGTATCCTCTATCGAGTTATTGGACCCCTATCTAAAAAAGGACCTTTGGCAAAGATGAACCGAGCGATTATTGTCGGTGCAGGTAAAGAAGGTAAAAGGATACTCAAGCAACTTCAGAAACGACCCGACATGCAATTTGAGATTTGTGGTTTCGTCGATTCTGATGAGGATTGCATTGGTCAGCAGATCAACGGCACTGAGGTACTTGCTACAATTGATAGTGTAAGGGATGTTATACGAGTTGAGAAGATAAATGAGGTTATTTTTTCATCTGACCGGTTGACCAACGCACAGATCCTTGAGACAATAATTCTGGCTCAAGGTAGTGGCGTGAATTATAGGATTGTTCCTCATGAACTTGAATACCTTGTTGCCAAGTCATCGGTTGACGATATAGACACGGTTCCGCTATTATCTATTTCCGGTGTTGCTGATCCTTTGGATCTAATGGTTAAGAGGATTTTTGATGTTTTGTTCAGTGGTTTTGTGGTTATCCTTACCCTGCCTTTGGTTTTGTTTAATTTCATTTGTTCTGCTAAGCTGGTGACCAGGGAGATCATCGGTCACGCTGGAAAACCGATAGTAATTGAGATGTTCAAAGGCGGTATTGGTTTGCTGAAATATATCCCATTATATTATTCGGTGTTCACCGGGAAGCTCAGTATTGTCGGTTCTGAAATAACTGAGTTCAAACCGAGCGAATTCCATCCTATATATAAACCCGGTCTGACTGGGCTCGTGCAGATGAAAACTAGGGAAAAAAGAAAAACCCTTACTCAGCAAGAGAAAGACTATTATAACCTTTACTATGTAAGGAATCAGTCGATTATCACAGATTTTCAGATCATTGTCAAATCTATTTTCTAAATCCTAGTTTCCAGCATCCTCTGAAGAGCCTTACTCTCCGAGAGCGGATAAACCTAAACCCTTTAACAGTATTTATTAGAAGACTTCGAGCGGATCGACGTCTATTTCCAGGGTGCAATTTTGTGGTCTGTAGGTTTTTAAAAATTGCAGTTTTGTATGTTTAAAATGCTTTGGTGTTTTTAAGAGGATGAATTCCCGGTAGTTTTTTACAGAATCCGGGTCAGATGTACTTTTAAATCTTGCAAAATCAAACTGTTGGTGGCCAAGGTGTTCTTCCCATTGTTTTCTGCCTAAATGTTCTGAAAGATAGTATATTCCTTTATATTCACCATTTAGATAACATAGCGCAGATTTGTTTGCAGGGACGGAGCAGCCCAGCTGCT
>CBFDDH010000036.1:0-23674 GCA_965603515.1 uncultured bacterium
AATAACTCAATTACTTAGTTACTTAATAACTTATCAAAGGTTTATCCTTTGATTTTCCCAATGAGTTCTGTGAGTTTTTTGGTGAGGTTTTGGCGTGTATATTGTTTATACGGGGTCACGCCTTTGACAGCATGCCCTTTTTTGAATTCACCATACAATTCAATGATTTTTTCTTTCATACCTTGAATATCATTATATTCATAAATCCAACCCGGATAGCCTTGCTCAAAGGCTTGCTCGAGTAAATGCATCCCTTTTGACCTACCACAGATAAGTATTGGCAGCCCAGATGCAAGGTATTCATTCTGACGCGAAGGAAAGAAGTATTTACTGCCCGTAGTGATCATGATGCCAAGATGTGAAGAAGAGAATTCTTTAATTGCCTGGGTATAGGGGAGATGCCCAAATGTTGTAGCAGATGGCAACTTGGCTATCTCGCGCAGATATTTATCTTCGATGTGACCAATAAATTTGAGTTTTATATCCTGACTATTGATCTTCTTTTCGGCAATAAGTTGTTTGACTGCTTTTAGAAGATTCATGGGGTCTCTTTCTTCACGGATCGTACCGAGATATGACAAGGTAAATGTTCGAGGTTTTTCAGAGACAATGAAATCGTCAGGATCATAACCATTTGGCAGGACAAAAACTTTTTCCTGAACAGACGGATATCTTTTAAGCAGTTTCTCTTTGATATTTTCATCGACGACAATGATCAAAGATGCAAAATCTACTAATTTCTTTTCCCAGTGTGAAACATATGCTTTTTTCATCCTGGTTTTATAAGGTAAAAAAGGAAACTCCAGCCATGCATCACGGAAATCGAGGATCAGTGGTCTTGATGAAGCTCGGGCAAGATAGTAGCCGCTGAGAAATGCACTGAACGGCGGTGCCGTGACAAAGATATAATCAAAGTCGATCCTACGCGCAGCGTTGAATGCAAACGGCAGCCAGAGAATCTTGTGGTCGGGAAAATTCATGACTTGTTTTGCTGGTAGATGCCATGGTCTCGGTCGATAATGACGCATGCCCATAATATGGAGTAGGCGCGCCGGGTCTATTGATTCAGTCCTTATTATTCTTATGTGTTTGACTTGATCGCCCAGTTCTTTGTCCATGCTGTGATAAGGGATACTTTTTCTCGTAAGAATGGTAGGCTCATAGCCAAAATCAGGTAAGTACTTTGTAAATTTGACAGGTCTCAAAGATCCCGGACCACCCAGGGGTGGCCAATAATAACTAATGAGGAGTAATTTTTTCATGATGAGATTATTTTATCTGTTGGATTCCCTGGTCCCTTCGGCATATAACTCAGGACAAGCTCGCCAGAGAATGACCCCGATATAATAGCTTTGCCATTATACGGGGCAGGCTCCATTGGCCACTGGGGACGGTGCATCTCATTACATTCGATATTTTCAACATCTCGATAGACTCGATATTTACAACATGACAATATGACTTTATTATCGACTTCCTCTATACGACATAGCGGACAAGCGCTGCGCTCGCTCGAACAGTATTAACCCCAGGGGTGAGTACTGCAGTTTAGAAAATACGGCTGAGTAAGCCATATGCCTCACGGCAGTACCCTTTTATTAAAGGATACTCATCAGAATGTGGTTTTAGACGCACTACATCCTTTAGTGCTTCGCGTGCTTCATCTTTCTCGCCTAACTTGTAATGACATTTTCCGATCGCAAGCTTGCATTGAGCGATATTCGAGTAGTTCTTGTTTTCTTCCGCATTATATCTCGACAGCAATTCATTGTATCGGGAAGTTGCAGTGATGTATTTCTCTTTTTTGAATTCAAGGTTTGCCTTACTCCACAGAAATGTCTTCGACTCAGGATATAGTGTAAGTAAGCTATCAATGAAACTCTGGGCCATGGCGTAATTTTTTTCTTCACCGTAGATGAAGACCAGTGAGTTCTGCGCAGTGCGGTTAGAATAGAGGCTTTTTTCAGCGGCAATGTGGAGTTTCCTTAATGCTTCATCCACATTACCGCCGCCAAGTCTGAGCAATGGCAGATAGCGTGCGGCGCGAGCCCAAAAATACTCAAACGAACCGGCTCCTAAATAAGCATCATAAAATGTCGAGTCCTTCTTGATTATATCCTGTAGTATTTTACCACCTTTCATACCATATTTAAAGGTCTCGAAATAATTGTCTTTCAGTCCCTCATAAACGGCGCGGTATGTATAGCTGCTTCCTAAATAGAACTCAGCCCACAGATTATCTTCTTTGTCGAGTATTACCTCTGCGTATCTAATCGCTTGTTTGATCAGTGTTAAATATTGTTTTTCACCAGTGAACTGACATTGGTCCATCAGTTTGAGTTGGACGAGTGCTGCTTTGAAGAAATATCCTGCAGGATTGTCCGGGTAGGATTCTATGATTTCATCAAAATATATTTGAGCACTGTCGAATTGTTCGATATAAGCATATTCGAGACCTGATTCTATTAGAGCCTGAATTTCAGGAGGATTGAGGTTGGTGGTGCTAGATAGCAGGCAGTATAAAGTAGTCAGTATAGGATGAATCACGGGAATTCTATGGTCGATGAATCGCTGACACTTAATTTTTTCAGCTGACCTTTGATACAGGCTTTTTCGCCAATGATTGATTCAGAGAGCAACGTATTTTGAATATACGCTTCTTTGTTTATAATGGAATCCCGGATCAACGCATTTTCTATGGTGACACCTTCTCCAATTGAAACATTAGGGCCAATAATGGCATTAGATATTCGAGCAGTGTCACTAATGTGCACCGGCAGTAATATGATCGTATTTTTTCTTTTCTTGAAATGATGCGTTTTCTTCAACAGGTGACGATTGGTCTCGATTAGTGCATCAGCGGTTCCGCAGTCGAACCATTTATTTACTTTCATGATCTTGAATCTATTGTCGATTTCCAGAAGATGTTTCAGCGCATCGGTCAATTGATATTCTCCTTTAGTCTTGATACCTTTTTTCATCAGATAGGCAACCGCTTTATGAACTCGTTCTATGTGCTGGAAATAATAAAGACCGAGAATTGCCAGATTTGACTTGGGCACGGATGGTTTTTCTTCGAGGCCGATAACATTAAGTCCTTTAGTTTCGACGATCCCGAAGCGTTTTGGGTTCTTGACCGCTTTGACCGCAAGCATATTGGTTGTACGGCTGGTGAAATCTTTGAAATCACAGTCAATGATCGTATCACCCAAGAGGACCATAGTTGGTCCCTGGAGTCCTTTTGCACCGGCATATATTGCATGTCCTAACCCAAGACGCTTTTCCTGAGCTACGAACTTGAAGTTAAATGAGTACTTTTTGCAGAATTCAATGATCGAATCACCTCTTGCACCGAAGACAATAACAAGGTTTGAGATCTTGAATCCTTTGAAGCCATCGAGAATGTGCCCTAATATGGGTTTTCCCGCAACGTAAAGCAGGCACTTAGGTTGTGTGTGGGTGTGAGGTCGTAAGCGCGTACCCTCGCCAGCTACTGGAACGATGATATTCATGTATTAATAATAGCAGAAAATGGGTATGATGTCAATGATATCCAGGTTTGGTTCCTCTCCGGTTTTCTATGACTACAATGGGATATAGTATCCATATCGGATTTCGTTCTGGTCATTGCGAGACCGCTGTAAGCGGTCGTGGCAATCTGCGGTTTATTCATTATTGTCGGAGATTGCTTCGCTGACGCTCGCCCCGTTAAATAAATCCACAGGAAAATGTTTGGTCATTTCTGGAATTGTTATTTAACGGGGCGAGCAATGACTATGAGACCGGGGATCAGAAGCTCTTCACGAGGGTTTCCAGATCACTGAAAAGAGCAGTAGATTCGACTTTCAGGTTCATATCTATTTTGAGCAAAAGGTTCTTTAATATCTTGCTTGGTCCGATCTCGCAGAATACTTTATGACCTTTGCTTTTAATATTGTTTATGGCAGAAACCCAATCAACCGATGAGAGCATTTGCCGTTTCAGGGAGTCGGAAATCATTGCTTTGTCAGTTATTATTTCCTGCTCAACGACAGAATAGAATTTTGAGGTCGGTGTTTGAAAATCTATGCTATCGAGAAACCCGGAAAACTCAGTTGCTGCATTTTCAAGGTAAGGGCTATGCCAGGCGCCACCGACTTTCAGTGGAATACCGCGTCCGTGTTGTTTTGCTATCAGTTGGGCAGCCTTTCCTATCGCCGTTGTCGAACCGGATATGACGATTTGATTCGGCGTATTGATATTAGCGACAACCACAGGCTCGGAAGTTTCTTCTGATGCCTGTTTGCAGATCTCAGTGAGCGGTTTTTCAGCAATATCGATCACGGCCATCATGGTTCCTTGTTTGCCGGCTTTCTCCATAACTTCACCACGTTTTTTTATGATCCGGATACCATCTTCAAAGGAAACAACGCCACAATAGACAAGCGCGGTGACTTCACCAAGACTATGACCTAATGATACCTCACCAGCAAGTCCAAAGCCTTTCAGCACCTCAGCATAGGCGAGCGAAATCGAACTAATCGCCGGTTGAGCAATACTTGTTTTACTGCTCGTGTCCTTTGCAACATCACCCCAGAGGTGATCAGTAAGGTCGTAACCTAGCACTGTGCTGCTTCTATCTATGAGTTCCTTTGCTTCAGCATACTTTGTGCAGAGTTCTTCCCCGATGCCGGGTCTGAAGGCCCCTTGTCCATCAAATAAGAAAACTATTTTCCGCATTTATCCTCCTGATCTCTCGTTTACCTGGTAGCAATAGCCAGACCAACTGCCAGATCTTTTGTATGGCTTATACTGACAAAAATATTCTTTACACCGAGCGAGTCGGCGATCTTTTTTACCTTGCCATTTAGGGTTACATAAGGCGCACCAGATTTTTCATTTAATACAACGATATCTTTGAATTGTACACCACGGCGCCAGCCGGTTTTTATCGCTTTTAGGATGGCTTCTTTAACCGCAAATCTACCGGCCAGTTCTTCGTAACGAAACTTACCTCGGTCAGATAATTTTATCTCATGTTTCGAATATATGCGCTCCAGGAATCTTTTTTTAGTAGTAACGGCCTGTTTTATCCTGCTGACCTCGACAAGATCAATTCCAATACCTATTATTTCCGTGTTAATCATCATGGATACCAGTTACCGAAGTACATTTGACAATAACCCGTTGATAACTTCTTCCGATATGCGCTTCGGCAACATAATAACCACCGATTTCAATCCGGTATTCGCCAACCGTCCCGGCGAGAATCCCACGTGAGGTTTCGTGCCAATTAACAGCCCTTTTCTTGTAATTCACTGCGCATATGATATTCAATTCGCCAGGTACTGTTGACATCAAGTCAGTATTCGAAGGAATCACCGTACCCGGACATTCGCCGTAGATAGTATGGGAATGAAAGTCTCCGATGTATTCAAGACCTTCCGACAATTTGTTTAGAATATCATTGACTCTATTAACCCTACCTTCGTCTATTGTGGCGTGGGTTGCCGTGCTCTCAGCAGTCTGATAGGGTATTGCATACTCAACCATGAATTTGTTATCAGCTTTGATACCAATTAGGTAACCAAGAGTTTCTTTCTTGAAAACCTCGACTGATGAGGACACAATAGCGAGAAATGCCGGAAAGCTCAAATAGGCTTCTAGACGTTCTTGTTTTGGTTGTTCTTTTGTTGTCATCATTTCTCCTGGTTCTGTTTCAATATTTTTTCAATGCGGCTCATACACCGTTCTTTGCCGATCAGCTCCAGAGTAGCAAAGAGTGGTGGTCCTCCTGTGTTACCCGTGGTAAAAACACGGAGAGGATGGATCAGCTCTTTTGCTTTGATACTGTTATCATCTGCGAAACCTCGCAGAGCTAACTCAATAGGTTCCTGTTCAAAGGATTCTATTCTTTTCATTTCCGCCAAGAATTTCTCCATTGTGGTTAACGTTTTTTCATCAAGATGCTTTTTAATAACTTCGTCATACTTGAAATCTTCTTTGAAAAAAAATCTTCCTTGTTTGTCTATATCGCTAAGAACTTTTAGTCTAGGTTGCATTAGATCACATACTTCCTGAAGCCAGTCTGTCTTGTTTTCCATTTCCTGTGCAGTCATCAAATCATATTTAGTAATGAAGGGTTTTAATAGGTCCTTAAAATGGGATCGAGGTAATTGCATTATATATTGCTGATTCATCCACTCGAGTTTTGTAGTGTCAAAGACTGCATTAGATGAACTTATCCTTTCAAGCGTGAATCGCTCAGTTAACATTTCTTTGTCTAGTTTGCCATCTTTCATAAATACTTCTTGATCGTCGCCTGGAGACCATCCAAGTAATGCAAGATAGTTGATCACGGCATCTGGTAAAAACCCTTGTTCTTGGTACCAGGTAAGTGATACTGCACCATGGCGTTTTGATAGTTTGCTCTTATCTTGACCAAGGATTAGAGGTAAGTGAGCAAATTCAGGTTTCTGAAGGTTGAGCGCTTCATATAAGAGAATTTGCTTGGGCGTATTCGCTATGTGGTCAGCTCCTCTGATCACGTGAGTTATTTTCATTTCATGATCATCAATGACACAGGCGAGATTATAGGTAGGTTTTCCGTTAGCACGCTGTATTACAAAATCTTCGATATCTTTTGAATCCTTTGAGATTTCACCGTATACAATGTCTTTATATGTTACTCTATGTTCGGGAATGAGAAACCTAACTGCTCTTGGTGTGTTTGATTCCTCTTTTTTCTTCTTGTCAGCCGCATTAAGAGAGAGACATCTCCGATCATATTTCCAGTCTTGTTTATTCGCATAAGCAGCTTTTCTTTCCCCTGCTAAGTCCTGAGGGTTACAATAGCAATAATAGGCCTTTCCATCCTCGATTAATTTATCGACATATTTCTTGTAAAAGTCCGTGCGTTTGGATTGATAATAAGGTCCTTCATATTGATCCATGCTTAACCAGGTCATACCATCCAAAACAACCTTTATCATTTCTTCAGACGACCTTTCAACATCAGTATCTTCAACCCGGAGAATGAATTTACCTTTATGGTATTTTGCAAAGAGCCAGTTGAATAGAGCAGTGCGCGCACTGCCAACGTGGAAAAACCCGGTTGGGCTGGGTGCCATTCTCACTCTGATTTTATTCTGGTTATTCATATAGCAATCTCATTTCATAATCGTAGTTGCCCAATTCATTGGGCTGTGTCCGATAAATCGGACAACTACAAAACCCATCTGTAGTTGCTTGATTCATCAAGCCAATATTTACCATAAACCATACGCTATTAGCTATATGCCATTAGCCAACGGAGAGGGGGAGATTCGAACTCCCGTCCCATCTTTCGACGAGAAACCGCTTAGCAAGCGGGTGCCTTTGACCGCTCGGCCACCTCTCCTTGTTGTGTGCAAAGCACACAACAGCGTATTGCTCATGGCTAATAGCAAATAAAAGAAAACATTACTTCAAACTATTCCGAAAAGCACTGACTTTTTTCACCAATAACTCACCATCACAGTACGCACTATGGAATTCCTCATCAGTAATATATTTCCTCCTTCGTGCAATAACGAATTGTGATACGGTTTCAAAGATCGATTTTCTGGCAATTCCAAGATATCGTTTGAACTCACGATTACCTTCACTGCCTGAACCTTCAGCAATATTGGACGAAACTGAAATACCCGCTCTATTTAGATCAGCAGATAAACCAAACATCTCCGATTTAGGAAACTTCTTTATTAATTGGTGAATCTTCTCTCCATACTCAATTGCCAGTTTCCATATTTCCAAATTCTCAAATCGGAATGCCATTATTCATCCTTTCATTACATAAACTATCCGCCATCCACAATAAGCCATTGGCTATCTGCTATTAGCCATAAGCCACCTGGGGGACAGGGATTCGAACCCCGATCAGTTGATCCAGAGACAACCGTCCTACCATTGAACGATCCCCCAATTGAACCTCGTTACCGCTCGGTAAATCCTAAATTCAAAGCACTGAAATCTAAATAATACCAAAGCACAAATACATAAATTCTAAACCAATCTTCATCATTATACCTATGATTTAAATCCAGTCAAGGATATAACGCGTTGACAAATTGTGTGAAACAGATATACTTTGGAAAAGATGGAAGATAGGTTTGGTCACAGAAGCTTGAAATGATTATATCTAGCATCCTAACCTAAACCTAATAACTATCCATTTGGAGAGCTAGTCCTAACGGTAAGGCAGCGGTCTTGAAAACCGCCGGGAGCAATCCCATGGGGGTTCGAATCCCTCGCTCTCCGTGTGCTACGAGTAGCACGGCAGATAGCCAATAGCTGATGGCTAATAGCGTATAGTTGATAGAGGAAAGAAGTCTTAGTCGAGTTTTATTATTTTCTTTACCGCCACATTATTAGCTGCTTTGATGAAAACAAAATAGACGCCTTCAGGTAAGGTGCGCTCGGGTTTCCATAAAAGCGGTCCAATACCCTCAAGCTTGTGGATTAGCGAACCCTTAACATCATATATGTGAATCTGCGCAGACTGACCATCTGGTATATTGAGTAAAAGATGTTCTGTAAAAGGATTTGGTGTTGCGGATATTTTGGAAAGTTGATTTGACTGATATTCCCGGACACCAACAAAAGCAAAAGTTTCATTGCTGAGACGAGATTCGGCCAGAGCTTTGATCTGAGCGGTCACGCAGTAGTAGTAGCCATTCCCGGGTATGACCGTCGTGTCAGTACAGGTCGTGTCGGTGATGAGTACAGTGTTGATCTTGATATAGGGTCCACCTGATACATCGGCGCGGTATGCATTATAGCCAGCAATATCCGGCTCAGAATTTGCCGACCATAAAAGGGTAATATAGTCTGCACCAACAACCGCTCCTAAGTTTTGAGGCGGTGCCGGATGCAACCAACCAGTATTCCATATATCATGGAAAAATGTACCCCAATCAGTTAGATAACCGTGATAAGGGATACTATCGAGTGTCCAGAGATTGACTGTGCCATCGAGAACAACGAGCGCGATCTCAATATCGCCATCAAGGTCCACGTCACCGACTGCCGCACTATTGACCATGGTTGCAGCGGTAGTTGGAATCGGCCAGTCCGTGACCACGGATCCATCACCATGATATGCGTAAAAGCTACCAGGCGATAAGTTGTCTCCGACCAGGACTTCCCGATCACCATCATTATCAAGATCAAAAACAATCGGTGAACATTCTAACATATTAACGAGAACAGGCCAGCCTGATACCTGATTTCCGTTGTGGTGACGGCAGCCGAGATAGGATGAATGACCACCACCAAAAATTTCGAGGTCGTCATCATTGTCAATATCAGCAGTAACCGGCGTTGTGTAGGCTTGAGGACCTGGATAGGTTTGCGGCCAACTCGTAAAGTTTGTGCCATCATGGTGATAAATACCAACATAGCTTTGTCCGCTCGTATAGTATGAATGGAGTACTTCGAGATCACCGTCATCATCAAGATCAGCCAGGACCGGTTGAGCATAGCTCATGCCTTCAGCAACATTGAGTCTGGGCCAACCGGGTTTGATATTGCCGTTTTGATCCCAAACATAAACCGAACGATAAGAAAGAGCGACGATTTCATAGAGACTATCATTATCGATGTCAGCGACTGCTGGTGTAGCAACGGCAAGGTAATCAGTATTTTGTGGCCAGCCAGTATAGATCTGCCCATCGTGGTGCCATACATATACATGACCTGGTTGTCCAGATTGCATTTGCGGCATTATGATCTCAAGGTCTCCATCGTTGTCAAGGTCAAAGAGAGATGGAGCAACGAGTCCAAGAACACCGTTTGCATTTTGCGGCCAACCGGTAAAACTTGTTCCATCATGGTTATAGACGTAGACATATCCATTGCGTGCCGGGATGATTATTTCCATGTCGCCATTATCGTCGATATCACCGACCGCGACCTTTGCCTGGACTATAGCCGGTAGGGTAATTGGCCATCCAGTCAATTCATTGCCCTGGTAATCCCATACATGTACTGTATTGTCAGTCGAACCAGCGATGATCTCAAGGGTACCATTATTATCGATATCAGCCAGACTAACACCACTCGGTTTATAATTTGGATGAGTTCCCATTATATTTGGCCATCCTGGCATCTGCTGCGGTGGGGTTCTACCTATCACATCATGCTCCAGGATAATTTGTTCTTGATGGATACTACCGTCTAAATTAGTCGTATATCTGGTAGCGGTCATCGGGTTGCTTAAACAGAATATTAAAATAAATGATTGAAACATGTATGCCTCCTGTATGCCGGAGGGGGGACTTGAACCCCCATGCCCGAAGGCCTACGCCCCTCAAACGTATGTGTATGCCAATTCCACCACCCCGGCTAACTAACTGGAAGTTGGTTATTAGGTTATGATGCTCGAATTTTCAATACTTATTCGCAGGCATTTAGTATGCAGCATCAGTTTTACATATAGAACCTAATACTTATATGCTGTATTATATCCAGCAAAATGATTGTGTCAATCCACATTCTATGAAATGGGTCTAATAGATGAATGAACTACCACCGATAAATTCCCGCAATATGGAATTCGATGGTATCCATCGTTCATTTACCTCAACAAAGAGATTGAGGAAGTCAATTAGGCGCTTGGCTTCTTCATATTCAGGGTAGTCCTTTTTTATGCGCTTAAGGATTGGTAGACAGAATTTTTTCTGAATGGCCGGTTCATATATGAGCGCCGAATTGAATATCTCATCAGCTTCCTCTTGATAGGGATAGATATTTCTTTCTTCGCCGTCACGGACACTGCCCCAATGTTGCAGAACACCCCTTATTTTGTAACCGCGAAAATGGGTATCGCGCACAATACGTCTGATCATACGAATATCAGTCGTTGACGCCCGATTATGGTTATCGATATTGAGTTGCGTTAAAGCACTGACATAGATCTTAAACTTGAGCGATTTTGGCACGCGGCGCGTAAAATCTTCATTTAAACAATGTATACCCTCAAGTAATATAATACCATCTTTAGGTAAGAGGGTCTCGCTGCCCTTATTTCTTCGACCGGTTAGAAAATTGAATTTCGGTATACGTACCTTATTCGCTTTTATTATTCTGAGTAAGTGGTTGTTCAAAAGAGGTATGTCGACCGCATTAATGGATTCGAAGTCAAGACCACCAAATTCGTCTCTTGGCGTTTGGCTGTGTGGGAGAAAGTAATCGTCAGCGGAAATGATCAGTGGTTTTATTCCATTTACAAAAAGCTGAATTGCCAACCTTTTTGTAAAGGTTGTTTTACCCGCGCTGCTTGGCCCGGCAATTAAGACAAGTTTCTTTTTTTTCTTAACGATACTGTCGGCAATATAGACGATTTTCTTTTCATGGAGAGCCTCACTTATTTTAACGATTTCAGTACCTTTGCTCTGTCTTATTGCATAATTCAGCTGCCCGAGGTCATTGATACCAAGAATTCTTGCCCAACCTTCATACTCGCTGAAGATCCGTGCTAGCTTTGGTTGGGGAACATAATCAGGTAGCCTTGATGAATCCTGCCACGTTGGGAAGACGATAATAAATCCAGGAGAAAATGATTTAAGATAGAAGAGGTCTACCGAGCCGGTTGTCTCAAGCGGCGGCATCATAAAGATGTCATACCTATTGAGCAATGAATAGACTGTAATACGTTGTTTGCGGATGTGTTCTAAATGGGTCACTTTACTTTCCATTTTGAGTCGTTTGAACAATCTGATAGCTTGTTTTCTCATCAGTGTTTTTCTTTTAATAGGAACATTCTTCCTGATTATTCTTTTCATTTCCGCTTCTACTTTTTTCAAGAGTCCTTTACGAATTTTATTTGACAAAATACAGTAAAACCCTTTACTCATTGAGTATTCTATTCTGAGTTCATTTGACGGAGTAAGTTTTTTTAAAGCAACATAAAGAATCAATGATAGGGTTGACTGATACCTTCGCCAGCGGTTAAGTTTTTTCAGATCTTCAATCCCTAATTCTCGCGGTTTAGGCATAACAGTTATCCTCTTGGTCCAAATATTGCTGTGCCAACCCGGATCATGTTGGCGCCTTCTTCAATTGCAATTTCGTAATCAGATGTCATACCCATCGACAGGATTGGCAAAGAACACTTACATTGTTTCTCGATGTTAACTTTCAACGATGCAAGAAGACGAAAACAAGGTCGCGACGCTTCTTTATCCTGGATCGCCCAACCCGGACCAATGGTCATTAACCCCCTGATCTTTATATTATTGAAGTCCTTGAGCGCTTCATAAAAATCAATGGCATTTTCAGGTTCGATGCCGAATTTCGTTGATTCTTGTGAGGTATTTACTTCGATTAAACAATCAATTGGCGCACTTGCTTTCTTTTCGATCTCCTGGGCGAGATGCAGGGAATCAAGGCTGTGAATGAGTGAGAATATTTTGAGCGCATCCCTGACTTTATTGGTCTGCAAATGACCTACCATATGCCAGGTTACTCGATCGCTTATAATGGCATATTTTGTTTTAGCTTCTTGGACACGGTTTTCGCCAAGGATCGTGATGCCATGGGTGAGGGCTTGCTCGATTTTGGGAACCGGTACGGTTTTGCTGACTGCAACAATGTGTAAGTTATCGGGGTCTCTTTTTGTTCGTCTCGCGGCATTGATAATTCTTGTCCTGAGTTGTGCAATATTTTCCTCGATTGACATTAACCTATTATATGAAGGATTGGAGTTATGTCAATTGAGCATATCGTTCAATATCTTGTTGACATCATGGGTTTATTAAATATAATGGTAAAGAAAGGAGATTTATGGCGAGAAAATGTGCGATATGCGAGAGACATGCTCAGAGCGGTGGCCATATCAGCCACGCACATAATATCACTAAGCGCAAATTCAAGATAAATCTGCAGAGCATGAGGGCGAAGATCGATGGAAAAGTAAAAAAGATGCTTGTATGTACGAAGTGCCTCCGTTCAGGTAAAGTCAATAAAGCATAGCAAGACATGGATGTTTAGATCCAATCCTTTTGATTACCTTTTTATCTTAAGGCCACTCATACTTATCCCTTGCTGGAATTTTTTACTCATCGGCACTTACCTTGCGCAGCAGAAGCGTGGTTTCACTCCTGATATTCTCTTGGGTTTGGTTATCTATACTGCCTTAATGGGCGGTGTGTATATACTCAACCAGATAACTGATAGAGAAACTGATAGAATCAACAAGAAGCTATTTTTGCTTTCTGAAGGTTATGTGCCGGTCAGATACGCATACATCGAAATGGTTTTGCTGTGGATTGTGGCGATTCTGCTTGCTTTAAAGTTCTCCTATCTTTTTCTGATCTTCATCGGTATTTCGCTTTTACTCGGCGTATTCTATTCTTTACCACCGGTTAAATTAAAAGGCAAGCCCCTGCTCGATACACTTTCCAATGGCTTTGGTTACGGGGTGATCAACTTCGCAGTTGGCTGGCTGCTTGTTCGGTCTTTTGACATGGCGATGTTTATTAAGTTTATCCCTTATTTTTTGAGTATCAGCGCGGTCTTCATCAATACAACAATTGTGGATATCGAAGGTGACCGAAAAGCCGGGGAAAAAACGACTGCAATCTTTCTCGGTAAACAGGTTTCTTTGGTATGTTCTACTGTGCTCATGGCGGCCGCAATACTCACCGCGTACATGATGAAGGATCTGGTTTGTTTAATACCAGCCGTACTTTCATTCCCTCTTTTTGTCTACGGGGCAGTGTATTCCCTGTTGAAGAATGAGCAAAATAGAAAACTTACAATCGCTTCATTCCGTTTACCCGGTCTACTTTTTACCTTGGTGACCGTTTATTTGTTCCCGCTATACTCAATAGTTCTGCTTGTGGTATTTCTTGGTATGAGGTTGTATTATAAAAAACGTTTCAGAATAAATTACCCTACATTTGCCCAGGGTTAATGTCATGGAATATAACGAGATTGTCCCGCTTTGCGAGGATTCTCGCGAAACGGAACCACGCCCGCATTTAGCGGGCTCGCAATGACTGGTTTGTATGAATAGTGGGGTTAGATCTTGGACAGCTCGTTTTTAAGGTAATCGATTCTCTTTACCGGCATCGCATCAATATCAGTTGCTTTGGCAAGATAAAAACTTATGAAGTCACCCAACATGATAGTCCAGAATATGCGTTTATGGGTATTGTTGCCCTGGGGCTCTATTTCAATTGCGTCACTGAAAAGCCTCTTGATAATGCGGTGCATTATGACGACCCTTGCTTTATTTCTTTTGTGCGTCCGTGGGTCTTTGAGGAAAACCGGCAAGATCGCTGCGTTTAGTACCTCGGGTCGACCTAAACCCACAATTTCATTGTGATTCATTTCAGGGATGATATTGATATGGGCAAGGGTTTTGGCATTTTCATTTAACTGACATTGCCAGCGAAGGGCAATCGGCATATAGGTCGATGAGTTAGCATAAATAACCGGTAGTTTTTCTATGAACCTTTTAACCAGGTTCTTTGCTTTTTGTTCAATTGTTTTTCTTTTTTTCTTTAAAAAATTCGCGAGGTTGGTTATCCCGGTCGTGGGGTTGGTGCGGATAAGATGGAATTTCCAGAGCATAAAGGGCAAAGGGGTGAATAGATACCCCAGTGCACCTCGGGGCGGCAATCCACCCGGGATCTTTACTTTGATATCAGCTTCTTTGTTGAAAAGTCGGCCGCCTGAAGAAATAATTGCCATTTGAGTACCTTTCTTTCTCAGAAGTGCATAATTACTGAGTGTTTCTTCAGTGTTTCCTGAATAGCTGATAACAATAGCGAGCGTGTTATGATCAATATACTGGGGGATCGTATAATCCTTATTTGATATTATTTGAACGGTTGGATACAATGCTTTGAGGATCTCGCCGCTAATACCTGAGCCGCCCATGCCACAGACCAGAACCTTATCAAAGTTTTTTTTCTTAATGGCTACGCGAGGGATAAGCTGGATCGCCGTAAGCATCTGCTCCGGCATCGAGGTAATGATATCTCTCATTTTATTACTTCATCAAGGCCATGGAATTTTCTCTGGATAGATCGACGTAAATATCTTTTGACTTCGAGTGGCGTTCTGAAACGCAGTGCACCTTTTGCAATTTCCTCGCATTCTGGTATAGTGATAGCCCGGACCACCATTTTTGCCCGTGGTATTGAGCCGGGGTTCATTGACAATTCATCGATACCCATTCCAATGAGCAGTGGTATTGCCAATGGGTCAGCGGCAAGTTCGCCACACAGACCTACCCAGATGTGAGCCTGATGTCCGGCATCTATTATCTGTTTCATCAGCTGCAGAACCGCGGGATGAAAATGATCGAAGAGTTGGCTTATTTTTTCGTTACCTCGATCTACCGCAAGCGTGTATTGGGTTAGATCATTTGAGCCAATACTGAAAAAATCGACTTGGTGGGCAAGATGCGGACTCAATAGCGCAGCAGATGGGGTTTCAACCATGATGCCAACTTGTATTTCTTCATCAAAATCGATTTTCTTGGCACGCAATTCGTTTTTTGTTTTTTCGAAAATAAGACTTATTCGCTTAATTTCTTCATAATTAGAGATCATCGGAAACATGATCTTTATATTCTTGTTCACTGAAGCCCGCAAGATCGCACGCAGCTGCATTTTGAAAAAGTCCAGATCATCAAGGCAGACCCTTATTGCACGCCAACCCAGATAAGGATTTGCTTCCTGGTAATCAGAAAAGACTTTATCGCCGCCCAAATCATAAGTCCGGATGATCACTGGACAAGGTTTCATCTTTTTTGCGAGAGCATTATATACGTGGTATTGCTCTTCTTCAGTCGGACTGCCGTGTCTTGTTAAGTAGAGAAACTCAGTTCTAAACAACCCGACACCTTCAGCGCCGTATTTCTTTGCATGTGTATATTCGGAGAAAAATTCGATATTAGCTGAGATATCAATATGACGACCATCCTTGGTCTTGGAGGGGAGTTCGCAGAAGGGTGAGAGAGTTTTTTTCAATTCTATGACCTTTTTCTTGGCGATTTCATAGAAATGAATTCTCCCAGCACTGGGGTTTTTTATCATGATCCCCCGATCACCATCGAGGATTACTTGTTCACCATTTCCGATTTTGCCGATAAGTCCCTTTATACCTAATACTGCTGGTATTTCCAGAGCCCGGGCAGTAATCGCCGTGTGTGATGTTCTGCCACCCGCCTCAGTGGCGATACCAAGAACACTTTTTGGATTTATCAATGCCGCCTCAGAAGGGGAAATATCATGGGCGACAATTATGGAGCCCGCAGGTACCTCGACAACTGAACTGTGCGTAAGCCCCAGGAGATTTCTCAGAACACGTGATCCAACATCCCATATGTCTGCGACCCGTTCTTTTAGATATGTATCCTTGGTAGCACCAAGTTTTTCAGCATACTCCTTAATTACCTCATGGTAGACGTACTCGGCATTGAGTTTATTGTCGACTATTCTCGCTTTTACTTCTTGGATTATTGTTTTGTCACTAAGCATCATAACTTGAGCATCAAGAAACTGAGCGAAATTCTCGCCAATTTCATAATTTAGGCGTTTCTGGATACTACGTAGTTCGTGTTCAGTTTTTTTTATTGCTCGGTCGAATCTCTCAGTTTCGTCCTTTAGATACACGGAGAGTATGGGTGTCTGAAAGACTTCAACGCGCTTTGTTTCATAGATAAATACTTTTCCTTGGGCAATGCCCTGAGAAACCGCGATCCCCTTTAATATTCTTTCTCTTGGCATCAGTCTTATCCTTCCAGTATTTTCCGCAGCATCTTAAAGGCGTCCTTTTCATCCTTACCTTCACATGTCAGGATGACAATACTACCCTTCTCGCAGGCCAGTGTCAAAATTCCCATAATGGACTTACCGCTTACTTCAATGTCCTCTTTCTCAAGCGTTATATTGCTCTCAAATTTCTCGGCAAGCTTCACGAAGCGTGATGCTGGCAGCGCGTGCAATCCGTTTTCATTTAATATTTCAATTGGTTTCTTGATCATAAGCTTACACCATAACCATTATAGCGAATAATAAAAAAACTGCAAGGATAATCAGCACGTTCGGAAATCTTCTAAGAAGTAATAATACGAAGAGCATTGTTATTGGTATCAGCAGCAAGTAGTTCATTTCAAGCGAAGCTAGTGAGATGAGGAGACCGGTAAAAAATGCTCCCAGCATTTCGAAAATATGTCGGACCATGGTAAAACGTTTTGCCTTAAGGATGTATATAATATCACGACCCATTTGATAACCATCAATAATACCGCTTATACGATGGAAAAGATGGATAGCATTATAGACGATGATAAATGCTAGTGGACCAATTACTCCACATTTCACGGCAAGGATGGCTGCGATCAAGAGCATTGCCGGTCGTAAAGTCTGCCAGAACAGAAGATCGCCGGTTGAGGCAAAGCTAGTCTGAGCTACAGTGATAAAATTCCTGGTTTCTTCAGGAAAAACATTACCTTCATCATAAGCGCGAAGCGTAGCGCCGATGATATACGAGGACATATAGGGATGTGTGTTAAAAAAGCCCTTGTGGGTTTTTATTATTTTGTCGCGCTGATCTTTTTTTGCGCCGGCGAACAAGCTATATAGAAAACCCATGGACTGCATTGAAAAGAAAGACCATGAGGTCTGGATAAAGAAGTTGGCAAAGAGTATTTTTAGAAAACGAGTAAAGCTAAGCCGCATAATGCACCTGTGATTATATAAACAACGGTTGTTTTTTTCAAGAAAAGATAGATTGAGTTGGCAAATCCTACGCTGAGTCCGATGATTGTCAGCAGTTCCTTATTGAGTTGAGGGAACTGCGCAGGGATTGTGATGTAATTGGCGAGGATGAATATCGGTAAGATCAGGCAAAAACTCCTCAAAAAAGCGGGTATAAAACCGAACAAATGATAGAGATAAAGGTTTTTTTGTTTTTTCATAAATAAATGATACAGTTTTTCGTTGTGGCGGCGTACGAATGTTTCTAATGCGCCACCAATTATTGCGCTGATAAGCGCAAGGATGAGGGCAAGACACAAGGCGTGACCGGCGTGGTTTGCGACCCGGAGCAGGAAATAAGAACCGGTTCCGATGACACCGGCAGCCTGACCGTCTGGCGGTATATCTCGTCCAATCGGTAGTCCAACCAGGAAGATCAACTGGATCATGGCACCGATAAAGATGCCGGTCTGCAGGTCGCCGAATAGTGCGCCGATAATCGCCCCAGCAATGATCGGCTGCGAAATGCCAAATTCACCGAATGCGTATTTGTCTAAGATGATCACTGATCCTATGATGCTGAGAAGAATGAAATTCATAACGCTATTGTGAGTTCAGGGGCTTTTTCAAATACCAGTAAAAGATCGAACCCCTGAAAGTTCTTTTCAAAACCTGCTTCTGATGACGAAACTGTTTCAATTGGATAGGCAAAAAGTGTGAACGGCTGATTTGCTTTGAAGACCAGCGGTGAAAGATCCTTAGCTTCGATGGTAAATTCTGACAGCTCAGCTAAGCTTTGTTTTTGCCTGAGGTCATATTTACCGTTAATGCTTAGCTTGTCGAAGAATATCCCCAGAGAAAACTCGATACCGAACAAAGAGATGTTTCCATCGTAAGTGATCTGAAGGTTGCGGTAGTTTTCTCCACTAATCCCGATGGTTTTATTGACCGGTCCATGAAATGTAACTCGTAATTTACCGTCTTTGGCAAGAACATAATCAGAGTATTCGATGATTTCACCGAGGTTTACACCTTGATAGAATTCTTCGAGTGTCGGTACTTGATTCATCATACGGTCAAGACCAAATCCCCTGGTATATTGGTCATAGATCAGATTTTCGCGGAGGTTATTCTCTTTGCTGTGCAAGTTTTCGTGAATAGATTTCACGCCTTGATTATCTGACTTTTCCAAAATACGATAATGATAATTCTCAACCCTTCGTCCAAGATAATTGAGCAAATTGAGCTTTCTTTTTCGGTCATCGATTTCGAGAAAACTGGCGGTTTTTGGTTTAATAACGAAAAAGAATTCACGGTCGCTGTACACAATTTCGTTTTCCCCGTTTGTATCAAAATCGTACTCCTCCAGCGTTTTTGGTGGTTTGTGCTGTTCTGCCTCAAGGAGATTCTTGTAGATGGCGGCACGTAAATGGGGTAGATAGAGGCCTCCAAAAATCCCGTGCCAGTAAGCACATGAACATTGTCCTCTCCACAAAGATAATTTTGCATCAATGTCGTCTGTTACATTACGGGAAGCAAAGAGCATCCGTTTCTGCATGAGGTTGGCCTCTGGGTACTTGCTCAAGAAATTCTTGAAATAACCGCCGTGGATGAGATGGTAGTATTTTTTATCGATGGTTCTTTTCAGTTCGTCATACTCTTTAGCGTACTCCGCTGGCATGACCCATTCACCCATTTCCTCATATGAAGAAGTCGGTATGTAGATGCGACCAGCCGGTTTTTCTCGGGCAATATCTTTCAGAAAAACACTCTGTATCCAGGGTTCATTTTCAAGGTGATCGAGAAAATCATTTAACCATCCTTTATTATATACCCAATCATACGTTCCGGGCCACGCCCCAAATTTCTCTCCATCATCACCTAAAATTCTCAAGCAAGGGGCATTGCGATCTTGTTCCTTGAGAAAATCAATCGTTTCGGTGAGCGGATGAAACGGGATGAGATAGCGAAGTTTCATGGATATTGGAAATACCTTCAGGGTTCTACCTTTTTCTTCAGTGATATAATAAGACCACAGGTCTTTTTCATCAAGCCCTGCGTACTTGAAGTGGGTGTCATCAAGGAGCGTGTACTCAATACCCGCGTCGAGTAATGTTGAAATCAACCCGGGTTCCCAAATTCGTTCAGTCAACCACAGTCCCTTGACTTCGAAGTCGAAATGTTTGTATATATAGTCATTGAAGTACTTGATCTGCTCGACCGCATCTTTTTTCGGAATGAAGCTCAGAATGGGTTCTCCGTAGGCAGACGAAAGAATTTCTGCTTGACCGACCCGGACGCTTTCTTTGAGTATCTCAAAAAATTCAGGATGTTTTTGGAGAATCCATTCCAATAGGGTACCTGAATTGTGGATACCGAATTTAATATTACGGTGTTCAGTGATCACTTTGAGCAGTGGCAGATAAGCATGCTCATAAGCATACTCGAAGACTTCGTCGAAATTTCCAGCTGGTTGGTGATTGTGTATATATATCGCGAATTTCATCATTTGACCCCGGCTAGCAATTTCACGACGTTGACCGGGGGTGAATTGGGTAGTTGTTTGCCGGTCACTTTCACGCCCATTTCATAAAGATGGACGACTGATTTGATATCATCGGGTGTCAAGTATATGTAGTTAGCGATTTCTCTGGTGCCTTCTTTATAGCATATGCCTCCAATATTTACCTCTTTCACATCCAATCCAGCGAGGAGTAGTTCATGGGCTTCTTGCACTGAGCCAACTATTATCATTAGTTTTTTCTTTTCCTTTTCAATAACCAGGGCAGTGCACTTCTCAATATTGACACAGGAGAATTCTATTCCTTCAGGTATGGCAAGCTTATAGGCATTGCATGTCCATTCATCTTTGCTGATTGTATCCGAGGCAAGGATTATGACCTCGATACGCAGTGGTCTTGCCCAACCTGCAACGACTTGTCCGTGAATGTAGCGATCATCAACCCTTAAGATAAGCACCTCAATCCCAGAAGTTCCATCTTACAGAGAAATTATAGTTTCTCGATGGCATATTATAGGTTGGCACAGAGAAGTAATCCTCATCAAGGATATTATTGCAGCCAAATGCCAGGTGAAGATCAAGTAACCTTACGTAACCCAGTGCTGAAAAAATCCTTGAAGCTGCTATTTTATTGCCAAAGAAATCTTGTCGGTGACCGATAAACTGCTCGCTCAAGGTAAGTCCAAAGGTAAACTTATAACTTCGTTTTTCAAAAGCTGCATAGATGGTTGAATGACTTTTTGGCATCAAGGGTAGGGTATCTTCTTGAAAAATATAATTACCCCAATAGCCCACAATGATATGGGTAGCCGTTTCTTTATCGACATCTTGGCTTAGGCAGATACGTTGCATCAAAGAGCTTTCTATACCAATGGTTTGGTATGAATCAACATTTCGTGGGGAATAATGGCTATCAGAATCAGCGTATACAGTGATTCGATCATCGTAGTCGTATCTATACAGAGTGATCGAGGAGGTGCGTTTCCTGATACTGATTTCTTGTGCCCAGTAGTATTCAGTCTTCAGATCTTCGTTACCGATTAAGGTGTAGTATGGTGCGAATATACTATCAGGAGTGTGAGTTTCAGCGATTGAAGGCTGGCGATAGTGTTTAGATACTGAGCCCCATATAAAGGTAGAGTCGAATACATCAATCCCTAAGTCAAGTTTGGGCATGGTAAAAAAATCCTCTGTATTGCTGAGTTCTAACAGATTTGAGCCAGAGAAGATGAATCGGTTGAGCATCTTGCTGATTTCAATCCAGAGGCTCAGTGAATTGGCTGTGTGAGATCCATAGGGGCTACTCTGAATTTTACTGAGTGCTCCAGCCAAACGATATCTGACCACAAACCGTTTGTTTAGGTACTGATTCGCAAAATCGAAACCATAGTTTTTTACTGTATTTTCAAAAGGCAAAGCTATGCTAAGATTGGAGTAGTTTTGATTGCTCGTATTGAGATAGACGGCGAGTTTGTGATGTTCATTACCAGTGCAAAAACTAGCATCAATGAATTCGTTTGCGACCGTGCCCCTCAGAGTATCCTGGTCAGAACCAGGGAAACCAGATGTACCTGAAAAATAGACGACGTCACATCTGGCGGGTAGGAATTTATTCCAGTAGATGTTGGTGTGAAAAGAACTGAGCTCGTAATGTGCATTGGGTCGGTGTCCCGTTGTGTTCCAATGGAGACCACTTAAGTAAAAACCCAAATTACTTGTTAGAGGTCTTGATAGATCAGCACTATATCGGCTCGAACCGAAACTGCCGGTCGTGAACTGAATAAAGGAAAAAGGTCGGTCATATCGGTTGATCTTTGTAGAGATGTCAATTTCTGTGGCGTGCATACGGTCATTCATTAGTGATATTCGTTCAGTAATATGCACGTTTAGATTATTGAGGGTAAAATCACCAAACAGCTGGTTGCTGAGAATATGATTGTTAAGATAGATCTTGGTTACTTTTGTAGATTGGTCTCTTTTGTAGATGGTAAATGGTTGACCTCGACCTAAATCCATAACCAGATAAGGTGTATTATGGAATATATCAGCAAGGTCCAGATCGTAGTATTCAGGCACTATATCCTGCGTGATATGCAGTGCTCTTTCTGCAAGAGATGGGTCGAAGCCGAAGCATATTATGGACGGAATTTCATATGTAGTAGATGAATCTACAAAAGAGGAATCAATGTCCACTAAAATGATCAACACAAGTAACACTTGTAGATTATATTATAAAATCTGATATTGTCAAGAAGTGCAGTACTGAAAAGTCCAGGATTATGAAAATCTTGACCTGTGGTTTTTATTATATATAATAGCCACATACATGAAGCGGGTTGAGAACATCTTTCTTCGATATAAATATCAAAAAGACTATATTATCCCAATTCTTCAAGATATTCAAAAGCAGTTTAATTTTCTACCTACAGAGGTTTTAAAATACTCCAGCCAGAGGTTGAAAATACCGTTAAGTAAAATTTATAGTCTGGCTACATTTTACACTGCCTTCAGTCTGAAACCACGAGGGAAACATCTTATCACAGTCTGCATGGGTACGGCTTGTCATGTGCGGGGAGCAGCGGCAATTCTGAATGAATTTGAGCGGAAACTCAGTATAAAGCCTGGTGCCACTACGAAAGATATGGATTATTCTCTAGAAACGGTGAATTGCCTTGGTTGCTGTGCTATAGGACCTATTGTTGTCTATGATGGTAAATACATCGGTGAGTTTAAACTCAAAGATATTGGGAGAATTCTAAAGGGAAGGGCATGAAACCTGCATTAATCATCTCGGCCGGTACTTGTGGGTTGGCTAGGGGTGCTGAAGCGCTTATTAAAACTGCAAAGAATTATCGACGCAACAAGCGACTCAATAGAGAATTTGACATTAAAATCACTGGTTGTCATGGTCTATGTGAGGCTGAACCGAACATATTGGTACATTTTAATGGTAAATTTATATTTTACCAGAAACTCAAACCTGAAAATGTAAAAGATATAATTGAGAAAACAATACTCAAAGGAACGATTATAGAGGATTTTCTTTGGTTTGATCCCAAAACAAAGAAAAAATACGGAAAAATCGATGACATTCCTTTCTATCAGAAACAACATAGAATTTTGCTCGGCCATAATGTTCTCATCGAGCCAAAATATATTAAAGACTATATGAAATTTGGTGGTTACTTGGCACTTGGTAAAGTTCTGAAAAAGTACCGACCGTCAGATGTAATCAATATAATTAAAAAATCAGGCTTGAGAGGACGTGGGGGTGCTGGATTTCCTACCGGTATGAAATGGGAGTTTGCGGCAAGATCCCGAGGTGATGTCAAATATGTCCTTTGCAATGCCGATGAAGGAGATCCCGGGGCTTTTATGGATCGATGTGTCCTGGAATCAGATCCCCACGCAGTATTAGAGG
>CBFDDH010000037.1:0-23098 GCA_965603515.1 uncultured bacterium
TTGCCGAGATGGCGGAATTGGGAGACGCGGCGGACTCAAAATCCGCAGTTCTGAAAGGAGTGTGGGGGTTCGAGTCCCCCTCTCGGCACTCTTTGGATGAATTCGAAATCCGAATATCTAAATCCTAGACAAACCCAAAAAGATAAATCCGAATGCTGTAAACAAAGAATGTTTTGAATTTAGGTATTTGTATTTTGATATTATTTAGAAATTATTGTTTGAAATTTGTGATTTAACCCGCCTTTGACGGGTTATGCTGTCCAGTTGTTTAACTTTACGTCGCGCAGACGGACCGTGAATTTCAAAGGCGGTGTACGGTCGATCTCAACGCCTTTTTGCTGGGCACTCACTGTGAATTCTACATTTGCTTCGCCATTTACATTTACAGTTGAAATGGGTATAGCTACTTCAACGATTTTGTCTATTTTATAGATTATATCAGATTGCTTACCAATCGTTATGATTGTTTCCACCGGTTTATAGAATTTCATGATATATTCATAGTCAGCTGGATTGTGGTTAGTGATATCTAATCTTATATAAAGATTTTTGTCATCAAAACCACAATAGATCATTGAAAACAAACCAGCAAAACGCTGCATTGTGCCGCCCATTCTTTTGACCCGGATGTACCCGGCATGAATCCATTCATAAAAGTGGGTTACTTTACCGTCAATATCCGGGGTCATTCGATCATTTGGCTGCTGGGTTAGTATCTCTTCGGTTTTTTTGATCGGTGAAAACAATTCAGGTGGCGTTTCTTCGCCGATTTTTTTGTATATCCATATTGCATTGAGTCTGAACAGTTCGTCAAAAACATCTGCGACAAGGGAGATATGTTCACCGCCAAACCACCAGTACCAATCACTGCCTTCTAGTATATACAATCGATCCCAAATACTTGGATCAGTTATATTTTTCTCTACAAGTTTATCTCGAATTTTTTTTACAATAAGCCACGCTTTGTGATCCTCGGCATGCCCTATCCAAATATTAAAATTAGCACCGATCCAGGAGCCTGGGAATAGTGAAGGAAGTTCATTCTTTACTTCATTAGCCTCTAGGAATCCTGATATTGTCGTCGTGTGGATATCGCTTTTTGATAGCCTGTCATACAGCGTGTCCAGAAATTCAGTGCCGTCATTGGCATAGCTTTCCCATGCATTCTCACCGTCAAGGATTATCGGGATCAGGAATTTGTCAGAAGTTGGCAGGGTATTCGCGATATTCTCCAGCCTATTAACCAAGTCTTCTGCAGCTTGTTTTTGTTCCCATTGATTATAGACAAAGCCAATGAGATCAGAAAGAATATGATCCCGGAATATGATATTTACATCGTTGTATTTCCATGGTTTATAGAGTAGGTCAGGACGATTAGGTATGACAGTATCTTCGCGTCGGAAAGATCTCTCAAGGCTACGCGCGAGGATTTCTTCATCTGTGGCGAGCCATTTGATATTAAATTCTGATAAAAGGGGAATTAATTCCTGACAAACGCTTCCTTCAGACGGCCAGAGTCCTTTTGGTTTTTGTCCAAAGAATTTCTCAAATACATTTATGCCTTCAGCTATCTGCTTTTTTGCATCTTCTATATAGGATATCTCAAATGGAATAGCAAGATTAGGATTTGAAGCTTTTGCAAGGTTGCTATTTATCAAAAGCGGCAAAATGGGATGGTATAAAGGTGAGGTACTTATTTCAATTTGCCCTGATTCCAGTGCCTTTTTGTATTCATCAATAACCGAACCCATGATCCTGTTTTGAATAGCGATCACGCGGTCTTTGTCCTCTTCTTTGAAGTTCTTGCCCTTTTTGTACAGGTCTTCGATTTCACTACGGAATATGGGATCTACCCACACAAGGTTCGCCCAAATTTGAAGGTCACGAAATTCGTCAGTGGTAAAGCTTTGGGCGATGGTTGGCAGTTCTTGCTCGACAATATTCTTGCCTCTCTTTAAAAGGAGTGAAAAATACCGGCGGTTTATTTCGATCATGTGCTCCCAATTAGCAAGGAAAAAATCTCTTAAGATGTTAATTTTATCTTCGATAGTTAGTTCCTCAGCTTTTTTCTTGAAAAGAAGAAATTGCCGATCAGTACACCGGTTGTTCTTGTAGTCATCGATTTGAAGGAGTAAAGATGGTGTGAAGTTGAATGTAAGGTGGATATCTGGGATTTTTTGGACATGCTTGAGCATATCCAGGTAGTCTTTAAGACAATGTAGTCTTACCCAGGGAAGGGGCAGAGTACAATCATCGGGCTTGGAATATATAGGTTGATGAAAATGCCAGAGGATAGCAACTGATGTATTATGAGTCACGTTGTTCCTCATCGATTACAGTGATTACAGAAAGATTACAGTGATGCATTTTTGTCCATATAGTTTTTTATCATTGTTCCGTTGCGCGGGATCCTCGATTTTCCTATATTGTTCTTTAACATGATAAATCGGGATAATCGGTTATTTATCACCGTAATCGACAATGATTTTAATCATTGAAGAAACCAATATAGAATTTGGCATCCGACACGATGTCTGGTGGAGGGTCCTGTTCAAGCAGTTCTTCTAACATCTCCCTCGCTTCTTCTTTATTACCGAGTAAACCGGTTACACGAGCACAAGCAAGCATCGCCATCAAGTAAAACGGAGATTCTTTGTCAGCAATTATCTTTTTATAATAACTGAGCGCGGCTTCATAATCCTTTAGTCCTTCAGCTGAACATGCTGCACCGAAGCGAGCTGACGGAACAAGTAAGTAGTCTTTCTTCTGTACACTCAAGAACTTCTCAAAATTAGTCAGGGCCTGATCAAACCTACCGGTATTGTAGTATATTGTTCCCAGATAGTAATAGCCTATCTTTCCTGCTCTCGTATTTGAGTATTTTGAAGTTAGATCGAGGAGCGTATTTTCAGCTTCTTGAAACCTGCCCATTGTGACCAATCCCATCGCCTGGGTGTGGAGCATATCTGCTTCAGGATTTTGTGTTTCACGACCTGGTGCCAGAACGATTACAAGAACAATCGCTATAAGAGCCACCACCGCTATAAGAATCGAAGTCTCACGATGACGCACCACATACGTGATGATTTTGTTCATTATAGCCTGGAATTCATCTTTATCGTAATGTCCCCTTTTCATTTGTTGCATAATTTCTCCTTATGTACTTATATTTCAAATATTAAATTCAAAATCATCAACTATATCCCGTACCTTATTTATAAAAGGATGCGGGATGCTCAATATTGCAGCTAAATCAAAGATTTAGGCAATATTGGCATACCCCTGACCCGACTCGAACGGGTGACCTGCGGTTTAGGAAACCGCCGCTCTATCCTGCTGAGCTACAGGGGTTAAAAGCTCTGCTAATCACTAGTACCCATTTGTGGAAGGTTTGGGGAAGGTTTTTCCGACATTCCTGTGATGCTTTCGATCACCTTCCGCTTATGCTCATCATTCGGGTGCAAATAGCGTTCTGTACTCTGTAAGCACTTATGACCCATCAGTTCCTGGACGGTTTTGATGTCTGCTCCCTGATTTACCAACCAGGTACCAAAGGTGTGGCGCAAATCATGAAAGCGTAAGTTGGCGATTCCCGCTCGTTTGCAGGTAGCTACAAAGGCATTCCTTATCGCGGTGCGACGTCTACCAGTACGACCAGGGAAGACATAGCCTGAATTGCGTATCTGTTTGCGTCTAAGTAAGAGCTTATTCACAACCTGATTCAGCGGTACTATGCGTGATGTGTTATTCTTCGCTTTTTGGACGATGACCTGTCGCTCTTGCCAGTCAACATCAGCCCACTGTAAGTTGAAGATTTCGCCCAGCCGCATACCAGTATTCGCTGCAAAGATGAAGACATCTCGTGGCTCAGGTGTACTTGCGCTAAGCAGACGTTGCCATTCATCAGCTGTGACATAGCGTATTCGAGCACCAGGTTGCTTAAATAGTCTGACGTGCTGCAGATGATTTTGCCTTAGATAACCCCATTCCAGAGCTTTCTTGAACATGTGTTTCATTAAGATCGCTTCACCATTAACTGTCGACTTGCAGAGTTTTGATTTCTTGGAGTAACCTTCTACGATCAGGTCGCCATCTAATCGCTGCAGCATATACTGTTCTAGCTCTAGTGGTGTGACCCGCTTGATGAATTTGCCGCTGAACCGTTTGAGTAAAGGTACGCTGCTTACCGTGTTCCGTTTGTAAGATGATGGTTGCTTGTGCTTTCTTGCCCACTTCAGGTACTTTTCCAGCAAGTTGTCAAAGATCAATTTCTTATGCGGTTGGTGGATTTCGTGTTTGAGTTCGTACTTGATGCGCTCTAATTCTTCTTCAGCTTGTTCTTTTGTACCAACCACATAACGAATTCTTCTGTTATGCAAGGAATAATAGATATACCATACGCTTCCGCGTTGGTATATTTTCATTTATTCCTCCATGGCTTTAGTATATTGAAAGCATGAAAAAAGTCAACATTGATAATATTCTTATCGCTTTTCCTTTCGAGATTCATTTCTAATTTCCTCTAACCTTGAGCTGAATTCATCTTTATCAATGCGCACCAAGCTGCCAAATTTTATACAGGGGAGATAACCTTTTGAGCACCAGTCATAAACAGTTTTATTACTGACTCTCATTATACTTGCCACTTCATCAACAGTAAGATATTGACTAGTTTCAAGATCTAATTTTCGTAACATGATAATGACCCGGTCTATTCTTCCTTTAGCAGATAATCGACCAGTGCTGATCTGATGATTTCGTTCATTGATAGACCGCTGCGCTTTGATATTTTCGCGAGTCGGTCTTTTAACCATTTCGGCATATTGATGACGAGTCTTTCATGTTTCTTCTGCATGCTCATTTTTGAGGTCTCTTTGATAACACGACGGTCATCAATGCTACCTTCATCTTCACCAGTGTCAATTACGATGTTTTCTTTTGCCCAGGTTTTGAGATATGCATCTATGCCCTGCATTACCGTATCCTTAAGATCTTCCGTATCAAGTTCGAGCTGCTTACGTTTTGGCAGTCTTTTTTTCTTCTTAACATAATATTTTTTTACACCCTCTGACAATGCATTATGGATAAATTTGTCCAGGGACTTATCTCGTTTCTTTTTCATCGTCACTCCTTAATATCCATTATTGATATCATTATATTATATCAAATTACAGCAAATTGTCAAGGGGTAAGATGAGACCTATTGATTGAACCTTATATTGATCACGAATTGAAAGACTAATTCAAGAGGTTTAATAACAGTGTCTGGCGAGATAATTCTTTACACCACTTATTGATATATGGAAATCATGGTGGTTGACAGGTGCACCAATTTGTTAAAGCAGAATATGACAACCAGGTACTCGATACTAAATCGGACAGGATGGTAATGGTATTTAGAAGTTTTTTCCTCGTCTTATATCAAGTCCTTTTCTCCAAATGAAAGGGATTTGATAAGTACCAGTTTTTGGAATCCGTTTTATGAAACCTATTGAAGATAACTCATCCACTATCTTACGCCAGTTGTCTCCCAGCATGTTTTGTAGTGACTGAGCGTTGTGTTCTGCATATTTACCCTCAAACTTAGTGATTGCTTCTTTTAGATGCGGAAATTCCGCAAATAGAAAAGTTGTTTTCTTGTGGTTCGAGAGTTTTTCAATACTACTTTTAAGTATGCTTTCTTCTATTAATACATCCTGCGCCTTTGGATTAAGTTTAAAAACTCGATACTGCTGGGACTTTGCAATTCTGAAAAAATCAATTATGTCACGAGGTGTTACAATCCCGTTGCTATCAGCACATTTCGCATATAGCCAATTAAGGGTTGGTGTTCTTCCGATTGTCTTAGGGAAAACCCGATAAAACACTTCCTCCCTGTAGTCTTGGTCTTCGTCAATCTTCCCAGAATCTACACTATAGTAATATGTCAGATATTTCTTGGCAAATATACGCTTAACAATTAAATGTAGAATACCATCTTTTGACCACGTCATAGTTGAGGAGCATCTATCTGTAACATGTGTGAAAGCAGTAAAACCGTCTGCAGCCAAGTAATCAATGATGTCATCCCTTAAGAAAACCTTCACACGCAAGTAAGGATTTGAGAAATTGTACGCTGCTTTAAGAAGTCCTTTCAAACCATTTCTTTCAATGTTTGAACGGCGAGGAAAAACTTCATCAAGACGATCGAGCATTAGCCATATTTTAAACTTATTTTGCTTCAGTAAACTGACGAGATAGTCTCTGAATTCTGCGATATACACAGGTCGTTCAGCAATATCTTTTAGCAAATCAAATTCAAATTCGATACTTGGCTTAACAGATATAACTTGGGGCATATTACTATTAAACTTCGTTTCAGTGGCAAGTGCCATTTTCTTGCATCTTTTAAATCCTTCCAAAATAGAGTAAATCATATCTTTTAGAGAGAATTTCCCTTTTCTCAGCTTTAGACCCATTGCTGCCAACATTATATCAATCTGTTCTCGTTCTTGATTGCTGAAACTATTCTTTATCCCCTCAGTTGTGTGAACAAGGTTGTGAACCAAGGATATGAAGTATACACTCCAGAAGTTCTCAAATTCTATTTCATTATATTGCTCAAAGTCCTTTTGAAACAAACGAAAGATTGGATCGCCAGTTGCATTAATTCCGAATATACAGTACAGCTTGTCCTCTTCAACTAGATAGTCCCGCAAAAAGAAAAATACTCTGTAGAGAGCTGTTTTTCCTGAACCCTTGATTCCACGGACAATATCAATCCTGTCATGAAGATACAAATCATGAAATTCTTGAGTCCTAATTTGGGCACTTTCGAGTAGCGGATCCTTTTCTGCTGTTGAAGCTCCAATATCAAGGTCCTCCAAAAGAAGTTTAAGATCTTTTACTTTAATCATATTCACCTCCTCTTTACTTAAGCACAACCCTAACCCACCTAAAACAGTGTCTCCTCATATCGTCCCGGAATATTGTAGCACGAAACGAGGGAGTGTCAAGGGTTGACACTCCAAATGATGAGGGTATAATTGATTAGTAGATAAAGGGAGGTAATATGAAAAAAGTAGTAATAGCAGTCACACTCATGTCGTTCTTTTTTGTTTTTTGCTCCAGTCATTACACACCACCATATGAGAGTGAAACAGCAGCAGAATACGAAAATGGTTATATTGATGGCAAAGTGCAAGCGAGCAGAAGAACTCAATCAAGTTGGATGTGGGGTGGTTGTGGTGGCTCATTAGTACTTGGTCTGCTTGGTGGGGGAATCGTAACTGCGATAGGTTATAACTCTGGAGAATATCCACCATTTGAGCCAAAAGGAACTGATACGTACAAGAGAGGATTCATTGATGGTTTCCAGGATGGTTCATCAGATGCAAAAGGCAAAAAAGCACTGAGTGGATGTTTAGTAGGTACACTAATCAACGTAGCTGCAATCGTTCTTATTTATAGCCTGGGAGATTAGCTAAGCCGAATATCCCAGGTGGTATAATTGGATGGTCGTAATAATAACATGCAATGCATTATAAAAAGGGAGGATCCAAGTAGAGGAGGACTATCATGAAGAGAAAAAAGAAAACAAAGAAGGTAGAAACAAAAAGACAAAAGTCTGTTGCGCAACAAAAAATTGAGAGAATCAGTACTATTCTCGCAAATACATTATCTCATAAAAGTACAAATAAGAATGTAATTTTTTTTATCGGTAATGGTATTTCAGGAAGAGAATTGTCTACTAAGAGTATAGTATCAGATTTTGTGAAAAAATCAGCATCAAACCGACCGCGTGATTTTGAGAAAGAAAGAGAATCAGTTAAAAATCTTAGTAAGACTCTTGAATCCAATGGTGGTATACCCACTGATATGACAATCTTCATGTCGAACATTAGACAAGTAGATGTCACCAAACAAGAATTTTATAGTTATTTAATTGAATCTTGTTGTCGTTCTCAGCCAAATGATAATCATAGATTCATTCTCTATCTCATCCATCATTGTAGCAACTTGAATTCAGCAAATAAAAGAATTGCAGTATTCACTACTAATTATGATAATTTATTTGAGCGAGTATTCCAAGGTCCGCGGTATCTTCACCGCTGGATACCAACAAGATCACTTAGTAGCGGTTCAACTCAGTCTCGAAAATTCTACTATAATGCGCGCTTTATTCATAGAAAGATATCCCGCCAGATATCGTTTAAGGTAAAATATACTATGGAAATTATAAATGATAAACGCTCTCTTAGTGTGATACCACTACATGGTAACATCAGAGTTTGTAGATGTCCAACATGTAATCGCACATTGACTTCTGAAATTGCATCTTTGGGCAAAATGAGATGTGTTTATTGTGGCGAAGAACTACCTCCTATTATTGTACCTACCTCAGAAGGAGAAGCAGATAAACAGGTTTTGAAATTGTTTGAGGACTCAATTTCAAATGCCACCGCTCTTTTTTTCATCGGTTACGGATATGATGATCCACATATTCTCGATAGGATAAAAAGAGGTATTTCGACAAACAAAGAACAAAGCAATCTAGCAATTATCAATATTTGTCATAAATGCTTTCCGCTTGACAAATTAGGCTTACCTAATCTTGAAGTTTGTGATTTAAGTCAAGATATCACGGAAGCATTAGTGGAGATTAATGAATTCTTAGGGAAGGATCAAGGATAAGTCAGTTGACGGAGTCGAATCACTCAACCCCATCGCCCGGCGTATAATCGGATAGTAGATAAAGGGAGGTAATATGAAATGGTACAAAATTGATTTAACATTAGAAGAAATCGCTCAAGGTACTCTTTTGTATATTCATAATCAATTCTCCACTTTATGTTTAAAATCCGGCACACCAAAGGAAGCTGCAATGTTTGCCGGTGGATTGGATGAAGAAGGTGAGATTCTATATTTTTCACCGGCGTCTGTGGTATTCATGAAGGACATCATCCAACAATATAAGGGTGAAGAAACAGAACGACCCGATATATCAAGATTAACACTCCTCGTTGGTTATAGCGATGTCAGGAGCAGATTATTTGAATAACATTACTTAGTGTATAATCTGCCTGATCGAAAATATAAATTGGGGGGAAGTCATGGACATTTTGGTTGAGGTATTCAAAATATTAGCTGCGAGTCTCTTTGGGGGCGCTATTGGTGGAATTATTGTAGTTCTCGTTAAAGAAAAGCTGAGCACGAAACAAAGACAGAAGGTATTATATGCTAAAATACTTGGTTTGAGTAGAGGAATACCGGATATTGTGAAGTACAATGAGTTGGGTCGTATTAATTTTGAATATTATAGACAATTCGAGAGACTTAGCCCATTGGGTTCGCTTGCCCAAATAAGATCAATGAACTCATTAAAAATATGGATGGCATACGTAAAAGAAACAGAATTTCTCAAGTCTGAAAAAATCACTTATTATTGTGAGACACTAGGGCTGGTATGGGCAACCTTTCCACAGAATGATGAACTTGATAATCTAATTAGATTCTGTCTATCTATTAGTCATTATCATTTCTCAATGCCACAACATTTCACAACTGTAGAGGAGGTTCAAAAATGGAGGAGTGACCAAGAAAAGCAAATTGAGTCATCGGTAATAGAAAAAATCGCGAATCCTATAAATTATTTAGCGGATTATATTAATTGTCAGCACATAATGAAAAAGAAGAAAAATACAAAAGAAGTGACATGTGGGGTTAAGAAAGTGGGAACAAACTAATCAGATAGTGTTTCGACCAAATTCCTTAGCTTAATCACCTTAAACCTCTCCCCTGGGCAACTCTTCTTCGCGTACTTCTTGTGCCTCACAATGCAGTCAGTCGTGTACCCTGAGATCTTCAGCAGCGGTACGATCAACCGCTCAGCTGCAAAGGTGGGCATCTTTTCAGGTAGCTTCTGTCTATTACAGACCAAGCGGATACGAAATCCAGCTGGTATAAATAGGTGCAGACTCATGCTAATCAATCTAGATAGATATATATTTCTATAAGTAGCTACTTTGGGATTTATAATAACACCTTTTATGCCTCAAATATCTCTTATTATTAGTTGTAGAGAAAATTGTAAGCATTTGTATGTCGATGTAGTTAGTGGTACGTAAGTGTAAATACTTGTATGTAGTTATAGAAAACGGCGGATAATTGAAGGTGAGTGTTGTAAGTAGGTGTATGTGGGTATAGTTGGCTGTAGGTAGGTGTAGATCGATAGAGCTACGAACTAGTAGACCATTTTGCCACAAATCTTCCACAACCTAATTCATCCAGGTTCAAAAATCGGTAAAAGAGTTGATTTTTCACCTATTATAGATCTATTTTAATGGTAGATGTACGGATAAGTAGTCCGCGGGTTGTGACCTATTTAATCTTAACTACTTTTCCCGTTACCTTTCCGTCAATTTCAATGAAGTAAATGCCTGGTTTAATTTTATTAGGCATCACAACTCGTCCAGTGATATCAAATACTTTACAGGTTTTATCTTTAGGCAATACCAATGGACCACTGAAAATAGTAGGGCTTATATTATTGTGCGCAAGAGTTTTTATATTTCTTTCTTCCACACCGGGTATCAGACTTTTGTGGAATACCCAGCATCGTACTGGATTTTCAGTTCTTTCACCTTCCACGTCCCAATAAGAACCTGCATCCTTGTCTTCAATGTATGTTAGAAATATTGAATCATCCACTAAAAATGGATTTGCTGTCATCCAGTCCTCGCTCATGCATGCACCAGCGGGTGCACCGGGAGATCGAGTGTTGGTTAGATTGATATAATTTGACCAAGTTATACCATTATCGGTTGATCTGGCACCAAAGATTTCTCTGTTAAAAATACTGTCTTCCGAAAAATCATTATAATCATCGTTACCTTGCCATAAGCAAAAAAGATCGTTCGATAGTGGATCAACAATGAGTTCTGGACGATCAGCAGGCATTTTATAGGCACCTGGTAAACCGGCGCCAGGGATGGTTATCCACCAGCCACCAGGTTCACTATAATAGATACTTGGGCTGTTTACAATTGTTATTGTGTCATTTATCTCATCCCAGTGGAAAATTTTTGATGCATAATAATAATTATCTGTAACTTTCCTGCCAGCCCATGCTATATGCAAATTGTCGTTGTTGTCAAAAACTGCATTAACATCGCAATATGCGCGAACACTATCCGCTGGGTGTGGTTGATAATTTGTAGCATTCGTATGCGGACCCCAGGTGATTCCACCATCCGTTGAGATCATATAGTATATGTCATTGTCGAGTTGACCAGAAGCCACGCTGTCAGTAATAAACTGCGTATGGATGAATACGACTTTCTCAGATCCGCTATTTCGTGAAGCTCGAACAAACTGACTTAGATTAGCACATGAATCAAAATAGCCGAAAGGGATCCATGAATATCCTTCATCAGATGTAACATATAAGTGCAGCATATCCTCATTATAATCACCCGTTGCCAGTACAATGTTTCCGTTATAAGTAGCAGCTACATATGGCCAAATATGGTCAGGTACTTCAGGCGAACCTGGATTCATTGGCCAGGTGCCCCATAGATTACCGCCATCGATATCTATCCAGCTACACAATCCTATCCCTGAATTATGATGATATGCAATGACGGTTCTCTGATCATTTGGATCTGCATCACGAGTAATATCCAGTTGTACGTATCCACTCCAAGATGGAGATGCCATGGTTTGACCATAATAAGAGCCGTTAGAAAACCTTGCATTCCAGGCACACTTACGTATGATTTGTGCTGAGTCTTGCCACATCCAATTGATATGTGCTTGGTCAAAATCATCAACAGCTAACCGCTGACCATGAGTTTGATTCGATTGCTCATCATACCAAGTTGTGCCAATTGAATCACCCGGACTCTGTCTCCCACCTAAATAGGGGATTCCACCGACATCTGGATATATTTCATCACCACAATGTGGCTTTAGTGATTTATATTCTATTATGGTTGGTTCGATTGCTAAACACAATGAGAATAGTGTAAAACCTAAGATATACAATTGTACAATTTTCATTGTTCCTCCTCTGCATGATATTATAATGATATTAGGTGAATATGTCAAGATTGCCACAAATCTTCCACAACCTAATTCATCCAGCTTTAAAAATCGTACTCCAAACCAGTTTTAACAGTAGATGTACGGATGGCTCGTCCGTAGTCCACACCTTGACAACGCCTGAATTACTCTTATAATATTTATAGAGGAAGGGATATGAGAAAAGGGATTGTAATTAGTTGTATAATTATCTGTCTGACATTCGTTTTTGCGCAAAGTCCGCGCAAGACCAGTCACAAACCACTGCCAAAATTGAGGGGTGATGAAAAAATGCAGATGACTGGTAGCGTTCCATATTTGGGTGGTAGGCAGTCACCAGGTGATATAATTGGTATGACGTGGTATGATACTCAGGCCAGTGGAAGTTATGGTCAAAGAATTATCGTTGATGATCTGGGGCAACCACATATCGACTGGATGAAAAGAGATGCTGCAGGTGTGAATCGGTATTGCGCGTGGAATGCTCGGTTTTCAAACGGATCATGGTATGGTGAAACTCAAGCATCTCCATCTTGGAGTGGTTATGTAAGAATTGCTGTAACGAGAGATTCAGATCCTAATAATCAACGGTCAGTGATCACGTATCACTTCAATCCTGGAGCTGGTTATTATTCATGGGTTGATATAGATGGTGGTAATCTTTGGGGTGCTTGGCCAAATACGCCCAGAGCAATATTAATCAATGGTTATATGTGGCCATGTATCTGTGTGGCAAATAATAATAATTTTTTAATGGCAACAGGTGACTATAATGCAAATGCACATCACTTATTTGTCTCAACAAATGAAGGAATTACCTGGACTTTAATTGCAGATTTCGATTCAGTGGCAACCTTATCATATTTCTTACGTTCGTCCCGCAACTCCGGTTCCAATAAGGTTGTTTTTGCGCATACCCGTTATATAACGGATACGATTGCTAGTGGACAACTTGACAGTGATATTTGGTATATGGTTTCGACAGATGGTGGCATTACTTGGGGACCGCACACAAACTTAACGAATTATCAACCATATCCAATTGATAGTGTGCGTGCTTATTGTGATGTAAATGCAGTTTTTGATTATAATGATAACCTACATATTTCATGGACAGGTATGAAAATAGATGATACGACGTTCTATAGGGTATCGAAGATTTTTCACTGGGATGAAGTAAATGATACAATAACAGTGATAAATAGACCAAGTATATATTATAATGAACCAGGTGGTTGGTGGATTGAGGGAACTCTCGGTCAATCTTCCGCCTGGAGACTGCCAGCAGATCAGCCGCAATGTATTGTTGGCAATTACGGAGATCTTATCTGTTTGTGGCATGGCAATGATGATACCACAGATGTTTCTGCAGGAGGTTATTTTAACGGTGAGTTGTACGGTGCAGTTTCCGATGATAATGGCATCAGCTGGTCGAATTATGCTAATTTAACTAATACGCGCTCACCAGGTGCACCTGCTGGGGCATGTAATTCAGAAGTTTATATGACCGCTCATGCATATGCTTATAATGATTCAGTATGGTTAACATATATCGAGGACAAAGATGCCGGTGATGCAGGGCATGTTCAGGGTGTAGAAACGGAGAACCCGGTTCGTGCTTGGTTTTTCACGCCTTATGTTTCGAAAATTAATGAAGAAGACAAGAAAAAACAGATAAGCTCCAATGACTTTAGCTCAACCATTTTCAGCGGTCCTTTGTTATTACCCAAAGGTAAGAAATGTAGAATATATGACATCACTGGACGAGTAGTAATGCCTGACAAAATTAAACCAGGGATATATTTTATTGAGGTAGATGGGAAGATCACACAGAAAGTAGTTAAGGTTAGATAGAAATTATATGTTAGCACAAGGGGAGTGACTTTAGTGATCACTCCCCCTGTGCTATTTTTGTGCGGTGTATTTACCAAAAACACCAGTAGTACACAGAAAATCCCATAATGGTCAGAATGGTGGAAATCCATGACTGGCCTGTATTTCCTTGATTTTGAACGTAATTTCGGAAGTTATGAAAAACAGTAGAATAGGTTTAGGAAACCGCCGCTCTATCCTGCTGAGCTACAGGGGTAAAGGTGGGGCTCTGCCTCCCCCCTTTTAAACTAGCATCTAGTATCCAGTATCTAGAATCTGTCTTGTGAATTATAGTGAATTTTGTGATTTAGTCAATAATCCTGCGGAGTCATTGCGAGTCCTGAGCGTGTCGAGGGACGTGGCAATCTCAGATAGCTCTATGTCCAATGTCCAGCTGAAAGTGCTGTCGGAGATCCCGCGATAGTATCGAGAGAAGCCGAGATGAAGTACTGAGGGGAAGAATTGAAGTGACCTGACCCCTTTTTTAATTTGTGCCAAAACAGAGCTACGGAGTAGTAGTCCGTAGTACGACAGAAGCTGATCAACTCAGTACATGAATTGACAACGCAAACGAGGTGGTTATAATTCTATGCTAATAACTGCTGCCCAATCAGCTGGACAGCCGATGAATCAATAAAGGAGATATAGAATGAACATCAAAAGACTGCTTTTTTTTACATCTATAGTCTTCACTTTAACCATATTGACCCAAACAGCAGCTGCCGAGGAATTCAAAAATGTCCATCAAGTAGCTACGCAATCCTCTTTGGAACGATTTGAGCTAATCCTTGAGACCTTTCAAAGAGACCTCAAACTGCCAGGGATATCTGTGGTAATTCTGAAAGATCAAGAAGTGATATGGGCGAAGGGGTTTGGTTATATCGATATTGAGGGTAAAATTAGGGCTACGCCAAACACTCCTTATCACCTGGCTTCGGTGACCAAACCAATCGGATCGGTTATTCTGTTGCAGTTGGTTGAACAAGGCATAATAGATTTAGAAGAATCATTTGTTAAGTATGGAATGGACCTTGACAGTACAGGTATTATTAGCCTCAAACACCTATTTACACATACTTCTGAAGGTATTCCTGGAACATCGTACAACTATAACGGTAACAGATATGGTTATTTGGGTATAGCAGTCAAAAAAGCATCAGGAAAATCCTTCCGGACGCTCGTCATTGAGAATATCCTGATGCCATTAGAAATGACAAATACTGCTCCAAACATGGCTGACCCAGAGGTATTAAACAGATTTTTCACTTACATGAATGAGAGTGCAATCGATGCGCCAATCTTGAATGAACAAAACGAACCATATAATATAATTAGTTTATATGATTATCTGAACCCAGAGTACGGAAAGAGCTATGCAGTAGCAACAAATTTAATCGCGAGCGCATTGAATCAATCCGGCATAAATAGTGAGTTTTTTCATTACAGTAAAAAGCGTGTAATTGACGAGGCCACAAGAAACAAATTCCATGCCTTCTGGGAGGACAATTATCAGTTCGTCGATGTATACAAGAAATTAACCAAACCTTACATGTTGGATTCCAGTCTTAATATTGTACTTGGTAAGTACTCCATGTTCTTCAATCCTGCCGCTGGTTTCATCTCCTCCGCTTTGGACATGGCTAAATTTGACATTGCTTTAGACAAGGATCTTCTGATTTCAGAGAAAACAAAACGAATTGCTTTTACTCCGACGCGATCACCAACGGGCGAGATATTCCCATATGGACTTGGCTGGTTCACCCAGAAACATGAAGGCGTACAAATAGTCTGGCATGGAGGAGAATGGTATTCTGCTTCAGCGCTCTATCTTAAGGTTCCGGACGAAAATCGAACTCTTATTATTATGGCGAATTCGAGAAAAATGAGTGAAGCCTTCAGCATGGGATCTGGTGATGTGCTTGAATCAGGCATTGGTCTCGCTTTCTTAAGATTATTTGTATTCGAGAACAAGTTCGGCGTGAAAAGCCCGGATATTAACTGGAATGTGGAACCACAGAAGATAGTGCAGCAAATCGATCAGATTGAGAACGAAAAAATGAAAGACCTCTACATTCGAGAAATGAGAGTTATGGAGACGATGTTTATGCGAATGGGACAGGAAAAACTCTTTAAACAGATCGTGAGCGGTGTGCGACCACATGTAATGCAGGTATTCTGTCCCAAGTATGATCTACCGGTCTTGGCAGAAATCATGGAAGTGGGGGACGACGAACACAGAACACAAGATTTCACACTCGAGGAAGATAAGGACGTTCGTATCTATGCTATTGGCGAAATCACCGAAAACGGCGCATGGGATCATGGATGGATAGAGAATTTGGTGACAAATGATGTTGCATGGCAAATGGAATACTCCAATACTGATCACGCTGGTGGTGCGTTGAAAAACAGAAAAGTTGATAGAGTTATTTTTTTGGAAGCTGATAGGTATAGGCTTCATTTCAAAACCGACATTGGACATTCCTTTAACAACTGGAACGCGGCAGTGCCAGACCATTTATTCTGGGGAATTAGAATATACGAAGAACAGTAGATAGACAATAACGGGGTGGGAGTCAACCCCCCCCCCCCCCTTCGACACGATCATGATATGCTCAAAACTAGAGACTATCGTCTCTGTATTGACTATACTTCACAATCATCAGTAATAACCATCTAGATGTTTTTAATTTATTTCTATTCTTTCTAGTGTATAGTTCTTAGTTCCTAGTAGGTACTGAACAAGCGCCTGTAGCTCAACCGGATAACACAACGGACTTACCCTCCAGAAAATCCATTTTGCCACAAATCTTCCACAACCTAATTCATCCAGCTTCAAAGATCGGTAGAAGCGCTGATTTTTCGCCTACTATATATCTATCTTAACGGTAGAGTGACGGAGTGCTCGTCCGTTGTCTATACCTTGACAACACTATTAATATGCTGTATCATTATTAGTAAGGTAAAAGAATGTAGAGGGGAGGTTATATGAAAGAACATGTAATTGTAGATAAGGAGGAGGTTTTATGGGGAGCTTAACAAAATACTACAGAATGGGAGGGTATTTCAATTTACCAGTTTGCTTGCTGGTATATTTCTTAGGTATCTCACCAGCCAATGCAGTTATAACCTTTGAAAAATGCTTTGGAGGTACTGCCGCGGACGCGGGCTATTCTGTTACCCAGACTACTGATGGCGGTTATATCATAAGTGGAGGTACACACTCCTACGGTGCCGACTCTGGTGACGTCTGGCTCATAAAGACAGATTCTCTGGGTGATACCTTATGGACCAGGACCTACGGAGGCACTCTTTGGAATGATTGGGGCGCATCTGTTGCCCAGACTTCTGATAGAGGTTATATAATAACTGGCCAGACAGAATCCTACGGTCTTGGCTCTGGTAACGTCTGGCTCATAAAGACAGATTCTCTCGGTGATTCCTTATGGACTAGGATCTTCGGGGGTACTGGGTGGGATATTGGCAATTTTGTTGTCCAGACTACTGATGGAGGTTATGTAATAACTGGCGAGACAGGATCCTACGGCGCCGGCTCTCAAGACTTCTGGTTCATAAAGACAGATTCTCTCGGTGATTCCTTATGGACAAAGACCTTCGGAGGTACTTACTTTGACCAGGGCTGGTCGGCTCAACAGACCACAGACGGGGGTTATATAATAACTGGAGGTACAGATTCCTACGGTGCCGGCAATCAAGACGTCTGGTTCATAAAGACAGATTCTCTCGGTGATTCCTTATGGACGAAGACCTTCGGAGGCACTGGGTGGGATTATAGTGTTTCTGTTGCCCAGACAACTGATGATGGCTACATAGTAACTGGCTGGACTGATTCCTACGGTGCCGGCAGTAGTGACGCCTGGCTCATAAAGACAGATTCTCTGGGTGATTCCTTATGGACCAGGACCTTCGGAGGCGCTGCCGATGATTTTGCCTTTTCTGTTGCCCAGACTACTGATGAAGGTTACATAATAACTGGCTATACAGAATCCTTCGGTGCCGGCAATCGTGACGTCTGGCTCATAAAGACAGATTCTCTCGGTGATTCCTTATGGATCAGGACCTTCGGAGGTACAGACTCTGAACATGGTCATTCTGTTGCCCAGACCACTGATGGAGGTTATATCATAACTGGCTGGACAGGACCTTCTTGGTTTTATCGTGATGTTTATCTTATAAAGACAGATTCTCTTGGGAATGTAGGAGTTGAAGAGAAAAGAGTTGAATCTGTAAAGCATAGTAATCTTAGTGGAACTATCTTCAGCGGTCCTTTGTTACTTCCCGAAGGTAAGAACTGCAGGGTCTTCGACATCTCAGGACGAGTAATAATGCCCGACAGAATAAAACCAGGTATTTATTTTATTGAGGTAAACGGAAAGATCACAAAGAAAGTAATAAAAATAAAATGAAAAGTATTATTTTACCCACTTTATTCTTAACCCTCTGCGCTACGCTGGCAATTGCCCAAGCTCCTGAATTAGATCCAATTGGTGTACATAATCAGAATAAGGTGATTCAAAATGCGTTATTAGCAACTGATGGCGAGTTAACATCTGTAATGATTGATGATACTCTGCGTGATATTTACAATTGTGAAGTTATTGGAACTAGCTTACCTGGATCACAGTTCAGTACATTTCCATCAGCTGATTCAGTTCTGACAATATGGTTACCCGATTCTCAAGGAGGAGTGGTTAATCCTGATATTTCCCTGTGCAATCCTAACAGCGGATTGATATATATCATGGGAAGAGAACAGCAAAACATCTCTATTTGTAATAGACAAACAGGTGAGCGTGTGGGTACTATTCTGACTAACAAGGGCACGATGGCAGCGGTATACAGCGAGACGAGTAATAAAATCTACTGCGCAAGCTTTCTCAATAATAATATAGTCGAAGTCATTGATTGTGTTACCAATACAATAATCAAAATCATTCAGTTACAGGATTGGCCTATTGGTTTAGTGTGGAATAGGCTCACCGATGAGATATACTGCTCGTTTTATTCAAGTCCATATGTTTCAGTGATCGATTGTATTAATGATTCTTTAATAGTCAATATACCAATAGGTGGATGGTCTATTCCATTTGGTATTACATTTAATCCATTAAACAACAAAATCTACTGTCCAAGAAATGATAGTGTTATCATCATCGATGGAAATAGCCATCTCGTTACTGCGACCATTCCAGTGGGTGCTTGGTCGCGCTCCTCTACAATCAACACAATCCATAATAAAGTCTATTTTGCCGGTTTATTTGGCGATAATGTTAGCATAATTGATGGTAATAGCGATAGCCTTGTTGCAGAACTGTCTATTGGCAGTGGACCTTATTGTACTTCTTATAATTCTGTTATGGATCGTGTGTATATCGGACATCAATTTTGTGATGAACTATATGTATTGGATGGGGCAACGGACACAGTGATCGACATACTACATCTGGGTGCGGGATTTTCATCGATGGCATTTGATTCCATTGATAACCGATTATTCTGTGGTCTCGACAGTTGGGGGGAAATCGCGGTGATCGACTGTAACACGAATTCCATTATAGATTGGCTTTATACGTATAACTTCACGGAAGGGATGTACTGGGATCCCGATTATAATCGCATTTGGGCAGGTAATGCCAACTATATTGGTAATCTCACGACATATACTATTTTTGGGTTTGCTGCAGATAGTCTGCACCTTCAGTTCAAAACCGCGACTGGCTTTACACCGTATAAATCATGTTTGCATAGAACAACAAACAAATTGTTTTCCGTGAGTAGGGATGATGAATACTTAGCAATACTTGACATGGCTCATCCAACAAGCTGTACTTTAATAGCTGTGGGGCATGGTCCTTATGATGTGATTGAAAACACTATCAACAATAAAATATATTGTGCAAACCGCTTGGCAGATACGATTACTGTACTTGATGCTATTACCAACTCAATTATTGCTCAGATTCCAAGTGGGCAAGCACCTATGAAATTGGCTTTTAACCAAACCGACAATAAAATATATTGCGTTAATCGAGTAGGAAATAGTGTTACCGTTATAGACGGTATTACAAATCAGGTGCTCGATACTATACCTGTAGGAACACGACCTGAGTCAATACTATGGAATTCGATCGACAACAAGATATATGTTGGAAACTCTAATAGTCAGACAATCACAATAATCGATGCATCCGTTGATACAGTGATTGCCACTGTTCCTTCAGGGCAATATCAGGTGACACTCTACCATGATACTATAAATGATAAAATCTATAGCGCGAATTTCTCCAGTAACAGTATCACGGTTATTGATGGTGTAAGTAACCAGGTGATAAAGACGATTGCTATAGGTGGACCATATAACTTCGCTCAAAACCCGTCAGCCAATAAAATCTATTGTGGTTGTGTTACAGGAGGCATGATTCATGTAATTGATTGCGGAACAGATTCAATAATCAATTCTATATTTGTCGGTAGTTCACCAACTGCCTTGTTATATAACCAACAAGCAAACAAATTATTTTGTGGCTACTGTGATACTCCTTCTCTCCCGTATCCATGGCAAGATGCTCTTGCGATCATAGACTGCGATACAGATAGCATTATCACTCGCCTGATTCTCGACACGAACCGCTGGTCTCATGGTCGTGATGATCGAAAAGACGCCTTGATACTGGATTCATTGACTAATACGGTATACTATACACACTATACATCTAGTAAAATATCTGTAATCGATGGAGCTACAGGCATGCATGAAGTTCAGACTAAATTATCTATAAATGTAAACTTGAGAGTATACCCGAATCCGGTTCAAAAAGAGTGCTGTATCAAATATCATTTACTTAAGAAGAGTAAAATAAATTTATCAATCTATGATATAACTGGAAGATTGGTCAAGACGATTGTTAATGAAAAACAAAATGTTGGTATTTGTATTGAGACAATTGATGTAGCTGATCTGCCCCAAGGCATTTACTTTTTCAGGTTGAATACTGAGAATTGTTCAGATGGTAAAAAGGTTATTCTTATAAAATAGTAAGGAGTGGGGTCGGTCTTCACCGCCCCCTTAATGTTTGCTTCCCGCCTCATGTTCTCTCATTTCATTCGAGACAAAAAGCGGGACACGCGTGGAAGGTTGGGGGGAAGCGTGCCGCAGGACTTCGTCCTTCGCAATGACAATATCTGTCAGGGTAGAGGTTGTGGAATGAACGTCATAAGTTCAATGTATCAAAATCCCAGTTCATTTTCGTATCATCATCCGGTTTAACTGGATGATCCAGGGAAAAGGGAAGCGTTGATTTCTGGATTGCCCGATCAAGTCGGGCAATGACAGAGGGGGAGTCGGGCAATGACCCTGTTAGAGACTGCATGTCTAACAGGGTAGGTAAAAAAACCCCCCGCAGACTTGCACCTGCGAGGGGGAGGATACTTAAAACAATTCCGTTTATTTCACAAGAATGAGCGTTTTGTTTATTTTTTCCGAAGGCGTTTTTATTTCAATGATGTAGCTGCCACTACTCAGCTTTCTACCGGCATCATCACGTCTATTCCAGGATAGTATTTGTACATCCTGGGTCATGGTATGGTTGGCGAGTTGTCGAACTTTTTGTCCTGCAATGTTGTATATCGTGACCCTTACATTGCCCGACTGTACCATGCCGAATCTGATGTTGACATTTCTTGATGCGGGATTTGGCGAAACCGTAATATTGTTTATATATTCACTGGTGATCTCTTCGATGCCGATAATTTCAGTGAGGTAGTTCATATAAATATCCATTAGAGTGAGTTTTGAATCAGTACCATTGCGCAGCGCGCTAAAAACAACTGCTGAATGAATTGCCCGTTGGGTATTACTCGGACCATTATAATTCACTGCTCTACCTTGGTTATCTTGGGACTTGAAGAACAAAGTCCCGCCGGTCGACCCTATGACATCGACATAATTATCAACCAGCTGCTGATATAAATAGTCGTAGGACAGCGCATCCGCAAATGAGGCGTTCTGTCCATCAACATACTGGACATTGCCAGTTGTATTTGGAACGCCGTCACTGAGATATGAACAACCGAATCTTTGATATAGTGCAGTTGTGCTGTTGTCATAACCAAAATCAGTACCTTCGATGTAAAGCCCCTTACCTGTATCAAGGAAACTAATTAATCTTGATTGCTCCGCCGAAGCAATTATTTGATTATCGCCTCAGCAGCGGAAAAAGCCGAGCGTAACAATCACAACATCATAAGGACTGAGGTCAGTAGGCAGGTATGTTCCAGTAACATAGGTGTGTTCATTCAGCCCCAGGGTTTGTTCTATCCAGTAAGTGCAATCAATAGAATCGCCTACTTGTGCATCGTAGAAAACATCGAGCGTATCGAAGTTCCATACAAAAGCGTGAAAACCACTGGCGAGAAACGGGACGAGGAGTAATAAACATAATACGACAGCGTATTTTTTCATATATACCTCCATATGTACTTTATATATATAATTATAGGTGAGATTTATAATATGTCAAGTGCTTGTATATACTTAAATGTCATTGAGGTTCCCTTGTTGCTTCTCGACTCGTTATCAATCGCTCGAAGAATAGTATATTTGCCATTGTCCGGCTTGCTGTAGTCCTGAGTTCCATGTCGAAGGAGCCGGATAATCCAGGGAAAAGGAAAGCGTTGATTTCTGGATTGCCCGATCAAGTCGGGCAATGACAGAGGGGGAGTCGGGCAATGACAGAGGGGGGAGTCGGGCAATGACCCCGTACAACTTCGTTTTACGGGGCAGGCATAGGGTAAAGGTCGGTGGGAAGAGTGCCGCAGGACTTTGTCCTTCGCAATGACACTATCTGCCAGAGTAGAGATTTGGGGGAAGATTGCCGCAGGACTTTGTCCTTCGCAATGACACTATCTGTTTCTATTTGTTGTATAATTGCGTGAGCTGATTATACCACGATCTTATACGGTCAAGGTTAGGACCCGGTTCAGCCTTTTTAATATACAGTTGCCAGGATTCAAGGGTCTTTAGAGTGTCTCCTGTATCAAGATAAACCAAACCGAGGTTAAAATGAACCTGATAATAATCAGGGTAGTATACAAGGGCTTCTTTGAGATCTTCAATAGCTGCATTTGTTTTTCCCAGCTGAAACCG
>CBFDDH010000038.1:0-22326 GCA_965603515.1 uncultured bacterium
CAAATATCAAGTTCCAAATCCCAAGAGCCAAATCCCAAATCTCATTAAAAATATATTATGTGGGCGGAAGATTGATTAAAAATTTTGAGCTCCCTACTCCCTACTCCCTACTCCCTACTTCTGTATCTTGGAACGGCACGAATGATCTCGGCAAGAAAGTTGCCACCGGGGTCTATTTTATTCGTTTAGAAACTGAAGGCTTTTATACAATAGAAAAAATAGTCTTTTTGAAATAGAAAAAACTCATCTCTTTACAAAAGAGAAATATTGAGTTAAATGTACAAAGTAGCAGATATAAGGAGGTTTTATGAAACATATTGTGTTTTTTCTGATAATTATATCTGGAGCATTTGCGCTAAATTATCATGGCGTAGCTCTAGCCCCGGATAATACGCATGGCTGGACAGTGTGCATTGACACTGCTCTTATTTTCTATACAACTGATCATGGCGCCACTTGGCAAGAGCAGAATGTACCGGTTGGTACCAAGAGGTTCTTTGATGTTGGCTGTGTTGACCAAATGACTGCCTGGACATGCGGTATACTCGGCGAAATTCTTCACACTGACAATGGAGGACTTGATTGGTATGCACAGGCGATTGGCTTGTCAAAATATGCAACGCGTATTGAATTTATTGACCAGGATAAAGGTTGGGCAGCTTGTGGCGACGGTACTGTAGGTCGTACAATTGACGCCGGGAGTTACTGGGATCAGATCTTTACGCCCTGGTACAGTGCTGAATTCTACGGTGTTTCATTTGTCAATGAGTGGGATGGCTGGCTAGTTGCGGGATACGCAGATTCAATGCTTCTGGGACAAGGGTTAATGCTCAAATCAACTGACGGCGGGATCAACTGGGATTCTGTTTACCAGGTTTCTGATTTTAAAGACTTCTTTGACGTCCACTTTTTCAACCTATTAGATGGCATCGTTGTTGGTGGTGACGAAATTGACTATTCACCAATCATCATGAAAACGACTGATGGTGGTCAAAACTGGAACAATATTACCGCACCAGCCAGCGCTTATTACCTCAGAGCGGTGGATTTTATCGGCAGTGAAGGATGGGCTGTTGGCATGAACGGTACGATTATTCACACAACAGACAGCGGAGACACCTGGGCATTCCAATCTAACCCAGCATCAGCCACACTTTTTGATATTGATTTCTCAGACAATATGCATGGCTTGGCGTGCGGACACAGCCACCTGATGTATACCACAGATGGCGGACAAAACTGGCATGATGTTGGGATATTTGAAGAACCTGGTAATTCAGTTATCGAAACTACAGAATTAGCAATATATCCAAATCCTTTCTACAAACTAACAAATATCAGCTTTGGCAAAGAGCTAAGCGCAAAGGGCACCGTGTTACGTATTTACGATGTAAGTGGAAGGGTAATTAAGAATCTTGAGCTCCCTACTGCCTACTCCCCACTGCCTACTCTTGTATCCTGGGATGGAACAGACCATAGTGGACGCCAGGTTATTCCTGGGATCTATTTCATAGAACTGACCACGTGCGAAAAGACAATGACAGAAAAAGTGGTTTTTCTAAAATAGCAAACGAGACAGTCAATTTCTTCTGCAGTGGGAATATTTCACTTGTTTTTCACAGATATCTTCTATATTGAAATAGAAATATGTCGCAGCTTATAAAATTCTGTACGCTGACCATTATTCTGACGAGTCTTTGCTATGGACAAACAGGCGCGCGGTATTTAATAATAACCCACGATGATTACTTTCATGCCTTAAAACCACTTGTCGATTGGAAAACACAGAAAGGTGTGAAGGCGAAAATCGTCAAGTTATCTGAAATAGGTAGCGACTCTACTCAAATACGGAACTACATTGTAAACGCATATAATTCATGGCAAGTAAAACCTGAATTTCTACTTCTCGTTGGTAATCCAACACAAATACCATTTCCGCGCTATGATTATCAGGGTAACATGGGTAATACTGACAATTACTATACTAATATAATTGGTGATTTTCATAATGAAATCATGCCGGGACGATTCTGGGTATATGATACGATCGAAGTCCAGACTATTGTCAATAAAGTACTCAGCTATGATAAGTCACCAAACACTGCAAACCGGCTGTGGCTCAAAAAAGGCATAAGCGTAGTAAATGAAGACCAGGATAGTTTTCCAGCTGATTCAGTTTATTATGCTGATGCCCGGTATATGCACAGTCTGATGAACAACGCAGGCTTTGTCCATATCGATTCTTTTTCTGAATATGCAGGTCACTACAGCTCAAACGTTATCAATGCAATAAATGACGGGCGGTCTTATATCATGTACCGAGGCGTCGGTTGGGGGTATTGGGATTGGCCCTTTTGGGAGATTTATCCACACATGATGAACAATGGCTCGAAATTGCCGATCGTCATTTCAGCAACTTGTGCAACAGTCCAAGGTATAGGTTATGAGTGGCTAAGTGCCGGAACCCCTGAACAACCCAAAGGGACCGTGGGTTTCTATGGTACAACAACTGCACTGTATCATGCTGCTGAGTTTCGCAGCGCCTTAGCAAAGGGTACACTTGAGAGCATTTTCTGTGATAGCCTAAGTACACTCGGCAAGGCTGCAGAACAAGGCAGGCTGAATTACTACAGCATTTTCGGCAATATCCTTGAATACAATTCCTGGACCTGTCTTGGCGATCCAGAAATGACTGTCCGCACAACTATCCCACGGCAAATCGATGTCACACATGATTCTGTACTCTGGATGTCTGTCTCCAGCGACACAGTAACCGTTGATGTTCAATACAATACAGTCCCTGTAGAAAATGCACTTGTCTGCATGATGTCAAAACAAGATACTTCAATCTACCACTCAGGACGTACTGATAACCTTGGAAATATCTGGTTTGTTGATACATTCGAGAACCCTGGAGATTCTGTAATCATCACTGTAACCGGACGGAACATCAACCCCTGCATAAACGTCATCAGGGTTAATTTCAGCGGTGCTCCTTTTGTTCTTCTAAACTCATTCGCCCTCTTTGATTCGGCAGGCGGGAATAACGATAGTATTGCTAACCCTGGTGAAGATATCGAAATCCCTTCATGGGTGAAGAACTGGGGCGATTCAATTGGGTACAATGTCGTGGGGGTAATGCAAGAAATGATATCCGATTCATTCATCGCGTTATCTGATACGATCAAATACTTTGGTGATATCATTGGCCTCGATTCTGCATATACATCTGATAATGGCTATAATGTTGTTATTCTACCGAATTGTCCAGACAGCCATCAGGTTGATCTACGACTACTATTGACAGATGCCCACGATTCATCCTGGACATCTGAATTCAGCTTTACGGTCCATGCCCCAATCCTTAAGTACCGGGACTACCATTTTCCAGGGAATCTAAAATATATAGGGATCGGCGACACAAATCAATTAACCGTTGAAATATATAATATCGGTTCATACCGGGCAGAAAATGTTGTCGGTAAAATATTCTGTGATGATTCATTCTTTATCGCAATTGACTCGATATCTTCATTTGGGATGATAAATCCCAATGGCACCGGATCCAATCAATCAGACCCATTTGTGATCGCTACCTTACCTTCAACACCACTAGGTTACGCCATTAATATTATGTTCGAAATCACTGCTGGTGTCTATGTTGATACAACAAATTTTACGACATATGCCGGGCAAAAAGACTATGTGATATGGGATAAAGCAGCCAATAATTCAAGTGGTCCGATCATTAAAGCAATCTTAGATTCGCTAAATTTTTATGGTGATTATACAGATACTCTACCGGTCAATGACTTTCTCTCGCTTTACAGCGTCTTATTCATATGCTTGGGCACATACCCTAATAACTACATAATAACTGATACGAGTCAATCCAGTCAAGAAATAGTACGTTACTTATCTGTCCTCGACGGTAAGGTGTATATGGAAGGCGGTGATGTCTGGTATGCTGACCCGCACTATTATCACGGCTACTTATTCCATGCGTTGTTTTCACTGCTCCCCATCTCAAACAGTGTTGGTCCATTATATGATGTTGCTGGCAAGGATAGTACTTTTACGGGATCAATGTTTTTCAATTACACAGGCGGGAACAATTCTATCGACCGTATAGATGCAGACAGTCCTGGTTTTCAGATATTCAAAAAACCACAGAATGGCTTTGGCTGCGGCGTAGCGGCTAATCACCGCACTATCGGTACATCTTTTGAACTAGGCGGGCTCCAAGGTGGTTCTGAGCCATCGACCAAATATACGTTGATTGATTCAATAATGGCCTATTTTGGTATACCACCGACCAGGATACAGGAATGCGATAAGCGAAAAGATTCTCCAGGTATAATCTTTTCAATATACCCAAATCCCTCCCGTGGAATGACAAATATCAAGCTCCAAATTCCAAATGAGTTCGACGCGCCAGGATCCAAATTCCAAAATACTCTGAAAATTTACGATCTAAGTGGAAGGGCAATTAAGAATCTTGAGCTCCCTACTGCCTACTCCCTACTGCCTACTCTTGTATCTTGGGATGGTACAGATATGCATAACCGAAAAGTAGCCCAGGGTATCTATTTCATTCGCCTGGAAACAGATAATCAGACAATAACGCACAAAATCCTATTTCTCAAATAGTTTACGAATAACAAAACCATAATATCCCTTGATTTCAACCTTTTTCTATGTATAATATCGTATGTGTAAAATACTACCTTTGTTAATCATAATAACGAATTTTTGTATTGCCCAACAAACAGGAGCAAAGTATTTAATTATAACTCACGATGATTATTATGATGCAATCCAGCCACTTGCTCAGTGGAAGCATAATAAAGGCGTGAAAACAAAAACTGTCAAGTTATCTGAGATCGGTTCATCATCAACCCAGATCAAATCATATGTCGAGAATGCCTATAATACATGGGATATCCCTCCTGAATTTCTATTGCTTGTCGGTGCGCCTAACTACCTCCCCCTACCCACGATCAACGGTACTTACACTGACAATTACTATACAAATATGGATACGGATATCTACAATGAGATACTACCGGGAAGACTTACGGTGCGCAGCGTAAATGAAACAGAGACGGTCGTCAATAAAATGCTCTTATATGAAAAAAATCCTGATATTGAAGACTCTTTATGGTTTATCAATGCCTGTCTGATTGTCAGAGAAGACTACAACGATACCACGACTGGCGATGATTCCATCTATTGGAGTGATATCAGGTATGTAAAAAGCCTTATGCTGAACAGTGAATATAATATAGTTGATACGTTATCTAAGATGGCTGGTAATGGTGTAAATGATATTCTCCAGGCAGTAAACAATGGCCGGGCATTTGTTCTGTACCGAGGTCAAGGTGTTAATAACTGGTGGTCACCGTTTGATATCAATCCTGATGCAACATCTAATGGTGCTAAATTGCCTATTGTCTTGTCTATAACCTGCCGAACTATCGGCACGGGCTCAACGCCCGCGACTGCAGAACGTTGGCTATTAACCGGTTCACCGACTTTACCGCGCGGTGGCGCCGCTTACTTTGCCTCAACGCGTGTTATAGTCGGTGGTGCTCACTTAAGAAGCGCGGTGTGTAAGGGCTTTTTTAGAACTCTCTTTGCAGAACAAAAAAGAACCTTTGGTCAGGTATGCGAAGGAGGTCGAGCAGCAGTCTATGAACAGTACGGTAACTCCAGTGAATATCATGGATTCATGGCACTTGGTGATCCTGAGATGAATATCTGGACCGCAATCCCCAAGCCCATAGAAGTATTCCATGATTCAACGATATACGTAAATGATGAATCACTCAGTGTTCTGGTGCACTTGAACAGCGTCCCGTTTGAATCTGCACTTGTCTGCATTACCCTCGATACCATTATCCATGAGTACGGGTATACAGCTACTGATGGGCAAATAATACTTCAGTTGGATAATCTTATGCCTGGATCATTGACGCTGACGGTAACCGGAAGAAACATTATCCCTTACCAAACGCAAATCACAGTCACTGATACGAGCGCATTTCTAACCTATGCAGGTCTAATAACAAGCGATTCCTTATCTAATAATAATGGTCTAATTGAAAATGGTGAAACCATCCTTCTGCGCTCACTCATCAAAAACATAGGTGCATCAACTGCTAATAACGTGCTCGGTATATTAAGCAGTGACGATACTTTAGTAGCCGTGATTGACAGCACTGTCTATTTTGGCAACCTGAACCCGCAGGATTCCTCATTAGGCTTTAGTCCATTCACAATCACAATATCGCCTTTCTGCCCGGGCGGGTATAGCCTTGATTTTAATCTTTTGCTGGTAGATAGTAATAATAATTTATGGAATGACAATTTTTCATTGAACGTTCAAAGTCTTGGTGGTGTTACAGGACCTGATCCCTATGGTTATTATATGTATGATGATACTGACACAAGCTCAGGTCACGCACCGGTATTTGACTGGTTTGAAATTGCACCACCAGGCCCAGGCCAAATAGTGAGTGAGATCACCAACGAGGATGCTGACACAGTAACTTATTCCCTTCCTTTCACTTTTAAATATTACAATATAGATTATTCTTCGATCGGAATATGTTCAAATGGCTTTTTGGAATTAGGTCGCTCAACCCACCGTTTTGGTGATAATACACCACTACCAGCACCGGGTGGACCACGTAGAGCACTTGCCGCTTTTTGGGATGACCTTGACCCAAGTCTGTACGGTGATATCTATTATTATAGTGACACTAGCGATCATCGCTGGATATTACAATTTGAAGAATGTGCACATTATGGTAGCTCTTCAACAAGAGAAACATTCCAGGTCATAATCCTTGACCCCCAGTATTACCAAACGCCAACTGGCGATGGAGAAATTATCTATCAGTATCTAAACGTCGCCGATGCCACAGGCAATACCATTGGCATTGAGGATGAGACGGAATTTCGTGGGTTGCAGTATGTCTTCAATAACGCATACGCCCCTGGTGCAGCACCACTATTCTCAGACCGTGCAATTTTAGTAACAACAAAACTACCCAGCGGTTCAATAAATACACCCTGGCTCCATTTAATTAACTACACGATCAGTGATTCGGCAGGTGGTAATAATAACGGTATTATCGAACCCGATGAAACGATTGATATCTATATGACGATCAGCAACCGTGGTGATACAACAGCGGCTGCAGTCAATGGAATACTGCGGTCTATTGACAGTGATGTAACTATCTTAGACAGCATTTTTGTCTACGGTGATATGACGGTTGGTGCTACGGCAAACAACTATAGCTCGCCGTATCGCGTGCATATAAATGCAGCACCGGTCGATAGCACGATCGGGTTATCGCTCCATTTTGAAGCTAACTCCGGGGCCTATTACAAAGATGATTATTTTACTTTATATGTATATGGCTATCCAGGTGTCGAAGAGTACAAGCCTTTGGACCACAAAAATAGCCTTTATTTTGAGATCTTCCCTAATCCCTCCCGTGGAATGACAAATATCAAGCTCCAAATTCCAAGCTCCAAATTCCAAAACACCTTAAGGATTTTCGATGTTAGCGGTAGGTTAGTCAAAAATCTTGAGCTCCCTACTCCCTACTCCCTACTCCCTACTCTTGTAACCTGGGACGGCACTGATGAAAATGGACGAAGCGTTGCTAGCGGTATTTATTTTGTCAGTTGTGAAACGGATAACCATAAGATGGTCAAAAAAGCTATTATCATAAAATGATTTGGCTCCTCTTTATGCTGGCAATTGATCAAAGGTACCATACATTTAACGAGCTTGCACATGAACTTGATTCTATCGCTCTTCATTATCCCCAAATAACCCTACTTGACACGATCGGTTATTCAACGACTGATTCAATGCCCATCTTCGCGATGAAGATCTCGGACAACGTTGAAGTTAATGAAGACGAACCTGAAATCCTGTATGTTGCACTGCATCATGCTGAGGAACTCCTTGGCCTTGAAGTTTGCATGTACATGATCGATGAGCTTGTCACTGATTACCAACTCGATTCAAGTGTTACCTACTGGGTTAACGAACGGGAAATATGGTTTGTCCCGCTACTCAACCCTGAAGGACATAAAGTGGTAATGGAAGGTATCGATACAACCTGGCGCAAGAATAAACGGGACAATAATAATAACGGAACATTTGACCTGGATTACGACGGCGTTGACCCAAACCGTAATTACGATTTCTACTGGGATAAGGGTGGTAGTTCAGACCCATCTTCTGAGTACTATCGGGGCCCGGCACCATTCTCAGAGGCAGAAAATCGGACCTTAAGAGATTTTTGTCTGGCTCACAATTTTATCTTCTGTAATACTTATCATTCAGCCCGCACTGGTCTTGGTGAAGTGATCTATTATCCATGGCGCGCAGCTGGATATTATTCACCTGACTATCCATTCATAAGACAAGTCGCCGATTCAATGTCAAAACTCATTGTTAATGAAATCGGTAATGGGCACTATGTCGCTTTACCAGGTTCCGGAGTCGATGGTAGAGCACGTAACTGGATTTATGGAATCGGCGGTACCTTCTGTTATTGTGTTGAAATATGTACAACGACTATAGTGCCAGGATGGATGGTTGACGACATATGCCTGAGAAATAGCATAGGTTCATATTATTTACTAAACCGAGTAAACAGCACTGGCATTACTGGATGCATCTATGATTCTCTCACCGGCGAACCCCTCCAAGCCGAAGTAGTGATCAATGGTTATTACGATCCAACACTCCCTCCAAGGATGAGTGACCCAACGTACGGACGTTTCTTGAGGATCCTGGGTGATGGCACGTATGATATCGAAATACACAAAAACGGATATGAATCTTCTCATCTCAGCGGCGTCGTTGTTGAACCGGGAAAAATGCTGGAATTGAATCTGCTTCTTAAGAAAAAAGAAGCAAACAGTATAATCCCTGCTGATAGCCCAAACCTAATGATCTTCCCCAACCCAACAAGGAATATCATGACTATTTGCGTTGCGAATCCCGACAAATTCTCATCGGTGAAAATATATGATATAAATGGTCGAGTATTGAAGGATTTCGAGAACCCATCATCAAATATATTAATATGGCTGGGTAAAGATAATATGGACAGAGACCTGGCAAATGGTGTATACTATGTCATTGGTGAAACGAACGACGCAAAACTGGTAAGAAAAATCGTCATCAATAATTAATACAGTACTAGGCACTAACCAAAATAAGAATACAAGAAATCGCCCACAAAACTAAACATATCTGTAACGGTGCATCAGTAAACATTATCCTCTCAGGAATATCAGCCTCGAGTTTACTGTAAGCAATGTACAAATAGCGAAAAATACCATAGATAACAAATGGAACGGTAAAGATAAAATTTCTGGTATTAAATTTGGTTACTGTTTCTGGGGCAAGAGTATAAAGACAATAAGACACAATGCACGCTGAAGTGACGATGCCTATCATTTGGTTAAGCAGACTTACTGAATAGTGAACAAGTATTTTGCGATGTTTTATTGCCTCTTCACCGAGTGTTACGATCTCAGTCCGTCGTTTCGACAATACGAGAAAGAGTGCCAAAAGCAAAGTACACAGAAGAAGCCATGAAGAAATCTCAACGCCGATCACCACCGCACCGGCAACTGCTCTGAGAACATAGCCCAAGGCAACAAACAGAACATCTAAAATAACTAGCTGCTTGACCTTTAACGAATATGCTATCATCAAAATAGTGTAGATCGAACAAATCAGAAAAAATTGCGCGCTCAGAATCCACGCAAGAACTAATGCAGTTATCAATAAAACAAAGGCGATAAACCAAGCCCTGTTCCGCGGTATCTCACCGGCGGCGATTGGTCTTTTTGCTTTGATCGGGTGGACTCTATCCTCTTCAAAATCAAGGATATCATTAAAAACATAAATGCCGCTGCACAACGCCGAGAATACAAAAAATGCACAGATCGTTGATAGCGTATCTCCAGCATTGTAAAATTGTCGGCTGAAGATCAATCCGGCAAAAATAAAAATATTCTTGCTCCACTGTTGTGGTCGAAGTAGTCTTATATATCTGGTCATTAGAACTCAGTACCGCTTGTGAATGCGAATGACTTTATCTTAATCGCAGGGCTAACTGTACCAGTTGCAAACCTACCTCCATAGCCAGGGTCTGAAGCGACCAGAACACTGCTTCGTCCGATATCACCGACCCTATTGAAACAATCGATAATATTCTCGGTAAATCTGAAATTCTTTAATCCTTTAGTGACACACCCGTTCTCAATGAGAAATGTACCATCTCTTGTCATTCCAGTAAAGGTTAATCGGTAAGGATCAATAATATTAGTGTAGTGGAACCTTGTCACGAGTATGCCCTTTTTTGTTTCTTTAATTATTCGGTCAAGACTCTTTGTGCCCCCCTTAAGTACAAGATGCATTGGGACCGGTCCAAACGGATTAGGTGCAGACAAGGCATGCCCAGTAGATTTAGTCTTTGTCTTGATTGCAGTCAGTGAATCCTGAACAATATTTTTGGCGATCCCTTTGTTGACCAGGACGAGTCTCTTCTTGGCTACACCCTCGAAATCAAAGGCGAAGGCGAAACCTTTGCTGAGAAATGGATCATCAACAATAGTAATCCGTTCATCGAATATCTTTTTACCCAGCTTACCACAAAGAAATGATCTACCCTCGTTGTATATCTTCGCATTGAAAGCATAATAGCCAAGAAAATCCAGGAATTCATGTGCAGCTAATGGCTCAAAAATTGTAGTGTAGCGACCAGGTGGTACCTCAATCGGATTTACTGACTTAACTGCTTTTTGAGCAGCAGTTTCTGCGAGCTTACTGAAATTGATATCAAAAATATCGCGCGCTCCTGCTTGGGTGTACCCCGTTGAACTTTCACCAGACATAACAATATTGCAGAAAACATCACCACAAGTTGAGTAAGCAAATGTTCCCAGGGAATTACCAATGCAGATTTCGGCAGTACCGTTTGAAACTGAACCGTAGGTAGTGAGCGAGTGTTTGTCAGCGATACTTACAATCTCCGCAACTGCCATAGCGCGGTCAGCATTAGAAAAATCCGTCGTATTCTTGGCAATGGTTTTAACAACGCGGTATTGATTTCTCCTCACTTTAGGTAGAGTAGTGAAATCCTTATTCTCACGTTGTAGCTCAGCAATCTCTTCAGCCCACTTAAGGGTCTCGCATATTTTCTTGGAATCAAGCGAATTCGCCGAAGCAAAGCCTATCTTCTTACCGAAAATAGCTCTTATTGAAATACTACTGTTTGATTCATTAACATTTTGATGAATGTAATTATTTGCAAAGCGTGTCAAAGATTGTTCATGATTAAAAATCAATACCTCAACCTGGTCAGCCTTGCTATGTTCATAAACCATCCTTAAAATTCTTCTGGCTTCTTTTTTTCCAATCATAATACTCCTCTCAAATCAGCACTTATAATTCTCACTGTCATTCCTTACAGGTGGTGTTAATTTTTTAAATAGGAAACGACCATCTCGACCATATCTTCAAGTGTTTTTGATTTAACTCGTTGCCTAACTTCCTTTATCAATTCATTGGAAACCTGGGTCTTTAGTTTAATAAGCGCAGAACCTGTTTCACTCTGGAATTCCTTATCATCGGTTTTGTATTGACTCAAAAAAGTGAGGATTTCAAGACCCAACTCCTTATCCCCTTTAAGAATCATGTACTCACTAACTCCAACCAGAGATTGCAGTAAAGTCTCTTCATCTTTAACCTCATGGTTAATTTGCATACAATCCAGGTAGTGATCTCTCGCTTTTTTTAAGTCTCCTGTTTCAACAGAGCAGCTTGCTAAATTCAAGAAAGACATCGCTTGACCAAGAATATCTCCTATTTCCCGTCTCATGGCAAGACTCTCTTCATGATATGTTCTACTTTTTTCATATTCACCGATGTGGTGGGCAAGATTTCCTAAATTATTCAGGGATATCGCAATACCCATACGGTCACCTATTTCTCGCCGTATTGTCATTGCTTCCTCATAAAAACCCTTTGCTTCATCATAATCACCGGATGATTTGTAAATAAGACCCAGATTATGTAACGAGTTTGCAGTTCCAATCTTTGTCCCGATCTTTCTATCCATTTCAAGGCTTTTTAGCAGCATCTTCTTTGCTTCATCATAATCACCAAGGGCATGCGCGATCAAACCTTTATTCGCAGTAGCCATTGCGACTCCGTTATCATAATCATACTGCTCACTTATTCTTTGACTTTCGTCAAAATGCTCTCTGGCTTCACTGTATTTCTTTTGGTTATAATATATCACACCCAGATTATTATAACTTCCAAGTATCCCCAACTTAGTGTCTAATTCTTTGCTTATATCGAGATATTCTTCATAGAGCTTTTTTGCATCCTCATAACGACCGAGGACATTATTTATGTTCCCCAGGCAGTTAAGAGTAAATGCTATTTCCTTTCTTATCCCTAATTTATGAAAAGCCGCACGACTTTTTTCGAGATACTCTTGTGCCTGCTTGAATGAGCCTAAACGATAGAATATACCAGCATATCGTGCAGTAGCGATATTGTAGACCACGCTTTTTTCATAATCTGAATCTACTGAGCGGATCATCTCTAGTGCAGATTCAAGTTCTCTTTTAGCCTCTTGATACCAACCCTGAATATCAAAGTAAGCGACAAAAGAAACGAGTGATTTTTCAAGTTGTTCTAAATCACCATGTTCGATGATGTAGTGCCACGCCGCTTTAATATTCCCTATATCTTCGGTTATTTCACGGAGTACAAGATCTCGGTCAATATCAACCAGGTTTGTTTCGCGTTCCTTCAGGAAATCTGAAAAGTAAAAAGCGTGCTGTTTTTCCGCAATTGCCTTCTCCTCACCGGTTTCTGTAAGCTTCTGAATCGCATACTGTCTTATCACTTCCAACATTTCATATCGACCTGAAGTGTTCCTACGCAGCAGTGATTTATCGACAAGTGACGATAAAATTGGTAAAGAAACTCCTCCTACTTTATCGGCTGCTTGTCTGCTAAATCCACCATGAAAAACAGCAAGCTTTCTGAGCGTTTTCTTTTCATCATCCGAAAGCAGCTTCCAGGAATATTCAAAAACTGCTTTGAGACTTCGATGCCGCTCAGGCACGTCACGTAAACTCGTAACGAGAAAATCAATTGATTTTTCTATTTCTTGGGCGATTTCCTTGCATGACAGCGTACGCAACCATGCTGATGCAAGCTCAATGCCTAATGGTAAACCACCAACGAGTTGTGAAATCCGAACAACATAAAGACGATCTTCATCAGAAAATGAAATCCCGGCATTGACCCGACGTGCATTATAAAAAAACAATTGTACTGCGCTGTAGCCTTCAACGTCGATCCTCTCACCTTCAGGGACATCCATACCTTTTATCTGCAGAAGCCACTCACCTCGTAGATTTAACAGCTCACGCGATGTTACGAGGATTTTAACCTTGGGTGCAGCGCTCAAGATATCGGCGATAATACCAGCTCCCTCAACGAGGTGCTCAAAATTGTCGAGTATCAATAGGACCTCTTTCTCACGTAAATAGTCAAGGAGCTGAGCTTTTTGGTCCTTTTGACCATAAAATGAAAACCTCAGTGCTTCAGCAATCGTCGATATCAGAAAATCCATTGAAGTCAATGGTTCCAGTGTTATGAAATAAACGCCGTCGGCAAAATCTTCAATTTCTTCAGCTGCAGCTTGTATTGCCAGACGAGTCTTGCCGATACCACCAGGACCGATCAAGGTCAATAGCCGACACGAAGGGTCACGAAGAAGTTTACCGATCTCAACCAGCTCCTTTTCTCGACCAAGAAAAGGTGTCGTCTGAATAGGCAAATTATGAGGTCGCGCAGATAGAGAACGTAAAGGCGGGAATTCAGTCAATGGTAATTCAGGATGCACCAACTGATAGATATTCTGCGGTTCGCCAAGGTCTTTTAGCAGATGTATGCCGAGGTCTTCTAGTATTGCACCCTTTGGAAGCTTCACTGAATTTTTAACTGAGGGGGTTAAAATGATCTGCCCACCCCAGGCAATACTCATGACCCTGGCTGTTCTATTGATCACTGGACCGAAATAGTCGTCACCGCGTTTATCTACGTGACCAGCATGCAAACCAATGCGCACGCGTAAGTCACCTAGCTCACCCCAGTTCTCCTCAGCCAGGCTCTTTTGGACATTTAATGCACATTCGATGGGTTGACCATCATCAAAAACAGCAAAGAAACCATCACCTGTATGTTTTATCACTTTACCACCATGACTCTCGACGTTTTCCTTGATAATCGCATCGTGTTTTACAAGACACTGTTTCATCAACTCGGGGTGTTCTTCCCATTTCTTAGTAGAGCCTTCAATATCAGTGAAGAGAAAAATTGCCATGTATCTATTCTATGTAGAATCCACTTGGTGTCAATATTGACTATCCGCGGTTGCTGGTATAGATAGAACCTATTTCTTTCTCAACAACACAAAGATACCAGGTATCAGAAGTAGCGCAATAACGGAATATCCAGCGATTTTGAAACCTTGAATAAAATAATCGTATATAAAACCACCGATTATCGGTCCGACAACTGATCCCAAATTGGTCAACATATTCAAAGTTCCAATGTTTGAACCTACCTCAGTGCTGATATTAGTTGCATAAGCACGGGAAATAGGTACAAAAGAACTGATCGACATCCTGAGCATGAAGTAAATAGCTACAAAGATTATGAACACCCGAACGAAAGGTAATAAAAGAGCTGTTGCAAAACAAGGAATAATCACAAACCACAACGATCTCTTGATACCGATACTATCGGTAAGGTGAGAAGAACCGTACATTGCGGCAATGGTCAAGACATCAAGACCGAGCAACAGAATGGCAATCGCTAATGGCGAAATGCCGTAGAATTCATTGAAGAACACTATTGAAATAGGCGCCAAAGCCATCATTGCTCCAAAAACAAAACCCAGGAGAAAAATTGAATAGGGTGGTTTTCCCTTTTTCTTAATCCTTGGTGCTTTCTTATATTCAGGAACAAAAAGGGTATCAATAAAGCCGCCGATGAGGATAATGGCGCCGATGATGAAGATAACCCGGAACGAACTCAACTCACTCAACCCTATCCGAGCTGTGATAGTAAGGATAATACCCAATACGGCACGACTTAAGAGACCACCGATCCGTCCGGTGATTTGATACAAAGAAAGTGCTCTTGTCCGGTAGGTCTTATCTGCTTGTTCAACGACGATGATTTGCGTTGCCGGCCACATGAGACCTGAGCAAATACCCTGGCAAAATCTCAAAAGAAGCAGACCGAAATATGAATCAATAAAAAAATACCCGAAGGCTATCATGAAAACACAGAAGAAGCCTATTCTTACATAGATAGTGCGTCGGCCAGTTCGATCAGCGTTTTTACCCATCATATACGCAGTTACTGCCCGAGCCAACATGAAGCCTGAAGTCAGAAGTCCAACCTCAACACCAGTTGCACCAAGACGACGGGCAAAAATCGGCAGGATGGGTCTGAACAGACCATGACCGAGCATACCCGCTCCGGCAAGCCCGTATAGCATGAGTAGTCGCTTATTAAATAACTTATGTTTTAGCATATGTTCGTTTGCTGACAGGTATACTTGTAGTATTTAGGGTGGGCATTTGGCGCAGATAGAACGAAACAGTGTGGTACTCAAATAACGATCGCCCCGGTCCGGTAAAATCACAACAACTATGCCGAATTCCCTTTGTTCGGCAGCTCTCAAAGCCCCGACCACAGCTGCACCACTTGACATTCCGACAAACAAGCCTTCTTTTGTTGCTAATTGTCGACACATTTCAAATGCCTCACCATCTTCAACCATGATCTTCTCATCCAGCATCTTAGGATCATATATTTCCGGCACAATCGCTTCGTTCATATTCTTCAAACCCTGTATTGAATGACCCTCGATCGGTTCAATGCCGATAACTATTACGTCTGGCTTCTTTTCTTTAAGGAACTTACTAATACCCATCAGTGTTCCAGTTGTACCCATACCGGCAACAAGAACGTCTATTTGCCCATTGGTCTGTGAGAAAATTTCAGGACCCGTGGTTTCATAGTGGGCAAGGACATTATTTGGGTTCTTGAATTGATTGGGCATATAATATTTATCTGGTTCTTGCTCTAATATCTTGTGAGCTAATCTTATTGCACCATCAGTACCGTCTCTAGCATGAGTGAGAACAACATCGGCACCAAATGCCTCAAGTATGTGCTGGCGTTCAGTGCTAACACATTCAGGCATGAGAAGTTTGACACGATAGCCTTTTGCAGCTCCGATCATGGCTAAAGAAATACCTGTATTACCGGACGTCGGTTCGAGGATTATCTTATCTTTTGTCAGTTCACCTGACTCCTCTGCACGTTCAAGCATGTAATAGGCCGGACGGTCCTTTATTGAACCACCGGGATTACATCCTTCAAGCTTACCATATATCTTTGCATTCAACTGCTTGTTCAAATTTGTTAATTGAACGAGCGGTGTGTTCCCGATGCTTGATAATACACTCACACCTTTCTCCACGCTCCATAACTTGTCTTTCTGAACACCAGAATAAAGGCATTCTCATAATGAAATGGCGTAAGCATATCAACCTTTCTCTCGATTAATATGTATATCAAATTCTGTACCTCTGTCTGGTTCACTCGTTATGTTAATTTCTCCATTGTGGTCCTTAATTATCTTCTGAGCAATAAAAAGCCCTAATCCAGTCCCTTTCTTTTTGGTGGTAAAATACGGTGTGAAGATCCTTTCTTGCTCCTCTGAATCCATACCCTTGCCGTTATCTGCGATTTTCAATTGAATAAAACTATCGTGCTCAGTAAGGTCAATGGTAATTAGCTTTTTTCTGTCCTTAATATCAGAAAAAGCATCCACAGCATTGATCAGTATATTCAGCACTGATCTTTTTAAATCTCCCATATTTCCATGCAGTTTGATGTCTTTTTTGATGTAACACTTTAACTGTATCTTATCCCTATTTGCCTGTTCTCTTATAAGGTCTATTGTGTCTTTGACCACTAGAGTTAAGTTGAACTCCTTATGCTCCTTTATCTTCGGTCGAGCTAAACTCAGAAAATCATTCAGTATCTTATTCAGGGCTTCTATCTCCTTTTTTATCGTTGTTGTGAGGTGTATGTATTCTTTATCTTCCTGACTGAACTCCTTTACCAATCGCTGCGTGGCAATCGACAAACCATTCAAAGGGTTCTTGATCTCATGGGCGAAATTCGCAACCAGGTTACCGAGAAACTTTAGGCGCTCACTCTCTTCCCTTTCTTTTTCAAAGGCCCTCAATTCTGTAACGTCACGCAGTACTGAAATGGCTCCGTTGATTTTCTTCCTCGCATCAAGCAGTGGATAGGTAGAATATTGGATATTGCGTTCAAACAAATTCTTCTCATTGATAACCTTTGTCCCTTTTTTCAATATCTGTTGTATGTCAAAAGGATCATTTTCAAATAACTGGAAATAATTGTGATTTAAAAGTATCTTCTCTTCAAATGAGGACAGACGACTGAATGCTTCGTTTACACCAATAACAAGTCCTTTACTGTCTACTGTCAGAACACCATCCTCAACAGCACTGAGTGTTTTATCAAACAACCCCCTGAGGTCCATATAGGATTGATACTTAACAAAGAAGTAAAAAAGCACTAACCCGGCGCCAAAAAGGATAACAAAAAGAAGTATTAACTGTCGTTCAGTCGCTTTCACATGACGGTGGTAGCTATCTAGACTAATGCCAATCCTAAATAGACCAAGTATCTGACCACTCACGATAAAAGGTCGGATCAATTCAAGAATACTCCTGTCTTCAAACTCAGCTATTCTGCTTGATTCAACATACCGCTCGTAGACATCTACCAATACTGAATCGTCTTCAATTCTTGTAATGGTTTGAATATTAGATGTGGCAAAAATAATCCCCTTCTTGTCCTGGAGAACGAGATATTCTATCGTTGGATTCATTGATAATTGGGTAATGATCTTGTTAATGCCAAATTCTTGTCTGAATCGTTGAATCTCCTCTGCAGAAATTTCGATTTGAAAAACATTTTGTTGCGTCTTATAAACAAAATGCATATGCTTCTTTTGACCAATATTGAAGTATTCGTAAGCGATCTTTTCCTTGGCTGTGAAAAGACCACTCGATATCTTTAAAGGATTACCAGAACTGAGTATCATCTTCTTAGAATGCACGTCGAAAACAGCGATAGAATTCAAGTGAAAACTATGTCTTATTTTACCAGTTGCTGTCTTGTTAATGCCAGTAGCTTCAAGGTAGTGACAAACACTTATCAACTTATCGATAATTTCATCTTCGTACTTGCCTTCCGCAAAAATAGAATTTTCCTGGGTCGACGCCACGACCAAAAGGAATGAACGCCCCTCTTCTTTTATCAACGCTATCATCTCACGTCGACTGTTTACTATACCAAGGGTCATAAAAACACCAAGAATGACCAGCAAGATAACTGCAATCAAGATGTATCTTCTTGACTTCACGATAATGCCTCAACTAGCATTGTATTAAACACGTACTATGATAATCGGGAAACCGGTAAAAGTCAAGCATTGTAGAAAAGATTGTCATTTTCTTTCTTGTCATTACTGGTTTCTTCGTTGTCATTACTGGTTTCTTCGTTGTCATTACTGGTTTCTTCGTTGTCATTCCTGCCTTCTTCTCTGTCATTCCCGCGCAGGCGGGAATCCAGAAAGTATAGCAGAATGTTCGCACTTTCATAAATCTTCATTGACATACTTACTAGATAGATTATAATTTCATAAAGGAGAATAAACGATGGGTTGGCACGGCGAGTTAATAAAGATCGACGATAATCGGTACAAAATCCCAAAAAGCTATAAACCGGGGATGAGGACAGATGGACTTATCTACGCATCAGAGAATATGATATCCAAGATCAACCAGGACCAGGCTCCTGAGCAGATCGCAAATGTCGCAACGTTGCCGGGCATTATTGGTTATGCAATGGCAATGCCTGATATCCACTGGGGATATGGCTTCCCTATCGGAGGTGTTGCTGCATTTGATATAGATGAGGGTATAATTTCACCAGGTGGTGTTGGTTATGATATCAACTGCGGGGTACGACTACTTCGCACTGATCTCGTTGAAAAGGACATAAAGAAAAACATAAAAGCACTGGTGAAAGCTCTCTTCAACAATGTTCCATCCGGAGTCGGCTCAAAGGGTAAGATTCGTATCGATGAAAGAGAAGTGAAAGAAGTTCTGCGTTACGGCGCGCAGTGGGCATTGAAAAAGGGTTATGGTTGGCAAGAGGATATCGAGAAAATCGAAGAAAGAGGTGCGCTCCAAGGAGCTAACCCAGACAGGGTTTCAAAAAGGGCTCTTGAACGCGGTCAACCACAACTGGGGACATTAGGGGCAGGGAATCACTTTATGGAGATTCAAGTGGTTGATGATATTTACGATCAAGAATCTGCAAAAACATTGGGTATCGAAGATACTGGTCAGGTTACTATTATGATACATACTGGCTCCCGAGGACTCGGCTATCAAATATGCGACGACAATGTAAAAATCCTTGGTAAAGTAACGAGGAAATATGGTATCAGTATCCCAGACCGACAATTAGCTTGCGCGCCGATTAAATCTCCCGAGGGAAAATCATATTTTGAGCAAATGGCGTGCGCAGCGAATTATGCCTGGGCAAATCGTCAATGTATTATGCACTGGGTGCGAGATGCATTTGAAAAGGTATTGGGTAAGAAAGCTGAAGATCTAGGCATGAATCTCATCTATGATGTTACCCACAATATTGCTAAATTCGAAGAACACCTAGTGTCCGGCGAAACAAAAAAAGTCTGCGTTCACCGCAAAGGAGCTACTCGGGCATTTGCACCAGGGCATAAAGAGTTACCTGATATCTATAGAAACCTCGGACAACCTGTTATAATCCCGGGTGACATGGGAACCCATTCATACCTTCTATTGGGTACACAAAAGGCAATGCAAGAGACATTCGGGTCAACGTGCCATGGTGCAGGCAGACTGCTTTCACGTTCTGCGGCAATGCGCCAGACAAAAGGACGTCGTATCGATCAAGAACTCGCAAAACTGGGCGTTTATGTTCTCTCTGCGAGTAATGAGGTCTTGAGACAAGAAATACCTGAGGCGTATAAAGACATTGACATGGTCGTCGATGCCGTCCATCAAGCTGGCATTTCACGAAAAATTGCCAGGATGAGACCGATCGGTGTAGTAAAAGGCTAAGTACCTAAAAACCCAAAATACCTGAAAAGGTACAAAATTTTATTTATGAACAAATCACTTAACGAGAAAATTAAAGAAGCTCCACGAACACCTGGTGTATACCTTTTCAAAGATAAAGAAAAGAGAATCATCTATATAGGAAAAGCAGCCGATTTAAAAAAAAGACTCGTTTCTTACCTTAATAAAGAAGACAACCGTAGCAGAATAATAATACTGCATAGTACCGATATAGACATTATCATCACTAACTCTGATACTGAAGCCCTTACACTTGAAGAATCATTGATAAAACTCAACAAACCCCGCTATAATGTTCGCTTAAGAGATGACAAGAGATTTCCCTATTTGAAAATCACTGTTGGAGAACCTTTCCCAAAGATACTATTCACCCGCGATACAAAACCCGACAGTTCATTGATCTTCGGACCATATACCAATGCACGCGCACTCCGACAAACAAGAGATGCCCTGTGTCGCATTTTTAAACTAGTCTCCTGTACCAGGGACCTCAATAAAAAATACGACCGTCCTTGCCTTGAATTCAATCTCGGCAGATGTAGTGCACCTTGCGCCAGGGTGATAACCCAAAAAGAATATGCAAAGCTCGTGGATAAAGCAGTGAAATTTCTTAGAGGTAGCTCCAACGAACTGGAAAAGAAAATCGAAAAGGCAATGTGGTACTGCTCTAAAAAAGAGAATTTCGAAGGAGCAGCATTACTGCGCAACCAATTGCTTGCTATTAGACAGATGTCCCAGCGACAACACATTGTTACGAGCACAGATATCGCTCGAGATATCATCGGTATAAGCAAAAGCAAGTTTATTTGTATTGCTTGTTTATTCAGAATCAGGGAGAATCGTTTGATCGCAAAAGAGATCTTCCACCTGAAGATCAGTGCCCAAATTGATGATATGGAAATAGCCAGCTCGTTCATTAGATTAATATATACACATGTCTCCTTTATCCCAGAGGAAATTGTCATATCAGTACGACCACTCGAATGGGACACGCAGCAAAGATGGTTCCTTGAAAGAGGGCTCAGGGTTAAGCTTTCATCCGGGGCAAAAGGTGAACCAAAGCGCCTTTTAGGCTGGGCACAGAAGAACGCAGCAAGCGAACTTGCAAAAATAATACTGAAGAGACGTGTACACCCTGCAACCCTCGAGCTTCAGAATACTCTCCATTTGGAAAAACGACCACGCTGGATTGAAGCATTTGATATCTCAAATTTGAAAGAAAAGCATGCTGTAGGCGCTTCGGTTGCATTCCACGATGGGAAACCACACAAACAATATTACCGCCATTATAAAATCAGAAGAAACCAGGGGCAAAATGATTTCGCTATGATCCATGAGATCGTTGTACGGCGTATGCAGGATTTAAAAAAGCGCAAGGAATTGCCTGACCTTTTGATCATTGACGGAGGAAAGGGACAATTGAATGCAGCACTTAAGGCAATCAAATTGATCAACCTTGATATACCTATTTTCGCCCTTGCTAAGAAGCAAGACGAGCTATTTGATAGAGAAGGCAATGTTGTCACAATACCGGGTGCATCAAAAGGATTCTTCTATATAAAAAGAATCAGGGATGAAGCCCATCGCTTTGCGATCATGTATCATCGAAAGGTAAGACGCAGGAACTTGATCACGTCGCAACTCGATAATATCAATGGCATTGGCCAAAAAAGGAAACTCGCCTTGTTAAAATACTTTGGCAGTATTGGTTTAATCAAGAAAGCAAGTGAAGAGAATATCGCGAATGTTCGTGGTATCGGAAAAAAATACGCAAAAACAATCTACGAAGCACTACACTCCTGAACCTCACTCTGTTCGGTCAAATCCCAAATCCCAAGCACCAAATTCTCAATTGTATCGTTGGACAAGTTTGTTTGGTTAATCTGGTCTGTTTGGTTTATCTAGTCTATTTAGTTGCTCCCATACTCCGTTACACCGTTA
>CBFDDH010000039.1:0-20267 GCA_965603515.1 uncultured bacterium
AAACCCCACCACTGGCTGACCCACGCACAAATGTCTCCCCAGGCTTGTAAAAAACCATGTCGACTACCCGACTACTCGCGATCCCCGGGTTTATGCTTATTGTATCATAACCAACGTGGAGTGAACCTGGTTGGACAATCAAGGAATCAAAATAACGCGGATTTGTATTCCACAAAGTGAGCATGGGGTCGCCTAATAGAGAAATAGAAAACTGGTGTACACGATGCCAATTATTGATCTGGGCGCTGCCAATAAAAGCTGCTTTAGCGATAGCGAGGGCTTGGCTGATCGTACCCGTAAATAAATGGCTGAACATTAGTTTCATGTATTCCTTATGGATACTTCCTTCGCTCGAACTTGTCGGACCAATATAGCACATACCACCACCATTTGGATTCATCACCCAGTGTTCGCCCAAACAATCAGCCTGAAAAGGGTTTGTATAACAGGTTACAACAACCATCAAACCATAAAGCGGCGAATTAGTCAAAGAATCAAAATAGAAATTGTCTATGTAAACTTTGGGCCCGGTAAAGTGGATGCAGAGATTATTCACATCACCATGGCCTATGCCCGTAACTATACCAAACCCGGCATGGATCGAGTCTGCCAAAGTCTGAAGCGTTAGGTTATTGAGCGTTTCATCAAGAAAGGATCTCGTGAAATGTTTGGGTAGACGCAAACTAAGCTCGTATGCATACGGTAAGCCAGGCCAGTTGTTATCAAGGTTTGAGCTAAAGAAAAGTGCTTTGGTCTGCATCTCTGTATTGGTTGGAAAAAGATAGGCTTTGACCTTGTCGAGATAGTCCAGCACTTCGACACTTGAGTTCGTTGGAATACGACCAACAAATACTTCAGGGTAGAAATCAATTGAGTCAGCCACCTCACCGTATCTTTCATCACCATCAAAGTTCCAATCCCCGTCAAGATCTGCATAGTACACATCCGAGGAAATCGGCAACCAGAGCTGCGAGTAGATAACCGTTCTATCAACCCAAACAAATCTGGTCGGCACGACCGGTGTATCACCGCCCAAAAGAACAAAAACCGTCCCCCATTTATCATAGGCATCCTTTATAAAATGACGGATCCTTTCTGCATCATCAACGCCTGCGTAGTATTGGCGTATCCAGGCCATCTGCTTCACAACCGTATTGATTCCAGCATGCTTCTTGAATTCAGCAAACTTTTCATAGGCGCTGAACTGTGCATTGTCAGTAATAATCACGAGATCAACCGGTGGCCCCAATAACGAGGGTAAATCAGTAGGCAATGAATCATAAGGGCTATCCTCAACCCTGATGATTGGACAATACTGTGTGCTTTTTGCAGCGTTTTTATTCTCGACAAAATTAAGCAGAAAATCATCGAATACAACTTTGCTTAAGTTCGTTGTTCTGCGTGGTGCAATACCTGGTGAACAATACTCAGTTAGCGCATCAAGAACGAGACTCTCCAAAACATACAGTTTCTGGTTAACTGGATCATATCTAAATGGACACACGGTTATCTGTAATATTCGGAAGCCCCGCATATTACCACAGTGAAAATCAATGACTGGATTAACCGGGAATGATGTTGACGATGAATATGCCCCCAAATCAGGCGGCGTAAAAACCAATACTGTCTCCAGAGAAGTCTCTTGCTGTTTTGGATAGAGCCGACATGAACCAGGGATTAGACGCCAGGTCTGCTCCAAAATTCTTATTTCTCGCACTTTCTCATTTCTTGGTATCAAGTAGCTGCACACATAGGCTGGAGTTTCTGGAAACCCAGGCGCGCCAGGCAAAACAACCGGCTGATTAACCAAGATGCGGTCAAATCCACTGACTTGCTCTATATGATAATCTGTTTTATCAAGCGGGATATCAATTGTAAATCCACTCAGACCACAAAACAACATGAGTATAACAAGTATGTGTTTCATCAGTATAATCAATTATAAAAATAATAGGTGAGTTGTCAAGGCTTTAACCGAGCTATCGTGTTGACATTGTTAATGATTTCTATATAATTATCGCATGAAAAGAATTCTTTTCCCCCTCACAATAATCATTATTTTGGCTATTTTATCAATGGTCAACGCGCAAACTGACATGTCAGGCTCGCCAAGTACTGATATCACCATGAGTGGACTCGATAAGCCCATAATCTCGGAAGAATATATCCTCATGCCTGGCGACAGACTACTTGTAACGATAACTGGTGCAACAAACTATTCTTATACGGCTGACATTACCTATGAAGGTAAACTCACGATCCGGATACCTGTAAGTTCCGCACCAACGGTACAAGGCGTGTATGTACCCCAATATGATATTGTAGCCGCAGTACCAGTGTATAACCTGACTCTCAAAAGTGCTAAGGATTCCCTGCGCCATGTCTTCTTAAAGTATTTTAGAAACATCAAGGTTGACATAACCTTGCTTGGCATGCGCCAGTTTACGGTCTTTGTTGTTGGTGAAGTCAAACATCCCGGCATGGTCCGAGCCTATCCAGTTGATCGCGTATCAACCGTGATAAAACGAGCCTGGGGCATAACGACTGTGGGCTCCCGTTCAAAAATCGAGTTAAAAAGAAAAGGCGAGCTGTATAAAGTTGCCAATCTTGAAGAATTTGAAAAAACCGGCAATACCGAGGTCAACCCTTATGTTCAGGACGGTGACCTCATTCTCGTGCTGCGCATGGAAAAATCGATTATCATAAGAGGAGCGGTGTTCGGCAAAAGAGGATATGAGCTACGGGTTGCAGAACTTACTGCCGCGCGCGAGCGAACAAGTGAAGGTCTCTATGAAATTGATCAAGGAGAACGGGTCTTCGACTTGATTCCAAAGGCTGGCGGTGTTACACCGTGGGCTGATCTACAGAACGTGTATATAGAAAGAGATACTACAAAAATACAGATTGACCTTGTTCGGGTATTTGAGGATGAAAATTACAAGGATAATATCCTGCTCGAGGATGGGGATATCTTGATCATCCCATCGGTAAATGCGATAGTCTATGTTCAGGGACAAGTGACTAACCCTGGGGCATTTGCTTTCCAGGCTAACCTAAAAGCAAGTGATTATATAGGCTTAGCTGGCGGGCCGATGGGCGATGCCCACATGTCCGGTGTAACTATCTACCGGGACAAAGAAAAACTTTCCGGCAAAAAAAACCCCATTATTGAACAAGGAGATAGAATAATGGTACCGCGCCAGATTTTCAAGTTTTGGCAAGACTATATCGAAATAGGTGCGGTCTTTGCATCACTCTTGATAGCATATTTAACGCTAACAGCTAATTAATTTGAGTTCCTTGGTTTAAAGGATAAAGATCATCACACTAACGCCAAAATGGCTATCATTTTATTACAAGACTTTTTTATTACTAAGTAATTAAGAGGAGGTTAATATGGTCATCCTACTTATTCTCTTACTGGGGATAATAGAGTCACCGGGTAAACCCCTGGCAAAAGACGCACCAAATGATGAAGGTGGCAAGATCATGCTCACATGGCAACCAACCCCGCAAACCGATGAAATCGATGGCTATGATATATACCGTGCAAAAGAAGGAGAGACCTTTGAGCTGATCGGGTCAACCGACAAATGGACTAATGAATTCACGGATACGAGAACCCTCAACGGCACCAAATACCAATATAAAATAACCAGTACCAAACAAGGAGAGATTCTTGCCCAATCTGAAATCTCAGAACCAGTGAAAAGCAGTGGACAGTGGTTCCATGCTGGCAAATTGAATATCCTTTTAGGCTTCATTATCTATACAGCGATCCTTTTGTGGTTTATCTTTCATGCGCGTGCAGGAAAAGAAATGTTCGTACGAAAAATCCCCGGGCTCGATGCTTTGGATGAGGCGGTCGGTAGAGCAACAGAAATGGGTAAGCCGATCCTCTATGTTCCAGGTCTATCATCGATCGCAGATATTGCGACAATTGCCTCACTCAATATCCTTTCTCGCGTTGCCAAGAAAACCGCCGAATACAATACAACGCTTCTCGTGCCAAACCGTAACCCAGTTGTCTATACAGTAGCACAAGAAATCGTAAAGGAAGCCTATACTGACGCAGGAAGACCAGACATTTACAATCCGGATAATGTATATTTCATCACCGGAAATCAGTTTGCATACGTTGCTGCAGTATGCGGTACAATGGTCAGGGAAAAACCCGCAACAAATCTATTCTTAGGATACTTTTGGGCTGAATCCCTTATTCTTGCAGAAACCGGCGCCTCAACCGGTGCAATCCAAATAGCTGGTACGGATTCAGTATTTCAATTACCATTTTTCATTACGACATGCGATTATACTTTAATCGGTGAAGAGTTGTATGCGGCATCTGCTTATCTTTCGCGAGAGCCACTGCTCATGGGTTCTTTAAAAGGACAGGACTGGGGCAAAATGTGTATCCTCGCAATTCTCATCATCGGCTCGGCGTTAATGCTAATCGGTGTTGAACAAGTTGCTGCTTTGTTCAATATATAAAAAGGAGGCTCTAATGGAAAAGCGCATCCCCTTATTGATATGTGCGGTCCTGGGGATTTTCATGATCGTCCAGTTCTTTATTCCTCATTCACTTAGCCAGCAATTTTTCGACCACAGTCTTAAATGGTACATTGCGATTGCAGGGCTTGCTTGGATACTGGGGGCTGGTAGTTTGATAAAACACCATACTGATCGCATCAGACGCAAGAAAAACCGCTGGTACTTCAGCATTGTGACCTTGACCAGTCTTATAGTCATGGCAGTGCTCGGTATTTTTTGGGGTATTAGAACAGGTACAATATTCATGACGTTCTACATGAATATAATCCTTCCACTCGGTGCTGCGATGTATGCAATCCTCGCATTTTACATGGCATCAGCTGCATACCGTGCATTCAGAGCAAGATCTAAGGAGGCAACAGTCCTACTCATCGCTGGCTTCGTAGTCATGCTTGGCATGGTGCCTTTTGGGCAATTTATCTGGTCAAGAATTCCGGAAATTGCAGAATGGCTTTTGAACGTTCCAAATACTGCGGCAAAACGGGGGATAATCTTCGGCGTGGCATTTGGCAGCGTCTCAACCGCGTTGAAAATCATCCTTGGTATTGAACGGTCCTGGCTTGGTGGTGGAGGTTAATATGAACATATTCAAAGCTCTTACAAAAATACCCAGACAAGTAATCTATGTGGTAATCGCCATTGCTATTATGATCCCCTTGCTCAAACCGATCGGTTTACCGATTAGGATCATGCCCAAAAGCCAACGATTGTTTGCCGCGATAGACAGCCTGGGTCCACAGTCAAACCCTGTTCTCATATCAATTGACTTTGACCCTCAATCAATGCCTGAGCTATACCCCATGCTCGTCGCAGTCCTGCGCCATTGCTTTGCACGTGATATCAAGGTTATTATAATGTCTCTATGGCCGCAAGGACCAGGCCTTGCTGAAATTGCGCTCGCGCAGATCCCTAAAGAATTCAATAAGGAATACGGTAAAGACTATGCTTTTTTAGGCTATAAGTTTGGTGTCACAGCGATCCTTTTGGGGATGGGCGATAATATCAAGAGTGTATTCCCAGTCGATTATCATGGAACACCTTTGGATTCAATCAAAGTCACTGCTCATATGCAAAACTATGATGATTTAAGCGTTGTTCTCACACTCTCTGCGGGTGATCCAGGATGGCGCGCCTGGCTTTTATTTGCCCAAGCAAGATATAACGCCAGGGTTGGTATCGGAGTTACCGCAGTGTCTGCTGCAGATGTCTACCCTTATGTCGAAACCGGTCAAGTTATTGGTCTACTTGCCGGCATGAAAGGCGCATCTGAATATGAGATATTAGTCCACGAACATGGCTATTCTGAAGGTAAACGCACAGCAACGCAGGGCATGGATGCCCAATCCCTTGGACATCTTGTTATCATGGTCTTCATTATTATCGGCAATATCGGATATTTCGTCATAAGGAGGAAGAAATGAATATTACACCTGATCCTTGGATCTGGCTATCAGCACTCCTGACCCTTGCCATCTTTTCTTTTCTTTTCCGCGACAATATATTGTATCAATTTGCCGAACACCTATTTGTTGGTGCATCAGCAGGTTATTTGATTGCCATTACCTGGCACAATCAAATGGTACCTAACCTCTTTGAACCACTTTTCATACAAGGTAATATTGTCTATATTATCCCACTACTCTTTGGGCTTTGCTACTTTGCCAGGTTCATCCCTAAGATCGGCTATCTTGTACGCTTACCCATAGCCTTTTTACTCGGCTGGGGCTCCGGCGCTATTATACCAGCCCTGTTTCAAAGAGATATCCTTAAGCAGACTCAGGGTACTCTATTCACAAGAGAGGCTTTCGCAAAATGGGATACAGGTTTATGGGCAGTAATCATGCTTGTCGGCGTAATCTCAGTTCTCATCTATTTCTTCTTCTCAAAAGAAAGAAAAGGGTTAATGAAGCCAGTGGCAAACCTGGGTATAATTTTCCTCATGCTTGGTTTTGGTGCATCTTTTGGCTACACTGTTATGTCGCGTATAAGTCTTCTAATCGGAAGGTTGCAGTTTCTCCTTGGACCCTGGCTGGGGATTATTGAATAAAACCCGGAGACTTGGAACTGATTAATGTGTCGGAGTCCCGCTGCTCTTCGAGCTACGGGATAAATATCGGAGTATGGGAGGAACGGGAAAAGCGTAAGGCGTAGTGCGTAAAGCGTAGGCCGAAAATCAACGTTATTAACGTTCTAAACGATACTGACGATCAAAACGTCTTTTTATGCTAAATCTATGGTCACCGAAATATTGACCAGCTTCTTTTGTTTACAGCATCTCTCTTATTCTCTTAACGAACTCTAAAGCTTTGGCGTATTTGGTAATGGGGATAATATAAAATCCATCGACATGATCTTTCAATTTTTCAGCGGTTTGAAGAAGGATTTCGGTCTCATCCCTTTCTTCGATATTATTGATATACTCATAAGGGATACCCAAAAATTTCATTAGAGCAAAAGCCCTTTTCTTGGTGTGCAAAAAAGAAAGTCCAGCAATAAGCTTTGCTTTGTCAAAACGCTGCCGAAACTGTTTAGCTATTTCAATAAATCGTATGGGGTTGAATACGGGTTGGGTAAAAAAACACTCGGCACCGTATTTATATTTGTCTTTTGATTTCATAAATTCGCCTTGAATATTTGGAACATTCGGATTAAAACTAGTACAAAGACAAAAGTCTACTGGGTTTATTGCTTTTCGTGCTGAAGTCACACCCTGTTGGATCTTTTTAGCAATATCTAATAGTTTTGATGAATTCAACTCAAATCCGCTCCGTCCTTCAACCGGGGCATCTCCAGTTATGCACAAGACATTAGATATTTCTAACGCCGCAGCACCGAGCAAATGACTCTCAAAACTCAGTGAGGTGAAATAACGCGCAACAAAATGCGGAATGGTTTCAATCCCGGTTCTTTGCTGAATAACATGTGCGCAACAGAGAGCATCCGGTCTTAATCTCCCAAGGGGATTCGAGGGGATGTTTAGCGCATCAATGTAGCCATTAAATTGCTTAATTTTATCTGAAAGTCCATTGAGGTTAAGGTCTCTAGGAAGAAGAACCTCAAGCGTGATGATTTTGCGCTTTGATATTTTTTCCCGCAGCATTGTGGTTTATCTTGACTGCTTTAAAAGTGCCAAACCTTCCAACACAGTAGTTGCCGCACCATAGGCACCGATTTTTTTTGCGTAGCTCTTACTTACATTGGGACCACCAATTATCACTTTAACGTTTAGCTTTGCCTTCTTCAATGCGGTTACCACGTTAGCCATCTCAAACATGGTCGTTGTCAGCAGAGCACTTAAACCAAGAGCATCCGGCTTGACCTTCCTTACAGCTGCCACGATCTTTTTAGTAGATATGTCTTTGCCAAGGTCAATAACTTCATAACCAGCTGATTCAAATATCATACACGCGATATTTTTACCAATATCATGAATATCACCCTTTACTGTTGCCAGTATGATTATCCCACGTTTTCTACCTTTTGGCAGATATTTACGGACAATATCAAGGACGCACTTTGAAGCCTCAGCTGCCTTGAGTAGATCCGGGATAAAATACTTGCCTGTCTCATAAAGATCACCGACTCGGTTGAGAGCTTTTGAGACAAAACGATCAATAATATCCTGAGGCGGTGTACCTGCACTGAGCATTTTTTGGGCGAATTCTCGACTCAAGTTTTTATTTCCAAAAACAATCGCTTCAGTTAGATCTCTTGCAGACCTTGACAGACTGTGATGCGATCCAATCCTGGTGTAATCAGATATGGAAACAGTATCCCCAAATAGTACGCGCGCTGCTCTGACAGCATCCATGACAATTTCGTCATGAGGATTCAATATAAGGAATGTAACACCGCATTCAATCGCCGCTGTGGCAAGTGCTGCATTTAGTTTACTGCGCTGCGGCAAACCAAAAGAGACATTCGAAATTCCAAGTATCGTCTTCAGACCACGTCGATGGAGTCGCTCAACAGTCTTCAAAGTATAGGTGATCTGTTCCTTATCAGTAGCTGCCGAAAAAACCAGTGGATCGAAAATCAAATCGTTTTTGGAGAAATCCAGCCGATCGGCAACTGCTAAAGCAATATCTACATTATCCATCCTTTGCTTAACGCTGCGCGGTATGCTTTTGCCAACTAATGACACCACAGCTTTGAAGCCGTATTTTTTAATCATCGGCAACCACTTCAGCAGTGTTTTCTTCTGCGCCGGGATTGAATTATAAACTCCCACACCAGGATAAAATGAAAGGACGGATTCAGCTGCATTAAAGTCCTGGGTGTCAATGAATAAAGGTAACACAGATGCTCCGATAATTTCAAAAACAGCCCTCTTGAGTGTGCTTTTCTCATCGAGTTCAACAACAAAGGCATTCACATCGAGCGCGTCAACACCTGCGGCTTCCTGTGATTTAGCTTCCTGTCCATAAATCTCATAATCCCCCTCTTGCAGCTTCCTTTTTACTTTTTTTCGACCAGATGGGTTCATGCGTTCGCCGATAATCATTGGTGAATCATCGACGACCTCCAATATCCTGTGCGTCGTCGCCAGAACAAATTTACTTACCGCTTTTCGTTTTCTTGGAACTGCATTTTGCTTACTGATGAACTCAACATATTTGGACGTTGTTCCACAACAGCCACCAATGATGTTTGCACCAGCTTTGATGAACCGTTTGTAAAACTTAGCTACCTCGCGGTCTGAAAGCGTATGCGATATCTCATTACCAACGATATTGACCTCACCTGCATTTGGTTTAGCGATCAAAGATCTACTGCTAACGCACGCCATCCGGGTAACTGCTTCAATTGCAACTTCAGGCAAAGTGCAGTTTATGCCAATGCCTTTTGCCCCGAGTGCGTCGAATGTCACAACGATCGACTCAGGGGTCTCACCCATAATTGTACGGCCGTTATCCTGTAGTGACAAGCATATGAAAACGTCCTTTGAAAAATTGCGGGCGGCAAGAAAAGCTGCCTTTGCTTCGATTATTGAGGTAAAGGTCTCGAGCCAGAATACCCTAATACCTGCCTTGTACATAGTACGACAAATATTCAAAAAGGTTCTGTGCACTTCTTCAAAAGAGAGCTCTCCGTACGGTTTGATCAACTCACCCAGAGGTCCTATGTCACCAAAAACAAATGCCCGATTCTTTGCCGTGCGTTTCGCTATCTTAACACCTGCGGATATAACTCTATTGAGTTTAGATGTGGGGATATTTGCAGGATTAGCAGTAAAGGTGTTGGTCAAAATAGCCTGGGCACCAGCCTTGATGTATTGTTTGTGGAGACTGTAAACTGCTTCGGGGTTACGAATATTAAGTATGCTCGGCGATTCGCCAGGGGCTAATCCTTTATCTAAAAGATTAGTGCCAGTAGCACCATCGAGGATCAGAACCCGCTTTTTCAGAATATTCTCAAGCTTTACCATTATCTATTCTATATGAATATGGTTTTTAGTCAATACGCAGAATCTTATTGCTCGTTCTGTTTTTTATCTTTTTTGTGAAAAAATAGGATTCCCTATGAAACCTATGCTTTACCATGGTTTTGCTGTGATTTTTTCGCCGGTGTTTACATCTAGAAGTTTCCTGGCATTTCCCTTGTTACAGGAAATCTCATAATAACTACTACTCCCTTTGATACAGATAATTTGACCCTCAACCCCTTCTCCATAGAAGTGTTTCAATGCAACTTCTTTACCAGAGATATTGAGGTTTTTTACACTAATAGTATTACGTATATTTGTAATGAGGTTACCAAAGTGATCGATATACAAAATTTCACCATGCAACCGGTTTGCCCGCTTGGTCACTTTGGGGAATTCAAATCTGTGTAGATCATAAATTTCACTGCCAAAATCAGACGGGAGCTTACCAATAGCTATGCGTGCGGCTACTGGAGCAAAGATATCCCGTCCATGGAATGTGGTACTTGTCTTACCCCTTACACGGATCGCGTATGCTTTAGTCAATCGGTCATAGATATATGAAAAGACCCCATTATCCGGTCCAACAAAAGAGTATTTTTCTGTCTTAATGACAATGGGTTTACGTTTACTTCCAACACCAGGATCAACTACGACCAGATGAACCGTACCGGGTGGGAAATTGCCGCATACTGATTTTAAAACAAAAGCAGCAGATTTTATATCATGGGGCTCGATCTTATGGGTGATGTCAATGATATTGATATTGGGATCGATCTTTAGAATTTCGCCTTTTACCGCGGCAACAAACCAATCATCTTCACCAAAATCAGAAAGAAATGTGATAGTCCTCATGGCCCTGCACTAGCTCGCGCTTCGTGACGACATCTTCAATCCAATTATGCCACTTGTCAGGAAGAACTTGACTTGCCATCAAACCACCTCTTAATATCTCAGGTGCAATCGTTGATCTATAGACTGCTTTGTTTGACTTCTGCAGTAGAAGCAGGACCAGCAAGAAAACAAAACAAATAACCAAACCTTTTGCTAATCCCAAAAAACCACCTAGTATTCGGTCAATAGCACCAAGCGGCGTGGTTCTAATTGCTTTTGAAATAATCCTACCGAGGATGTGAACAGCGACGACTATTAGTACAAAAATCAAAGGGAAAGCAAGGACACGTGGCATTCCAATAACACCACTGAAACTGACCGCTAGTACATATCCCATCAGAATGCCGACGATGTCGAATACGCTTCGGATTATACCGACGAACAAACCATGCAGCGACAGAATCGTAAGAACAATAATAAGTACGATATCAAACCAAGTCATTGTGGATATATTATAAGCAACCCGTTGAGTAAGTCAATAACAACAAAAACACGTATTTGGTAAACGCCTATAGGATGTTTGCTGCCCAATCGATCAAGAGAAAAACACCCCTTGACAAAAAGACTGCATTGTCTATACTTATTCATAACAATGACAAGAAAACCGATACGAGGACAGAACGATAGCTGTCTTGGGCGATATCATGATCCCTTATTCGATGATATCGCCGCGGTGATCTGTACTGTGAACTCAAAGGGTATAATTACCTATACGAACAAACACACTGAAAAAATCTCTGGCTACACAGTAAAGGAATTGGTAGGCAAACGATTCTTCAATATAATTGCACCCGAATCACGCAATAAGGTAAAAGATGCTTTCAGAAAATTGAAAAATGGAAAAAAAATGAAGCCCTATGAGTTGATAATTCTCGACAAAAATGGTGCGCACATTCATTTAAAAGTTAGTTCTTCTCCGATAAAACACAATGACCGAGTAATCGGCATGCTCGGTGTTGCTACCGACATCACGGCTCATAAAGAAAACGTTGATCATCTAACTAAAATGTTCAAAGAACTGAGCCTAATTTGCGAAATTAGTAAAGATTTAACATCAATAGTGGACATTAACATACTCTTTTCCAAAATTCTGATGCATTTGAGCAAAACATTTGGTTATGAACGAGCTGGTATCCTTATGATTGATGAAATCACCAATGAACTTACTATCCGTGCATCAACGAAACCACTCTCTAAACCACGAGCCACAAAAAAAATCAAATTTGGTCAAGGTCTTACCGGTCACGCTGCCAAAACAGGTAAGTATTGTCTGGCAAATGACATAACTAAAAATGCAAAGTATATGCCGTTCGACAAAAAGACAAAATCTGAGCTCGCCGTGCCTTTGAAACTCGGAGATAGGGTCATCGGCGTTATCAATATTGAAAGTTATCAGAAAAACAGATTTGATGATGATGACATAAGGATACTAAACCTCATCGCAAACCAGGCAGCGATAGCGATCGAAAACAGTCGTCTTTATGAATCGCTGGAAGAAAGCTACTTGGATACTATTAAAGCGCTTGTATCAGCAATGGAGGCAAAAGACCACTACACACGGGGTCATTCTGAACGTGTAAGAAAATACGCAATGAAGATTGCCAAAGCCTTAAAACTAAACAAAATGCAAATCAAAGAACTGAGCCATGCCGGCTACCTTCACGATATAGGGAAGATCGGGATTACTGATTACTTGCTTGGCAAGATAGAACCACTTACAAGAGACGAGTACGAAACAATAAAGAAACATCCAGATATTGGTCACAGCATTCTTAAGGATATAAGAAGCCTGGCTGCAACATGTGAAATAATAAGGTGTGAACATGAACGATATGATGGGAACGGTTATCCTAATGGGTTGAAGAAAACATCAATACCACTCGGTGCGAGAATTGTTGCGGTTGCTGATGCATATGATGCAATGATCACAGATCGTCCATACCGCAAAGCGATACCGAAAAAACAGGCGATTAATCGACTCAGGCAAAACGCCGGTTCACAATTCGATCCTGAGATCGTCAAGGCCTTCTTGACAATCCTCAAAAAGAAGTAATTAACTGGCTTGTTGACCACTAGCAAAAAATCACTAATATTCATTTATGAAAGATAATAATATTATTCAGAAAATAAAAGAGCTGACCTCTGGATTTAAAGGAAAAGACGAACCCTCAGCCAGGTTAACATGGCTTAAAGACTTAGTCAACTCGTACAAAAGGTATTTACCTCCCAGGGTAGTTGAAAAGATCATCCTCGACCCATCCGCCAAAAAGATCGAAGGAGAGAGGCGAATTATCACCGTGGCATTTGCTGATCTCTCCGGTTTCACAGCGCTTTCAGAAACCATGGACCCTGAAGATATCGCCAATATCATCAACGATTTTTTTACCCGCATGCTCAAAATAGTCTTTAAGTATGAAGGAAGTGTAGACAAATTCCTGGGTGATGCTCTTATGGTTCTCTTTGGCGCACCCATTGCTCATCACGATGATCCGGAGCGAGCCGTACGAGCAGCATTGGAAATGCAACAAGAAATACAGCGCTTCAATGATGAAAACAAATTCTCAAGCCCTCTGGCAATGAGCATCGGTATCAATACAGGTCCGGCAGTTGCTTTGAATGTCGGTTCTGAACAAAGAATGGAATATACAGTAATCGGGGATACGGTAAACGTTTCGGCACGTCTGGAAAAGGTTGCTGGGGCCGGTGAGATTATCGTAAGCAATCACACATACCAGCAGATTGCGGACGTAGTCGAAACGGAAAAGCGTCCATCAGTCAGAGTTAAGGGAAAGAACAAACCTATTCAAATATATCTTGTGAAGGGCATGCAGGAACACTACAAATTGCTGGATATCACCAAACTGAAACTCATCGGGCGCGCTGAGGAGGTAAAGAATATCGGATCGTATCTGGATCGAACCGCGCGCAAAATCAGCACCGTGCTGGGTATTGTTGGTGAACCGGGTTCAGGAAAAACCCGTCTTGGCGTAGAAACAGCGATCCTGGCCAAGGACCGGAATTTCATTACTTTAAGTACACGCTGTTTACCGTATACGGCTAATACTCCCTACATAGCATTCCTCAACCTTTTCAATAAATACTTCAATATTAAACCAACCACGAACGAAGAAGAAAAGAAACTTCTCATCAGTATGAAATTAAAAAAGCTTGGTTTGCAACTTGATACAACGCTACCCTATATTGGCGTTCTTTACGGGATTCAATTCCCTCAGTTGCAGGGGATACCCCCAAATGAATTAAAGAAAAAGATCTTTACTGTAGTTAAGCAAATACTCATGAAAGAATCCGAGCGAACACCGCTTCTAATCCGGGTTGAAGACTTGCAATGGTGTGATCCAACAAGCATCAAGCTTTTCACTTTTCTTCTTGAAGACACACAGGATACCCGATTCATGTTCCTGTGCGAGTACCGTTCCGATTACGCCTTCCCATGGATAAAACTGACAAACTACAAAAATATCACCCTGAAGAATTTTCCCAAGTCCCAGGTTAATGATTACATACTCCAGGTGCTCGATGTTGAGAAGGCCGATCCACAGATATCTGAAACGATCTTCAGTAAATCCCAGGGGAATCCCCTGTTCGCGCAGGAGATCGTCAAATACCTGCTTAAAAAAGGCGGCATTCGACGCTACAAAGGTAAAGCCATCATTACCAGCAGGTTCAAAGACCTTGAAATCGCAGAATCGATCTCGGGTGTGATCCTTGCACAGATAGATCGGATGAGTGAAGCTCACCGACACTTACTCCAACACGCTTCAGTGATCGGCAAGGTCTTCACACCCCGATTGCTTTCACGGATCATGAACATACCGCTTGAAAACATGCAGCCAGACCTCGATCGATTGGAACACTTTGAAGGTGTACTGCTGTCCCGTAAAGAGGGCGATGTAACGTTGTATGAATTCCTCTCACCAACCACCTATGAAGTTACTTATGGATCATTGTTCAAAACGCGCCGCAAAGAACTCCATACGGTCATTGGAAATACAATCGAGCAGGATTATGGTGAACGCGTGTCTGAAGTATTCGAACAACTTGCATATCACTTTTCACGTTCGGTAAATAAAGGCAAAGGCGGTCATTTCTCAAAACTAGCAGCAGAAAAATCCTATTTTCTCTACGCACTTAAGGAATCAGTGAACTTTTTCGGACAAAGTCTCGATCTCCTCGGGGAAAAAGATCTGACCAATGATGAAATGAAGATGCAGCTGGAAGTCCTGCGCCGCCAGGGGTTTGTTTTGAAGATTCTAGGGGACTTCGAGCATGCACTGCGCAGTCAAAAACGTTCACTGCGGCTTGCCGTAAAACTAAATTCACCGGAGGATGAAGCAAAAGCATGCATAAATATTGGAATTTTCTGCCAAGAAATGGGAACTCCAAAAAAAGGTCTAAGCTATTTTACTCGGGCACGGCGAATCGCTAAAAAAACTGGAGATGTTGCATCCCATATGATGGCAGTAAATAGTTTAGGAAATTACTATCTGCATACTGGAGATCTTAAAAAAGCTTCACAATATTACATGGAAGTCGCTAACCTGAGCAAAACAACCAATGACAAACGCATGCTGGCATTCGCCAATCAAAACCTGGGACAAGTTGCGATTAGAAAAACCGATCTTGAATCAGGTCTTGAGCATTTTAAAAAAGCCCTGGAAGGCTTTGTAGAATTAGGTGAAAAAGAGAGTATTGCACGTTGTCTGAATGACATCGGTATGTTGAGTTTACAGCTCGGGAATATTGATAATGCGATTAAAAAACTAAACGAGGCAGTCGATCTTGCATCTGAAATTGGGCAGAAAGAAGTAGAATCTCTTGCTTATGGGAATATGGGCCTTGTTTTTGCGCAAACATGGCGTTTACAGGATGCTTATGAAAAATTTTCACAGGCACTAACGATCGCTCAAATGACTGGAGATCCAAAACAAAACATGTTCATGAACAATAACATTGGGGATATTCATCAATTTCGTGGTAATCTTCAAGAAGCAACAAACTATCATACAAAAGCGATTGATATTGCACTTCAGATCCGGGATCCTTTCAATGAAGCAATTGCCGAACGTTCATTAGGATGGGATTATTACTACACTGGTAATTATGCAATGGCACTTGAAACTTTTGAAAAGAGCCAATCTGTTTTCCAACGCATAGACGATCGTAGAAATGGTATGATATCAGCGCTTGGAATTCTGGCGGTTCGTTGTCAACTCGGTTTCTCCGAAGAAACACTCGCTATATTACACGGTATTGAAGCAAAAGCCCGCGAAATCAAGGATCTTGAGATCCTGACGATTGCTCTTGATATCAAGGTTGATTGTCTCATTGAACTTAGCAGTCATGCTGAAGCAAAAAAAATCCTGGAAGAACTCCCTGACCTGAGCAGGAAGATCGGGAATAAACGCCTTTACGCCTGGACCCTTGCAAAACAAGCATACGTTGCAGCATGCGAGAACAATATAAATGCAGTACAGGAAAATTTGAATAAGAGCATGACCCTTACTGGTGAAATTGCGGATATGATCCTCTTTTTGTACAATAGTATGACAAATGCACGCCTGGCAATGAACCAGAATAACTACACGGAAAGCCTGAATACTCTCACCAAAGTAACTGAACAGGCACGTGTGTCCGGGTCTAGAAGATATCTTGTACAGAGCTTGTGGTTCACTGCTCAGATCTTCAAGAAACTCAATAAAGAAAAGGAAGCAGAAAATTATCTATCTGAATATCAAACGGTAATGGAGATACTTTCACAGAATCTTGATGAAACGCAAATGCAAAAACTAAGAAAACAGATCGAAATAGAAATCTAATCTATTTATGTTAAAGCAAAAAGGGTGGTCAAGAAAGACCACCTTTTTTTTTATTCTAAATTGGTCGTTTACCGTATATAAATGATCTTTTCGATTACCGACTGTTCGTCAGTTTTGACTTCGCAGAAATAGACTCCGCCTGGCAGATTTATTCCACGGCTGTTTTTACCATCCCAAATCACCTTTGGTGTGTGGTTTTGCAGGATCGGTGCAAGATCAAAATTACGCACAAGGCGTCCGGTTACATCGAAGATACACAGGCTTACGTGCTCGCCAGATGAAATGATACTTGAATTCAGATACAGATCGATGGTCGAAGCAAAGGGATTTGGTATGGCAAGGAGTGTTTTCCCGAACATCTCAACATCTGGTGTAATTTGTTCCTCCTCAATACCAATGATACCGGCAGTCCTTCTGGGTACCATGCCATCAGTTAACCGTGACCAGCGGTAATATTGAGTTATTGTACCAGACCCGATCGGATTGAAAACCGGATACACATGCGTGCATAAATTATTCGTTTCATTCTGTATTGTAACCACCATTTCGAACTGATTAGATGTACTATAACCAGTAAAATCAGTAAACGGAATACTTATTTCAGTATATTCATAATTATTGACTGTGTTGTCCTCAGAATATCTGCCGTGGAATGTTCTCAATCCCCATATATCCCTACCGTCTTTTGCCGTACATTCATACAAACGACAGCTATTGTAGGTTTCGAGGATAATGCAAAAATCTGGACGGAATTCGCCAACCACCGCATTAAATGGTGAGCAATTCACGATAGTGCTGTTGTATGGGTATGTACTATCCGCACCCTGACCATCGTCTATGTCAAAATAGATCAAAAGATCTCCCTGACCAACGAAGCTTTTACCGGTAATGCCGATATAGAATGAATCACCATCCCAGGTTACAAACAAAGAATCATTTTCTGTAGAAGGTGGGTAAGCATGCAGGAATTCATAGCGGCGTGAAAAATCCCGTACAAAGTTAACCCCGACAAGTAAGTTATGGGGAGTAACAGAATCTCCAACTACGGTTGCGCGTGGTTCGGCACCCAGAGCATTATAGAGACCATCTTCGTCATGTGCTTTTAGTGCAAAGATCAAGGTATCCATTGGAGGTAAACCATAACACACTTCACTTGCTGGATCGTCGACATTGCCTGGTGTGGTCCATTCCTGGTAATACTCTTCAGCTGTATTATACTCAGACTCAGAGGTCATCTTAGTTCGTGAGAACTTTAACTGATAACCATCATTCACTGGGTCGTCTATCTTATCATCCGATACAATGGTCCAGGATAGTTTTACTTCGCCTTCATTCAAACCAACGGTATCAGCGGACAGATCTACGATGGGTTCGGGCTGAACGCTCAAATTCATATGCCCCAGACAACGACGGTAGAACTCAGTATAAGTATGAGGGTGAATTGTACCGGTAATCGCACTCGGTATAAAACTATTATAGATGGTCGAGTACTGAGTTCGTACCTGCTCAAACCAGGCCATACTAGACCCGACAGAATAACACGCCATCCAGTCTGTAAAATCTCCCCCTTCAAGAATGAGCTTCCCACTGGGTGCGACGGGTCGAATAGAATCCGGATAATTATCAGATAACTCCTTGTAGCAGTAGGGCAGTTCCTGTCCTTTTGCAAATGCATCGTCATCTCCATATAATGTATCGATGTTGCCTGTAGTATAGGGTGCACCATCACCCTTGAATTCGGCATTAAAATACTTGGAGAAAAGCTGCGTCGTATCATACATGTATCCAAAATCATTGCCGTCAACCATCAAAGGTCCACCAGTTGCAGCGCCCGAAGTATCCACATATGCAGAAAGTGCATTACGTTCGGCTTGCGTGATCGTTCCAGCTGATGACAACGTTGTTCGGTAACCAAGATCAAGGAAGATTGCATCGTAATCAGTTAAAGCATCACCCTGTTCGAAGGGAAGTGTGTCCTCGCAATCGATTACATACTGTCCATTGGTATTCAGTTCCATGAGCTGATCAACAATAGCATACTCGAGGTCAACATATACTGATTCCGGTTCAGGTATGGGATCTTCATCCCAAGGTGTGGACGGATTGTCATAATCTTCATCATCATGATACCAGCATCTACGCCCGCCCACTCCGGTATCAGGATTCATGGCTACAAGCGGGATATCACCGGTCAAAGGCGTAACTCCAGTGCCACTTGCATTATCGAATTTAAAATTCCTTAAGAACACGTCTCCGTGCTTAACATGAAACGCCCAGCTTGTCCATACAATACTTATGAGATCACTCCAGCGCGCTGCCGCATATGCATGAGCTTGATCATAAGTATTTATCACAGGAATTTTGAATGCTGTACGCGGTTCCTGTCCAACCCATGCTTTACCCCAAACATCCCATTCAGAACCGTTTCTTTCCTCCCAGACAACGATAAAATCAGCAAAATCTACGCTGTTATTCTTACCTATTGCAACTCGTGGATTCCGCTGTTCACCTGCATCCGGGGCAACCGCAAATGGACCATCAAGGAATCCATAGCCATCACTCTTCGCTCTCATTGTCTGTGCATAAATCTTGTAACTTCCAGAATGGTTATCCACCCAGACAACGATCATATCACCGTTTTCATTGACCGCGACATCTGGATCTTGCTCATCCTTTTCGTCATCACCGCCATAATAACTGACCTTAAATCGATCCTTGATGATTTCACCATCCGATTTGAAGTACTGACCGAATATAGAATATTCAGAACCATCATCCAGCCAATCTTCATAAACGACCAATCCTCCAGAATCGCAGTACGCAACATTCGATTTTGGTACATAATCAGTGATCCCTACTGCCTCCCAGACAGTGTTGAATGCTTTCTCAACACCACCATCATCATTGATCCGGCACAGAATTGCCGGGTACTCAGACGGATGACAAACAGTCCAGGAGAGCGCATGCCAGCCTTCTATCCGGCTTGATACAGATGGATATTTCCCTGTCTTTTCCCCATCATCCCAGATAAGACAAGGTTCTTTGCCGTATATCAAAGAGTAGATCGCTGCTGGTCGTGCCTGTGGATTGTAAAGAGATTCTTCCCATACTGTAATGAAGATATTTTTAGGATTGCATGATATATCAGTATGATATTGCTGAAATTTATTGTATCCATCAATACTTATCGGAAAATTTTTACCAACTAAACCACGTTCCATATTATATTCCTGACCAAATACATCATAATCCCCCCAACGCGCGTCATCCCATGCAGCAAAACCTTCGCTATTATTGAACATACCAACCGAAGGATTATCTTGACGCGATTTGCCCCGGTCATTATCCCAGACAAAGATGGCTTCAGCATCGATCTGGGCAATGGTTAATGAAGGTAAAAAGACAAGCAAAAATATTACATATAAACATTTTCTCATAGATCCCCCTTAGTATATAGAGTTCTCAATCTCTCTATACTTAAGTCTATTTCTAACACCTTCAAATCAATAGTAAATTATAACTATATATTTATATATGTCAAGTTGTCTGATTTATCAGGC
>CBFDDH010000040.1:0-19805 GCA_965603515.1 uncultured bacterium
AAGAATGAATAAGGCTCTAACATGCCATTACCAGCAGTATCGGTCACTGCTTGAGAAACATCCACAGTAATCGTTTCATTTACAGCAAAAAGGGAATCCGGGTCTAGTTTCACTGAATAGTCCAAAATAGTATCATACGTCAGCACATACGTATAGGTTGGATTAATACTTCCACTTATGTGGAATTTACTTGTATCTATAGAGGTTGTATCCATAGGTTCACTGAACGTAATAAAGATATTCCGGTTAAGTGTAACACCAATCTCACCACTATCAGGTGAGGTCGCGACAATAAAAGGTGGGATTGTATCATCAGCTGCTGTGACATAAACAAGAACAGAATCAAATGTACCCCAGTTACCTGAGACATCGAGTCCATGGATGAACAACCATCTTGGTGTACCGTACTGCCATGAAGAGATATCCAGGGTATCGATTATATCTTCGACAATTTCATCAAACGCCCCATCAATCGCCTGCATCATGATTCCAGTACTGTCAGGACCAGGAACATCAATAAAATATTCTGCAGTATATATGACTGAATTACCAAATAGAGAATCAGAAATGATCCCAGTTAAAGAAAGTTCAGTTGCCCCAGCAGTTGGATTGGGATATGCAAGAGCATTTGAACAACCTGGCCCTCTAATATCAAGGATAACGACAGACTGTACCCCACTTGAATCTTGTGTTCGGTCATCAGGATGTTGAGTGTCGAAATCATTGTCATAAGCGTAGATTCCATACACGAAATCAACTCCTGCTTCTTGGGTTGGGATCAAAGAATCTGTTTGATAATAAGAACCTGATGAATTCAACATTGTTGCTTCATTAGCATCAATAACCAGCTCTCCATCATTATCCCAGAGAAGATATACCCCTTGACCTTGCGACCCGGTTGAATCATCAAAGATGCCTGAAGGGTCAGTGATCTGGCATTCAATGTAGAAACCAGAAGTATCCGGCCACTGGGTTGGGTCAAAACCGGAGAATATTGGACCAAGGGTATCGTCATCAGGTACCACAATGACTACTACTGAATCAAACCCCCCCCAGTTTCCCGGCGCGTCAAGACCGTGGATATATATTAAATGAGTATCATTGACAACCCAGTTCAAGGGCTGAGTATTGAGAGATGCTATCACATCTTCACTTATTTCATCCCAGAATGAATCAACCGGTGTCATACTATAACCCGTTCCATTGGTGTCAGGTGTATCGATGAAAAACTCAGCGGCATTGATATTGTTATCGCCCTGTCCTGCATCTGTAACAAACGCAGTAATTGTCACATTAGCTATAGGTTCAGTAGGATTTGGAGATGCATTGACCGATGATGTAATGGGACCAAGTGTATCAAACGATGCGCCGATAGAAAAGGACCATACTTCATCGCTGACCATCATGTTCCCAGCCATATCTGCAACATCGCTCTGTACAGTTACTGTAACTGTCTCGCTAAAAGCGAAATTTACATCAGGATCTATATAGACACTCGAATCAACGGTCGTATATGATACTGTAAAATTATGGCTGCCACTCTGTGACCCCTGGATCAAAAAGTTCGTAATGATCATTGTGGTAGAATCCATGGGCTCGGAAAACCTGACAGTGATATTTGTATTAGGCGTGACCCCGGTATCGCCATCTGTCGGCACAGTCGCAAAAACAAAGGGACTCGTTGTATCAACATAAGTGCTGCATTCAGGGATACCAATAAACACCTCAATATTACCGGCATTGTCACGGGCACCAGCCTCAAAATAGTAAACGTGACCATCAGTACCTGAATATACAGATGAAAGCCCTGAGTAATTGGTCAGCCAAGGTGCCCATGGGCCACTACCATCTTTAACCTGGATATCATAGTTCCCGGAGAGTCCAGAACCGCCAATATCTGAACCTGTTGTCCAACTCACTGTAAAATCCTCGTTTGCACTATATAGAGGTGAAGAAGCTTCGCTTCCTGACGGCTCAGCACCATCATAGCGCAGTTCTACTTGTGCATAATTATTAAAATCAAGATTACCTGCATTATCTTCAAGCCATACATAAAGCATTTGTCCTGCTTGCGAAGTAGCCGCGGCTGAATCAGGCGGTATCCCACTCATCGTACCGGTCGTATCAAAATTACTTGTCGGTGCAGTATCGAGCTTATACAATGCTCGCATAATGCCACTGGTGTCAGGAGGATTGGTCCAGTCAATCTCAAAAACATTGTAGTTAGTCCAGGGAGATGGATTTGCACCGTTTGCTACAAGGTTCTGAGGAGGTCCTGGTGGTGTATCGTCACCATAATTCAATAAAACAGACACACTGTCTGCATTATAGCACGCCACAGCAATATCTATTGTGCTATCGTTGTTGAAATCTCCACTGCATAACCTGGCAAGACTATCACCGCCATAGTAATTAACCAACCCCGGGAAATTTCCAATACCATCATTAAAAAGCACAGATATTGAGTCATCTCCAGCATTGCTAACAATAATATCCATATCTGCATCAGTATCGACATCTGTGCATATAAGATGTGCCGGTGCATCTGATGTCGGGAAAAATACACCCAGTGCAAAAGTACCATCACCATTGCCTAATAATGAAGTTGCTGTATTGGCATGTTGATCAGCTGTGCAAACATCAAGATGCATATCAGCATCATTGAGTGAAGCAGCAAAAATATCATTGGGTCTTACACCAGTGGTCGATTGACTACCAGCACTGAATAAACCATCACCCTGGTTAAAATAAATAAGGGTTTTACTTGTATTTCTAATACTTATTATTAGATCGATATCACCGTCGCCATCGAAATCACCACCTGAAATACCACTCGGACCATTACCAGCAGAATACTCTACATCTTCCTGGAATGTTCCATCTCCATTTCCAAAAAGAACTGATATGGTATTAGAAGAACGGTTGACTGCTGAAATATCTAAATTTCCATCCTGATTAAAATCTGAAATAAAAAGTGCAAGTGGATAGACGCCCGTAGCGAACTGCCCGGCAAAGTTCAAACCACCTGTTCCGTCATTTATATAGCTGTAGATACTATCTGCTCCGGCACATACTACAATGCAATCATTGTCACCATCTTGATCAAGGTCACCGCAAATAATTGCATATGGTTCAGGTCCGGTAGCATAATGAACAGGATTTGCGAAAGTACCGTCACCATTACCAAAGAGCACTGAGATATCTTGTGAAAGATGGTTCGCCACGACGAGATCGAGGTTATTATCTGTATCCATATATGCAGCACAAATACCGAGCGGTCCATCATTTGCCTGTGAAATCAATGGCGATTGGAAAATACCAATACCATTTGTGACAGTTGCTGTAAAACTCCATGTATATCCTTCGATAGGGGTACCTGCAGAATCTGTGATACCACTCGTTAAAATTACCAATACTAATTCACCGGTTATGAAATCACTGTTCGGATTAAGGGTTGCTCTATTTGTTGCGCTGGTATAGTTTATATTACCAAGGTGTAAACCGCTCATATTTCCAATAGCAAGGAAAGTTGTGTCATTGATGCTTGCAGAATCCATCTCAACATCAAATATAACCTGGATATTCGTGTTGAGCGAAACATCAATCTCATTTTGCAGAGGGTTAACTGATATAACCTGAGCTTGTCCGAACAAAAATAGAGCATATACTAAAAGCAACAGCAATCTCTTCACACCTTCTCCTTTGTGCTGAAATCCATTAGCCTACCATTTATAATCATCTTATTTCTTATTAACCTTATTATAATACAAATAAAAAAAATGTCAATATTTTACTATCTTAGTAGATAGAATGTATTCTTATTTCCATATATCCTTGATTTCTTCATATTGACATAAGTAAAAACATTCCTATAATAGAAAAAAGGAGAAAGTATGCTGCGTACAAATGAAAAGAAATTAGTCATTATGTCAGTTCAGGGAAAAGTGGTAAATCCGGGCGGACGCAGAAGCCATAGTGTTGATTCGGCCGGCAAACCATTCCATCTACCTGGCACTGGTGGCATCGTATACAATATCAAAGTTGGTGATCCTGCTTTTGGCTGGGAAGCCGATCATATCGAACCCTGTGCTTCAACGATCCTCGACGAGAAAAAAAGATATGATGGTGCTAATACCGGCTATGTCTTTTATGCTTGTGTGGGTAATGAAGCGATAATCAAAACCGGCGATGCGAAGGGGAAAAAAGGTACGATTACCGGACATCACGGCGGTGCCGAGCATGTCATGATCGATTTTCCAGACTCAGTCCTTGAAAAAATGACCCTGGATGATAAAATCCTTATAAAAGGACATGGACAGGGTTTGAAACTGCTCAATTACCCTGATATTGCGATCTATAATCTTGATCCTAAAGTACTTAAGAAAATGGGTATTAAAGTAAGAAATAAAAAACTCCATATACCGGTTACTGCAAAAATCCCGGCCGCATTAATGGGGTCAGGTACGGGCAGCATGATGATGACGGGCGGTGACTATGATATCATGACAACCGATAGAAAATATATTAAAAAACACGGCATCGACAAGCTACGCTTTGGAGATTTTGTAGCTCTGATGGACCACGATAATATCTACGGCCGGAGTTTTCGCAAAGGCGCAATGACGATCGGTATTGTTATACATGGTGATTGCCTTTATGCTGGGCATGGACCAGGCGTATCCACTTTACTATCTGCCAGCAAACCCATTATTGAACCGGTAATCAATCCTAGCGCAAATATCGCAAGAATATTAAAGATCGGCAGGTTTCGCAAGAAATAGAGATAAAGAAGTATTCAAAACGACAATACAGCTCTTTTGATTGATCGCGCTTTCCTGATAGCAAAAAGAGAACTGCCCGGAAATAAACGAGTGAAGTACGTTAAGACAATCGAGTGTCGTTCAATACTGAACAAATCGGGTATCCCGGGTATTGACTACGCTATAAACCCCTATGTTGGTTGCACTCACAAATGCCAGTACTGTTATGCCGTATTCATGAAAAAATTTTCCGGACACACTGAACCTTGGGGTAACTTTGTCGATGTAAAGGTTAATGCTCCTGCAATCCTTGAAAAACAACTCATCCGCCTGAAGCAAAGAAGCCACATATCCATAGGCACGGTTTGCGACGGCTATCAACCTGTAGAAAAAAAATACCAGATCACGAGGAAATGCCTTGGCAAGCTCATACCACACCGCCATTCGATATCAATATTAACAAAATCTCCACTTGTAACAAGGGATATCGATCTTTTAAAGCAAATCAAGGATATTGAAGTCGGCTTTACTATTACCACGCTCGATCCAAAAGTAAGACGGGTATTTGAACCGGGTACAACACCACCTGACCAGCGCTTCCGTGCGATTAAAATGCTCAGCCACAGTCGCATACACACCTGGGTATTTGTAGCACCAGTACTCCCCTATTTTACTGACTCTGATCGCGTAATCACCGAACTCATAAAGAAAACACGTGATGCCGGCGCTCGCCATATTATGTTCGATACCCTCAATCCATATCCCAAGGTTTGGAAAAATGTCAAACGTCTCGTTAAAGAATACTTTCCTGAAGCCATTGAGCAATTCCGTAATTTTCAAGATGATTCAGACCACTATCAAAATCGTCTCAGACGCAAGATCACAGATATAGGTTTTAAAAACATGATACCCTGTAAATTCGCTTTTGGCTGTGGTTAATACATATTACTCTCTTTATGCCTGAATTATTGTTTTTTATATTTATCAAAGGAGTTTTATGAAAAAAATATTTTGGTCAGTTGTATTCTTAGGTTTTTTATCCTGCCCTCTGCTTGCTCAATATACATCTGAGTGGACGAGCAGTAATCTTGGACAATATGGTTGGGGTGGTTCATTTGGTTATGATATTGACAGTGATGGACTCGTGGAGTTTGAAGTGAGGACAGCCGGCGAATTCAGGTTCTATAATGGGGATTACACAATTGAATGGACAATCCCGTTCCCTGGATATGATTATGTCAATATCACCCACCCAAGAGATATTGATGGTAACGGAATACTCGTGCCGCTTAATACTGATGCTGACGGCTCAGGTGAATTGATCGTAACAGGCTTCTATATCTCTGGTTCGACATACTATGGAAGGTTTCGTATCTATGATGCCTCGAGCCATAGTCTTGAATATGAAAGTCCTTTAATCACTGGATTCTATGGAAGCGCGACACAGGAGGATATTAATGGTGACGGTCGAGATGAAATCATCATCGTACGTTTTGGCAATACAACAACTGTATCTTATATTGATGTTTATGCCTATACTGCTGGTGCAAACGAACAAAATCAAACATACCGCATAATGTCTTCTGTGAAGACCATGCCCAACCCGATGAGTCATGAAACCACAATCGCTTTCTCCATTGCCAAACAAGATGCTGACTGGCCCGTTGATATCACCATCTATGATAAAACAGGTCGAGAGATTAAATCATTGTGGCATGATCTACAATGCGTACAAGGTGACTACAGTTTGGTATGGGACGGCACTGATAACGATGGCTCACCAGTACCTTGTGGCGCGTATTTTGTACACATCAAAAAGGGAAAGGAATCTGAAAATAACCAGATCCAAATAATCAGATAACAACTTCTTGATGCTATGTCATCATTAGACAATTCGGTAATCACCGAACGGGTGAATAGGGAAATGCAGACAGTGTTTTACTTGTATGACAGAAGTTTGTTTATCGTATAATGCTTGCCGTCTTCAGCAGCGAGGACTGTTACGCCGGTCTCTTGTTTTAATTGCCGGGCAATATTCCAGGGTCCTGCTCTGAGCATGGTCATGCCAAAATGCGTAATAATAGCGACCTTCGGTTTTATCCCGGAAATGATTCTGGCACAATCAGGTACAGACAGATGTTCTATTTCAGATGGTTCCAAGCGCAAAAGGTTCAAAATGAGCATATCTGCCCTATACGCATTGATCAGTTCGGGGAAGAATTTTGTGTCACTGATATACGAAATTGAAAGACCATCAACCATTATTTTCAAACCATAGGTCTCTACTGGATGAATATGACGTTTTGGGAAGACAAGTGTCATATTTCCAATTTTAACCTCAAATTTTGGTTTAATTATCTCTATTTTCTCAAGATATTGCATGAGATATTTGAATATTACGCCATCCTCACCAAATGCATCCGCAGGTGCGATTAGATGCCCTCTTTGTTCAAAACCACCTCGTGTCAGAATATCAAGATAGACATTAGTATCGGCTGAATGGTCAATATGTTTGTGCGTAAGTACGATAGAATCGAGCTTCTCAGGATTGAATTCAGGCACATAGGTTAAAAGACGCAATAATGACTCAGGACCGGGGTCAACCAGGATGTTCTTTCCATGAATTCGAAACAAAATGCCGCCAGTTGCCCTCATCTGCTTGGCAATGACATAACGTGCGCCGCCAGTTCCCAAAAAGACAATTTCGTCTGGTATCTGTTGCTTAATTTTCGCCATTTTGACAACTCTTACGACAAAATCCTACGATATTTATGTATTGGGTCATTATGAATTGTTTGCTATTTGGTTTTTGTGATTTGGGATTTCCCGGAGAGCTTTTCCCTTATATATTCAGCACGCCGGATATCCCTTTCATGTTCTTCAAGGATTTGACCGAAGTACAGCTGGATATTAGCTGGTCGCGCAACGAGCATTATTTCATTCACGACATCGAGCGATATATCCTTTATCGTACCCGTCCCAATACCGAACCTGAGTGCTGACAATAGGTTCAGCGTCTCGTCAGTACTCATAATTCTTGCTGATCTAAGAACTGCTAAACTTCTGAATATCTTATCCTCGAATTCATGTTTTGCTTTAGTAAAGATCGTGTCACGTGCCTTCTTTTCGATATCAGTGATCATGTGCGTTAGCTTAATGATAGTCTGTATTAGCTCTTCTTCTTTTAATCCGAGCGTATGCTGATTAGAAATCTGAAAAAGGCTTCCTTTTATCTCACTTCCCTCGCCATAAAGCCCCCGTACTGCCATGCCTATCTGCAAAGCTCCTCTCAGAACCTTTTCAACCTCGTTTGTAAAGACCAAACCAGGTAAATGCAGTAACACTGACGCCCTTAACCCAGTACCAAGATTGGTTGGACAGGAAGTGAGAAATCCATAAGCTTCGTCAAATGCGTAATTTAGCTCTTCTCCAATCTTTTCTTCGCACTCAAAAACGTTCGCAGAAACATCAGTGAGGTTCAGTCCACCAGTCAAGCCCTGGATTCTCAAATGGTCTTCTTCATTTATCATTATTGAAATTTCTCCATCTTCAGAAAGATAGAGACCAGTCGGTTTATTCATTTTAAGAAATGCTGGTGAAATCAAGTGACACTCTAAAAGGGATTCTCTTTCCAATGGCGCGAGCTTCTTCATGTCTATATATTGACCAAGATACTTCCCTTCAATAACTGACCTGGATAACTCAAGTAGTCGCTCAGAATCCTTTGACTTCAACTTTATCTCGAATGGGAAATCAGACAAGTTACGCGCAATCCTTATGCGCGAGGAAACAACGATTTCTCTGTCTTCGCTTGAATCTCTACTTTGCTTCGCCAGGACTAACCACTTTATGTTATTCAACATCATCAGCTCCAAAATCCTTCAGTCTATCCCTTATGTGAGCGGCTTCCTCGTAAGCTTCTTTTTCCAAAGCACATCTCAATTCCTCACGCAACTTGAAGACCTCAAAACTCTTCCGTACACCCTGTTTTGGTCGTCTGCCAACGTGTTTATTGGACCGATGTATTTGTTTTATCAAATTTTCAATGTGGGGTTTGAACTGCTCTATGCAATGACTACAGCCAAACCTGCCTTGCCGTTTGAACTCTGCGAGTGACAAATAGCAGATCTGACATATCACCTGTTCATCCTTGACACTTCTCTTTGCCAAAAGCTTTTGGAGAAGCTCAAAGGGCGACATTTTCCTATCCATCATTAAACCACGTTTGTGGGCACAACCTTCGCAAAGATGCAATACAATTACTTTACCCGGTAATACTTCTTTGAAGTCTACCGTTGCCGGTTTCTTCTTGCAATCATCACATAACATATAACCTTCCTTCTCTCAAATCATACACATCTGTGCCTGCTTTTGCAATATCTAAAGAATGGGTCACGATAATTACTGTTTTTCCTTCATCCTTTAGACTAAGAAATACCTCCATCAGTTTATTAGTATTCCTTTCATCCAAGTTCCCGGCGGGTTCATCTGCCAGGATGATCAAGGGATCATTTATTAAAGCACGGGCAATAGCCGCACGTTGCTTCTCACCCCCTGAAAGCTGTTCTGGAAGACGATTTAGTTTATCCACCATGCCGAATTTTTCAAGTAGCTGTTCAGCCCGTTCGTAACTGCTTTTCGGTTGCTCACCGCTGAGCAGACCTGGCAAAGCAACATTTTCAAGGCAGGTGAATTCAGCCAAAAGATGATGGAACTGAAAAACAAAACCCAGTTTCTGGTTTCTCATTGCAGAAAGCTCGGCGTCATTACGTAACGAAATATCAATATTGTCGACAATGACTCTTCCGCTGGTCGGTCGGTCGAGGCTACCCATTACATTCAGCAAGGTGGACTTACCGCATCCTGAAGGTCCAACGATAACCGCACAATGTCCTTTCTCTACGTCCAGGTTAACATCATTCAAGACCTCTACATTTTCACTCTTCAGGAAATAAGTCTTTGTTATATTACTCAATTGAAGGATACTACTCATTGCGGAGCGCCTCGACAGTCGTCAGTTTCGCGGCTCTTTTCGCAGGATATATGGTCGACAAAAAACTGATCAGAATTGCGGCGATGGCGGTAATAACAAAATCTTGACTCGCCATTTCAACCGGCAGTGTTTCAATAAAGTAAACATCTCCTGGTAAATGGATGAAAACAACCTTATCTAATACAAGACATGTAACAAAGGCGAAAACTAACCCCAGGGTAGTACCAAGGATGCCGATCATGCTGCCGTGATACATAAAGAGTCTCATAATAGAGATTGATCTGAAACCATAAGAACGAAGTATACCGATCTCCTTGGTTTTCTTCTTGACCATGTTTACTAAAGTGCCGATGATATTGAATCCGGCCACCAAAATGATAAGAGTTAAAACGATAAATGTAATGATCTTTTCGAGTTTGAGCGCCGCGAACACCGAGTGATTTCTCCTTATCCAATCCTTGGCACGATACGGGTAACCAAGATCATCTTCGATCACTTTCACGTAATGGGGTGTTGCGTAAACATCATCAACGCTCAAACCTATGGCGCTTACCACATCGCCCATGTCGAATAATGACCGCACATCTTCCAGACTCATATAGACGATAGTTGTATTGTAGTCATAGTACCCAAAATCGAAAACACCTTTCAGGACAACTTTTTTTGCACGCGGCAACATACCTAGTTGGTTACCAAATGGTGAAGCGACAATAAGCGTGTCACCAACCGTCGCCCTGAGGTTATGCGCCAATTCAATTCCTAAAACACAACCTCCTTCCAACTCAAAATTACCATCGACTATTTTGTGCTCGATTTCAGTTATCTTCCTCTCTAATGTTTCGTCGACACCTTTTATTACAACCCCATCCATCATCTTACGTGACCTAATAATGGATTTCTGGATTATGAACGGTGCCATAGCTTTGATGAACTTATGTTTTTCCAGGTCCAGCATTACCGCTTGATGATTTTCTAGAGGTTCATTGAAATATCGACCAACGACAATGTGCGGCGTACCGCCAAGAATCCTTCTTCTCAGTTCGTTCTGAAACCCGTTCATCATTGAGAGCGTAATAAGAAGAGCAGCAACGCCAACAAAAATGCCACCGATAGCAACTAATGTCGAAAGTGAAAAGAACTTCCTGTGCTTTGAACGGAGATAGCGCTTGGCAACAAAAAACTCAGTATTTATTACTTCTCCTTCCGGAGTTGAGGAAAAAGGATTACATCCCGTATTGATGGCTGGTTAAGCAAAACCATAGCTAAGCGGTCGATGCCGATACCTAGACCTCCAGTTGGCGGCATACCATATTCTAAGGCTTCAAGGAAATCTTCATCTATCTCGTTGATACCTTCTTCCTTCTGAGCGAGTTGTGTTTCAAAACGTTTACGTTGTTCCACCGGATCATTTAACTCGGAAAAGGCATTTGCCAATTCAGTACCAAAGACAATGAACTCAAAGCGCTCAACAAGACGCTCATCTTTTCTGTGCACTTTGGCAAGCGGTGATATTACTTTGGGGTGGTCAATTACAAAGGTTGGTTCTATGATGTGTTTTTGAATCAGTTCACCAAATAGTTTATCGATCTTTGCACCGGTTGATAAAACCTTATGATCAATGCCGTGCGTTCTGCAAGATTGATCAAGCTCGCCCTCTTTTGCTGATAATATATCAAAACCGAGTTTTTCATTTAACACCTCAGTATATTTAATCCGTTTAAAGGGTCGCTTGAATTCTACTTCACGGTTGCAGAACACCAAGATTCTTGAATCCGTTAGGTTATCGAGTAAGTATTCCATAAAGCACTCAACAAGGTCCATAATGCCTTCATAATCAGTATAGGCTTGATATACCTCGATCATACTGAACTCAGGGTTGTGAAACCGATCAATACCTTCATTACGAAAGTCGCGACAGATTTCGTACACCTTTTCATAACCGCCAACGATCAATCTTTTAAGATACAATTCATCAGCTATCCTCAAGTACATATCTCTTTCCAGAGCGTTATAATAGGTTTTGAAAGGATTAGCTTCACCTCCCCCATAGATTGGCTGGAGAATAGGTGTTTCCATCTCGACAAAACCATGGTCATCGAAAAATCTACGGATCAAACCGACTAATCTAGTCCTCTTTTTGAAAATCTCGCGTATTTCAGGATTTACGATAAGGTCGAGATAGCGTTTTCTATACCTTATTTCAATATCCTTTAGTCCGTGCCATTTTTCAGGCAAAGATCTCAGGCTCTTCGCAAGAATTGCGAAATCACTTACGAGTATGGTTATCTCACCGGTTTTTGTTTTGAAAACATTACCCTTAACACCAATAAAATCACCGATGTCAAATAACTCAAAGATTTTGAACCTATCACCAAGTTTATCTTGACGAAGATAAACCTGCATTTTTGAAGTCTCATCAGCGAGGGTGGCAAAAACAGTCTTACCATGACCACGAACTGCAAGAATCCTACCACAACTTGCGACGGTTTCTTCTGCTTGGCTCAGCTTATCAAAACCCTTTTTTAACTCAGCGAAAGTATGGGTACGTTCATATTTGTACGGGTAAGGGTCAATTTTCATCTTGTGCAACTCTTCAAGTTTGTTCAACCGTTCATCCATAGTGAATAATATCCTAAAAAAACCCAAAGTCAATATTGAATACGGAATGACCGTTAGAACGTTGTGATCGTCCCGCTGAATTTCATTCCACGGGATAAATTAATATTGTTGTTCTTTCCAATTAGTTTGGAGCTTGGAATTTGGTTCTTGTCCCGATTTATCATTTTGGATTATAATATACAGGAAAATCGTGGATCCCGCAAAGCGGGAGAACTTGCTTCTTGGGGCTACGGTCAATCATTGACTAGTATTGTATTTTTTAGTATACTCTTTTATTGTGAGGGAAAAAAGACTTGCCACAATTCTCTATGCAGACCTTACTGGATTTACTGAGCTAACTTCAAAACTTGGACCTGAAAGAATTGCCGAATTCGTCAATGAGTGCTTCCGAACTTTGGATTCAATAATCCACATCCATGACGGCACTGTTTTACGTCACGAAGGCGATCGCGTCATGGCGATCTTTGGCTTTCCAAAGTCGCATGGCTATGATTCGTATAGTGCTGTCCTAAGCGCCTTAAGAATATTGGAAGCTATAAAAGAAATCGCTCAGTCAATGGGCGCCCATCTCGGTATTGCCACCGGTGAGGTGATTTGTGAAGACGGTAACGTCTACGGTCCAGTCATTGATACTGCCTCTCAACTTGAAGAAAAAGCACCGGTCGGTGAAATATTCATCGACGAAAACTGTTATGAGCTTAACAAAAACTTTTTCGATTGTGACAAAATCGTCGAGGACAACAATAAATTCTATAAGATACTAACCGAAAAGAAAATTCAGCGGAAGTACGAAAATAAATTCCTTGACCGGAAAGATGAATTCACCAAACTCAGGGATCTCATATTCCGTTCAGAAAAACTGATTTTCGTCACGGGCGAACCTGGTGTTGGCAAAACACGTTTTGTTATTGATTCAGTGGAAAAAATCAATCAGGACAGCAATCGGTACAATTTCTTGCAGACATCTCTTTTAACGATCAAATCACGACAATCCTATGAACCCATCTTAAAAATCGTCCGTGCCTTGAAGCCAGACTTTGAACCAAATACTGATGTCGATCTCGTATCAGAAGCCTATAACGCAAAAATCCACAATCAACTCGGTGAAGCTATTTTCTCAGCGAGCAAGATTAAACCCCTTATTCTGCATTTTCAGTACTTTGATAGGGTTGACAAAATCTCACTTGAATTTTTTAAGTTCCTGGTAAATAATCTTGAGAACCAGAACACAATTTTGATCTTTGAAATGCACGAAATCAGCAAATCAATTCTGGAGACTTTGCAGTCAGTTGCTAAATCAACGATCCAGATCATTGAATTGCCACAGCTCGAACAAACTATTCAAATTGAAATTGCCTCCGAGCTCCTATCTGAAATCGAGGTGTCTGAAACAGTACTCAAACAGATAACGCGTTGTGCTGGTGGTAACCCCCTTTTCCTCTCGGAATTGTGCAGTTACATAATTCAAATGCATAACACCGGTATAACTGTTGAACAAATCAAGATCCCCTACCGCTTGAAGGAGATGTTCAACCACCTTATTGACCACATACCCCAAGATATCCTTACCGCTCTGTCTACAGCTGCAATATATGGCTACAAAGTTGAAAAAAACTCCCTCGATGCAATCATCTCTGGCAACGATGATGCTATTAGATATGCACTGGCAAATCGAATCATGGAAACGAATGATGGTGATATTGCGTTTATCACCCCCTTCTACCGAGACGAATTATGCAATCGAATCCCAAAGAACCTTAAGAAAGAAATCCATAGAAAAATTGCTACGGCTCTACGCGAACATATTTCTGGACCTGATATTGACAAAAAACTTGCTTATCATTTTAGAGCATGCAGTGATCATGAACTAGCTCTACATTATACACTGAAATGGGCGAAAAAGATGAAAGATATGCACGCAGCCGACTCGGCAATTGCCGCCTACACAGAAGCACTTGATATCACAAAGAAATCAGATGGTAAGGCAGAACATAGCATCTTGGTCAAACGTGTTGAGTTGCTCAATCTTGCCGGCAGAAAGGAAGAAGAAAAAGCAGATCTTGACCGCCTTTCAGAAATCGTTAATCAGGAAAATGAAGAGGAACTCTATGAATTTTTTCTGGCCAAGGGTCGATATTTGGAGAGTATTTGTGAATATGATGAAGCGATCACGTTATATGATGGATACACTGACAAAGAAAAGCGCGTTAAGGTACTAGAACGGCTTGGCATGGTATACTACTGCAAGGGACAATTTTCAGAAGCCATTGAAACATTGGTGCAAGCATTGGCTCTTGCACGGAAAAACAAGGATACAAAAGAAGAAGCAGACATTCTGAGTCATTTCGGCGTAGTCTACTTAAAAACTGGCGAAAAGCAAAAATCCTTGGACCATTCGAGAAGAGCACTGACCTTATACGATAAACTTGGCGACAATATAGCAAGTACCCAAGTCGTCGCAAACATGGCGAATGTTTACTACTATCTGTGCCGCTACAAAGAAGCTCTGCACTCCTACAATCAAGCTTTGAAAGTGGCAACCGATATCGGTGATGTTACCTTTAGATCACGGATGCTCACGAATATCGGTACTATTCACTTTATCACGGGTGAATACGAAAAAGCTTTAGAAAATTATACAACCGCGCTGCAAATTGCCAGCCGAACCATGAACAAAAAATGGCAAGGCATAATATTAAATAACATAGGCAATATCTACAGTTCCACTGGTAAATATAAAAAAGCCCTTTCCTATTTTGAACAAGCATTGGTAATTAGTACTGAGATCGGTGACAAAGCCGGAACCGTAATCCGTTATGGTAATATTGCTGATGCATACGCCAATCTCAATCAACTATCCAAGACTCTTGAATATCTGCAGAAAGCCATAGACTTGTGTTTGGAACTCAATATCCTGGATTGGATCGCCTTCTACAAAAACGAATTAGCGGCCGCCTTGGTCATCCGCGGGTCCTTTGATAAAGCGATAGATCTAGCACAAGAAGCGATTAATCTTGCTCAAAAGGCAAATAACCTAAGCTACAAAATAAACGGGTTAACGACTCAAGCATTAGGTTATTTAAAAAAAGGAAAACTACAAAAAGCTATGACGCTATCCAGAAGTGCGATCAATGAGTTGGAAAAACTACCGATCATTGAAGGACACAGGAGCGCCATCTACTATACTCATTTCAAAATTCTCAAAGCTATGAACAGAACACATGATGCTAATAAATTCCTCGAGAAGGCATACAGCGATATAAGGAAAGAGGGCGAGCGAATTGTTGACGATGATATGAGACAAAGTTATTATACTAATATTAAGGAACACAAAGAGATTATCGGAGAATGGGAACAAGTAAAAAGTCAGAAATAAAACCTTGTGTAATTCAATTTATGGAAGTCACAGGTTTTGAAAAAATAAGTACTTCATTAGGTCCTGAAGAATACGCCAATGCTATTAAGGATATCTCCAGTGTCTATGATGACGCCACTAAAGTATATGAGGGACATATAGACAAACACGAAGGAAAGGTCTTCATGGCAACATTTGGAGTCCCAATATCCCATGAAGAGGATCCTGAACGGGCGATAAAATCAGCCCTCCTCATGAATAAAAAAATCAAAGAATACAATACTAATAACAACACAACTCTTGCAATCAAGGTTGGAATAAATTTAGGAAGGGTTTATGCCGGTGATGTTGGCTCAGACATTAAAAAAGAATATACCGTAATGGGAGACGTCGTAAACATCGCGGCGCGTATTATGGAACAAGCCAAGGATTCACAGGTTCTTGTCTGCGAAGAAATCCAGGACATCACCGAACCGATGTTTCAATTCTCTGAAGCGATCAATATGGTTCCCCAGGGCAGAATTGAACCGATCAAGGTGTTTGAAGTCCTTGGACAAAAAAGTGGCTTCATAAAACGCCACGGGATCAAAGGATTAATATCGCCACTTATCGGTCGCGAAAAAGAAATGAAGATTATCAAGGGATACTTGCATAATCTTTTCGAACAAAAAGGCAATACCATTATCCTATTAGGTGAAGCAGGTATCGGCAAATCGAGAATAATCGAAGAATTATTCGCCTATTCCCTATCAAATGCTCTTGAGCAAGCCAAAGTCGTAAATTGGTGTAATGGTAAATGCTCGCTCCATAAAGAAACCATATATGAACCACTGATTGAAATTATAAAACAGATATGCACCATCGACAGCGAAGACAGCGAAGAAATAATCACGGAAAAACTGATCAAACAAGTTCAGACTCTTGCCAAGGAGCAAATCGATGAAATATACCCTTATCTAGCAAATCTTCTGAACATTAAATTGGACGCACGTGATGAGACGAAAATCAAGTACCTTGAGCCAAAAACGCTAAAACTACAGACTCACGTCGCAATAGCGACCTTTGTGAAATACTATGCACTGCAAAATCCGTGTGTCTACGTCGTGGATGACCTGTACCTTGCTGATTCTGCGACACTCGAGGCTCTCGAATTCATACTCGACACTAATAAAGAAGTACCCATGTTGTTTATCCTTGTCTCAAGGCCTGAACGCGAAAAACCATTCTGGAAATTCGTCGAAGATCTGAAAAAACACGATATCCAAGAAATATCGATAGAGCGCTTGAATAAGGACGAAATAAAACAGATATCAGAGCATCTTTTGAGAATACCTAAACTCCCTTTGCCTTTGCTCAATGATATGGTCACTAAATCTGGTGGCAATCCATTCTTCCTCGAGGAAATAATAAAATTACTGATTGCAGAAGGCGTTTTGTTTAAAAAAGGTGCGGAATGGCTAGCTAATGCTGAAGAGATCGCTTTTTCGATCCCCTATACAATCGAAGCCATTATCCGCCATAGATTTGACACGATGGATACCGCATTACGAGGTACGCTTGAGGAAATGGCGATCATAGGAAGGAAATTCTCAAAGAAAACACTAAGGGCATTCAGTGCGCAATGGGAAGACCTCGATGAAATAATCACTGACATAAGCAATCTTGGTTTCATCTCAACTAATAATAATGAAGACTTCTCCTTTGACCATGCATTGGTACAGGATGTCATTTATTCAAGTATCCCATCGAAAAGGAAAATAGCACTACACACAAAAGCTGCTGAAACGATTGAAGTACTCTTCAAAGATCGCCTGGTTGAATTCTACGATATTCTATTTGAGCATTTTGTGCAAACTGACAAACATGATAAGACAATTAAATACGGATTAAAAGCAGCAGAAAAAGCTCAAAAAGGCTATGCCAATCATGAAGCAATTCTACTATATCTTGGAGTTCTGAAAGAACTAAACGTGTTGAGCGATATGCAAACCCAAAGAAAAAAAGTGATCAAGGAAATAGGTGAAATCCACAGCCTGATCGGCAAAAACGACGACGCCCTGGATTTCTTTGACAAGGCTCTGAAAATATGCAACAGCCAAGAAGAAGAGGCAGACATATACACCTCAATCGCCCAGACTTATGCGAATGTTAGTGATTTCGACCGAGCAATTGCTGCCTACAAGACGGCTTTGGGCAAACTCGGGCTTTCGAGTGATTTCGAACGGGCGCGTATCAATGTCGGCATAGCAAAAATACACTACGAAAAAGGCGATTATGAAGAAGCTACAAGGCAACTGGAAGAAGCCCTGATTGTGATTGGTGAATCGACCAATATCGAAGCGCGCGAAATTCAAGCAAAAGTATTTGACCGCTACGGTTCAGCCTGTTACAGTCTGGGCAAGAGACAAGAATCTTCCAATTATTACACCAAGGCATTGAAGCTTTATGATATGCTCGATGACATAAACGGACAGAGTGCGATATACAATAACCTCTGCGACTACTACACTGGTCAAGGTGATTACGTCAGTGCAATAGCCTACCTGCAAAAATCGCTGGAAATAGATATAAAAACCGGTAATCTTCTTGGTCAAGCTATTGTCATTTACAATTTTGGTGACACTTACCTGCAACTTGGAGACATACCGCGTGCCGAAGAGAATATCCGGAAATCACTCAACCTTTACGACCAGATCAACAATGTTTCCGGCATCGGCTATTGCAATTGGGCACTGGGACTCGGTTGTGTCGAAAGAGAACAATACAAAGAAGCAGAAGCCTATTTTAACAAAGCACTAGCTATCCTCAATGAAGTTGGGAGCAAGATGTGGCAGGTCAGCGTAATGTTGAGTATCGCCGAACTGTACTATATCCAGAAAAAATATGAAAAATCCTGGGACCTGAGTGAAAACATCCTCACTATTGCACTGAAAATAAAGGATTACGATGCGATCAATGGCATAAAACTCAACCAGGCTAATGTAAGGATTGCCCAAGCACAACAAGACAAGAAGTTTGCTATAACCTTTCTCCAGGAAGCAAGAAAGATCCTGAGTGACCTCCTTGAGACCATCAATCAACCGGGGACAAGTAGGGAAACAACCTTTGAGGTTTATTCCGGTTTATGCCGCGTAAGCTACTTGCTGGGTGAACCAGAAAAAACAATGGAATACGGCAAAATGGCCAAAGCTAATAGAGATTGGATCTTGAAATTCATAGAAGATAAAGATGTACAGAAGCGATTCTTAAAACGCCGGCCTTTCCGGGTTTTTGAAAGATTCTGCAAACAAACAAAACTCTAATATTCTATTTGAAAAGAAGTAATGGATAAAATCAAAGTAAGACGTAGAATTCTGGAAATACTCTACGAACGATTTGTTGAGCATCCGTATAATAGAACAACGCCAAAGGAATTCAAAGAGCAATTGGGCATCAGCCTCAGAGATCTAAACTACAATATAATATACCTTGAAGACAAATGTCTTATAGAACTGCAAAAACCTCTTGAAGGCAGCCTTTTTGTCGGAGCGCGAATCACGCATAGGGGCATTGACCTTATAGAAGACGAGTACGAATTTGATATCATGTTTCCCGCTTTCAAAAGAGTATCACCACCGGGCAATGTATTTACTCAGTTCACATTGCTCATAGATACCATAGAAGTTGATGACAGCATAAACAGTGCTTTGAAAGAACTCATTATAGAAAACATTAAACAAATCCAGAATGAGTTAAAAAAGATAGAACCGAGTTATGCAGTGGTAAAGAAATCCTTAGTTAAAGTCAAAGAGAGAAATTATGATATCGGTGAGAAACTCCAAGCCATTCTAACAAACCCCTCCATCAGCAAAATCCTCGCTGATTCAGCAAGAAAAGAACTGGATGACCTTTGAAAACTGCCTACTGCTAGATTTCCAGATTATTGAATAAAGCAGTAATTAGGTAACTAAGTAAAACAGTTATTGAGTTACTAAGTTATTAAGTAATTGAGCGCCTTACGCTCTACGCCCTACTCCTTACGCTTTTGTAGTCGCCCGATTCATCGGGCATTGTCTGATAAATCAGACAACTACAGCGC
>CBFDDH010000041.1:0-18702 GCA_965603515.1 uncultured bacterium
AATCTCTCCTGCTTTCTGTAAGCCGTATTTTGTACATAACGGACCAATCAATTCATACACTACAGTGGTCGCGGTTATCGTCGTAAAGATCATCGTCCCGTACGCTGGATATAATGCCTTAGCAGAAAGAGCCACGCCCAGGGCAACACCTGCCTGGGGCACAAGGCCCCACGCCAGGTACTTTCCAACACGCGGATCAACCCGACTAACTCGAGCACCTACTGTAACACCGACGAACTTCCCGATAACCCTGGATACAATATAGAGCAGCCCAACAATCCCAACCTGCGGGACCGCGCCGATTTCCAGATTTGCGCCAACGAGAATAAAAAATGCTAAAAATAAAGCCATATCAACCTTGCGCAACGATTCGAAATATGGCGTACTTCTGTTTGATATATTGGCAATAATGACACCGCTGATCATGCTCGTCAAAAGTGGTGACAAATGCAATTGAATTGACAAACCAACGATAAAAAGAATAAACCCATGGGTTATAATGAGCAATTCCTCTTTATTTCTCACAAACTTCGAGAAGTAGTGCAAACCAACCCCTAATAGACCACCGAGGATGACCGACACAAGCACATGAGCAAGTGAACTCAAGATAATAGTGAAATTGGCTGACCCGCTCGCCAAGGCACTGGCTAACATTATACCAAACGCTGATAAGATCAGACACCAGGCATCATCGATTGCGACTACTCGCAAAAGCATTTCAGTAACCGTCCCTCGAGCACGATATTCCCTGATTATCATGACTGTGGCCGCCGGTGCGGTGGCAGCTGCAGCCGCACCAAGCACAAAGGAAGGTTCTATCGCTGTGTTTCTCAAAACTGCATAGGCAATCAGTACAAGTGTAACAAGGATCGAGGCAAAACTTGCTTCTAAAAGGGATATCCAGATCACTGGAGAACCTGATGCTTTAATGCTTTTTATCGTGAAATTTGCGCCGAGTGAAAATGCGATTATCCCTAAAACGAAGTTCGATATGAAATCAGAGAGCATCATTATCCTTACCGGTATGAGATTCAGTAAATTGGGTCCGATGAGAATGCCAACCAAAAGATATGTTGTTACCGCGGGAAAATGAATTCTACGCAACAACTTGGCGCCGAAATAACCAGTGATAATGATTAAAGCTAAACCAAGAGTGCTATTCAGTTGATGGAATCTCCCCAACTTTAATCAAACTAATTTTTGTAAGAAGTGGGCCTACTAATTCAAAGATCACTGTTGTTGCTGCGATCACTGTAAATATGTAATTACCAAAATCAGGAAAAGTTGATTTGGCGACGAGCCCAATGCCAAGCGCGACACCAGCCTGCGGCGTCAAACTCAACCCTATCCAATTCTCAATTGACTTAGGTGCCTTGCTTATTCTCGCACCGAGTCTTGCACCGTACACTTTTCCGATGACACGAAAGATGATGTATAGCAAACCCACAATACCCATTTTATAGAGAATTGTAAAGTCTAAATGTGCGCCGGCAAGAATGAAGAAAATCAGATAGAGCGGCGCATCAACGGTTCTTATAACCTCAAAGAATTTGTAATTCTCGCGCGCCAGATTGATCACAACAATACCCATCATCATTGAAGACAGCAAAATCGATACGTGTATAGCAATAGATAATCCAACGTTCAATAATATCAAACCAAAAATATAAACCAAGAACTCCGCAGAAGTTGTAACAAAGCGCCTTAGAAAGGAAAAGAGATAACCAAACGACGCACCGATAATAAGGGCTCCAAATATCTCACCTATACCGGCAAAGACTATCGAGATCTGAAATACGTCCGCTCTCATGGCATTAGCAAACGCAATTGCCAAAGCAGCTAGCATAAGACACCAGGCATCATCAATGGCAACAATCTTGAGAAGCATTTCAGTAAAAAATCCACTGGCGCGGTACTCACGGATGACCAAGACAGTCGCCGCAGGAGCAGTCGCCGCAGCAGCTGCGCCAAGCACAATTGCCGGGTACATTGGTTGTCCAACAATAATCAAGTAAGAAACAATTGCCCCCGAAACAAGCAGCCATGTTACCAATGCTGCCGCAAGAGAGATCCACATCACTTGTTTCATGCCTTTCTTTATCTCTTCCAGTCGGAAATTCTCACCCAGGCTAAAAGCAATAACCCCCAATACCAAGTTTGAGAAGAAGTCAGATGCTGCGAATATCCCCTCGGTGACAAGATTCAGAACATGGGGACCGATCAAAATACCGACGAGAAGAAATGCGGTGACACTGGGCAAGCGAGCGTATTTTAAAAGACGAGCGCCGATAAAACCGAGTAACAGTATTAAACCAGCACTCAGGAGTGTATTCACTTTTTTATGATGTCGTATTCTTTGAAGATATACACAAAAATATCAAGTAAAGATAACATACCGGCCAATTTCTTGCCAGAAACAACGGGCAACAATTCAATATTGTGTAGTCTCATCAAACGGCGAGCCTCTTTAACTGTGGCATCTTCTTTCACAGAAATAAAATTCGTATTAACGATATCATCAACGAGAATCAACATGCCCATTTCAGGAGATAATTCAAGATCCAAATCCTCATCATCAATGCTCTCAACAAAAGGCATTCTCTTTACGATTTCACTGATCGACCTCGAGAAGGGCCTAAAGATACTGCAGATACCACGGTAGTTGACAGTACCGAGCAGGGTATTCTCTTTATCAACAACTGGAAACATATGTTGGTTAAGCTTCCTCATTAGCTTGATCAACTCAAGCAGAGTTGTCGAGGATTGCACGGAGATAGCATCTCGATCCATCATCTCGGAAATCGGTAGGTCTTCAATCTTCATATTATATTATAGTCGCAATCCGACTTTTTTCAATAGAAACATGATATCAAGCCAGAACCACTTTGTCGCGTCCAGACAATTTCCCTTCGTACATTGCTTTATCTGCCTGACCGATCAAGTCGTCGCGGGTTTTCGCATCATCGGGATAAGTTGCAACGCCAAGCGTAATAGATATGTTGAATTTCTTATTACTGAATGCATAAAAGGACTCCTGATTGATTTCTTTTCTGATCCGCTCAGCGATAACCCGGGCAGTCTTCTTGTCAGTACGAGGAAGAATGACAATATACTCATCTCCACCGTACCGTATCACTACGTCCTCGTTTCTTACGACCCGCTTTATCCTTTCCCCAACATACCTTAGCGTTTCACTGCCGACCAGATGTCCATAATTATCATCCACGAGTTTAAAAAAATCAATATCAAGAAAGATCAGGGAAAGCACGACTTTCGATGATTTCTTGCTATTCAAATAGCCATCAAGATACCTATTACAAAAACGTACATTATATAGCTGCGTAAGGTCATCGATCAACGTGGCCTCTTCCATTTTACGGTACATGGTCGCATTTTGTAATGCAATGGTCACGTGAGCTACGAGATTCTCAAATATATCAAGGTCGTCACGGGTGAACGGTTCACCACCAATCTTATTGACGACCTCAACGACGCCGATAATCTTTTCGCGACTGCGCATAGGAACACACAGAATTGATTTCGTGATGAATTTTGTTTTCTTATCGAGACCAGAGTAGAATCTTGGATCCTTGGATACATCAGGGACAATCAAAGACTGACCATACCGAGCGACCCAGCCAGCAACACCCTGGCCAACCTTCAATCTCAGACCTAAAAGTTTCTTCCCGGCTTCACCCGCGACTGCTTCAAAGACAAGTTCGCTTTGGTCATGGTCAAGTAGCAGTATTGACCAACCCTCAGCTTTTATTAAATCTGCGGTTTTCTCCATTATGATATGGAGAATTTCTCTCGGTTTTAGAGACGAGCTTATTGCCTGAACGACCTCATTAAGGATTCGCAGTTCCTGGATCTTTTGTTTGAGTGAAGCCATTGCCTTCATGTTTGCAAGAATTCTTTTTCTATTCTTCATCGCTTTGGCGACGACTTGCTTGAAAAAATCTGCTCGGTAGGGTCTAGTGATCAATCCTTCTATACCTACGAAAATGAGTTTTTCATGATCAATTTTTATCGCCCTATCAGTTATTAAAATGATCGGAACGGTCCCATCCATTTTCCTCAGGCGTTCAAGCATCTCCACTGCCGATCCGTCAAAGATCAGCAAGTCAAATTTCTTCTTTCTCAAACGTTTCTTGATATCTTCGAGTTTTGCAACTGCAGACCAATTAAGCCCCAGTTCCTGTAAATTACGCGCCATCGTGGCAAGCCGCAGACGATCATTGTCATAGATAAGAGCTTCCATTATGTATTTACTACTTCGTAAATCGGTTTTATCTTCTTCTTCTGATCATTGTAGATGCAATTATCGCTAATCCACACGTCCGACACTTCACTGTTTACAACTGCTTTCTGTTTGTTGATCTCGGCTAAATAGTGAATCCCTCGGGGGACAATAGCTATTTTATGGTCACCAAAGCGATAGCCGTGGTTGTTGAGTCGTAAATCTTCAACTGCTCGGATGTATTTTTCGAAATCCTCTTCTTCCGTCGGGTAATCATAACCTTCGATATTTAACACCATATTCACTAAAGAAGGGAAATCGCAGATAATAACTGAACGTCCTGGTTGACGTTCTAGAGAATAGAGGTTAGCATCTGATATGATCGGTCCAACGAGATCCGGATCACCGAAAGAATTCGCTGAGAAAACAACATCTTTAGATGGTACACCCGAGGCTATGCCAACCCCTATTCTGAAAAGGCTTTTAAACTCTGGTGGCAATAAGGCATACGTGATACCATCTAACTCAAGGGTCCTCTCAGCGACCTCTGCAAACCATTCACGATAGTGCATGAAGTTTGCGCGTATAAATTCTTCGGCTCGTTGAACCATGTCCCGGGCACAGAGTATCGCGCGCCTTGATGCATCCGCTGCTGGTATGAGATTAAACTCGGCCCCTGAGAAAATTGAAGAGCGCAATTTAATTCCACGACCGGTGATTGACTCAGTATAAAGATGGTTATATAGCGAACCTGAGTTTTCGGCAAACCATACAAGACCGCCATCACCAGTATCCTTCAATAAAAAACCTCCATGTCGTTTGACAATCTCCGCCATCTCTTTGGCAAATTTATACTTTATCCGCTGCTCCTTAGCAGCATTGTGCAGCTTGATCCCCATATATGATGAACCCCGGATATCATAAACCATGATCGTTACACACCGGCGTAATGTCTCTATATATTTCTTCACATCTTCAGGATAAGAACGCTTCTTGATAGGTATGCTCAAAATATTCTTGCCTTCAAGACCCAGAATTTTCAAATTTGCCAAATCCCGCACAACCCTGTTTGGCTGATCACTCGCCGGGGGAAAGCAACCAACCAAATTAAGCAAAGACTGCCCAAGATGTTGCGGGATAATACAATCCTTGATGAAATTACGGTAGGCCCGTGTAAGACCGTCAAAGTCCAAATCCACGGACAATAAACCTCGTTTCTCGAACTTATTGAGCATCGCCAAACTCGAACTTTTCTTACGGTGCAGCTGCTCAAATTCATGGATGAGTCCTTTGGTGAAAAGCTTTCTTTCATCTTTTGTCAAAGGACCGAATTTGTTATAGAACATGAATTCATCGTAGATTTCACGGGTCTTTTTACGTTTGTTGAATTCTCGTTTTTCGACATTATTCCGAAAATCTTCTTCCTGCTGTAAGAGTCCAAGTATTTCATCTCGTCGATTTTCATAGTCTTTTAGGTGATAAATGTTACCAAGAAAAAGCCGATCTAAACGGGAAAATAAATTGGAAGTTTTTTGGGTAACAATTTCTATATCCGTCTGTTTTTCAACTTCGTTTTCAATAATGTCCCTCAAGCCTTTATCCGCTTCAAGATATAATTCCTGCAGTTGTTCTTTCAGACGGCCAGAATACAAATCAATGTTTTCAAGCTCTTGTTCCATTTTTGTCGTTATTCCCCGCACCACCGAAGATATCTTCCTGATCAGTTTCAAGAGCGAGACTTCAGATAAATAATCAAGATACACTCGAGGTATTTTCTTGAGCGCCTCTTTTACGCTGGTAAAACCAAGCCTTTCAATATCTGAAAGCAAACCGGGCAAAAGGCTCTCCACACGGGAGGTCATAATGCTCTGGTGAACATACAGAAATATATCGGGCGAAAAAGATACTTTCCTGAGTTCCTTTGTATAATCCTGCATGAATCTTTGTTTACCCATGTTCTTAATAAATCCGACAATGGCGTGGGGACATTTCTCAACCAGTGCATCAGGAACCGGTAACCCCATTTTCGTATGGCCGATAAAAAGCGGTAGTTCATAACCATCATAATCAGCGAGCCGACGCCCCAGCCAGACCACAAAATCTGTTCGCTTTTCGAAAACTCTCAGGGATTCGTGCGAAATTCCAAGAAATTCCAACCCCTGTTTTATCGCGGTTAAATTGTAGGTATAGTCACTGGCATTTATAAATCGCTCCATAAGCAATGTACATTGCCGACTTTTTTCTTCCACTAAGTTTTGAATATCTGAAAGCAAGTACTTGTTCATTTCGTCGCCTCCGAGAAAACCTCAAAGAGAAACTTCCCACGCCCACCTTTTTCATCCTTGATCTCACCAGTTTCATCAATCTCAATATCAAAATCGCCCAGCATTATCTTAAGACTACCTGGATGTGAAATCTCCTGGCCCAATTGTGTTACGAATATTTTATATAGGTCAATAATAAAACCTCTTCTTGTAAATTTCTGATTTATCCAGTATTCAAGACCCTGTTCGATATTCAGCAGAAGCGGATCGATCCTTAACCCTGCTTCACTCAAGAAAGAAAATTTATTAACATTCAATAGCAAATTGTAAACTGTGGCATCATCAACGATTACTGTCGATTTAGCCTTTGCTTTAACCTTCGAATAGAAATTGGCTTCTCGGACAAGCATACCAGTAACATCGAATTCACCAAAGGCATTCTTATCCAAGAATATTTCTTTGGGGTATACTCCTGAAGCTATCCCAATGCCGATTTGAAAAATGGATTGGTATGAAGGGGGCAGGGCTGCGTAGGTAGCACCCTCGAAATTGATCTTGCGTTTTTCTGACTCCCTGAACCAATCCTGGTATTTACCTATGTTCTCCTGCACGAAACTCTCTGCGACTTGGACCATTTCCAAGCCACTCCTTACCGCTGATAGTACGCTGCCTGCCTCAAGCTCCGCGGTTTCATCGTTCTTTAGAGCCTGGTGGTTAGCTGAAAAGATGACAATGCCACCGTCACCAGTATCTTTTATTGGAATACCGCCATATTTTTCGACAACCGATAACATTGACTCCTGGAAGAAATTTCTTATCTCGCTTTCGCGTTTAGCATCTCTCAATTTCGTTCCCATAAATGTGGAACCTCTGATATCATAGATAAATATCGAAACTAATTCTTTGTAGCGCGAAATATTGAGTAGTGGATGTTCACTCTTTTCCGCAGGGCTAATCTTAATGTCTTTCTCAATCATTGAAACATTACCAGCCAAAGCCTCTTCAGCAAGGTAGCGGACACCTTCTGCAGGTACAGCATCTGATAACTTGGGATAATAATCGATCAATTCTTCTAACAGAAATGATTTAACGAGCGGTAGTATTATTTCTTTGTTTATCGCTTGTACTCTTCCTATAATCTTTGCTGTATCGTACTTCTCTTTTAGGAAACCGCTCACTCGGTACCTGTTCATCACCTCCATCGCCTCTTTATTCCCTTTGATTTCTCCAAGCGCTTCCTTGATCATCCCCTGCAGCTTTTCATCATCAACTTTCTTATCACCGCTGAATGTTAAAATTATGTACGGATCCCATTCATTTTTCAGAATGAATTTTTGAAGATCGGCTGGTTTAAAATTCATAATGCTATTTAGTTCGCTCCCCTTCTTAACATACTCCTGATACTGATTTTTCAAAATGCGTAAATCATAGGCACTGCTGATAAGATTACGGCGCAATCTTTTTATCATATTGTCGATCGATGCTTCGGTTGAAAAATTCTCCACGAGGTCTATTATTTTGCCTCTTATCGCACTCATCGTGTCCTTTATCTTACTACGTGTTGCTAAAACCTTATCATCTATTTCTTCTTTCTTCTTCTTCACTATTTTCGTCTTTTCATATGCCTTCTTCTTGAGCAACTCAATGATCTCTGTGAGACTATCTTCATCAGGGAAGAAGAAATGCTCCTTGAATATCTCGCGGACATTGTCATTAGTCAAAATCGTCAATCTATCTATTAAATTGAGAACCTTTGTTTTTGTTTCAACATAATAGGTAGTCATAATGCTTTTTGAAATAACGGTGTATAGATTCTCTGGTAGTCCTTGTTGAAGAAAATTCTTGGTCAATAACTTCATTGTTTCGCCGCGGTCGCAGCGCGGCAAAAGTGGGATTTTCTCATATGTATCTCTGATCAATTTATCATTGACTATGAGATCTTTTGTCAATGAATTCCTAATGTAATTGAATAACTGGTTCACAACAACACCAAAACGTTCAGCGATCACCATCCTGTTTTCAATTGGTGTATCATAGGTATGCTTGGTTAGAAGGTCGCGCAGGAGTTTTCTGTTGATGATTTCAAAAATAAGTATTTTATTACTATCTTTAGCGGCAAATCGTTCGTATATCTCAAATACATTCTCACTGTATCGTTCAAAGAACTTCTCCCATTTGTTAACCATCGATTGATCTAACAAAAAATCCAGATAAGTAATAACAAACTCTTCTTGCAATGAGAAAATCTTACGACCTAAGTACACCAATTCCCTGCCGCCTTTATTTTCAAGTACATCAAGAAACCCATCGGCTTCGACGAATTGCTTCAATACACTAATGTAGCGCTTGAAATTAGCCACATCGCGGTATGTTTTTGCGAGATTCTCATAGTAAGGTGTTTCAAGTATCAATATGTCTTCGAATTCATTTCTGCGCATTGTATTTTTCCTTTGCCGCTATATGTTCTCGGAATGTCTTTGAAAAATGGTGGTGGCCATCTCCCTTTGCAACAAAATAAAGGTAGTCAACATCAGCTGGTTGAATAACGGCCTCTATTGAATTTTCGCCAGGAGAACAAATCGGACCAGGTGGTAAGCCGGTATGTATATATGTATTATAATGTGACTCGAATCTTAAATCCCGTTTAGTTAATTTTGTTTTTCTGTTATATTTTTCAGGGTTGGCTATTCGCAAAGCATAAAATACCGTTGCACAAGATTCCAGAGGTCGGTTAGTCTTAAGCCTGTTCATGAAAACCTTGGCGATAATTGCTCTCTCTTCCTCAACTCTGGCTTCTTTTTCAATGAGTGATGCCAACGTTATTATTTTAAAAACAGAATCGGCGTTGCGGATTTCATATTTCTCAAGGTGTCTATTGAAATTATCGAACAGCTGCACAATAACATGAGAATCTGTTTGAGCAGGGCTAAATGAGTATGTATCGGGGAAAAGATATCCTTCGAGCGAACTAACTATGAGGCCTAGCTTTTTGATAAAAATTTTGTTAGTACATAAAGAAATAAAAGAATCTCGATTAACAATACCGTGACTACCGAGGATATCGGCAATTCCATAAAGCGTCAGTCCCTCTGGAATAGTAACGACAATATCAGAACGACCTCCTTCTGAAAGTTTATTGATGATGTAAAGCGGATTCTTATACTTCTGCAATACATAACTACCAGATTTCAAATCTTTTTCCTTGCCTGATATCCTTAACCAGAGAATAAATTCCTCTTTGTCTCGAACCACGCGATGACAGGCGAGGTTTTCGGCGATTTCCCGCGCTGTTGCACCATCCGGTATAGTTACCTCTGTACTACCCAGGTTAATGGGCTGTAACCAGACAAGAATAATGATAACTAATATCAAGATAGCTAGAGCCGTTCTTTTCATGTCGTGCACGTTGAACATGATCTCAGATATTCATCAAGCATTATTGATGCTGCAACTTGATCGACTAAGTCCTTCTGTTTCTTGATTTTAATTTCTTTCATTATATTCATCGCGTATTGGCTCGTAAATCTTTCATCCCATAATTTGATTTCGATATCAGTCATTTTCTTTAACTGTTTTATGAACCTACTTATTTGTTCAGACATTTTAGTCGCTTCCCCTTTATGGGATAATGGATTACCAATGATGATGAGTCCAACATCACTTTGTTGAATTATCTCCAAGATCTGTCTAAAGAGTGCTTTCTGAGATTTCACTTTGATGGTTGTCAGGGGTTGAGATATCACACCCAATGGATCACTTAATGCAATACCGACTCTACTTTTCCCATAATCAATGGCCATGACTCTCATTTCTCTCTCCTATTTTGCCTTTATGACAAGCAATACCCCACGGCGGACAGAGAAAAGTATAGTGAAATATCTTTAGATGTCAATACAAAAACCATTCCTAAAAGGCTCAGCAGTTGACTTTAGTACCGATATAAATACAATAACCCATGGCTTACGTCACAATGCTGCGCCCGATAAATTGCATCCTCACGTTGGTTTCCGTATGGGTAGGCGCATGGATCGGTTATGAATTTACCTTACCGCCTTCATTGATATTGGCCGGTATGATCGGTTTCACGACTTGCGGTTTTGGTAATCTCATCAATGATCTCTTTGATATCGACATCGACAAAATCAATGATCCCCAGCGTCCTCTACCATCAGGCAAGGCAGATCGAAACCTCGTTGTTATTTTGGCACTATGTCTGCTGATCATATCCCTGGTGTTCTCTCTATCCATCGGTCTGGTGGTCTTTTTCTTGGTGCTCGGCGTGTCTATTCTGCTTTTTGCCTATGCCGCTTTCCTTAAGAAAACAACTGTCGCCAATATCATTGTCTCGGCTATCACTGGCTTGAGTTTTGTGCTCGGCGGAATTGTTGTGAAAAATCCAGTAAGCGTTTTTCCATTTGTCTTCTCGTTTTTTATCCACATGCCACGTGAGATCATAAAAGACATTATTGATATTAAAGGCGACAAAAAAAACAACGTCGTATCGATCCCGATTGCGTTTGGTATTGAGCGGGCGTCAATAATCAGTGGACTCTTCCTCGGCGTATTGTGCATACTCTTACCCCTGCCCTATATCCTTGAAATCCTCTCAGTGAAATACATGATTATCGTGTTTTTCTTTGCCTACCCGATCATAATCTATTGTTTGATCAAACTCGTGAAAAAACCTGTAGTTGGTGAATTTTCAAAACTTAGCAGATTTTTAAAATTCGCCATGGCTACTGGTCTTGTGGCGATGTTCATATGATTATTAAAACCATCATTCTCGGTATTATCCAGGGCCTTACTGAATTCTTGCCAGTATCAAGTTCAGGTCATCTTGCCATCCTTGAAAAGTACTTTGGTATCACCGATCCAGTAGTTTTGGCGATCTTCTTGCATTTCGGTACTTTTCTTGCGACCGTGGTATTTTTCGCCAGACCTATCGCCGAGCTCTTTAAAGGTGTGTTCAAAGGCAAGAAAGAAAGCATCCATTATGCCCTAAATATTATTATCGGTTCTGTCCCCATCATTATCTTTGCTTTATTATTGAGAACGCAAATCGAAGAGACTTTTACAAACATAACAATTATAAGTATCTTCTTGGGTGTAACCGGACTCGTGCTCATTATGACTATGATTTGCAGGAAGCACAATAAGCGGATCAGTGCCTTTTCTGCACTGGTCATTGGTTTAGCACAGATGTTCGCCCTATTCCCAGGAATTTCACGGTCCGGTATGACAATCTCAGCTGGGCTATTTTCAAAAATCAGTCCTGAAGAATCCTTCAAATTCTCATTCTTATTGTCCTTGCCTGCGATCTTTGGGGCCAATCTTCTGGAACTAAGAAAAATATCAGCTATAGATGACCCGATCAGTGTTTTGACAGGTATGTTTTTCAGCTTTGTTTTTGGTCTCATCGCTTTGATGATCTTGCGCCGATTAGTCCATAAGTATTTTCATCTCTTTGGTATCTACTGCTTGGTAATAAGTATTCTTATACTGCTTTTCAAATGAAGAAAATAGTATTTTGGATATTAATTTTCTTCGCTGCTCAAGAGTGTTTTGGCAAGGTAGAAAAATATCGAAAAGACAATCTGCTGATTGAAAATATCCCGACCATACCAAATGAATTGGTGCAGCAACTAAATCCATATCAAAATACCCGTTATGCATCTTTTCGCGGCTGGCTACCGAATAATAAAGGCATGCTCATCCGAACGCGTCTGGCTGATGTTTCACAAATTCATCTTGTTGAAGTACCAAAAGGCTTTCGCCAACAACTTACTTTTTCGCAAGAACCATTGAATGCTGCATATGTCTGCCCAAATGTACAAACACCATTTTTCCTCTTTACCAGTGACTCAGCAGGCAATGAAAAATACCAGATTTACAAACATAATTACCAAACTGGCAAAGAGCAATTATTAACTGATGGGAAAGCAAAATATGGTGCTTTGGTTTGGTCCAATAAGGGTGATAAATACGCCTTTCGTAGTACAATGAGAAACGGCAAGGACTTCGATATCTACATTAGTTCTGTAAAAAAAGGAAAAGCTTTCACAAGGGTATGTAAAAATAGCGGTTATTGGACACCTATTGAATTCTCTCCTGATGACAAGAAACTCATGGTCAAGCAATATATCTCATCGAATGAATCGTATTATCATATCTTGGATCTGAACACCAAGACCTTGAGCCAGATCAATCCAGATGATTCAGCAATTGCTTATGGCGTAGCACACTGGGCAAAACACGAACCAGGGATCTATATGGTTTCTGATCAATACAGTGAATTCAAACAGCTTCTATACTATGATTTAAGAACAAAGAATAATAAGATCTTAACAAAAAACATACTGTGGGACATCGAAGAATTCGAGTTGTCTCCATCTGGCGACACTATTACTTTTGTCAGCAATGAAGACGGTATAAACAAACTCTATTTTCTTAACACTAAGACGCATTCGATCAGCCAGGCGCGCTTACCTCAAGGTATAATATATAATATTGAGTATAAACAAAATGGTGGAAAACTTGCGATGGTTATCAGCACGCCTAAATCACCGACTGATGTCTATACCTTGGACCTCAAACATAGAACTTTCACGCGCTGGACCTATAGTGAAGTCGCAGGTCTTGATACCGCTCGGTTTATCCAACCTCAGCTGTTTCATTATCCAACATTTGATAGTGTCGACGGGACACCGCGTCTCATCCCAGCATTTTATTTCAAGCCCGCAGAATCTAAACCACCCTATCCAGTACTGATCATCTGTCACGGCGGACCAGCTGTGCAATATGTCCCCAGTTTTTCACCAATAACCCAATTCTATTTGAATGAACTAGGCATTGCGGTCATTGCGCCGAATATCCGGGGTTCATCTGGCTATGGAAAAGAATATATGTCCCTTGATAATGCGTATAATAGGGAAAACTCGGCACGTGATATCGGTGCTCTACTTGATTGGATTGCAGAGCAATCTGAATTAGATGCATCACGTGTTGCAATTATCGGCGGCTCATATGGTGGTTATATGGTACTGGCAGCAATGATCCATTATCCAAAGCGTATCCGTTGCGGAATTGAATCTATCGGCATCAGCAATTTCGTTACTTTTTTACAAAATACTGGCAAGTACCGTCAGGATTTAAGACGGCAAGAGTATGGTGATGAACGCGACCCTGAAATGCGTAAATTCTTAGAACAGATATCGCCCTTGACCAATGCTCATAAAATTACTAAACCTTTGTTTGTAGTTCAGGGATTGAATGATCCGCGCGTACCTGTTAGCGAAGCAGAACAAATTGTCAAAGCAGTACGAAAAAACAAAGTTGATGTCTGGTATCTTCTTGCTGAAGACGAAGGGCACGGCTTTGCGAAAAAACCAAACCGCGATTTCTATAATCAGGCAAAGATGCTATTCTTGAAAAAATATCTACTGGGGGAATAAATAGGTGTTGAACAAAGTTAAAAACGGAGCAGCTTGTATTGTTTTATGGCATCGTTATATGAATAGAAAATTTTAACGAAAGACGATCAAACTGATCTGTAAGGAGGTTTTATGAAAATATTGGTCGGTTACTATTCAAAAACAGGACATACAGAAAAGATGGCAGAAGCTATTGCTCAAGGCATCAAGAAGGAAAATGTAACGGTTGAGTTAAAAAAGGTAAAGGATATCAGTTCTGATGAATTGCTCGAGTTTGAAGCCATTATATTCGGTTCACCCACCTATTATGGTATCATGGCTGCAGATCTGAAAAAATTGTTCGATGAGAGTGTAAAACACCATGGTAAGCTATCAGGAAGAATCGGTGGGGCGTTTACTACAAGCGGCATAATGGGTGGCGGCGGGGAAACGACGATACTGAGTATCCTTGAGGCACTCCTGGTCCACGGCATGATTGTGATCGGCGATGCACGTACACAGCACTATGGCCCATTGGCAATTGGGGACCCAGATGGGAATGCAATCGATACGTGCAAAAAATACGGACAGAAAATCGCCGAATTAACAAAGAAAATCTTCGGATAAACCCCCGATAAAAATCCAAAAGATCATTGATCGCTTTCAATATTTTATATTTAACTAAGGGCTGGTGAAAAAGTACCTGATCGAGATGTGGATATTTGACCAGAGTGGATCGATACCTTTTTTATAGATTTAGGTTCTACCTGTGCTTTGGAAACAGGAAAAACCGTAAGTCACAACTGAAAGGGGTGAAGGATAGAAAAAGTTGGTTCCTTTTCTAAAAGCCCACCTTTTGTTTCTTGACTTACGGCAACTAAGTATATATTACTACTGTGAAAAATCTGTGAAATCGGCGATATTGAAGATAGTGCAGCTGATTATTCTAAATAACTAAACCCCTGCCCCCTCGAACTTGTCGAGCGGTCTCCTCTTGACATGAATCCTGCTGCGGTGTATATTTCATATGAAGACTGGAGGATAATCATGAAGCTATTTGTTTTATTTCTCACTATTACATCTGTCTCAGCACACGTTCTAAATATCACAGTACCGGCGCCGGATTATCAGATAGCAGGTGATAAAATTATTGCCGAACACTGCGTTTATATTAATCCACCGGGTGCACCGAATTTGCCTTGCCGGAAAGTATCCATTGCTTTACCGCCGGGTGCACTTGTGGAAACTGTCAGTTTTTATGGTTCGCGAGAAAGGATTGCACGCGTGGCAATACCTCCTGCGCAACCAGCTTTGCCCATGGTGAATGACGATGTGGCGAAGAGCATCCTTGCACTTTACGAATACAAAAAAAATGAATACAATACTTCAAATGAAATCTATCCGACCGATTATGGGATTTTATTGTCAAAGGGCGGTTTGAGAAAATATACTTTAGTTGACGTAATCTGCAACCATTTTTCGTATGAGTCATTTACAGATGCTCTCTATTGCGCTCCAGATATAAATGTACAAATCCAATATCAGATGCCCGCCCCGCAGAGCGAAAGAGCGCGTTTTTGGCAAGGTTTACTTAATGACATCACTTATGACGAAATCGCCCAAGAGTATATCTATAACTGGGAACAGGCAAAGCAGTGGTATCATACTGATACACCACAGAGGGCAAATGGTTATTATATAATAATCCCGTCGGCACTGCAAAGTTCAGTCGACACTTTGGTCATTCACCGACAAAATCAAGGATATGATGTCAATGTTGTAACCAAGGAATATATTGAGGCGAATGTTGTTGGCGATGATCTTCCGCAAAAGATAAGGAATTACTTCCGCATGAATATGGCAGATATTGATATGGCACTGTGCGTTGGTTTTGCAACCGACTTGCCGTGGCGTCTGCTTGTTCCATTTAATAACGATCCGAATAGCCCATGGAATAACCCTGATTATTCGCCCATACCAAGTGATCTATACTATGCAGAGTTAACTGACCATGATACGCTTTCTTGGAATAGTGACAGAGATTCTTATTACGGTGAGGTGTACGATCAGAACATGCTGCCTAATGGTGAAGACAACCCTGATTATCACGCAGATATTCACATCGGCAGAATACCATTTAGTAGCTTAAGCATAATACAGGAAATATGTGAAAAGATGATTGCTTTTGATATAAATACAGACTTGTCTTACAAGACTGCTTCATTGCTAACCGGTGCGTTGTACTATTATGCGAATGAGAACAACGGTGGTAATCCGAGAACGGATGGTGCAGATTTTTGTGAACAGCTCTTAATTGATTCCATTTTCGAACGGTCGAATACTGTATCACTCTACGAAAAAGCCGGTATTCACCCATGTACGCTTTTCTGCACTGATTCTCTAACAAGAAACAATCATATTCTGTACTGGCAAAACAAAGGCATTATGTATGAATGTCATCATGGTAATTACAACATGTATGCGCGTAAACTCTGGGCATGGGATGATGGTGACAGTATTCCTGAAAGTAATGAAATACAATGGCCGACAAGTCTCCATATGAATGATGTCTTTCAGCTGGACAATAACAATCCAGCCACAGCCTTCTTAAGATCATGCCTGTGCGGTAAACCTGAAGTGACTGGGCTTGCGGCTCAACTCTTGCGCTACGGTTGTTCGGCGGTCATTAATAGCTCACGGGTCGCCTGGTTATCTTCAGCAGACCCCGACGGGATGCCTTATCATTTCTACGAAAGACTCATGAGAGATACAACGCTAAGCAATGGGATTATTGGTAAGGCATACGACATCGCGCGGAACGATTTTATGGATGCCACAGGATTCTGGATGTGTGCTTACCATTATAACCTGTTTGGCGATCCGGCATTGCGTCAGTTTGGAAGATCTGTTGCGGTTGAAGAGTCGGCTACGAAGAATAATATTACTTCTTTTTCAATATACCCAAACCCTTCAACCGGACAGATTACAATCAGGTTAAATGCTTCAGATAACAGGAAAATCAAGTTTGACATATATGACAAGACAGGTCGCTTTATTGATCAGTTTTATGCGGCGTATCTAGAAGGTACTAATGCCGTGAATATTGATTTACCAACCGGTATTTATTTTATAAAACTTACCGACGGTGCGATTACAGACTTCAAAAAAGTGGTGGTTGTCAGATAACTTATTTCGCGTTACGCGGAAATTCTTGTGGTTCGATAGAACCTGCAACTAAGAAGAATGTTTCTTCTTGGGTTGAGCTGCAAAAGCAACACCAACTATAATAATAATACCACCGCATATGCCCATTAAGATAGAAGGAATATCGTTTTTCATGATCCCTTCAGTCGCATGTGCCATATTATAGGTATGGATGGCATTGGTCTGTGTAATTCCTATAATCAAAAGGATTACTCCGACTATCCCAATAATTATCCCTAAACCTCTCATTATCACCTCCTTTTAGTCTTGGCAGAGATATTGTATTGTGTAAAAAGGAAAAGTCAAGTAATAAAAATAGAGAAGAAAGTTGTTTTCTGGGGATTATTGACTTTAGTCATTTTATGGCTATAATTTACCTGAGGAGATTATGGCAAAAATGAAAGCAGTTGTGAAAACGAAACCAGAATCAGGTGCTGAACTAGTTGAAATCGACATCCCTACACCAAAACCTGATGAGGTCTTAGTCAAAGTTCTAGCGACATCAATTTGTGGTACAGATTTACATATTTACGAGTGGAATAAATGGGCACAGAACCGCATACGAAATATCCCCCAGGTCATGGGTCATGAATTATGTGGCGAAGTTATTGAACTCGGTACAAATGTAAGAACCGTACAGAAAGGTGACGTAATTTCAGCTGAAACACACATCGCTTGCAATCATTGCTATCTCTGTCACACCGGCAATGCACATATCTGCATCAATGGTCGCATCTTTGGAGTTGATGTAAATGGTGTGTTCGCTGAATACGCAGTCGTGCCTTCATCCAATGCCTGGATATTAGATAAGAAAATCCCTAGAGATTTCGCGTCCGTAATGGAGCCATTGGGCAATGCAGTCCATACTGTATTGGCTGGTGAAATCAACGGCAATACTACCTTGATAACGGGTTGCGGTCCGATTGGAGTAATGAGCATCGCTGTTGCACGAATCTGCGGAGCAACAAAGATAATCGCTACCGACATAAACGAATACCGACTCCAAATGGCAAAGAAAGCTGGTGCTGACCTGGTGCTCAATCCAAAAAAAGATGACATTGTACAAAGAGTATTGCAGGAAACCAGTGGGCTGGGTATTGATGTTGTTCTCGAAATGTCTGGAGTTTCCACTGCAATTCAACAAGGTTTTGATTGTCTACGTCCGGGTGGCAGATTTTCAATCCTCGGTATACCTGACAAACCCATGGAAATAGATATCGGCAAAGCAATTGTCTTTAAATATGCTACTGTTCAAGGTATTAATGGTCGTCTTATGTTTTCGACCTGGCATAAAACATCACGTTTTTTGAGTTCGGGTCGGCTTAACTTGGATTCCATCATTACTCATCGTTTTCGTCTTGAGGAATTTGAAAAAGGCATGGAATTGATGAAATCTGGAAACTGCGGTAAAGTACTGCTTTACCCTCACCCGAAAGACTAATGCTCAAAGGAATTGGTGTCGACATAAACAGAATAAAAAGGTATAATAATGTAAAAAACAAAGACAGATTCCTGAAACAGTTCCTAAATGACGAAGAAATATCTGAAGCAAATAAAACAAATAATAAAAACCACTACCCAATGG
>CBFDDH010000042.1:0-17758 GCA_965603515.1 uncultured bacterium
CCAGCATTACCATAAACTACCGGGATAAACATACCACGGCTTTCCTCGTCAATACACGGTACTATATCAGTATGCACAACTGGATCTATGAGCTCTTTGCTAATGGTAATCTGCTCAGTTCTGGTAGTCTTATATATCTTGTGTGTATTGTTTGTGGATTTGGCATTTAGTATTAGGAATGGAATCAACACAAAGAAATATTTTTGCATACCTCCTCCTCGTTTGAATTAACTTACAAATTTACCATAAAGACTTAAGTTTATACTATACTATATTTTAACAATATATTCTGATTTGTCAATATGTCATATAAGGAACAATACGATTGATGCGGATATAATAAGGATCGATTTATTCCAAGATTGTACAGGCTCTACTTTACAAACTCTGCGATCAATGTCCTACCTCTCACCTCTTTTATTGTCACATCGCTCAAAACACCGGGTGCGATCTCTTTATCGATAATAACTTCCATATTACCACGGGTTTTACCCCTTGTCGCGTTATTCTGAGCCGGACCTTCAAAAAGGACTTCATAATTCTGACCGATCCTCTGCCTTGCCTTATTAACTGTTATCTTATTCTGAATACTGATTATTCTCTTTAACCGATCTTTGATCACCTGTTCAGACAAAGATTCATACTTAAATGCCTGGGTACCTTGTCTTGGTGAATACCTGTACAAGTAGGCATTATCAAACTCTATCTCAGTCATCATGCCAATTGTTTCCTGGAATTCTGCTTCTGTCTCTGAAGGAAAACCCACGATTATGTCGGTCGTAATTGTCGCATCTGGTATGTTTTGTCTTATTCTCTGAACGAGCTCCTTAAAATACTTCTTAGTGTACTTGCGGTTCATTAAACAAAGTACTCGATCACAACCTGATTGAAGCGGTAAATGAAACCACTCGCATATCGTGTCGTTATCCTTGACTGCATTAATAGTCGCTTCATCCAGATCTTTAGGATGGGAAGTCAGGAAACGAAGTCTCATTAATCCGGGGATTTGAGAAACCATGTTTAACAAACCGGAAAAATTCACATTACCGTACGAGTAGGCATTGACATTCTGTCCTAAAAGGGTAATGTCCTTGATATCGCTGCGCACCATATTTTGTATCTCGCTCATTATCTCAATAGCGGGTCTGGAGCGTACTTCTCCTCTAACATAGGGTACAATACAGTAGGTGCAGAAGTTATCACACCCACGCATGATCGACACGAAATCAGTTATGCCTGATCGATTTGGACAGATATCGCCATAAACCTCATTGCTTAACTTCGTTTCAATGATCCTTGTTTTGGTATCAAATATCTGGTCAAGAAACTCGGCGATCTTTCGGTACGAATCAGGGCCCAGGACCAGATCGACAAAGGTATATCGACGCGTAATTTCGCTAGCCAGACGCTGCGCCATGCAACCAACCACTGCAACTACCCGTTCTTCCTTATCATCTGACCATTTTTTCAGGGAGGCGATATATCCTAAGGCACGTCGTTCTGCATGTTCCCTTACTGAACACGTATTTATGATATAAATATCAGCGCAATAAGAGTCTTGAATATATTTGTAGCCGCTGTTTTCCAAAATAGTAGTTATTATTGACGAATCATTCTTATTCATCTGACAACCGAAAGTCTTAATATAAAATTTCTTTTCTTCCTTATCACCGCTGCGATATCCACTGTCTATCATTTAATAACTACTCCAAAAGTTTTATCTTCAGTTACCCTGGTCACCTGCACAAGCGCTTTCTTCGCTTTATTGGATTTTTCGATTACTACTCTTATATAGTTATCAGTCAAACCTTTACAAACACCACCGCCACCTTCAATTACAAGGTCAAACGACTTACCCAGAAGGCGTTTTCTGAACTCGTAGTTCTTTTTCTTGATCAGGTCCTTGAGCTGCCAGAGGCGTTGTCGTTTTGTTTTTCGGTCTACTGAATCACCCAGGATATAGGCGCTTGTCAATGGTCTAGGTGAATATGGAAAAATATGGAGGTGAGTAAATGGCTGTCTTTCTATGAACTTGCAGGTATTCTCAAACTCGTTTTCCATTTCTCCGGGAAAACCTACTATTATATCTGCGCCAAGCGCAACATCATTGAAATTCTTGACTATCAAAGACACTGTTTTCTTTAGATACACGATATCGTAATGTCGCTTCATCGCAATCAATATACGGTTGTCAGCACTTTGTATGGGTAAATGAAAGTGTCGGCAAAAGGGTAGATCCTTCAGGCATCGAATCAAATTTTCACTGACGAATTTAGGTTCAAGTGACGAAAGTCGAAGTCGCGGCAGACCAGGAATTTTACTGAGCGCTTTCAATAGATCTATTAGTTCCCGCCCCACATCAGAACCATAAAGACCAATATTGGCGCCGACCAATACGACTTCTTGATAATCCCGCAGTACAGCCCACTCAATCTCTTCGATAATGACCTTTATCGGTTTGCTCTCGACCTTATCCCTCACCTTCGCCACAATACAGTAAGAGCACACCTCATTACAGCCGTCCTGGATTTTTAGAAAATATCTGGATTTCTCAGGTATTGGAAAAACACCCTTGATGAGTTCATTCCTCTGTACATTATCAATAACTTGATCGGCCATTTTGAATTTTTCAGGGGCGAGCCGACAGGCACATCCAGTCGCAATGATCCTATGATCAGGGTACTTCCTTTTTGATGATCTGAATTTTCTCAGGGACTTGGTCGCAGCTTCTTTTGTTACACAACAAGTATTAACAATAATCAGATCTTGGGTGCCGGCAAATTTTTTTGCCAGGCAGAACCCCTCATACTGATTTAGTTTGCAGCCAAGGTTGATTATTTTCTGCAAATCGTCGCGTTATATACGCTATTTACGCTGTCAATGAACTTATTTTGGGTTATCGATCTCTTTGTCTTGAGCCCCGAGGATATCACCGATTGTGAATTTATCAGTTGGCTTAGGCTTAACCGATTCCTTCTTCTTTGCTGGTGGCTTAAGCTTATGCGGTTCTTTTTCACTAAGAATGATCCTTCTCAGCCTTGGGTTTATCTTCCTGATTATGACATCGACCTCTTCACCTAAATTGTATAAATCCTTAGGCTTTTTTCCACGCCGCGCCAAATAATTAGCAGGGATGAATTCCTCAATACCTCCTTCGAGCATGAGTCTTATACCTTTTGGTAAAATATCGCTGACCTTTCCAATCACCTTTTCGCCTTCATTATGGCTATCCGTGAATTTACTGAAGGGGTCTTCTTTTGTGTGCTTTAGACTTAGAGATATTCTTCGATTCTTGCGGTCGATCGTTCGGATCACCGCCGTGACCTTCTGACCCTTCTTCAGGTAATCAGACGCTTTTTTAACCTTCTTATCCCAGAAAAAATCGTTTACATGGATCAAACCCTCAACCCCATCAACAAGTTGAACAAAAGCACCAAAGTCCTTGAGATTTGTAACTTTCACTACTATCTCTTGATTGACTTCGAATGTCTCATCCACGGTTGACCAGGGGTCTGGTTGGGTTTGTTTCATGCCAAGCGAAATCCTCCGCTCATCACGGGCAATCGATAAAACAACTGCTTCCACAACATCACCAACTTTAATGATCTTAGCTGGATCTTTGATATCTTTTTTCCATGACATTTCGGAAATGTGAACGAGTCCCTCAACGCCTTTTTCGATCTCAACAAAAGCACCATAGTCAACGACGCTCGTGACTTTTCCCTTGATCTTCGTGCCGACTGGAAAATTCTTCTCAATTTTTGTCCAGGGGTGGGGAGAAAGTTGCTTTAGACCAACCGCTATACGACCAGTTTCGCGATCCATAACTAACACTTTGATCTTCATCTTACTGCCAACCTTCACGAGTTCAGCTGGATGGGTTATCTTTTTCCACGAGATATCAGTAATGTGAAGCAAAGCATCGATCCCACCGATATCTATAAAGGCACCGAAATCAGTTGTGTTACGCACCGTACCTTCAATAATATCGCCGACATTTGTTTTGTTGAAGATTATCTTGCGTGCCTTTGCTTGTTCTTCTTCAACAGCAAGTCTCCTGGAAACAACAATGTTCTTGCGCATCATATTGATCTTCACGATCTTCACACCAACTTCCTTACCGATCGCCGAATCAATCTCACCCTGCGATTTGAATTCAATCTGAGAACTGGGCAAAAACGCCTCAACCCCGATAATATCAACAGTAAACCCGCCCTTTATGCGTTTTTTCAAGGTAGCCATAGCGAGTTCGCCATTTTCGTAGAGATGTTTTATTTTATCCCAGGCAAGTTGAAATTCTGCTTTCTTCTTCGAAATTACTGGAAAACCATCGCGGTCCTCATAGGCCTCCAAGAAAACATAAACATCTTTACCGATCGCTGCATCTTCTTCTGCTGTGAATTCTTCTAAAGGTAAAAATCCTTCGGCTTTAAGACCTAGATTTAAAAGAACGCCATTCTCAGTCTTTTTTATCACTGAAGCCTTTACGATCTCACCCTCTCTCGCGATGACAAAAGAAGCATCAAAAAGTTTCTTCATTTCTTCTTCAGAATAACTTTTCATTTCGTGCATATCCTCCTTTGAACAGGTTTGCTGTCCAAGGTTTTATTATAGCAAACGTAAGCTGCTTGTCAATAGGATATACATGAAATATCACTGTCCCGCTGTACGGGATCCTCGGTTTTCCTATATTGACCTTAAGATGATGAATCGGGATAATCTTTCGTGCATCGGTGCCTGTCGAAGATATTGAACTCATTGAAATGCCCCGTAAGTTATTACACTTATGGGGTTATCGAGAGAGCGATGAATACTTTGTCAGAGCTCTCATAAAATAGCATTTGACTTTTTGCATTATCTTGTTATTATAGAATGCATTGAGATGTCTAAAAGTACTGATCTGTTCCGATTCTTATTACCCACACCCTGGTGGTGTATCTGAATACATGCATTTCCTGAGCAAATATTTGAGAAAGCTTGGCAATGAGGTAGTCATTCTAGCACCCAAATATTCTGCCGATTACAATGATGACCCTCACACCAAGAGGATTGGAAGGTGCTATCTGTTTAAAGCAAATAAAGCAACGATAACTATAACCCTCCACCCCAAATTACCTTTATTAGTTCGGGATTATATCCGGAAACAGGATTTTGATATTATTCACACCAATGGACCTTTAGGCTGGAACCTTCCGTACTGGGCATTTTATTATTCAACGGCAGTCAATGTGGTAACATTCCATACGGCATTTACCGGCATCAATCTATACAGGTTTGCCAAAGTTGTTTTCAAACATCGTTTTCAGAAAAGAATGCACGGAGCCATATACCCTTCAAAAAATGCGTGGCGGACAACCCACCCTCACTTTTCCATACCGTATAGAATAATCCCCAATGGCGTTGACACTGAAAGGTTTAATCCCGGGGTTCCAGCTCTAAGTAAGTTCCCTGACAATGCAACAAAGATCCTCTTTTTAGGCAGGTTAGACCCGAGAAAGGGTTTGGATCATCTCCTTGCTGCATATCCACTGATAAAGAAAAAAAATCCAGAAGCGATACTGATTGTCGTCGGAACAGGTGCATCCATTGAACGCTACAAGAATTCGCTCCCCGTTAAGCTACGTGATTCAGTATATTTTGAAGGTCGTGTACCAAGCCATCTCATTCCCCGATACTATGCCACATGCGACGTCTATGTTTCACCCGCAACTGGCGGTGAGGTCTTTGGTATCGTACTCACTGAAGCAATGGCAACAGGCAAACCAGTGGTGGCGTCTGATATACGTGGATACAATGAAGTTATAGAACACGACGTAAATGGATTGCTCTTTAATTTCAAAAACCCTGCCGATATCGCAAATAAAGTATCCAGGGTGCTCTTGGACAATAAGCTCCGAAACCGTCTCAGCAAAGGCGGTCGGGCATTTGCACAAAAAGTGTCATGGCGAAATGTCGCCGATCAGGTATCTGATTATTATAATGAATTAATAAAGGAGGTAAGATGATATACTATATATTACTGGCATTGGTTGCCTTTCTCATGTGTGCTGGACCAAAAGACGGACCGACCGCAGTGCCATTGGAAAAAGGTACATACATGCATATAAACGTAAAAGACTATGGTGAGATCGTGGTACGAATGCACAAAGAAGAAATACCCAACAATGTAGCAAATATTGTCAAGCTTACTAATGAAGGTTTTTACAACGGACTGACTTTTCATCGTATTATCAAAGGTTTCATGATTCAAGGCGGCTGCCCTCGCGGTGACGGGACTGGCTCACCAGGTTACCGAATTGATGATGAAATATCGTCAAAGTTAACCCACCTAAAAGGAACGCTCGCCATGGCAAACAGCGGTCCTAATACGAATGGCTCTCAGTTCTACATCTGTCTTGAACCACAACCGCGACTCGATGGTGGTTACACGATCATAGGCGAGGTCATCAAAGGCATGGATCTTGTCACCCGAATCGGCAATGTTAAGACCGATCATAAGGACCGGCCAAGTACTCCTGTAATCATGGATAAAGTCAGGATTGTGGAAATAAATTAAATCGCATAGGATTAAACCATTTGCACGTGGTAATAGTCTAAATTTTAAATAAGGAGGTACAGAATGAGAAAGAAACTATTGGTATTAATCGGGCTTCTGATCATTATATCTTATGGTCTTGCACAAGAATTCGACTGTCCAGGACATTGCGGGCGAGAAGGTAAACATCAAGCCGGACACATGAAAAAATTAGAAATGCTTGATTTGAGCCCTGAACAGCGAGAAGAGATTGAAACCTCAAGGTACGAAGTTGAGAGAAAAGTGATCCCGCTGCGTGCTGAAATCCAACTCAAGCACCTTGATATGCAAAAAGAAATGCGAGCCGATAACCCGAACCGCAGCAAACTCATGAACCTTACAGGACAGATCAGTGATCTACAACTGAAGATAAAACAGCTTATGTTAGACCAAAAGTTGAAGATCCATTCTATACTTACCCCTGAGCAAAGAGAGCAAATACATAAACCCATGGGTAAAAGGATAGAGAAGAAAATTATCATGAAACACGGTGAGGAATTCAAACACTAAATAAATTAGACAACCTTCCTCTCATATGAGAGGAAGGTTGTCACAGAATCCACCGATCCAATAACTTCCCCTTACCCTCGAAAATAATCTGCCATCCTTTAGCCGGGTTTTTCAAACCTGCGTATTGACTTAAGCGTGCCAAAAAATATAATATTCCAGTGCAGTCAGATAAACTCCTAAACCAGTCCAAGTGGATTATTCTACTGCTTATCCTCGGTTTCAGCATAAGGGTCGTGTCAATGATTGCGCTGAGAAGCTATGTAGCGCCGCAAGCGTGGGAGTACGGTGACATCGCAGAAAATATCGTAGATGGTCGTGGTTTTTCTCGAATCAATGAATTCAGTCACAATGTAGAAAATACTTCGAGCCACGCTCCACTATACCCTTACTATCTGAGTTTCTTCTTTCAATTTGGACAAAAGAACTGGGTTTACATGGTCATCCAAATAATCCAAATCGTCATATCGGTTCTGACCATACTCATTCTCTACAAGATTGGCTTGTTGCTATTTAATAGACTAGCTGCCAGCCTGGCCGCATTGGCAGTATCTTTGTATCCTCCTCTCATCTATTATTCAACAAAATTAACCCCTACTGTATGGGTGGTCTTTTTCATGAGCCTGACTATCCTTTTGATATTAAAACTAAAGAACAACTCTTTGAAGATCGCCATACTCTGCGGTATATCCTTGGGTGTATCCATATTAACCAATCCTATCGCTTTTGCGCTTTTCCCAGGGCTCGTAATCTGGTATCTGATAAAGAAACCCGTTGAATTCAGAAAATTATGTTTGCTTATTCTCGTAACTCTTGTGACCTTAGTACCTTGGACAATCAGGAATCACAGAATCCACCATCGTCTAATTCCCGTTACAACACAGTTCAGCAAGAATCTCTGGATCGGTAATAATCAAAATGCGACCGGCACTGATTACTATCAAGTAGTGCAAAACAAAGAACCCCTTTTCGTACTGATGACCAATACGCTACCAAGAAAGGTTAAACGCGATTTAGGGAGAAAAACTGAAATAGAACGTTCCGACTACTTTCTCAAACAAGGGCTGATATTCATAGCGCAGAACCCCTGGAAATTCGTGAACCTGCTATTCACAAAAACCCTCTATTTCTGGTGGTTTGCTCCACGTGAAATAAACGGTTCTGTCGATGCGTTAAAGTATCGGACAGTAAATACTCTGATATATTTCCCACTCCTGGTATTAGGTATCATCGGCATTGCATTGTCCTTTCGCCACAAATACAAAAAACAGTCCTTAGTGCTCGTTCTTATACTGATCAGTATCTCAGCAATATATATCTTCACCCATGTTGGTCTTGCAAGATACCGAATGCCGGTCGAAGCCATTCTTCTTATTTTTGCCAGTTTTTCTATTACTGAAATCAAGAAATATTTCATAAATAAGCAATTGTAGTTTGAACAATTACTGTTCTTATTTTAACGAATTACCACTTAAGCAAATACGACTACTTTGTTATATTGACATTAGTAACATTATGAATATCATTCTCTAAACATCACTCGCATTTTCAAAAATAAGGAGGTTAAATGGCACAAATATTGAGTGGTAAAGAACTATCCACCAAGATGCGTGAAGAAATGAAACAAGAAATAGTTGATCTTAGAGATAAATATGATATCGTTCCTGGACTTGCTGTTATTCTTATTGGTGATGATCCTGGCTCCCTGTCATATGTACGGAATAAAGAAAAGGCGTGTGCCTCAATTGGTTTAGTATCGCGTAAGTATGAATTCGGAGCTGACTATCCTGAAGCAGATGTTCTAAAACTCATTGATGAACTTAACCAAGACAAAGCAATACATGGAATTTTAGTACAACTACCATTGCCCGATCATATAAGTGAAGAGAAGATCATATCAGCAATAGAACCAGACAAGGATGTTGATGGCTTTCATCCGATAAATATCGGTAAAATGATGGTTGGCTCACCAGGTTTTCTTCCCTGTACACCGCACGGTATCCAGCAATTGCTGCTGCGCAACAATATCGAAATCGAAGGCAGTCATGTCGTAATCGTAGGAAGGAGTAATATCGTAGGAAAACCACTCGCCATGATCCTCGTACAAAAAAAGCCAGGGGGCAATGCGACCGTCACGCTCTGCCATACGCGAACAAGAAATATGGCTGATATTACTAAATCTGCTGATATTCTAGTTTTAGCCGCGGGCAAACCCAATTCTGTAACTGCTGACATGATAAAACAAGGTGCTGTAGTAATAATTGTTGGGCAAACATGGCTAGAAGATAAAACTAGAAAAAGTGGACATCGAGTTGTTGGTGATGTAAATTTTGACGAAGCGAGTGCAAAAGCGAGTGCGATAACACCAGTCACTGGTGGCGTTGGACCGATGACCATAACAATGCTCCTTAATAATACAATCCAATCGGCAAAAAGATACGCTGGCATCTAGTAGTTATGCTGGGATTTCAACCCCTCAAGTACAACCAAGCTGAAAATTCAATAGTCATCCTGGATCAATCTCAGCTACCCGGAAAAGAAACGTACGAACACCTGAAAACTGTAGACGACGTGTATAATGCGATAAAAGACATGAAGCTACGTGGTGCTCCGCTGATCGGTGCTGCTGCTGCTTATGGTGTTGTCATAGCGGCTCATTCAAAGAAGATTGACAGTATTATTAAAGCAGCTAACTACTTAATATCTGCCCGGCCTACGGCAGTAAACCTTTCTTGGGCGATAAAACGTATGAAAGATATCGCAATAAAATCAAGAAATCTTTTTAAAGATCTTTTCAAAGAAGCCCAGGCGATCGAGCAGGAAGATCGAAGTGCCTGTCACTATATCGGTCAGCATGGTAGTGAATTGATAAAGGCAGATGCAAAAATCATGGTCCACTGCAATGCCGGCGCATTGGCAACTAGCGGTATAGGCACGGCACTCGGTATTATCTACACTGCAAAAGACCAAAACAAGAACCCAGTTGTCTATGTCTGCGAAACCAGACCATTATTGCAAGGTGCGCGATTGACCTCCTGGGAACTTACCAAAAACGGTATTGAAACTTATGTAATATCTGATAGTATGGCGGCCACATATATGCCGGAGATGGACATGGCTATCGTGGGCGCAGACCGCATTGCCTTAAACGGTGATACTGCTAACAAAATCGGCACCCGCGGTTTGGCAATCATTGCCCGATATAATGGGGTACCGTTCTACGTCGCAGCACCACTCTCCTCCTTTGATTTCAATATCGAAACAGGTAATGAAATACCGATCGAAATGCGCGCTGAACAGGAACTCAGGAAATTCAATGATAAAATGATCGTCGCTGACCAGGCATTGATTTGCAATCCTGCATTTGATATTACACCAGCTGACTTAATAAATGGCATAGTAACCGAAAAAGGCATCATAGAACAACCGAATCGAATGAAAATAGAAAAACTCGAGAAAAATGTCACCGGTAGAGATTCTGAAACTCAAGCGCTCTGAGCACGAACATATATGATAGGATTCCTATTATTCCTTGTCAGCATTGATTCCCTGCCGCCGATCCCTGACCTCTCCCAGGTGATCTTCCCAGAACCACACTTGTGGATAGAACCGGTAGAACAAAGTGTTGAGTTTAGTTGTTACGGAGGTCAGTATTTTGGCGGTCTGTGTGATATCGTGTTTAAAAAGCTGGACTTTTCCGCCTTGTACGATCAACGTGAAGATTGGGACTCAGTAATAAGCGCAAGTGGTGCGCTTTCCTACTCAATACTACTAAACCAACTCTCGTTGAAACCATCGGTCAACGGTCTTTTCCATAAAAGAACCGATGAATACCAATTACTCTACCCAAATCTGGATATCGTAATGAGCCTACCGTGGGCCACCATCTTTGCTGACGCCAATGCTGATATCTGGCAGATCAATAACCTTAACTATCAAGAATATAGTTGTTGTGTAGACCTTATCTTTGATCGGGTTATCTACCTACCTCACTTTAAAATTGACGGCATTTATTCAGGGAAAAAACTCGAGCCAAACCTAGCTTGTAAATTACACATAAGGAATCTGCACCTCTCTATCGGTTCACCGTTGTCTGGTAGTTTTCCAGCACCGACGCTCAATCTACAATATCTTGACCCAATGGTGAAAGTTAGCGCAAGGTTCAAAACCGGTCCTATTATACAAACACTAAAACAGAGGTTTGATCCAACGCTGCCGCTTCAATACAGAATATCAATACCCAGCGAGAGTCTCAAAACCAGCATTGCTCTTGATATTGAGCTAGATCTTTATCACCACAACTTCCGAATTAGTGGCTCTTATAACAATTGGCACGAAAGACTTGCCCCTGGCGAAGGTTTTGTTATACGAACAGAAGAGAATGTCGAGGAACTAAAGATCAGCGTTACAGTCAAAGATTACTTCACATACAGAAACATGCATTTCAGAAACTCCCTGCATGTCACATATGATTGGTTGGATACAACAATTGCCTTTGTTCCCCGACATGCAGCGTGTGATTCGGTTAGCATAAGGATGGGACCTCTTGTAATCGCTGCGGAAGCAGTACATTATGCTGCGCGAGATGGAGTAACGGATGATCTACCGGTATTGTTTTTAATAAGCCCGAGTATTGGTTACCAATACAAGCTCTTCAAAATATTTCTAACCATGCATAATGCAACCGATGAAACCAAACAAATCTATGATGGATATTTACTCAATGGACGACAATATGCTGCAGGGTTAATATTCAAATATGCATTTTGAAAACTGACAATAATCAAACAGACTGCGCTTTCAACACTTCTATCATTTGATTGTGAATTAGACCGTTTGTTCCAAGAACCTCATCACCATAGATATCAAACTTGCAGCCCTTGAAATCAGTGATCCTGCCACCTGCCTCTTCGAGAATCAACGAACCTGCGGCTTGATCCCATGGTGAAAGTTTGAGCTCCCAATAAGCATCGAATCTACCGCATGCAGTATAGCACAGATCCAATGCAGCGGATCCCAAACGTCTTACAGCCTGGGCACGTATCGCGAAATTGGCAAAGTGTTCTAAGTTGTTGTCATCTGAGGTTCTTATATCATAAGGGAAGCCAGTGACAAGAAGCGCGCGGTCTAAGTCCCGAGTACCAGATACTTTGATTCTCTTCTTATCCTTAAACGCACCCTTGGCTTTGATTGCGGAAAACATTTCCTGACGCGTCGGGTCATAGACAACACCGAGCGAAATATCTCCGGCTACCTCAAGGGCAATAGAAATCGTCCAAATCGGTAATCCGTGAGCGAAATTCGTTGTACCATCCAGGGGATCGATTATCCACTTCAGCGGAGCATCGACATTACAGTTTATACCTTCTTCGCTGAGAATACCATATTGGGGATATCTCTCTGTCAATTCCGTAACGATCATATCCTGAGACTCTTTATCAAACTGTGTTACAATATCAATCTCTCCTTTGAAACGAACCTTCTTTTTCTTCTCAGCGCTCTTGAATAAATAGTCACCCACTCTTTTAGCTATCTCAATAATATCAAGCAGACAGTGTTTGAGTTCTCGGTTTTGTATCGCTCTACTCATTATCATTGGATCGCTCATTACCCAGATCCTTCAAATTCTTGTTTTTATCAACCAAAGGTTTTATCTTATCGCGCTCAGTCTTGCTAAGTTTGCCGTATTTTGAATTACTGTCAATCACGCTACATCTCTCGAAATAGCCAATTGCCTTCTTGAACTCATAGCGCTTGATCTCGGTCAAACCTAAATAATAATAAGCTTCCTGCAAATTTGGTCCAAGCTTGAGCGCCTTTTCAAAAAACCTAACTGCGTCATCAAGCATTGACCGCTCGTAGTAAACCAAACCCAAGTAGTAGTTGGCATACAGAGATGCCATTCGGTCTTTTCCTTGCTTTGCGGCTTTGACCAAATGCTCTATAGCCTCACCCCATATGCCTTTTTTATAGCATATATAGCCCAGGTTATTGAGCGCAAAGGGATTATCAGGTTCGATAATCAAAACCTTTTGCAGATGCATCATTGCATTATCATATTGATCTTTGTCCATCAAAGCCAAACACATCAAACCTAATCCCCTTATATTCTTTGGATCAATATCAAGAACCCTCTTAAGGGTCTTTATTGCTTCATCGAAATCCTCCAGGACAATAAGGTTCCAGGCACGGTCAAGCAAAGTAGCCAGGTCTAATTCAGCTGATGTCTGTGATTTTACAAAAGAATAAAATTTGTCAACTTCAGTGCGAGATGTTTTGCTCTTCTTAAACTCATGAACAACCGCCCTCAGTTTTTCCTGAGCCTGGGTGAGTACTTTAAGACCATTTGCAATATCGACGTATATCTTCCTTATTTCATCCCTTATCGGCTTGTCATCTTCAGGTTTGAAGTGTTTAACTCTATATTCTAACGCGTCGAGTTGCTTTTGTAGATCCTTTATCTCTTCTTTCATTTCTTTTTCGTAATATACTCAAAAATTTTGTCGGGGATCAGATTCAGCGGTAGAACATGATCGACCACACCGGTGTTTATCGCTGACTGCGGCATCCCCCCGATGACCGCGTCATCCGGGTCTTGAACAATAATAACGCCTGTGTTTTGCTTAATCAGCTTGATCCCGGCAGCACCGTCACGCCCCATTCCAGTCAAAACAATAGCGACTGCAGACTCTTTGTAGGCCCTTGCCATAGATTCAAATAGAAAATCTGCCGACGGTTTAACGCCATGTCTTGTTGGTTCATCACTTAGCACAACTCTGGTTCCCGTCTTATCGACTCTCATATGATGACCGCCTGGTGCAACAAGAACTTCTCCATCAGAAATTTGGTCGCCGTCTGCCGCTTCTCTAACAACCATACTGGCTCGTTCATTCATATGCAAGGCAAGACTGGCAGTGAAATACCTCGGCATATGTTGCACAACAATAATTCGCAAGCCACACTTTGCTGGAAGTGAAGGAATAATATAGTTAAGCGCACGTACACCGCCGGTCGATGCAGCGATACCAACATAAAGATCTCGAAATGTCGATACGTTCTCCCGAACCTTGCGCACCAGCATTTGGGGAAGCTTTGCTTGACTCGCGGTCCGCAGTTTATCTATCAAATCCACCTTATAGTTATATAGATCAATGGAGATCGGACCCGACGGTTTTGTGAAAAAATCCACTGCCCCCATCTCTAATGAACGGATGGTCAACTCAGCACCGTCTTTAGTATGCGCTGATAGCATAAGAACAGGTGTTGGCTTTGAATTCATGATCTTACTCAGCAAAACCAAACCGTTTTCACCAGGCAGCTCATAATCGAGGGTTACAAGGTCAGGCTGCAGTTTATTGAATTTCGCCCACCCTTCAACTATATCACGAGCATAACCACAAATCTCAAAATCTCCAGATGAGGTAATAATATCACCGATGACCCTTTGCATCAAAATTGAATCTTCAACAATAAGCACTTTTTTCTTCATATACCATACCCCGCTATGCTTGGCATAACGCTGAGACCACCGAGAAAATACACAGAGGTAACAGAAATGAAGGACCTCGTACAATCAGCGCTCTTTCCATGTAATCCGCACCTCATTATCATCATAGAATTTTCTCACCGTGCCGATACGACCTAACCTTGATTTCACCATTATCAAGATTGAATGAAATGGATCTGCCCCAGTTACCAAATACATCTTCCGCGACTATCGAAATATCTAGTTTTTTCAATTCCTCCCTGGCTTTTGCTACATTCCGCTTACCAATCCCATGCCGCTTAAAACCTTCGAACATTGTAGCACCGCCTGCTATCTTTGCAACAACATTGCCCTTTGATACCCCTTTAGATGACATTTGTCTCAGCATCTCGGCTATTGCATTGCGTGGATATTTTAAACTCATATCGCCACCATACGGTAAAAGGCAATGTGCCAGACCGCCAATTCTCTTCGTCTCATCATAAAGCATTATCACAATACAGGAACCAACGCCGGAGGCTACAAGTCTAAGCTTACCTTGTGCAACCTTAACTTCACCGATACCAACCCTTTGTTCGTTTATCTCCACGAATAGCTAACCCGCATTGTCCTTTTCCCACTTCTCTTATGAAGACATTTCTTTTTTCTGGTAAACGTGTTCCACTCGGCTAACTGTATTGAACAACTCCACCTCAGGAATACCTATCAGCAACTCCACTTTACCGATAACCAAATATCCATCAGCTTTCAAATGATCGTAGAAATGTCTTAGGATAATTGACTGGGCATCTCGGCCAAGGTAAATCAACACATTCCGGCACATTATCAAATCACATGGTCCGAAAGGAGGGATCGCAAAGAGATCACTATTCAGGAATCTAATCCGCTCCTGCAACCTACTATCGATCAATCGACCACCGGGGACACGCTTGAAGTATTTCCTCTGTAGATCTTCTGGAGTATATTGCAGAGCAATATCCGAATACAGCCCGTGGTGTGCAACATCCAACACTCTACTGTCTATGTCAGTACCATATATCTTCACGCTCTCAAGCATTCTACTCTCCGCAGCAATGATTGCCAGAGAATACGGCTCCTCACCTTGTGCACATCCAGCGCTCCAGAAAACCAAATCGGATTTCTTTTTTTTAAGCTCTGGGAATACATAATCCTTCAAAAAGAAAAAAGTTTCAAGGTTTCGGAAAAAATACGAGAGATTTATCGTCAGCGTTTCCACCAATTTACCCAGCTCAGTATCATTGGCTCTCAAATAAGCTTCATAATCTACAAAATCTTTGATCTTCAATGCTCTCATTCTAACTCTGATACGTCGTTTGAGTGGTTTTTCTTTGTAATTCTGGCATCTAAATGAGGTCTTGTGCCCAATGTACCTGATCAGATTCTGAAAGCTATTTCCCACCCGATTTCTTCAACACTTTGATGTTACGTGCAATAATTTCTTCTGACGGATTCAATTGCTGAGCTCGTTGCCAAAAATCCATGGCGCTCCCCGAATTGCCCTGACGCAATGATATATTACCCAGTTTGAATAAAATCTGCCAATCTCTGTTTTCATCCGGTATCTTCTCATACAATTCTTTAGCGGCACCTAGAATCTGAGCTTCATAATAAAAATCAGCAAGATTTTGGCACACCGCTTCATCTCCGGGACTTGTTTCAAGAGCTTGCCTATAGAGCTTTTCGGCATCTCCTTGTTTATCAATGCTCTCGTAGAGTACGGCAAGGTTATTCTTGAAAACCGAGAATCTAGGAAATCTATCAATCGCATCACTCAACAATTGGGCGGACGCTTCACTATCTCCCTGCTTTAAATGGATCAATGGCAAATAAATATATGGAGTGATAATTTCTGGTGTTTTATCAATGATGTCCCTGAAAATCGTAGTGGCTTTATCAAAAGCGCCTTTTTTATAGAAGGCTATCGCCAGGTTGGTTTTAACTTTCATGTTTTCTGATGCAAGCTCGACCGCTTGATTCAAATAATCTACTGCTTCATCATATAATTCCAACTTAAGATAGACATAACCCAGATTAGTGAGCACAGATGCCCGCATGTCTTGAGCCAATGCTTTCAATAGTTTATCGCGTGCACCGGTGAAATCACCATGAGTTAATTCAATGAGTCCAAGATAGAATAGTGCTTCTGCGTTCTTGTCATCAATATCGAGAACCTTTTTATATTCCCGTTCAGCTTCTTCAAACATCTCAGTTTTGTAAAAAGCAAACCCGAGGTTCTTATATTCTGATATGTCTCCGGTTGTCTTCTTGCTCTCCAACGGTTTTTCTGGTTTCTCCAATAAAGCGGCAGAAAGCAATCCATAGATTATTCGACATGTCTCAAAGAAATCAAACTTCGATAACTTCAAAACATCGTCGATACTTCGCGAACCATCAATCAACTCAATGACTTGCTTCTCCTCAGTAGTTAGTGGTATATCCGTGTTTTCTCCTTTACAAACTAGCACGGTTTCAAAAGGCGGTATCTTGTTTTCGATTTGTCGCCATTCATCTATTCGCCTCGCTCCCTCAAGCAGAAGTTCTTGAGATGATAGCTGCACAGTATATTCCTCGTGCGATGGTAGCAAATCAGCCTCAAAATTAAAATATCCTGTGTCCCACGTCAACATAGTGAAAATTGTCTGTTCAATCTGCCCTTTGAGTTCCATTTCTAATACATCTTTTGTCAAAGCACCGATTTCAATGAGTATTTCGCCCAGTCTCTTTTTCTTTGCTGATTTTTGTACTTCTAAGGCACGCGATAATGTTTCATTGTCTATTGTCTTCTTCATCACGAGAATGTCACCGAGTCGCTGTTTCTTATTTAATATTGTAGCATAAATAATGCTGCCATCTTTGATGAAAATATTCCCGAAGTTTCGACCGTCAGTCACCGAGAGACACCCAGATTTACCCGAATAAGTAAGCAGTTGAATTACATCAGGTAGTGATGCTTCTGATAATGAACCCTTAATCGCCATCTACTGTCCTCTTATCTTTCTCATACCTTTTTGAGCCCTCTCCTACGTTCTTATTAGTAATTATCTTCAATCAACTCCCCAGAGATCTCTTTTACTATGAACCTTTCTTCCCTGATAACCTTGAGCGGCTCGCCTTTGACAACTGGATCCTCAGCTTTTCCCTCAGGTTCTTCTGCTCGTCTGTCTTGCTTG
>CBFDDH010000043.1:0-17713 GCA_965603515.1 uncultured bacterium
GGGTGTCTTCAACAGAGTGTTTATTTGATTCATCTATTTCTTTGAAATTTGTCATTAGTCATTTGAGATTCATTTGTCATTTTTCATTTGTAATTTGTTATTACAGCTTTGCTGAAATAGCTTCTGCCATCTCTAAACTCGTCGCCTCACCACCCATATCATACGTTCTGGCTTTTCCTTCTTTAACGACCTGGGCAACCGCTTCCTCAAATCGCTCTGCATAAACCTTCTCGCCAAGCCACTCGAGCATCATTTTAGCAGCAAGGATCGTCGCAATTGGATTGACCTTGTACATACCGGCATATTTTGGCGCTGATCCGTGGGTCGGCTCAAAAACTGCATAGTTATCACCGATATTAGCGCTCGAGCCGAAACCAAGACCGCCGGTCATCTGTGCGCATAGATCAGAAATAATATCACCATACAGATTGGGTGCAACAAGAATGTCGTAGTTAAATGGTTTCTTAAGCAACCACTGGCAAAGAGAATCGACATTGGCGTCATCTGCTTCAATATTCGGGTAGTCCGCGGCAACCTGGCTGAACTTCTCAAGGAACAGACCATCCGTAGCTCTAACAACATTTGCCTTATGAACACACGTTACCTTTTTCCTTTCATTCTTCTGTGCAAAATCAAAGGCTGCTCGGACAATCCTCTCACATCCTCTGGGCGTATTAACCTTCACGGAAATAGCTGCATCTTTAGGGATCTTTTCCATGCCCTTGATCAATAAAATTTCCGCAGGAACTTTATTAAACTCAATGCCCGAGTACAGGTCTTCGGTATTCTCCCGGAAGATCACGAAATTAATGCCTTCTTTGAAATTCAGCGGATTGCCTGTATATGCCTTACATGGACGTTTGCATATGTACAAATCAAATTGCTGACGCATCCGCACGATCGGACTTCGGTAAACCAGACCTTTATCTTTTAAGCTCGGGTCTAACTCAGTATCGGCGATAGTTCTTGGTTTAGAAGTGATTGCACCGAACATCGCACAATCGGTATTCTTCATTAGATCAACAGTCCGCTCAGGTAGCGGCTCGCCTTCTTTGCACCAGAATTTCCAACCTACGTCGCCATGTATGTATTGGGCATCAAGACCGATTTTATCAAGAACGATCTTTGTCGCATCAAGAACATCTTTGCCTATACCATCACCAGGTAACCAAGCAATCTTATATTTTGCCATGTTTAACTCCCTTTAAAAATAGAAAACGGATTACGGTTTGGAAGCGAGAATCTTGTTCCAGCATCCATACCCAAACCCATCATCCATCTTATTCAAGAACCCAAACCCAAATATCTATACTATCCCTTCATATATACGGTATTTTTTATAAAGATTACCACCCAACTTCGCAACCGTATTATTCGTAGGGTGGTTATCCTCAAGCACCCATGATAACTCACCTGCAGTATACCCGAGTTCTTGAGCAGCTCGGAAAGACTCAAGAAAAAGTAGCGACTCTAAACCCATTTTCCTGTATTGCTTACGTACACCCATGATCATCAAACGTGCAGCTTTTATCTTTTTCTTGTAGTACATGAATTTCAGCATTTCAATAGGCCCTAATCGTCCATTCAGTTTCTTTAAAACCGTATTGTAATCTGGTACCGCCAATGCGATTGCTACTGGAACTTCATCTATCTCTATGATCGGGATCAACTCCGGTATGATTAATGATCTCATTTTTTCTGCAAAGGCGCTTATCTCCTCATCAGTCATCGGTACAAATCCCCAATTGCGACTCCACGCATCATTATAAACCTCTTGTATTTTCTTAACCTCATTCTTGAAATCCTTGAGATTGAGCGATCTTACCTTTATATCATGCACCCGCCTACGGACAATGGAGCAGATTCTCTCGAGATATTCAAATGGTGCATCCTTCATATCAAAATAATAAGCATTGAGATCTTTGGCTTTTATGAGCCCGCATTTTTTCAGTAATTCATCGTAATACTCAAAATTGTGAGGCATCATTATGAAAGGCTTTGTATAAAACCCCTCGATCAGAACTGCGCACTCATCATTCGTTGATGGATTCATCGGACCGATATACTTGGTGATATCCTTATCACTGAGGTATTCCCTCACGTGTTCAAAGAGAGCTGCGGTAGCATCCTCATCGTTATCACACTCAAAAAACCCGAAATACGCGGTCTTTTCATCCCAGAATTCCATAAAGTTATAATCGATGATCGCGCATATCCTTCCCGATAACTGCTTATCGCGGTAGACCAAAAACAATTCCTTTTCAGCATGGCTCCAGAACGGGTTCTTCATCTTATCGAAAATATTACGCACCTCATGTTTGAGTGGAGGTACCCAATAGCGATTGTTCTTATATAGTTTGAAAGGAAGGTTTATGAAATCCTTCAGCTCTTTTTCGGTTTTCACCGGGATAACTGTAATCACTGCTTCTTTTGACCAAATTTTTCAGCGCAACGTGCAAATGCCTTCAAAACTATATCTATGTCTTCATCCGAATGTGTAGACATATAGCTGGTCCGGATCAAAGCACGCCCAGGTGGTGTCGCTGGAGAAATAACCGGGTTTGAGAAAATACCGCATGCAATCAGTTCTTTCCAAAAGGCAAAGCAATCATCATCCTCACCGATAATAATCGGGATGACCGGCGTCTCACTATCGCCGGTATCTAGTCCCATATCTCGGAAACCCTTTAACATACGTTCAGTTATTACCCATAGTCTTTTGCGGCGTTCAGGTTCGCCTTTGATGATATCCAAAGCCATCTGGGCACTAGCTACTGCGGCTGGGATCATCGATGCCGAAAATATGAGTGACCGCGCGCGATGTTTGATATGGGTAATAATATCTTTGTCACCGACAACAAAACCACCTAGTGATGCAAATGCTTTGCTAAACGTACCCATCAGGAGGTCAACTTTATCGAGCACGCCAAAATGTTCACATGTCCCCTGACCTTTCTCGCCATGTACACCGACTCCGTGTGCATCATCGACGAGCAGCCGAGCGTGATATTTTTCTTTCAAACGGACGATTTCAGGAAGGTTAGCCAGATCACCTTCCATGCTAAATACACCATCAACAATTATCAATCTACCACGGTCTTCAGGGAGCAACTTCAATAGCCGTTCCAGATCTTTCATATCATTATGGCGATACTTCTTAACATCCGCATATGATAAACGGCAGCCATCAATGATCGAAGCATGGTCTTGACGATCTATGATCAAGATATCGTCTTTAGCACCGAGTGATGAAATAATACCCAGATTCGCTTGGAACCCGGTCGAAAAGACGATTGCCCCTTCTTTCTGGTAGAACTCAGCCAGATCTTCTTCAAGTTTGACGTGGATATCGAGTGTTCCATTGAGAAACCTTGAACCAGAACACGTGGAGCCGTACTTTTCTACAGCTTTGATCGCGGCTTCTTTCATGCGTGGATCAGCGGCCAGACCAAGGTATCCATTAGACCCAAGCATTATGAATTCCTTACCATCAATTTTGACATGGTGGTCTTGGGCAGACTCAATCGGTGTGAAGTAGGGATAAATCCCAAATTCCTGTGCTTTTTTTACTTGTTCAACAGCGGCCTGACATTTTTTGAATAAATCCATCACCAATTATATTTATTTCTTATCTGAAGTCAACTATATTCCTCAAAAACCACTTCAGGTCAAAAATCTTTTCGATCTCTTCTCCATTAAGGTACCGGCACACTTTTTTGTCTTCAAGCACGGTCTCTTTCAGATCCTGTCTTGCCGCAATAGTCTTAAAAGACAAACGCTGCACAGTTTTATAAGCCTCTCCCCTGTTCATACCTTTTTGTACAAGCTTGTTCATTAAGTTCTGGGAAGCGTAAACACCGTAGCTTGCTTTAATATTCTCCATCATACGCTTTGGATACACATTCAGATTCTCAAGCACCCCGAGTGTCTTCAAAGTAATATAATGTGCCAAGTGAAATGTGTCCGGAAAAATGACCCGTTCGACTGATGAATTAGTAATATCCCGTTCATGCCAGAGCGTTACATTCTCGTACGCAGGGATCAGATAACTCCGTAAAACGCGTGTCAAGCCACTTATGCGCTCACAGATAATGGGATTTTTCTTGTGCGGCATGGCAGAAGAACCCTTTTGCCCCCGGGTAAAGGGTTCAAGTACCTCACCTATTTCAGTCCGAGAGAGGTTTCTGATCTCAGTAGAGATCCTTTCCAGTCCACATCCATACAAAGCAATAACCGCAAGCAGGGAAGCAAAACGATCCCTTGGCAGAACTTGGGTTGATACGGGTTCTGGTTTCAATCGCAGTTTTTTCATTACTCTCTTCTCGAGTGCTGGCGATAACATTGTATAGGTACCAACTGCACCGGACAACTTACCAAAGGACATTTCTTTTCTGGCAAGAATAAGGCGCTGATACGCCCGTTTGATCTCTTCATACCAGGAAGCAATTTTATAACCGAATGTGATAGGTTGAGCAAAAACGCCGTGGGTCCTACCCATCTGCGGCGTGCTTTTATATTTCAAGGACAGCTTTTTCAACACCCTCAGGAGCTTCTTCACATCACCCAGCAAAACATCGATCGCTTCAAGGAGCATCAACACAAAGGCGGTGTCAACCAGATCATACGAGGTAAGTCCAAAGTGCAACCATTTACCTGCTTTTTTACCTAATTTTTCCCTTGCCGCTTCCAGAAAAGCGATAACATCGTGATTAGTGACTTTTTCTATAGCTCGAACCCGTGCCGGCTTCACTATTATCTTAGCCAATTTCGCACTTAACCCATAGGGAATCACACCTGATTTTTCTTCAACCTCAGCAACGATTCGCTCCACAAAAAGCCATTTCTCTAATTTATATTCATCATTGAATATATTTGCCATTTCTTTTGTCTGATAACGTTTTATCATATTATTTTTTCCATGGTTTATGAACCCAGATACAACTGGATTATCAAGCCCCCTCGATCCAGAATAAAATAAAGGAGGCGGTCTTTTTTCATTGCCTCATTGAAATCCATTTTATTCACTATACGTTTGTCATCGATTTTTAGAATAACATCACCCGCTCTAATACCCAGTCGTTCTCCAATGCCTTTGGCTTCGACCTTCAGAACAACAACACCATCTTTGTAGCCCAAATTATATTTCTTGGCAAGCTGCGAGCTTATGTCCTCGACATATAATCCGAACCTGCTTATCGTCCCGGAATACTTATACTCAGTAACCAGAACCTTAACCTCGATCGTACTCTCATCCCTCAAAAAAGTGATTTCAAGTTCCTCATCCACGAAGACATTGGCGATGAACCTATCCCAGTCTGATACCCGTCTAATTAGAACATCATTGATTTCAACGATTCTATCGCCGACGTTCAGACCGGCTGTTTCAGCAGGGCTCTTGGGATCAACACTGGTTACTATCACACCGATCCTTTGGATCCCCAGTTTTTCAACAAGCTCTTGAGTGATATCCTGCAACCATAAACCGACCCAAGGCTGACGGATCTTACTGTACTTTTTCGCCTCAGCGATGAATTTCTTTACAAAATTGACGGGGCGGGCAAATCCAATTCCTATTGACCCACCGCCTGATGAAAAAATAAAGTTGTTTATTCCAATTACCTGACCGAGGACATTGACTAAAGGACCACCTGAATTACCAGGATTTATCGCGGCATCCGTCTGTATCATGTTCTTATAGACCCGTTCATCATGACTTGATTTTATTGATCTATTCAGAGCCGAGACAACGCCAACCGTAACTGTAGGACTCGTATCTTCAAGCAGGAATCCAAATGGGTTACCAAAAGCGATTACCCATTCACCGATCATTAAATCATCAGAATCCCCAAACTCGACATACGGTAGGTCATTTGCCTCAACCTTCATCAGTGCCAGATCCATGGTACGGTCTGCGATAATAACCGTACCCTCATATTGCCGACCATCAGGCAGGGTTACTTTGATCTTGGTCGCCTTGGATATCACGTGTTCATTAGTCAAAATATAACCATCTTGTGAAATAATAATACCTGTACCAAGACTCTTGACTTGTTGTTTATGATATCGTTCAGGAAAAAAATCTCGGAAGAAATCCTGGAAAAGATCATCTGCATAAGGTGAGAAAAAAGGAGACGTTGCCACGATTTTTGTCTGGATCACTGAAATGGACACTACTGCATCCGTGACTTTATTGGCCGCCAGAACGATGGCATTTGCTCTCTGTATCGAAACATTACTGTTTGAAATCATTTTGCCGTCTTGTGAGTTACCGTAAGACTGCGGCCATACAGTAGTGTATAAAGTTATTGCAAAAATCGTGGCCACAATACCAAGTAGCACGTACAAAATATTCTTCTTTGTTAGCGTCATGTTCTATCCTTTATTTCTGTTATCAAGCCTCCGCGTATGATCAGTATTTAACTTCCACAAGAAATAATCCGTGTGCAGGTGCGAAAAAAAGATCTCTTAACCTACCGTTCAAGACGTCTTGCGCCTGTTCTGGCTTGTAATGACCACGACCGACATCATGTAAACAACCAACGATCCCTCGCACCATCCTTCTCAAGAATCGATCGCCTTGAATGTGTATTATAATGCGCGAATCCTGTTCTGTCAAGCTAATGCTGTGGACCATACAGAACGTATTATCCTTGTCACTTTCCGCCGAGAAATATTTGAAATCGTGTTTGCCAACCAAATATCCTTTTGCCTTCCCCATCCTCGACAGATCGAGTGTATACTTCACATACCAATTGTGGGGCAGTTTGAATGGCGATGGCCAAAAGACTATGTTATACTGATAGATCTTAGATTTTGCCGAGTACCGGCTGTGAAAATCATCATCCACCTTAGATACCTGCTTAATATATATATCGTCACCAGTTAACGAGTTCAATGCCTTATGGATTTCGGTTAGTCCAAAAGCTGATGATGTATGGAAATTGGCGACCTGACCAAGCGCATGAACCCCCTGATCAGTTCTCCCGGCTCCTATCACCCTGATGTTTTCGCTGGTCAGTCGCTTTAGAGCATGTTCAATCTCACCCTGAACAGTTCGTGCATTAGGTTGGTACTGCCACCCGCAGAAATCAGCTCCGTCGTATTCAATTACCATCTTAATATTCCTCATCATCTTCATAACTTCACAGCTTCATTCATTAATCCTCTTCCATGCGTAGCATCACTTTTCACTACGCCCTTGAGTAAAGCAGTTATTCTCTCACTTACATTCATCTCACTACACTCGATATCTTCGACGAGATCTTCGATAAGTAACTAAGTTATTAAAAGACGTTTAAACCGTTTAGTCCGTTAGTTCCGTTATTATCGTTTCTTTTCCCGCTCGCAAGAGCCCATAACCGTTCACGCTAGTGAACCATAACCGTCGCGAAGCGACCAGTCCCGCACGCAGTGCCATTTCCTTACTCCCTTTTTACTCTTCGAGCGAGTAGCACGAGTCGAGAAGCCCCCCGTTCTACGCAGCTGGACAATCTCCGTTTCTTTCTGTTTCCAGAGAATCGTGTCTTCCCGCCGCAGTGCCATTTCCCTCTTGTCTTCTAGCCGAAGGCGTGTCTTCAGCAAGGCGTGTTCTCCGTTACGCCAATGGCATCGTCACCTTAAAAGTGGTTCCTCCACGTATTTCACTGTCCACTCTGATAATCCCCTCGTGTGCCTCGATTATATTCTTAGCTATCGCCAAACCAAGACCTATTCCACCTTTCTTTGTCGTGAAGAAAGGTTCAAAAATCTTCTCCAACGCTCGTTTGGAAATACCCTTACCTGTATCCTGTATTTCAACGATACCTTTTCTTTTACTGCTATAGGTCCTTATCTTAACAGTTTTACCTTCAGGGGTTGCCTCGCAGGCATTACTGAGAATATTTAGCAAACCTGCCTTCAGTTTATTCAGATCACCAAGAATGAAAAAATCATCACCTTCTCTTTTTATCACTATCTTCTTTGCTTCTGCACGTGGTAACGTATCAATAAACGCTTCGCTTATGACTTCACTGATACGCAGACGATTCTTCTTAAGTGGTACGAACTGGGCGAAGTTCAGAAAATCAGTAACGATCTCATTCAACCTTATTGTCTCATCGAGCGCCATATTTACGAAATGGAGGCTATCGGCATCCTTCTCAGAATCCCGAATTACTTCAAGCGACCCTCTTATTGAAGATAATGGATTCCTGATCTCATGTGCCAAAGAACCGCCCAATTCAGCAAGGAGTCGTGTCTGTTTGGATACACGTAATTTTTCTTCCAATTTCCTAATTGCTGTAATATCCTGGAGTATAGCAAGACCAGCATTGGAATTTTGAATCCTTGCACAAGATAGCACAAAATGCCGTTTACCGATTCCAAGTTCGATCGATCTTTTTATGTGACGAGCTCTGAGAAATTTCGCAATATAGAAATGAACCCTTGACCGTATCTGTCCCTCTGGAATATTCGTATATATTATCGCACCACTAATGTCAATCGTTATGATTCCTGAAGGAAGATTCTTTAATATTTCTTCAGTTGTGAGCCGTAATCTCACCGCCTCTTCAGTACGTCTCTGGTAACGCTCTGACCATGCACCACTAAGAATACCGGTAAAGAGGAATAGCAGTCCAAAAACGTAGAATCGGTACATGACATATTGCATGGTTGCACTTGTCTCGTGCATTTCATAGAATAACAAACCTAGAAAGAACACTACGGTAATGACACTAACTATATAAGCGCCTGTTTTGTAAAGGTACAAGGATGCAGCAATGATCAAAAGGATGTAGAGTAAAGGGAATATGGACTCGACCCCGCCTGAGTAGTGGATCATAGAACCGATTAGCGGGATATCTAACAAGAAAACAATATAGAAAAAGACCTTTTCTGGCAACCAGGCTTGCACAAGAAAAAAGACTGAAGTCAATATAGAGGAGGCAAGGATAATGAACCAAAAAGGTGTTGGGATACTGTGTATTATCGGATATGAAGATAAGAGAATAAATGTGATCAGTAGAGGATGAAGAATAATTAGACCGGTTCTTCTACTGAATAACGTCGAATACACCATTACTTAGTCCCGATCCATATCAGAACATATGTACTGACGCTTATCTATTGAGCTATCCGCGCTCAGAAACTCTGGCACAAACTTATGGTCTGCCTATAAGATCATTCCGAAATCGTGCCGGCTAACTGGAATATAGGTAGGTACATGGAGATTACCAAAAATCCAACTATCCCACCTAAAAATATCATGATCAGAGGTTCAAGAGCACTCGTTAGATTCTCAACTGCCTGATCAACCTCATCATCATAAAAGTCAGCAACCTTAGCGAGCATATCGTCCAGACCACCTGACGCTTCACCGATCGCGATCATTTGGGTAACCATCGGTGGAAAAACCGCTGTCTTTGACAAAGGATCAGCGATGTTCTCACCGCCCTTGATCGAGATTCGAGCCTTTAAAATGGCATCCTCGATAACCCAGTTCCCCGCACTGCGCGCGGTTATTTCTAACGCATCAATAATAGGCACACCACTGGAAAGCAGAGTTGATAGGGTTCTTGCGAAACGAGCGATCGATTGTTTTCTGGTTAAATCGCCGAAAACCGGCACCTTGAGGAATATCGGGTCCATTGCCTTTGCACCAGATCCAGTTTTATGCCAGCGCCTGAGGATCGTAAATACAGCAATGACAATAATTATCAATGGTATTATCGCAACCTGGAGAAAATCAGACATTTTCATAACCAATTGTGTCATCGCCGGCAATTCCGCACCCACACCTGCAAACATCTGTGCGAAAATAGGTATTACAAAGAGAAGCATTACGGAAATAGCCCCTACTGCAACGAGTGAAATAATGGCAGGATAGATCATCGCACCTCTTATCTTCCGCTTGAGCGCTGCGCTCTTCTCTAAATATGTTGCCAGACGCATGAGGATGACATCCAAGGCACCGCCTGTTTCACCGGACTCAACCATATTCACATAGAGGTTATCAAAAGCCTTTGCTTGTCGACGCAAAGCATCAGCAAGTGACAAACCACCTTCAACATCGCCTCTCACCTCAGTCAAGACTTTACGCAACGCAGGACTTTCCGTCTGCTTACCGAGAATCTCAAGACACGTGAGTAGTGGGAGACCTGCATTGAGCATAGTCGAAAATTGTCGAGTAAAAATAGACAGCGCACGCCCTGTAACCCGTCCGCCAAACAACATTATCTTTTTCTTCTCTTGTTTGACCTTTATCGATGTTGGAATGATCTTCTTCTGGCGCAGTGCAGCAACAACATCGGTTTGAGAACCTGCAGTTATTTCACCATTCGCTGAGGCTCCTGATGCAGTTCTTCCTTTCCAGACAAAAGTTGGCATTTCACCTCCTTATGTTATAAACTAATTGTTCCTAGATTGAAACTCCTATATTTCACAATTATCCTTATTCCTTTGACTTCTGCTCCACCATATGTTCGAATTCTTCTATATTTGGTGTATAATCGAACGCAGTTTCTAATGTAATCGTTCGTTTTGCATATAAATTAAACAAAGACTGATTCATCGTTTGCATACCATATTTTTTACCAGCCTGGATCGTTGAGTAAATCTGATGTTCTTTTTCATCACGGATAAGCGCACGGATTGCCGGAGTCGCGACCATGACTTCGCATGAGAGAACCCGTCCGCCACCGATCTTGGGGATCAATTGTTGAGTAATGACACCTTCAACAACAAAAGCAAGCTGTGACCGGACCTGACCTTGCTGGTGAGGCGGAAAAACGTCAATGATACGGTGAATTGACTCAGCACATGAATTTGTATGTAGGGTAGCTAGTGTAAGATGACCGGTCTCGGCAATAGTAAGCGTCGTACCGATAGTTTCCGGATCACGCATCTCACCGATCATAACAACATCGGGGTCTTGACGCAAAACAAATTTCAATGCATTGCCAAAAGATTTCGTATCGCTGCCCACTTGACGCTGGTTAATTATCGCCTTTTTGTGTCTGAACAGATACTCGATTGGATCCTCGACACTGACTATGTGACATCGACGTTCGCTATTCACCTTATCGATCACTGCTGCCAAGGTCGTTGATTTTCCACTCCCGGTTGGACCAGTACAGAGTATTAAACCTTTTGGTCTATTGGCAAGTTCCTGAACAACGAGTGGAATCCCCAGTTCTTTAAACCCCCTTATTTCAAACGGAATGGTTCGAAGTGCTGCAGCAACACTACCCCGTTGCTGAAAACAATTACCTCGAAAACGCGATAACCCTGCAATACCAAAAGAAAAATCCAATTCCCACTCCATCTCGAATTTCTTTTTCTGTTGATCGTTAAGTACACTATATATCAGATTCTGAATCAATTCTGGGGTCAAAATTTCATAATTAGTTGGCACCAAATCACCATCTATTCGATACATAGGTGGTGCGCCAGTAGTCAAATGCAAGTCGGTTGAATTTCTCTGCACCATTTCTTCCAAAAGTTGCTTCATACTTACAGGCATATAGCCTCCTTTAAATTAGTCATAGAGCATGCACCTAAAATGCTGCAGTCTCCCTCATTAGTTCTTCAATAGTAGTAACACCTTGTCTGATTTTCTCCATTCCATCATCCCGCAGGGTTGCCATACCTTCTTTAACAGCTTGTTTAGCGATTTCGTCTGAAGAAGCGCCTTTTAGTATCATCTGTCTTATTTCCGGAGATATCGGCATCACTTCATAAAGACCAACTCTGCCTTTATATCCGGTTTGGTTACAGTGACTGCAACCCTTGCCTTTGTAAACTGTGTTATCAGAAAAAGTACCTTCAGGTATGCGAGCTTCTTCAAGAAACTCATCGCTTACCTTGATCTTCTCCTTACACTTAGAGCAAATTCTTCTAACCAAACGCTGTGCTTGGATGAGAACCATCGCACTCGACACCAGATAACGTTTGATACCGATATCAACTAATCGGTTAATTGTTGTCGGCGCGTCATTGGTGTGGATCGTAGAAAAAACCAAGTGCCCGGTTAGTGCCGCTCTTATGGCAATTTCCGCGGTTTCTTCATCACGAATTTCACCAACCAGTATTATATTTGGCGACTGACGTAAGAAAGAACGCAATGCAGAGGCAAAGGTCAAACCAATCTCTTCATGAACCTGAATTTGATTGATGCCGTGTAGATTATACTCAACTGGATCTTCAATTGTCATTATCTGACGCTTAGGTTTGTTTAACCGTGCAAGGGTGGAATAAAGGGTAGTTGTCTTACCGCTGCCGGTTGGACCCGTTACAAGAACGATGCCGTAAGGACTCTCGATCGCCTTTAAAAATTTCTTCAAATTTTCCGGGGCAAAACCGAGTTTCGAAAGGTCGAGCATTAAAGAACTCCGGTCCAGTATCCTCATAACGATCTTTTCACCATACAGCGTTGGGATCACAGAAACACGTAAATCAATCATCTTCTCGCCGACCAGAATATTGATACGACCATCCTGACACAATCTATGTTCAGCGATATCCATGCTCGCCATGAGCTTTAACCTGGTGAGAATACCTGACTTTAGATTTAGGGGTGGCGGCTGTTGTCCTTGGAGTACGCCATCAATTCTGAAGCGAACTCTGACTTCCTTCTCATAAGGTTCAATATGAATATCTGATGCTTCTTTATTTACGGCATCGGCAATGTAGAAATTGACCAACCTGATCACTGGTCCGCCTTCAGCATCAGCTCTGAGCTTTGTTTCTTCCATTTCTTCTGCGAATTCAGTTTCGAGAAGTTCCATGTCTTCAAAACCCAACTCCTTTGCTCCACCAGTTTCAGTCTCGACAGCTACTTTAGAAATACCCTTTTCCATCGTGTAGTAACGGTCCAGTGCTTCTCTTATTGTCGATTCGGAAGCCAGTACCGGATTTATTTCCATGGACGTAATGAAACGCAAATCTTCTACCGCACTTATGTCGGTCGGATCAACCATTGCCACGGTCAGGTATCTTCCTTTTCGGTCAATAGGCAGCACTTCATAATGGTACACTTTTTCCGCTGGGATCAAGTCAAGAACATCTTTATCAGGAATAATGTAATCAAGGTCTACAACTTCCATTTTATAAAGGTTGCTCAATTGCGCAAGTAGTTTACTCTCCGACATCATATCAAGACGGGTCAGAACACTTACCAAACGCTGTCCAGTTTCACGTCGCTCCTGCATGGCCTCGCGCAGTTGATCTTCAGTTATTAAACCGTTATTTACTAAATATGAAGCAAGTCTTTCTTCCATTAAACCACCTTTGTCTCACGGATCACTTCTTCAATCGATGTAAGACCGTCTTCAAGCTTGTGAATAGCTGAATCGTGAAGGGAAAGCATACCTTCTTCAACCGCAGCAGCTTCAAGTTCTTCATTCGTTGCGCGCTTGAGGATCATATCACGTATCCTGGCGGTAACCAGCAAATTTTCAAAAATGCCAATCCTTCCTTTGTAGCCAGTGCCCCGACAGTTTTCACAACCTTCTCCACGAAACATAGGGTACTCCACCTTTCCCGGTTCAAGACCAGCATCGATCAGTATTTCATCTGGATATTTAGTTTCTTTCCGGCATTTACTACAGACTTTTCTCAACAGTCTCTGTGACTCGATTGCCAATACCGTAGATGCGATCAAGAAAGGCTCAACATTCATGTTTACTAACCTGGTCACTGTCGCAGCAGCTGAATTTGTATGGACCGTGGACAGAACAAGATGTCCGGTCAGTGATGCACGAATCGATATTTGAGCAGTTTTCAAATCTCGAATTTCACCAACCATTATGATATTCGGATCCTGTCGAAGATATGAACGCAATGCACCATCAAAGGTTAAACCGATCTTTTCGTTAACCTGTAGCTGATTGATCCCGTGCAGCGAGTATTCGATTGGATCCTCAGCAGTGATTATGTTGAGGGCAGGATCATTCAGCTCGGTCAAAGCAGAATACAAGGTTGTTGTTTTACCCGAACCAGTCGGCCCAGTAACAAGAACAATGCCATAAGGCGTCTTGATCGCATTACGCAGGGTCTTCAGGTTTCCTTCCTCAAAACCTAAAAGATCAAGGTTCAACTGGATTGCCGAACGGTCCAGAATACGCAAGGCAATCTTTTCGCCGAACAATGTCGGCACACTCGCAACGCGGATGTCGATTATTTTGTTATGAATTCTTGCTTTAATTCGACCGTCTTGCGGCAATCTCTTCTCTTCAACTTTCATTTTGGCCATCACCTTGATAACCGTTGCCAAAGCTCGGTTCATCCGCTTTGGCGGTTTCAATGTCTCATGGAGTATACCGTCAATACGAAAGCGTATCCTCATATCTGATTCGTATGGCTCGATATGTACATCTGATACATTCATATCAACTGCATCAGTAATGATCTTGCTGACAAGTTTAAGGGCTGGTCCACTATCACTGTCGTCCTGAACTGATGATAGATCTGCTTCCGCATCCTCAACTGTCTTATCGTCATCAACAACCTTGATTTTTGTTTCACCTGCATCCGCCATTTCTATCTCGTACATGACATCAGATAGCATTTTCTGAACATTATAATGCTCTTGCACTATATTCAGTATAGCATCTTCAGCCGCAACAACTGCATTCACCTCAAAACCAGTGGCAAACTGGATATCCTCGATCGCCGCCAGGTCGCCAGGGTTGATCATTGCGATAGTAAGCGTACGTCCATAGCGTTTGATCGGCACGATCAAATACTTCCCGGCAAGGTCGCCGGGGATTAAATCTAACAACGCTTCATCAAGTTCAGTGTTTCTCAAATCAACTGATCTAACACCAAAGTGTTTTGCAAGTTGGGTTAGCATCTCGTCTTCTTTTACATAACCGAGATTTATTAACGTAGTCCCAAGTCGAGTACCTTCTTTTTTCTGAGCCTCTAAAGCTTGAGCAAGCATATCTTCTGAAATAGTACCTGACTTTACTAATAATTCGCCTAATTTCATAGTTAATTATAATATAGTGAAATATTTTAACTTGTCAAGACCTCATTTGCTCTGCTGGCTTGACACTTTTTCATTAATCCTTATAATCTCATGGAATGAATAGGTTTTTTATCGGTGTTTTTGTATTGCTATCTCTTCTATTTGCACAGAAGGTTACTTCTTCATCTCAAAAAACAGCTCGAGCTGAATACAATATAACCCCGGAAATGCTTGCGGTATTACACGATAATTCTGATCCGTGGTTTTCTGAAGATAAATTCTATCACCTCACAGCCTGTGCAGCGATCCCTGCCTTGACCTTCCATTTATTCACCGGTTATGGGGATATCGATGCAACCAGGGCAAAGGTGTATTCAGTATCAACGACTGCCCTCATCGGTATTAGCAAAGAAATATATGACAAAAAGAAGAAGAATCATTTTTCATGGAAGGATTTGTTCTGGGATGGGGTTGGCTTGACAATAGGTTATTTTCTGTTCATTAATTGAATTACCATGCCGTAGCTTTTACCGCAATTTCAACAAGTTGCTGCCTTACTTCATGCATGAGTTCCGAACGCACTTGCGGGTGCACTGCATTAGTAAGAAATACCATGATCCTGTCCTTGACCGGGTCAATAAGACACATAGTTCCGGTAAACCCGCTGTGATAGAAAGATCGGCTTGAAACAAGACCAGGAAACGGGTCTACTATCCAACCAAGTCCGCGTTTTTCTTTACCGCCACTTTGAGCCCGTATCATCATCTTCACAGTTTTCATATTGACTATACTGCCGGCAATAAACATACGTACGAGTTTTGCCAATTCCTGAGCAGTCGAGAAAAGGCCGGCATTACCTGACACACCATTAAAACAGTAGAATGAATTCCCGTCATGGACTTCACCCTTGAGCACGTAGTTACGCCACTTAATTCGCTTGGTTTTACCATACTGTGCAGCCATCTGCTCTTCATACTTATTACCGAATTCAGTAGCCGCAACGTTTTTCTTCTTGATTGGACCAAACATTGTATTGCTCAACCCCAGGGGTCTGAAGATATGCTTTTTACAGAAACTATCGAGACGCAGGCTTGTTATTTTCTCTACGATCATACCTAAGAGTATATAACCAAGGCAAGAATAGACAACCCCATTGCACTTGCTTTTTGCGGTCGCCAAATACTGTAAGCGTTCTTCTTTTGGTAGCAGATAGAGCGGAAACCAAGCTGGTAACCCTGCAGTATGGGTAAGAAGCTGCTTGATTGTCTTTTTCCCGGTAGCGCGGGATGAAATCATCGGTAGAAATGTTGCTACCTTATCATTTAGCCTCAGTTGTTTTTTTTCATAAAGAAGCATTATCGAAAGAGCAGTAGCTAACGGTTTGGTTATTGAGGCAAGATCAAACACCGTGTTCTTATTGATTTTTGCTTTGCCAGGGATCAACTGTGCAAAACCATGGGCTTCAAAAAACAAGGTTTTTTTACTGGAACCAACCCAGCATACGATACCGGGGATCTTCTTCTCTGAAGTACAGGTGCTGAGGTACTTATCTAATCGTTGGAAAGACACGCTTCAGTGACCTGCGCGCTCATCACGCAATCATAGAGTTCTTGATAATCTGTCTTTTCCAAACCCGCTCGAAGTAATTCCAAACCCCTTGGGATATATTCTTTAAAACGCACCTTATCTTTGTTCAACCACAAATTGGCGAATGCGCCAAGGGCTTGCATGTTTCTTTGCAGAGCAGTCAATGCATAAGCGTACAAAAACTGCCGCTTTTTGAATTTGATGTGTTTTTTCTTAAGGCACTCAAAGTAATACTCGAATAGTTTCTTCTCCATCTTTGGCGCAATATTCACGTAGCTATCCCTCAATAGTGCGGCCAAATCATATGTGAGCGGACCTATCCGGGCAGCCTGATAATCAATGATCTTGGCTTTACGGTCTTTTATGAAAATATTCTGGGACTGGTAATCTCGATGCATGAGGAAATTGCTCCACGGCTGTACAGCTTTCAGTAATTCTTTAGTGAGTTCCTCAAAATCCGCGTCAAGCTTCTTTATATTTTTCCGTGGAACATTACAGCATTGACCGAGAAAATGTTTTTTGAAGTACTGCTGCTCCCATGTGATATGTTCCTTGTCATAGTGGTCCTTAATAGGTGCATCATCATAACCGTCAACTTGAAGTTTCACAAGCGCTTTAATTGCAGCACGATAGTGTGAGATAAGGCTTCTGCGCTTCCTTGATAATTTGTATAAAGAATCATTACCCAAATCTTCCATGAGTATAAGACTCGATTCTTCCTCTACCCAGTGTATTTCCGGAACGCTAATCCCCTTGCTAAAAAGATGCTTCTGCATTTTCAAATGATGCTTAAGGTCATTATCCCAGAGTAATATATAGGATTTATTACCCTTTTTGCAGCGGTAGCAAATCCTATCCGAGCCACCGATCCCTATTTTCTCGATAATTTTATATTCCATTTATCTCCCTCTCCATTCCATGGTTGATCTCAATACAGAACACATCCGACAACAGGCAATTCGAGTATTCCCCGTCTTGAATTGCGTTGTTGCCAAAAACAACCGTATTGGTCAATCTTACATGATCAGATATTATGCAATTAGGACCAATACTTACAAAACCATCTAGAGCTGTAGTTCTAACCTGGCTTGTCGGGTCTATGTAGAAAGATGAATCAAAACCATGTCCACCAAGGACGACTTTATCAATGAGTAAATCATAGTGGATCTGCCAATATGT
>CBFDDH010000044.1:0-17472 GCA_965603515.1 uncultured bacterium
ATTGCCTCTTGACAAATGCAGAATAATGAATAAAATTGTCAAAATATGAAAAAGGAGGAATGATGAAAAGGATTTTAGTACTTTTGGGTGTGATTATTCTATTTGTGGCTTGCGATTATGCTAAAGAAAGTGTTGAACTGAAACCAGACATTGAAATCGTGCGCATCAACCCGATTGGCTGGTATACATCACTTGGCGATACCACAGGTGCTGCAGAGATCGATACCGTCACATTCGTTGCGGAGAATTCAGTGGATTGCTATATTGAAAAAATGGTCTGGGAATACTATGATGAAAGCGGTAATCTGTTTTTCGGTCCCGACGAAATGGCGATCTATGTCAAAGTAAACGGTATCGTTGATCCTTGTGCTGCTGAGACCAGCAGTATCTACAATATATCCTTACCCCTTTTGCCGGTATGGAACAATATCGATCCTGGTTCTTCTGCAAAGGTATTGCTCCGTTTCATCGCGGTCGATGAATACTTTGGTTCAAGGTATGATACCGCCACAGTCTGGTACGGCATTTACATGTGGCCACAGTAATTAGATAGAAGAATTAAAAAAGGGGCTGTTTGAACAGCCCCTTTTTTGTTTTGTTTTCGCCAGTTAGGACACGCCATGGCGTGTCCTAAGTAACGCGAAAGGTCTTTTTCAAAGCTGATTCTATTATATCAATACCAACCTGCATTTCTGAATTACTGATCACTAATGGGGGTATCAACCTCAGCGTGGATTCACCAGCACCAAGCAGCAATAACCCCTGTTTAAACGCTTCATAAACAACCGCGTTTCGCTTATCCCCAATCGGTTGTTTGCTTTTTTTATCAGCCACGAGTTCGATACCGATCATCAAGCCTTTGCCGCGCACATCACCTATGAACTCATACTTGCCTACCATATCCTTTAGCCGTTCCAGCGCAACCTTACCTACCGCTGCCGCATTTTCAATGAGTTTATGTTCAAGAAGTTCGATCGTTTTAAGCGCCGCAGCACACGACACTGGATTGCCACCAAAGGTTGATGCATGAGCACCCGGCTGCCAATCCATAATACCGGCACGGGCAACACAGGCACCGAGCGGTAGGCCTGACGCAACACCTTTTGCAATACAGTAGATATCTGCTTTAGTATTGAAATGCTCAATTCCAAACATCTTACCGGTTCTACCCATACCTGCTTGAACTTCGTCATCAACAAGCAATATGCCATACTTATTACACAGTTGTCTAAGCGCCGGCAAGAATTTCCCGGGTGGTACTATATAACCACCCTCGCCCTGTATCGGCTCTACAAAAATCGCCGCAACCTCTTCAGGCGGTACAACCTTCTTAAAGACGACATTATCAATATATGTAATACAGGCTAAGTCACAAGACGGATATTTGAGATTAAAGGGACAACGATAACAGTATGCATAGGGGACATGAGTTACACTCGGTAATAGAGGAGCAAAGTACTTCCTTTGAATTGATTTTGATGCAGTGAGCGATAATGAACCCATTGTTCTCCCGTGAAATGCACCGGTGAATGCGATATAGCGGGGTCGGCGTGTATGATAGCGCGCCAGTTTCATTGCGCACTCGACCGCCTCAGTTCCTGAATTGCCAAATAAAACCTTTTTGTTTTTTGCACCGGGTACAATCTCCGCGAGCTTCTCAGCGAGTTTTGCTTGCTTCACATAGTAGAAATCTGTGCCTGACATGTGGAGAAATTTATCTAATTGCTCTTTTGCTGCCGCCACCACTGCTGGATGAGAGTGACCGCTCGCCACAACACCGATACCGGCTGCGAGATCAAGAAATCTGTTGCCGTCAATATCAGTTACCCACACACCTTTGCCTTTCTCAATAACCAATGGATAGGATCGTGTGTATGAGGGTGAAATATACTTATTATCACGCCTCAAGACTTGTTTGGCTTTGGGTCCTGGAAGTTTGGTTATTATCTCCGGTTTCTTCATAGCACTTTTTCGCATAGTTCTCCTTCTACTGTCCACTTCTTACTTCCTGCTTATTGCCTATCCTACGTATCAATCTGTGCTTTCTGCAGAGAACCTGAATAATCAATGTAGACAGTCTTTATCTCAGTAAATATTTCGTAAGCAGTCCAGCCGCCTTCACGATGTCCATTACCCGTCTCCTTCATGCCGCCAAACGGCAGGTGGCATTCTGCGCCGATCGTCGGTGCATTGATATACACAATGCCGGTTTCGGCAAGTTCAATTGCCTTGTGTGCCAGATTCAGATCACGTGTGTAGATAGCTGATGAAAGACCGTATATTGTGTTATTAAGTATGGATATCGCTTCATTGAAATCTTTTGCCTTTAGCACCGATAGAACCGGTCCAAAAATTTCTTCTTGAGCTATTCTCATAGTCGGTAGTACATCAGCGAATATTGTCGGTTTATAAAACCACCCTTTTTCACACTCGCCCTGTTCGTATAATTCACCGCCCGTAACCATTCTTGCGCCGTCTTTCTTGCCTATTTCTATATATCCGTCAATGCTTTCCCGTTGTGATTCGCTGACCAATGGACCGACATCTATATCTTCATTCAAACCATTACCTAATTTCAAAGCCTCAACCCGTACTTTGAGCATGTCAATAAACTTGTCATAGATCGGTGCCTCCAGAATTAATCTAGATGTCGCTGTACACCTCTGACCAGTCGTTCCAAACGCACCCCATAAGACACCCTCAAGAGCAAGCTCGAGATTCGCGTCTTTCAGGACAACCTGACCGTTCTTACCACCCAATTCTAAAGAACATCGTTTAAGCGTCTTGCCACAGACCTCGCCGATCCTCTTGCCAATCTCCGACGAACCAGTAAATGAAACGCCAACTATATCCGGATGGTTCAAAATAGCTTCACCGACCTCGCTGCCGCCACCATAGACAACATTGAGCACACCAGCAGGCAAACCAGCCTCCTCAAATATCTGAGCAAGCTCACCAACGCAGGCTGGTGTATAGGTTGCCGGTTTTATCACCGCAGTATTACCGCTCAAGAGACAAGGAAAGATCTTCCATGTCGGAATGGCAATGGGGAAATTCCAGGGTGTAATAAGACCCCACACACCAAGCGGTTCACGTATTGTTTTACACGATTTATTCGGCAACTCAGAAGGCAGAGTATAACCATAGTGCTTTCTTCCTTCAATTGATGCATATAATGCCGTATCAATACCTTCCTGGGTGTCACCGCGTGTTTCTTTGATGACCTTACCCATTTCCCGGGTCATAAGCTGGGACAGCTCCTCTTTTTTCGCGATCATAATCTCCGCAACTTTACGCATGACCTCCGAACGCGCTGGCCATGGCACTGTACGCCACTTCTGATACGCCTTCTTCGCTGCTTCAACTGCCATATTGAGATCTTCGACATTCGATTTCGGAAATACACCAACTATCTCACCCCAGTTTGCCGGATTTCGGTTTTCAAATGTCCTACCTGATTTTGAATCAATTAACTTACCATCAATGAAATTCTTGTATTGTTTCATCCTACCTCCTTTAATCAGAAGAAAAGTTATATGTTTTATTAAGGGTCGTACTTTGACACCTGAAGTTACTGAATCATGAGAAGAACTTCTTTGTCACCCACTGTATTATACGCAGGTTCAATACTTAGTCAACCCCGTTAGAGAATACCAACGTAAAGTCTCGGACAATTCTATCAACAGAACTAAAGGATTTTTACAGTATCGGGTATTCAGGTAGCTTCATAGAGTATTCTCTAACGGGGTCAAGCTCCAAGAGCCAAATTCCAAAGAAAAAATACTTGGTTCTTGCAGCAGCGTGTCGTCAACGGGGCGATCTAACTTGACAAAGACCTGATCTCGAATATAATGAACCACAAAAGGAGATTACATGAAAAAACTTATGCTATTGATCCCGATCATCGTTCTGATCATCGGTTGCGGTGGTGATGCAGTGTACTTTCCGCTCACCGTGGGCAATCAATGGGAATACAGTATCACACAAACAATTACTCTAACCTTACCCGATACGAGCTGGGAAAATACTGGCAATTCTGTTACTGAGATCACGGCCGAGACTACTCTTGACATTGGTAATTCAGTTCTTGAACTGGTCACGACAACAGCCTGGGACGATACGCTGATGACTGACGCCATTGATACCACCTATGTCGAGGAAACTGAGGATTATATGCTCATTTATAATAACAAAGCTGATACTGACCCAGACACAAGTCTGATGCTACCCATTGAAATCGCCAATACCTGGACTGTATACAGCGATTCTGCCGATACCATGACCGCATACGTCGTTGGCAAAGCGATTGTAACAGTTCCTGCTGGTTCTTATGATGACTGCTGGCAGATAGAATACACGTTCGGCAATGGACTCAATACGGATTGGTTTGCACCAGACTTTGGGGTCGTCAGACACGAGTATGAAATGGCCGATTCCAACAGCACCATCGAATTCCTAAAAGAACTCGAAAGTGTAACCATTAATTAAAAGACGATAATGATTAGAAAAGGGCTGCTAACGCAGCCCTTTCTTATTTCTTAGTGAATACTTGTTTTAGATCACCGAGCTCTTTCTTTGAAAACCCCCGAATAATATAGAACACAGAAATGTAGATCCCGGCAGCGACAAAAACCAATACCGCAATATGCCATTGCCTCAGCATATACACAGCAACCCCCGTAATTACCGAAGCAATAAACGGTTTAATGACCTGTTTAATAGTGCTGAACCTCACGTGGCGTTTCAATTCCCGGTTCATCAAAAAGATACTCAATACCTCACTGCACAACACGGCAATAGCGGCACCTGCCGCCTTAAAACCGAAGCCCAGAATAACTACTAAAGCCACGCATACCACCGCGGTATAGGCGATCACCTTAAAGAACTTGCGTTCTTGATCAATAGCAACAAGTCCATAACCGAAAATCGTATTGATCGGTGTTATCAAGAAGTAAAGGAGCAATAATCGAAAGACCAAAATTGAGCCACTAAACTCTGCGCCGTAAATGAAAAAGATGATTTTATCCGCAAGGATAATGCCGCATACAGCACACGGAATGGTGATCGCAAAAAGCAATTTAGTAAGAAATGCAAAACTGCGGCTCAGCTTCTCTCGCGTTTTAGTATACTGTTGGGAAATAACCGGAAAAAATACAAAATGAAAAACCCGTTCGATAATAAGCAATAGCGCGATGATCTTGAAGCCGGCGCTGTAAAAACCAACCTCAATTTTGGAATGCAATATGCCTAAAGCCACTACCGGTAGATTAAGCGCTACCTGGTTAAAGATCGTAGCAAGCCCGATTGGCATTGCCATGGCAAGAAGTTGGCGCCAGGCACTCAGGGAAAATCGTGGAGAAAGTGATCTATATTTAGAAAAAAAAACAACCAGCAAGAAAAACGCCGCTCCTACATGACCGAAGAAAAAATAGATCGGCACATTGAAAATATCGACTCGGTTCTTTAAGAAAATCAAGAGAAGAAAAACATAAATAATGTATTGAAGCAATCGTGAAATGCCGATATAATGCATCTCCTGCCTGCCCTGGAAAACGAATTCGAGCACGAAGGCAAGCGGGAACAAACAAACCAGGTAAGAAAGGATCACGGTCTTGGTTGCTTGCTGACCAGGTACAAGATAAACCGCCAATGCAAACAAGGTAAAAATAATTACCGTCAGAACTAACCTCAAACCAAGGATGCTTTCGACTATTCTACGCTGATTTGTATCCTTGGCAATCTCGCGCGCGCCAATAGTTGTCAATCCAGGGTTGGTAAACAACAGAGCATAGGTTAAAAACGCCATACCATAAGCTAATAAGCCTAATCCCTGCACCCCGAGCAGGCGGGCAATATATACGATTGCGAGAAAACCAAGGAGACGGCTTGCGATATCGCTGACAAAAAGGGAAATGAAGTTTCTAGGCACTGGTTTCATGCGCGTTTTATCAGTATACCGTAAAAACAATAGAGGTCAACCCCGTTAGAGAATACATTTCTTCAAGCTCCAAATTCCAAGAACCAAGGAACCAAAAAAGATAAGTAATAAAATTATTCAGTCATTAGAAACCGCGCGCAGCGCTTCTGCAGTCCACCATGCTGCGTGCCGGATGTGTCTCCAGCCGGAGGCGTGTCTTCAACGAAGTGTGTCTTCAGTTCGCGAATGCGAACATGATCCCAGCGTAGGACTCTCTACCGCTGCGAAGCAGCCATACCTCCTGTCTCCCTTACTCCAATACTCAATTATGCTCCGTTTCCCCGATATTCTGCAAGCGGGGTTGACTTTTGCGGTAAGCCGAGTAATATAAGAACACTTGATCAATGTCGTTTTACATAAATAATTAACTATAAAATATAAGGAGTTACTATGTCAATTATCCTTGATGGGGAACATTTAACAATTGAAAAAGTCATCGACATTGCGCGGCATAACGAGCAAGTAGAGATCTCTGCTCAAGCTATTGAGCGAATCAAGAAGTGTCGGGCAATGCTGGAACAAAAAATCCAGGCGCACGAAATTATGTACGGTGTCAATACCGGCATCGGTGAATTCTCTGAAGTAATTTTAACTGATGAACAAATCGAGCAGTTTCAAAGATATCTGATATACAACCACGCCGCTGGTATCGGCGACCCAGCACCAATTGAATACATTAAAGGGGCAATGGCAGGAAGAATAAATGTCTTATCCAAGGGAAAATCAGGCTGCCGGCCCGAGATCCCTCTAACCTTAGCAGCCATGTTGAACAAAGGCGTCACGCCCGTGGTCTGTCAAAAGGGTTCAGTGGGCGCTTCAGGCGATCTTGCGCCGATGTCCCAGATCGCTCTTTTGCTTATGGGCGAAGGTGAAGCCTATTACAAAGACGAGCGCCTGCCAGGAAAAACTGCGATGGAGCGTGCTGGCATACCCATTCCCGGATTAAAAGCGCGCGATGGCTTAGCCACGATCAACGGTTCCAACCTTATTACTGCGATGAGTGCGCTCCAGCTCTTTGATATAAACCGCTTCCTAAAACAGGCAGAAATCGCATGTGCTATGACACTCGAAGCACTCTATGCTAATCTAAAACCCTATGATATCCGACTCCACCAGGCTCGCGGCTTTCCAGGCGCTGTACGTTCGGCACAGGCAATAATGAAGTGCATTGAGGGCAGTGATCTATTGTCCAAAAAATTCAAGATGAAAGTCCAGGATGCGTATTCTATGCGCTCTTCCCCCCAGGTCATTGGCGCTGCTCATGATGCAGTTGCCTATGCCAGGAAACAGGTGGAAATTGAATTGAACGGGGTTGGCGACAACCCTGTTTTCTTGCCCGAATATAACCTAACCATAACCGGCGCAAATTTTCAGGGTACACCGGTTTCATTACCCATGGACATGATCAGCGCTGCCGTAACTATGGTCTGCGTGCTTTCCGAACGAAGGTTCAACCGGCTTAATAACCCGGCGCTCAGTATCGGACTCCCTCCCTTTCTCACCAAAGGCGCGGGCATGATGTCCGGCTTAATGCTCAGTCAGTACACTGCGTGCACTCTGATCACCGAGCAGAGAATGTTATCGGCACCGGCTTCAGTTATGTCCATACCTGCAGCTGCTGACCAGGAAGACTTTGTTTCCATGGCAATGAATACCGCAATAAAGAATGCGCAGATCCTCGATAATGCCTATGGCGTTTTAGGAATTGAATTCATGGGTGCATCACAAGCTCTGGATTTCCGTGAATTTACCGCGGGTAAAGGGGTCAGTGCGGCAAAACAGATCGTGCGCAAATATGTCGCGCACCTTGATGAAGACCGCCCCCTTTATAATGACCACAATACGATGAAAGCACTGGTCAAATCCTGCGAAATCCTCGAAGGGGTGGAAAAAATCGTCGGCAGTATGGGCTAACCTCCAGCTAGAGTTAAATATTCAATGTAGAGGGCGTGTTGCTCAAAACAATGTCGCTATTCTAAAAACAGCGGTTTTCAAATCAATTATCATCTGTCCCAGAAAAGAGCAATTAGACGGCGCAGAAAAACTGTATGACTTGTCGCCATCTGTGATGACGTACCGAACATACTGCGTGGTTGCTTCAGAAACAACCTGGCTACTCTGCAAATAGACCTGCTGGTCCCGGTATTGTATTTCCAATTCCTGCCCTACTTTAATTAACACTTGTTCCAACGTAATGTATTGTGTATGCAGCACATCGCTCTTTTTGAAAAATTTCTCCTTTATCGGGTAATAGAACCGAGGGGCAATCAAATAATCCAAATCAACAATATTGTGTTGACTCAAGAAACGCGCGGTGTTCACACTTGGGCACTTAGCTGTAACAAAAATATTGGTTTGATTAGTTGTAAGCAAAGTGCCAAATGGTGCAGCTCTGATAACCAAACAATCGACACACCCCGCGATCGAAAAGATAAATGCTATACATAACATGGCATAAACTGCCCACCTTCTTGTTTTGCGCGGAAACAACATGTAACAAAATGGCAAGAAAACTGGAGACATTGAAAGTGCAAGTGTAGAAAATGGTAAACCTGCAGAGAATCCTGCAATCCATGTCAGAAGAGTAAATAAACAGGAAACAACGAAAGCGAAATAATGAACGCAAAAGAAGGAAAATGTACTCAAGAGTAAGATCAAGAATAGCAGAAAAATGCAAACTGATACAACTGGTACAATAAGGAAGTTAGTGAAAACAGCCAAGGTTGGTAATCTGTGAAAATAGTAAATGAGTAAGGGAGCGACAAAAACCTGCGCTGAGAACGAAATAGCGATTGGTACTAAAAGAACCTTATATGCTTTAATTAGTACGCGGTCAATTATTTTGTTTTTAAGCACAGGATAAATAACGAAAATGCCGTACACTGCAGCAAAAGATAACTCTGCACCGACATCAAAGAGGAGTGAAGGTTCAAAAATAAGAAAAACAAGAGCAACGATATTAACAACGTGTACACGATCCACACTCCTTTGAAGAATCAATCCTATTCCAAACAAAAAGGCCATTATCGTCGCCCGACATACGCTCGGTCTAAAACCAGTAATGCCTGCATATAACCCGAGTATCAACATCATTATGGCGAATTTCAGTTTTGCTGGAATAGGAATAAAGAATAATAAAACGCCAGCAAAGGCACAAACAAATCCGACATGTAATCCTGAAACAGCTAGAATATGTAGAATACCTGCGCGACTCAAGATATCCTTAAAATCGCTTTTTATGCGGCCACTGCCGCCGAGGATCAAACCCAGTGCCAAATCACGCTGGCCGGTATCAAACATATCTCTCAGAACACTAACAATATAATGTCGGACTGCGTATATGACACTACCTAAAAGCATAGGCCGTTCACTAACATCATCAATCCTACCGATGAGGATATTCGGTTTATGCTGACTCTTAGATCCTTTAATAACTCCGTTTATGCAAATTCTTTGGCCGAGCAATGTTTCAGTCTCTCTCGTGTAGAACTCTACTGGTATTGCAAGTCCAACAACCTTGTCATTTACCATGATATGTTCTATGTTTATATTTAGTTTTGTATAGTTAACACGTTGGTCCTCACCAATGACATCACCTACAAAAACCATGGCTCGACCACCATGATCAAATTGAATCGGCTTGTGCAACAATACATTCATCATAGACAAAGCTACGATGGTAATATACAAGAACCTTTTCTTGTATAAAAACAGTGCCAAGCCCAGCGTACAGACACAACGAATAACGACGATGTGAAAATCGAATAGATTTTGAATGATTATGCCAGCTACAATAGACAATAGTACTACAATACCTACACGTTTTATACTACCCCCCCTAAAAAATCTACGTGGTGCTTATTTAAGAACTAATTATTCAGGATAAATGATCTTGCGGATCGTATCTTTCGCCTTATTCAGCTCGATCCTGGCAACACCAGGGTTTGAACCAGCTGATTTAAGGCAGCAATAAATAAAGAAATCATCGCCTACCGGCTGTATAATAAAGAACGAATTGTCGGTAAGCCAGATCAGTTCCTTTTCATTGCCCAGGCTCAGGCTAGTTCTCACTTCCTTTGATGCCAACATGATGGACGATAGCTCAGCATCGTACAGACTGATATCAAAATTCGCATCAATCGCGTGCTGGACTACAGTGATACCATCATAGCCAACAAGGCTAACAAAATGACAACCCGGAATCTTCTCAGCTATTTTCCTGACCTCTTCTTGAATATCTTCAGCCATTAAACCTCCTTATCTTTTCATAAGTTCCAAATCCCAAGAACCAAATTCCAAATCTAAAATCTCAAATCTTAAAATCTCCAGTCTTTTCTTCCTCAATCTTCCCGCTTTACGGGATCCACGATTTTCCTATATAAATCCAAAATGATAAATCCCGCAATCCATTTGTAGAATTATAATACGAGGCGGGATAAATCTAAAATCTGCGATCTGAAATTTCTCACGTTCTTTCAACATATTCACCGGTTTCTGTATTGACCTTTATGCTATCACCAACTTCAACAAACGGTGGTACCTGGCAAGTGTAACCGCCTTCAAGCTGGGCAGGCTTTGACTGCGCTTGCGCAGTCGCTTCCTTGATGTACGCTTGTGTTTCAATCACTTTCAAGGTTACCTGCTTTGGTAAAATAATACCAGACGGTTTACCTTCATAAAACTCAACCTTTACCTTTATATTAGGCTGGAGAAACTTAACTGCATCTCCTATGAGATCTGCATCCAAAGGTATCTGTTCATAACTTCCCAGATCCATAAAATAAAAGAGGTTATCAGCACTGTATATATATTCCATTTCCACCAGCTCAAGCTCAGTCTCTTCGACCCGGTCACTGGAGCGAAATCTCACTTCTTTGGAAAGCCCGCTTTGGAGATTTCTGAACACGCACTGCACAAAAGCTTTACCTTTACCTGGCGTGACATGAGAAACTTTCAAGACAATAAAGGGCATAGCATCAATCTTTATGAGCATCCCTTTTCTTATCTGCGTTGCGTTGATCACTTTGCCTCCACCCGGAACGTACTGACATCTCCTTTGTCGAGAATATGAATACCTTTCTGCGCAAGACGTTCTCTAATAAAATCGGCAAGCCCATACTCTTTTTCTTTTCTAAGCCGGTTTCTGATTCCCAGAAGCACATTCACTATGCTCGGAAAGAATTCATTGCTCGACTTCATGCTCTCAAGTTGGTTCCAGAGATCCTGCGCTGCGCTATCCAATAAAGCACTTTTCTCATCTTTAATCTTTGCTTTGACCTCATGCAATATCTCCATGATATCTGCAAAAGGCTGCTCAAGCACTTCCTCGACAAAACCCAGGATCGTCAAATAGTATTTAATGCTCGCGGCAATATCCAAACTCGGTTTTTCATAACCCTGTTTTATCAAATCAAAAACAATACCCAGTGCCTTAGGTGTATTAAGGTCATCATCCATTGCCTCAGTGAATTCCTTAAGCATCAAAGGCTCGGTTGTTTCAGAGATATTTTCAAACCCATGGATATAGGTTTGTATCCGTAAGTAAGCTGCTTTTGCTTCATTAAGACGCTCCCGGGAAAATTCAATTTGATGACGATACTGGGTCTTTAATAAATATAACCTGATAACATTTGGCCGGTAATCTTTGAGCACATCTTCAATGAGAAAATAATGGCCGGTCGATTTCGCCATCTTTTCACCACCTAAGGTCACCCAGCCATTATGAAGCCAGTACCGGGCAAACTTTTTGCCAGTAGCGCATTCAGACTGGGCAATTTCATTTTCGTGGTGCGGAAAAATAAGATCTTCGCCGCCAGTATGGATGTCAAATGTTTCACCCAGATGGTGCATGGACATTGCCGAACATTCAATATGCCAACCTGGCCTGCCTTTACCCCATGGGCTCATCCAGTACGGCTCACCTGGTTTTGCCGCTTTCCAAAGCGCGAAATCCAGTGGGTCTTCTTTGTGCTCAGTAGGAGCGCAGCGCGCACCGGAAATAAGATCATCGATATTCTTTTTAGAAAGCTTTCCATAATCGGGGAATTGGCGTACTTTAAAATAGACATCACCACCCTTTTCATAAGCAAATCCTTTTTCAACCAATCTGTTCACGAGATCTATTATCTGCTCGATATATTGAGAGGCTTTTGGATAGATATTTGCCCTGATAATATTCAATTCATCGCATGCCTTCATATATTTATCGATATTCTTCTCAGCTATAATGCGCCAGTCTGTATTCAGTTCTTTCTGCTTCTCGATGATTTTATCGTCGATATCAGTGAAATTCTCCAGGGCAATGACGTTATAACCCGAATGAAGAAGCCACCGGATAAGGATATCTCGTGACACTGCAGCGCGTATATGACCCAGATGCGGCGGACCCTGAACTGTCAATCCACAAGTATAAATACCGACCCGATCCCCTATTGGTTTGAAATCCTCTATTTTATTGCTGAATGTATTATGAAGTCTAAGTCCCATTATTCAACCTGCAAAAAAGCTGCCGCCGCCGCGATCTTAACAAGTGGATTCGGTGCATTCATCAGTTCAATAAAAAGCCCACGTGACGTCTTTTGACGGTACTTTGCCAATGCCTCAATAGCCACGACAGATACATTGATGTATTCATCCTGGGTTGCTTTTTCTAATAACTCCTGCCCCTCGTTTATTCGGTATTTACTAAGGATCTGGACGACTTTAACCCTGACAAAAGGACCACCTGTTTCTAAACCTTCTCTTATCACTCCAACGCCTTCTTTACTATTGAAAATCAACAAAGCTTCAGCCGCAGCAAGACGCAGTTCCCAAGGAGCATCATCCAGGGATTCTTTAATGAAATCAATTGCTGAAGTGTCGCCCATTTCAGCCAGGGCAATAATACCGTGTTTCCAAATTTCAAGATTGACTATCTCCAATTGTCTGCGTACGAAGTTCTCCATATCCTTTTCACCGAGCCGACCCAGCGCTTTTGCCGCAGCGATCTTGACGAGAATATCGACGTCATGCAGTCCATCTCTAATGACTTGCTTCGCATTGAATTTCTCAAGCCCAAGATAAGAAAACCTTCTTATCTTGGCTACCTTATCCTGTGTGCCCTTGATTAGAATGTCTTGACATTTGGGATCTTCCATGATCGAGATAAGTCGGTAAGCTTCAGCCCTTGTTAAAGCATCCTGTTTGCCACCCAGCTCAAGGATGACTGGTGCATAACTGTTTTCTTTTAAATCATAAAGTGCGGTCAAAGCAGCGACAACGCCATTCTTGTCTTCACCGCGTAGTATTTCATAGAGCTTTTTTGTACCCTGTACATCTCCTATTTTTTTCAGCCCTTTTGCTGCATTGACCCTTATAATAACTGATTCGTCATTTATTCCGTCTTGCAGGATTTTCTGAGCCTGCTGCTTGGGTGGCAATCCACAGGATAAAAACAATACCACAACCCCTGCGGTCATTGCGACCCAGCACTTTCTGTAAAGTGTTGGAAAAGCAAGCTCATTATATAATAGCAAGATGCATTTTTTCATAGAATGAATTATATATAATATCAGTATTAAGTCAATAATCCCTCGGTAACCAGAGGCGACTACATCATAAAGGAACTTCTCGATGCGCCCCCTTCTGTGGGACTTACTCGAAGAGTAAAGAGTTACTGTTCCTCTCACCTTGTTCGAGACAGGCGAGCCTTGCCCCGTTAGAGCTTGCCATAGAATTTTATGTTCAGTAAATCAATGAATTAGAACATACGGATATTTAGTTCTAACGGGGTGAATCGAGAACTTCTTCAGTATAATATTGTTCTCTCCGTTACTCCGATACATCTTGCTTTTCCTCACCCTCTTCCTTTCTAAGAGAAACGCACATAATGTATTTCCTCTCCCTTTTTAAGGGAGAGGATGAAGGTGAGTGTTTCTGCAGTAATTATTGACAAGAGAGTCATTTTCGCATAGAATAAGAAAATTGTCAGGAGGCGTGATGGAAAAATTTGTCTATAAACCAGTCTCTGCACCGAGAGGTACAGAGATTTCATGTAAGAGTTGGCAGCAGGAAGCAGCCTTGAGGATGCTCCATAATAATTTAGACCCGGAGGTTGCAGAAAACCCAGAACAACTGATCGTCTATGGCGGCAGCGGTAAAGCGGCACGGAACTGGGCATGTTTTCACGCGATAGTCAATTCATTGAAGAAGCTCGAGAATGACGAAACTCTCCTTGTTCAGTCTGGCAAACCAGTCGGCGTTTTCAAGACATTCGAGCACGCGCCGCGCGTGATCATCGCAAACTCGCTCCTTGTACCTGCCTGGGCAAATTGGGATTATTTCAGAAAACTCGAAGCACTGGGCTTAATAATGTACGGACAGATGACTGCTGGTTCCTGGATCTATATCGGCACCCAGGGTATTATCCAGGGGACTTACGAAACATTTGCCGCCTGCGCAAAGAAACATTTCAACGGTTCGCTAAAAGGAAAATGGGTTCTTACCGGCGGTATGGGCGGCATGAGCGGAGCCCAACCTTTGTCAGTTACCATGAATGAAGGGGTTATCCTTGATATTGAGATCGACCCCGAGCGTATTGACAAACGGATAAAACAAGGTTTTTGCGATGTCATGGTGGACAACCTTGATGAAGCACTCAAGCTGGTATTTGAGGCAGTGAAAGACAAAATACCACGCTCCATCGGCCTCATTGGCAATACCTCGGATATTGAACCGGAACTCGTAAAACGTAACATCATACCTGATATCTTGACTGACCAAACTTCAGCCCATGATACACTCAATGGTTATGTGCCCGGCAATATGAGTCTTGACCAGGCAATTGCCTTACGTAGTAAAAACCCCGAAGAGTATAAAAATCGCGCGTTAGAATCAATCGCCCGACAAATGGAGGCAATGCTGGAACTTCAGAAAAAAGGCGCCATAGCATTTGACTACGGCAATAATATACGCGGGCAGGCAAAAGAAGCGGGCATTAAGAACCCGTTTGTAATCCCTGGCTTTGTACCTGAATATATCAGACCTCTTTTCTGTCGGGGTCGCGGTCCATTCCGCTGGGTTGCATTGTCCGGTGACCAAAATGACATCTATGCTACTGACAAGAAAGTCTTAGAAATGTTTGGCGGCGATGCGTCAGTCCGGCGTTGGATTGAGCTAGTGCAAAAAAAAGTGCCTTTCCAGGGTCTGCCAGCGCGGATCATGTGGTTAGGGTATGGTGAGCGGGATAGATTGGGTTTAGAGATCAACCGTATGGTAAAAACCAACGAGATCAAAGCACCGGTAGTCATTGGTCGCGACCATCTGGATGCTGGATCAGTCGCCTCGCCCTATCGGGAAACCGAAGCCATGCTCGACGGTTCAGATGCCATTGCTGATTGGCCGATTCTGAACGGACTCCTCAATACTGCTTCAGGAGCTTCTTGGGTTTCTGTGCATCACGGCGGCGGCGTGGGCATAGGCTATTCAATACACGCGGGTCAGGTTCTGGTTTGTGACGGTACTCGTGATATGGCAAAACGTATTGAAAGGGTTCTGACCAATGATCCTGGTATTGGCATTGCACGGCATTATGATGCCGGATATGACGAAGCTATAGCTTTTGCCAGGGAAAAAGGCATTGATATACCACCCCTTTCCTCCTCTTGACATTTTCACAATCGTTTATATAATATGTTTGGAGACACTCCCTTGGACATTATACTAATCTCAGGTAAAGAAAATAAAAGGATAAACCTCCAGGTGAAACTCGCGTTTGTTATCCTTACGAGTTTGGTGTTCATTGCAATCTTGCTGCTCTTTGTCTATAATCTCACTTTATTCACATCTCACCGAGTCGATAAAAGAAAACTCGAGAGATTAAATCAGGAAAATGAAATAGTGCGTTTTGAGATCACTCGAATTGAAGAAGAAATCGCTAATTTGAGTATTCTGATTGACAGCTTAGAAGAATATGACAAGAAACTCCGGACTTATGCTTCGCTCAACCCGATAGGCGATGATCTACGCAGCATGGGGGTTGGCGGCTCCAGTCAATTCCATAGTGCTGAAGGGCTATCAACCAATGTATACAATGACCTGGAGGATTTGTCAAAGACTCTGGATAATCTGCTCTCACGTTCCCGATTGCAAAAAGAAAGCTTCAACAATATCGTCCAATATCTCGACGAGAAAAAGTTTCTTAGAGAACATACACCATCTATAATACCGGTCCATGGATGGTTCATGAGCGGGTTTGGCTACCGTATCGACCCCTTTACTGGTCAGGTGAAGATGCATGAGGGCTTGGATATTGCTGCACCACCAGGCACGCCGATCATTGCACCAGCTGATGGTACGGTTAAGTTCGCCGGCGAGCGACGAGGTTTTGGTTTGACTCTTGAAATAGACCATGGCTATGGTTATACGACCTTGTATGGGCACTGTCAGAGGATCGACGTTGAAGAAGGGAATAGAGTCACTAGAGGCGATGTTGTCGCTCATGTCGGTAGTACAGGAAAAAGTACTGGTCCGCATCTGCACTACGAAGTACGTGTCTCCCAGATTCCGGTTAATCCTATCCACTATATCCTCACTCCATCGATTACCGATTAAAACCATATGCAAAAAATCACCGAGAAAATAAGGCTGCTGCGTACAGAAAAGAATGCTGTCATACTCGTCCACAATTATCAATTGCCCGAGGTCCAGGATATCGCTGATTTCACGGGTGACTCCCTAGAGCTCGCAAGGGTATCTCAAGAACTCAAATGCAAGGTCATTCTCTTTTGTGGCGTCCATTTCATGGCAGAAACCACTAAAATCCTCAACCCCGATAAAACAGTCCTAATCCCTGATCTACATGCTGGCTGCCCTATGGCCGATATGATTACGGAGGAACAATTGCGTCGGGAAAGAGAAAAACACCCTGCTGCCGCAGTAGTTACTTATGTCAATTCCACTGCTGAAGTAAAAGCCATTTCAGATATCTGCTGCACTTCGGCAAATGGGGTCAAGGTTGTTAATTCAATTGAACAGGAAGAAGTGATCTTCACACCTGATAAGTATCTCGGATCTTATATCGAAGGTCAGATCAAGAACAAGAAATTCTACCTCTGGTCAGGTTATTGCCCAACCCATATGGTCTTCTCAAAATCTGGTATCGAAAAACTCCAAAAAGCACACCCAACCGCCGAAGTTCTAGCCCATCCTGAATGCCGAATTGAAGTACAAGAAATTGCTGACCGGATATGCTCAACATCACAGATGATATCCCATGCCAAAACTAGCAAAGCAAGTAAGTTCATTATCTGCACTGAGATCGGCATGCTCTACCGTCTGCAAAAAGAAAACCCCGGCAAAGAATTTATTGCGGGCAGCCATAATGCGATTTGTCCTAACATGAAGCTAAATAGTCTAGAAAAAGTACTCTGGGCGCTCGAAGACATGAAACACGAAATACACGTCGATGAAACCATTCGCCAGAAAGCATTGAAAACAATAGAGCGAATGGTCGCAAT
>CBFDDH010000045.1:0-17039 GCA_965603515.1 uncultured bacterium
GGTACTCAGTTGTTCGGTTTCAGTTAGTTATTCAGCCGTCAGTATTTATATATATTCTCGCCCTTCTTTAGTTCATAAAGGTGCACCCTGGACTGGGCTGAGAAACTTGAAATAGGTTTTTCTTCCATCACCCTTTGAAAAATCTGCGTAGCGCTTTTTCGATACTTAATATCCTCGGTTATTTCATATAAAACCCGGTATAAATATCCTAACTCAAGCAAGGCAGGGATATATTCTTCACAGGTTTCGTAATTCTCTGTGAACTCTTCCCACATTGTTGTTTCCTCCAGGATCAATGGTACTGAATCATGCCAAGGAAGATTGTTCATCCGGAGAATATGAAAAAGACGATACGATGCCTTTGGTGCAAACTTCGTATCGCCGAAATCCTCAAGAATATCCATGTAAGCATCACCAGAATAGTACGAGATATTGTATCGTTCGTTGTAGAGAAATCCACCCAGCGTATCAGCATGACCTATCTTGACTGCTAATTCCTCTTTTGACATACCATAATAGTAAAGTGCCTCAGCAAGGTATTCAGACCACGTGAAAAAATCGATAAATGTTTCAAAAAGTATAGATGCTTTGTCGAATTCTCCCTGGTCATAATAACCCCGGGCAAATATGAAAAGTCTATCTTCAGCAACTTCTCCATCAAGATCGATCAGTACGCCACTTGATAGTTCACCCACTATATTATCGACTCTAATCCTCACCCGACCGTCAATATGACCGATTATTTCAATAATATCACCGGTATTTATAATCCTTGTTTTGAGATCGCCTTCATAAAACCAGACATTATCAACGATAACCACGCCCTGGTTGGGAATAATGAACAAAAGAACCGACAGCAAGATCATAGATTAAGTATATGCTGACTGAATGCTTAGTCAATGATTGACTTTAGATGTTTTTTTGCTATCATAAATAATGACGTTATACTTTTAGGAATTTAGGCATTTAGATATTTTAGGCATTTGTGTTTACGGAGGTCAGATGGACTTTAAAATATTAGTTATCAACCCAGGCGCAGGTTCAACCAGGATAGCGGTCTTCAAAAATGAACAAGCACTCTTTGAAGAAAACATCAGGCACCAACCTGAAGAATTACTGTATTTCACAAAGATCATTGACCAGTATGAATTCCGCAGAGATAAAGTCCTTGCCCTACTAAGATCCAAAGAGGTTGATCTGAATACGCTGAACGCCACGGTTGGTCGAGGTGGTCCTTTCAAACCCCTGACCAGCGGTACCTATAAAGTCAACGAGAAATTGATTGAGGACATCAGAACTGGTAATTATCAATCAGAACACCCGTCTCTGCTCGGCGCGCTCATCGCCAAGGAAATCGCCGACCAGCTCAAGATCGATGCTTATTTTGTTGACCCTGTCTCAGTCGATGAATTCTGGGAGCTTTCAAGATTCTCAGGACTAAAGGAGATCAACCGCAAAGCACTGAGCCATGCATTGAACGTCCGCTTCGTTGCTAAAAAAGCAGCCAAGGAAATGAATAAACCCTACAATGAATGTAATTTCCTCATTGTCCACCTCGGAACCGGGATAACCATCGCCGTTCATTTGAAAGGTAAACAAGTCGATTCATCAAATGCCAATGAAGACGGACCTTTTTCACCCCAACGAGCTGGCAGCCTACCAACAATGGGTTTGGCAAAATTTATTTTTGATGAGAAATATCAGTACCAGGATATCAAAAAGAAACTCAATCGACAGGGTGGTATGCTATCCTACTTAGGTACTGACGATATTCAGGAAATCGAAAAACGCATTTGTCAAAATGATAAACAAGCTTTATCTGCGTACAATGCCATGATCTACCAAATTGCTAAAGAAATAGGTGCTTATGCAGTCGTGCTCAAAGGAGAACTGGATGCGATCATCATCACCGGTGGTATTGCTCATTCTCAAAAATTCATCGACCAGTTAAAATCCTGGGTGGGTTTCTTATGCCCAAAGTTCTTTGTATACCCGGGCGAAGGAGAGATGGAAGGTCTTACCCAGGGTGTGCTTAGGGTTCTCCGCAAGGAAGAAGAGGTTAAGGTCTATACCTGAATTTTCTCCAATCTTATTTTTCGAGTAAGCGAAACGCAGCTGAGCGCATCGAGAAGCTCATTAGATTTATCAGGCAATGTTCGATAAATCGAACCACTACATCGTCTCACTAACCACATTGTAGTCGCCTGATTTATCAGGCAATGTTTTTTCCTTTTCGTCTAATAGAACAGACGAATCTATTTTGAATCTTTCATTGACTCAGACTCATATCTGGCTATAATCGGATCATATGAAATCCCTCCTTTCAGGGAATGAAGCTATTGCCCGTGGTGCCTGGGAAGCTGGTTGTCATGTTGCTACTGCCTATCCTGGTACGCCTTCCACTGAAATACTTGAGAATATAATAAAATATCCCGGCATATATACTGAGTGGGCAGTAAATGAAAAAGTCGCGCTTGAAGTCGCTGCTGGTGCCAGTTTTGGCGGTGCCCGCGCGCTTGCGGCGATGAAGCATGTTGGCTTGAATGTCGCCGCTGATCCGATGTTCACATTGGGTTATATCGGTGCCACAGGCGGCTTGGTCATTGTCTCAGCTGATGATCCTGGGATGTGGTCATCACAGAACGAACAGGACAATCGACATTATGGTCGCCACGCGAAGATCCCGATCCTGGAACCTTCTGATTCACAAGAAGCAAAGGAATTCACAAAACTTGGTTTTGAGATATCTGAAAAATTCGATACGGTTGTCATATTACGCGTCACCACAAGAATCTGTCATTCAACCTGCTTAGTTGAACTTGAAAAAAGGAAAGGACGCAAGCCGTTCGGTTATATAAAAGATATTAGAAAAAGATTGATGCTTCCGGCGCATGCTCGGCTTCGCCATGTCGTTGTGGAAGAACGACTAAAAAAATTAGCCGCGTACAGTGAAAAGTTTCCATTCAACCGTATCGAATGGGGTAATAAAAATATCGGGATTATCACCTCAGGTATCTCTTATCAATATACAAAAGAGGTTTTCCCAAAAGCAAGTATATTGAAGCTTTCTTTTTCCTATCCCTTGCCAATGAAATTGATCAAGCGCTTTGCCCGTCAGGTAAAAAAGATCATTATCATCGAAGAAGGTGATGCGATATTGGAAACCGAGATCAAAGCGATGGGGATCAAGGTTACTGGAAAAGATAAAATACCTCGCTGTGGTGAACTCACCCAAACGATCATCCGTGACAGTTTCTCAAAAAGTCGCAAGGCGCGTACCCTTCAGTATAAAGTTCCGCCCAGACCACCTGTGCTATGTCCTGGTTGTCCGCACCGAGGAGTTTTTTATATCATTAACAAACTAAAGCTTATTCCATTTGGTGATATTGGCTGCTATACACTGGGCGCATTACCTCCTTTAAGTTCTATGGATACCTGCGTGTGCATGGGTGCTTCAGTAACAAATACACACGGTCTGGAAACAGCCTTAGGAAAGGATTTCAGCAGCAAGGTCGTTGGCGTCATCGGCGATTCAACTTTTTTTCACTCAGGTATTACCGGACTAGCAAATGCTGTTTATAATAAAAGCAATATGAACCTGTTCATCCTCGATAACTTTACCACTGCGATGACTGGTCATCAACCTCATCCGGGCACTGGTAAACTCGCTAAAGGAGAGCAAGGTAAGCGTATACCACCTGAGGATATTGTCAAAGGATGTGGTGTTGATTTTCTAAAGATCGTGAGTCCAGATGATCTTAAAGCAATTGAAGAGGCTACCCGACAGGCGTTAAAATTCAAAGGTGTTGCAGTTTTAATATTTAGACGACCCTGTGCCCTGCTCCTAAAACCCAGTCCCGCATATTTTGTCAGTTCTGATCTGTGCAAGGGTTGTCGGTTATGTATGCGTATCGGCTGCCCTGCGCTAAGCCTACAATTCCTTAAAGATCAGAAAAAGCCGCTCGCGAAGATCGATCCAAGCCTATGTTTCGGCTGTGGATTATGTGCACAAGTCTGCACTTGTAATGCAATACTTGCACCAGAAAAATCAAAAAAGGGCAAAAAATGAAAAGAGATGCATTTAATATAGTCATCTGCGGAGTTGGTGGACAGGGTATTATTCTGGCATCTAATGTACTTTGCCATACGGCATTTGTTGAAGGTTTTGACGTCAAGAAAAGCGAAGTGCACGGCATGGCGCAACGTGGGGGCAGCGTTATAACGCATGTAAGGATCGGCGATAAAGTACACTCACCTTTGATCGAACAAGGGAACAGTGATATAGTTTTAGCTTTTGAAAAATTAGAAGCCATGCGCTACATACATTATTTAAAAAAGAACGGTACTGCGATCGTTAATGATCGTAGGATACTGCCGATGAGCGTTCTGACTGGCGCCGCTTCATACCCGGAAAATATAAAAACCAATCTCAAACAACATGGCGAAATATATTATGTCGATGCGGAAAAGGTCGCTATCGAGTTAGGTAATATCCGTACTGTAAATATCATACTTTTAGGTGTCCTTTCATGTTTCTTGGGGTTTAAGAAGAAATCGTGGAAAGTATCGATCAGTAAAAACGTAAAAAAGAAATTCGTGGATCTAAACCTCGCCGCATTCAACAAAGGTACCTCTCTGTTGGCAAATACACTTAGCATCAAAAAGGAGAAGTGATGGGAATACTTGATTTCTTAAAAGATGTAGGTGCAAATATTTTAGGTATTGGGAGTGAGTCAAAAGACATTGAGCAATTGCTCAAACAGGAACTTGGTGATCGTATAGACGATCTGAAGGTTGATTTCACAAACGGCGTCGTCACGCTTTACGGTTCATGTGATACACAAGCGATGAAGGAAAAAGCTGTGCTTTTGGCCGGTAATATTAAAGGCGTGGGAAAAGTCAATGACGAACATTTATCTGCGCCTCCATCTGAAGAAATAACCGAGTACTATACTGTACAACCAGGTGACACGCTCTCTAAGATCGCCAGCCGACTCTATGGAAACGCCGGGAAATATCCAATAATCTTTGAAGCAAACCTCGAAGTCATAAAAAACCCAAACCTTATCTACCCTGGACAGATATTGCGCATAATAAAACCACCGGTCGGGCAAGCACCTTCTGATACCTATACGGTCAAGGCAGGTGATACTCTTTCCAAGATAGCAAAGCAATTCTACGGTGACGCCAGGAAATACTCGGTAATTTTTGAAGCGAATCGGGACATCCTAAAAGATCCCAATATTATCCACCCCGGGCAGACACTGCGTATACCAAAACTGGACGGTTAATTTCGCGTCCAGGACGCTGTGTGTTTGATTACTAAAAGATAGAATTGGTTAATATAGTAAAAACTCCAGGCTTTGTGCTCAAGACAATGCCTTTCAAAGAATCGAGTCTTATCGCTTCAGTACTCACCAAGAAATTCGGTAAGGTAAAAATTATTGCAAAAGGGTGTCGTCGACCAAAAAGCAAGTTTTGCGGTACATTAGAGCTTTTTACACTGGCTGAGATCATCTACTACAAAAGAGAGACTAAAGATCTATATACATTAAGCGATGCAACAATCACGGACGACTTCAGCGACATCCGGTCCAGTAATAACAAAGTGAATGCCGCCATGGTGCTTTGCGAATTCTATGATAAAACACTCCTTCAGGAAGAAATTGATACTGCTTCATATAGACATCTATCTAATTTCCTACAAGAACTCAAGAATATTGATTCGGATTCAATAAAACCATTGACCCTTTATTATCTGCTGATCGCGCTTGCTGGTGCAGGCTTTAAACCACATTTAGACAACTGCGTACGCTGTCATAATTCGATAGATTATAATAGCAAAAAGATTGATTTCAGTATTAGTGGAGGCGGGGTTGTCTGCGAAAATGATTTTGATGACACGGTGGTGTTTTTGAGTAGTGATACCATCGATTTGCTGAAAAACATATACCAGAACAAGAGTATCCGAATCGACGCCCGGCAGTTCAAAGAAATCGAAAGGTTAGTGCCTGAGTACCTACGCTACCACATCAATCAGGTCCTTAATTCCCTCAAGTTTCTGGAGTAGACTAAAAAACTTTTCAGCAATAACCTTAATACCATAACCCCCTCTCCATATTGTTTTGCTTACACGTTTATCCCTAAAAACCTTACCAGACCAATGAGAAAATCAGGCGATTTTAGCCGGGCTGGTAAAGCAATGATCGCACCAATTAAAACTATTATACCCACGGCGACAATATTTGACCAGATCACAGGCATTAAAAATGATTTCTCTTCTTTCTTTTGAATCTTATACAACTTCGCAATCACTGCTTCCTCATAAAGTATACTGATCAATAAACTTATTACTATCGCGATCGTGGAAAGGAAAATCTTCATTGGCCAGTATATGTGCGGTGAGGCTTGATAACCGATCATGAAGCTGAATATCACGACCGTAATGAGCGTGACCAGGGTCAATACAAAAGCTATAAACCAGGTAGAGTTCTTTCCGAAATGCTTGATCCGTTTTAGGCGGCGTGCCGGCAAAAGAAAGACTAAAAAGAGAATGATGATCCCCATGAACAAAACATCAGAGGAAGTGAACATCATTGCAACGACAGTACCGACGAGCGTCGACACGACGTTCGCGATCAGGACATAAAAAATCGCACGGATGGTTTTGAAATCACTCTTGAGAATAAAGACAATACATTTAACCAGTAAAATGACCAAAAAACCCAAGAATGAAGCGAACGCTGCACCTCCGAATGTCGTCGGTGCAAGAAAAAGCATTATCAATGGCACCAGCGGTTCATTGGCATACAAAAACGCCGGCACCAACAGCGAGATACCAACTAGCATAATCATCTTTGGTTTCATTTAGGTCTCCTTTACAGCGTAAGTTTAAATGGAATCTGATGAATGTCAACCCTGTTAGAGAATAAATTCTAAGTCATCGTTCAATCTTTCAGATTAAGAATCATTTTATTACCAATAAAATTTAGCGATATCTATTGGTTGTATTCTCTAACAGGGTCAACCCCATTTGCAGAGTAAGAGTATCGGGGAGACGGAGAGAAAAGCAGACAATACAACCCGCTGGATTGATTGAGAAATCTTTATCTTTTGTTCCCGCTTCCTAACCCGCAAACTAATTACCCTTTCTAATCTAATACGCGTTCAATTATACCGCCACCCAATACTGAATCATCTGAGTAGAAAACTACTGACTGACCAGGCGTAACCGCCCACTGAGCTTTCTTAAAGACGACCTTCAGCGATCCTTTTTTATATGGTTCAATAGCCGCTTCGCTCAATGATGAAACATATCTTGTCTTTGCCCGGACAACTATTTTACTGATCAGCTTATCAAAAGATATGAAGTTCAAATGCTTAGCGATAAACTGAGATCTGTACACATCCTGTTGTTTACCAACATAGATTATGTTCTTCTCAGCATCAATGTCCGTAACATAATACGGAAGTTTATGACTCAAGCCAATACCCTTACGTTGACCGATCGTGTAGGCTATGATACCTTTATGTTCACCGATTATTTTACCTGTTTTGTCGCATATCGCACCTGGTTTTGATCGTGCTTTTCCTTTCAAAAAAGATGTATAGTTCTTTTCCGAAATAAAACAGATGTCCTGGCTTTTCTTACGTTTTGCCGTGGGTAGATTTGATGAACGGGCTTTTTGTCTAACCATTTCTTTGGTGAAATCCGCCAGCGGGAGCATTAATTTTGCGAGTTGTTTCTGCTTGAGCCGGTAAAGAAAATATGATTGCTCATTCTTATCAAGACCTCTTTTCAATAGATATCTATCCCCATCTTGTTCGATCCTTGCATAATGACCAGTGGCGATTTTATCAATGCCAAGCTGGTGCGCACGATCCATGAAAACGCCAAATTTCATTAGTTCATTACATCTTATACAAGGATTAGGTGTTCTCCCTCGCTCGTACTCCCGGAGAAAATCACTCAAAATCATAGCATGGAATTCCTTGGTAAAATCAAAGACCTGGAAGGGGATGTCAAGCGCATGAGCGGCATCACGGGCATATTCAATAACCTCATCAGTGATCCCTTGAAATATCATTGTAGCGCTGTGTACGTCATAACCCTGTTCTTTAAGGAGTAGTGCAGAAGTTGACGAATCAACACCACCACTCAATGCTACTAAGACTTTTTCCATAAAAAGGGACAGGCTACTTTCTTGATAGCATAATAACTGATGTCAGAATATCAGGGTATTTGGATAATCCTTTAGATAATCCTATGGAATAGGGGTACATAACTAAGTTATTTGTTTAAAAAGCGGCCTGTTCCCTTTTTCCCATGGGTGACATCTTGCGCAATTCCTCGATGACCCGAGGCAACTGTTCAGCAGTATAGTCAATGTCTTGGTCAGTGGTAAGCCGTCCAACAGTCAAACGGAGCGAACCGTGAGAGTCTTCATGCGAAATCCCAATCGATAGCAAAACATGGGATGGCTCTAGCGAACCTGAAGAACAGGCAGATCCAGTTGCCACTTCAATGCCAACACTATCGAGTTTCAGAAGCATTGATTCTCCTTCGACATATCTAACAATTACATTGCAGTTATTGGGCAACCGGTTTTTCGGATGGCCATTCAACCATGTATCATCTATATCCTCAAAGATCTTTATCGTCCTGTCTCTGAGTTTCACATAATGTTTGATGCGCTCTTCCCTCTCAGCTATCACAAGCTCCACGGCCCTGCCGAGCCCAACAATCCCTGGTACATTATGGGTAGATGCTCGCTTATGATTCTCCTGCCCGCCGCCATGTAATAACGGAAGGATTCTCGTACCTTTCCGAATATATAAAACCCCCACACCTTTTGGTCCATAGAATTTGTGGGCTGATATAGACAATAGATCAACGCCTAATTTATTGACGTCAATATCGAGTGACCCGAATGACTGTACTGCATCAGTATGCAGATATACATCTTTGCTCTGACAAAGCACACCGATTTCCTCGATCGGTTCGATTGTACCGATTTCATTATTGGCATGCATAATTGTAACTAAAATCGTTTTGTCGGTCATTGCCCGTTTCACATCATCCGGGTCTACAATGCCGTATTTATCTACCTCAAGATAAGTGATTTCATAACCTTGTTTTTCCAGAAATTGACACGTCTCGAGCACTGCATGATGCTCGATTCTTGAAGTTATGATATGATTACCCTTACTCTGAAGAGCATAAGCAACACCCTTTATTGCAGCATTGTCAGATTCAGTACCACCTGAAGTGAAGATTATCTCAGCTGGTTCAGCATTCATGGCGTTTGCCACTTTGACACGCGTTTTTTCGACTGCCTCCTCTGCATATTGACCAATTGAATGCAGGCTCGATGGGTTGCCATAGTGTTCGGCAAAAAAACTCTGCATCGCATCAACAACCTGAGGATGCATTGGCGTCGTTGCCGCATAATCTAAATAGACTTTTCTCATGCTAATAAACCTTGACCTAATATAACTAATAATGCACTGGTGTCAAGAAATCCAGATATTATCTGATCAAAAGAACCGGTTTAACTAATCTCTCCTTTCCTATTTTGACCTCAACAAAATAGACTGCGCTCGCAAGTTTCCGGCCACGGTTATCAGTGCCGTCCCAAGAAACAACAGTAGGCAGTAAGGAGTAAGCAGTAGGCAGTAAAAAATCCTTGACCACACTTCCTGTAGCATCATAAATGCTCATTGTAATTTGGGACTTGGTGCTTGTCCCGCCTTGCGAGGATTCTCGTCCAGAGGTCGGAAGAACTTGGAATCTGATATGCGTTAGCTTTGAAAATGGATTGGGGAAACACTCCATTGCCTGGGTCAAAGGAGGAAGTTGCGTCAGTTCTTCAATTCCAGTAGTTACTTCAAAAACGTAATACGTACTCTCAGGTGCACAAATAGGATCGGTATTCCAGATGCCAACCGAGTTTACCACACTAAAAGAATCCGCTGCCCAGAGAAAATAACCGAGCGTGCAGGTTTGTGCAACTGCAGGTATTGTAAAGTAATAATCATCACCGTTGCTGCTGTCGTGGGCCACGCCTATGAACTGTCCACCATTAATATTGTAATAAAGCGAATCCGCACCAATACCTGTGGAATCCGTGATCGTCGAACTGACCATATAAGGTCCCTCAAAAGAAGTATCCGGCCATATCGTGGTATTGGCAAAATCAGGACAGCGAAGGTCCCATCCTGGTACGTACAAATCTGATAATTTAAAGAAATTATCAACCAGCATGAAATTCGGACTCGCACCGTTCGTACTCTGAGCCGCAGCCACACCATTCGCACCACCAAACCTGCCTGGAACAATCCACTCATATATCCAGCGCGTCTCCCAAGTTCCGAAATTGTCAGAGTACTCCATATAGTCTCTGATTACCAAACAAGGCCAAAAATGGTCACCGCTAAAAGGTACCTTGACCTTACCTTTAGAAACGATTGTTTTCTGATGGCTTTCATTTGCACTATATGTTATACCGGGGTAGACCTCATAGGACCAGGTCCAGGCTGTATTCCATCCAGCTCCATCATAGATTGGATAGACATAGCATCGATAGTCCGGGAGGTAATTACCCAAAAACCTGAAACCACCTGATTCATAGTCTATGCCGTCAATATAGAAGAAATACGTAGTATCTATTATATACGACCAGATAACTTCGCCATTGCCGAGCGTATCAAGCTCAAGGATCTCAGCATTGGGAAATGTTTCTGGTGCTGGTGACCACCCCTGATTAGGATGGAGCAGATGAACGCGGCTCGTATTGCCGCCTGGATATGCCGTTAAATCCCACCAGACGCGTAATGTATCAAAGGAATCCCACTGGAAAACATCTGTATTCTGATCATAATGGGCCCATGTGCCAATAATAAGTGGCACATCATCATTTTCTATAAGTACATCTGGCTGAGCCCATACTAATAAACTCATACTCATCAGCAATATTATAAAAACTAAGGTACACTTCATATTCACCTCCTTTGAATAATTATACTTCATTATTTATACCAGTCAAGATTTATATCTTGACTTTTTTTCATTTTGTGTTAGTATATAGCATGAAGCTCCCAAAGGGTAGAGCGTTGCTAGAAAATACGCGGCTGGAATTTATAAACCTGGACAACGTATTGAGTGCTTCAAAGCGCAAACGAGCGCATAAAATATCTGGTTATATTTCAATAATTTACCCTGATAGCGTCGAACTCATCTTCCTGAAACAGGGTGAAGCATTCAATGCTGCCAGGATAAACCGCACAGAACGCAAGATCGTGCCGATAAGTGATGTCGTGGAAAAAGCCAAGGATGCGACTTCAGGAATGCTCTCTGAATATGCAACCGATGAAATGCTGATCAATATTATTATTTCCACGATAACGGTGGAGCCAATAAAGGCAAATGTTGATTTCACCAGACTGCAACCAAAGGTCTTTATTGATAAGCTGAAAACTACTAAATTTAGCGGTTTCATCTGGGTAAAAGCAGGTATTGAAGAATCTTTTATTTATTTTGAAGACGGCGCGATCAAAGCATGCTATGTCGCAGGTAGCGCCAAAAAACTCGAAGATGAAGCAATAGCGAATTTCCTCCTGAAACCGGATATTAAGATATCCATCTTTGACCGTGTAGAGGATAGCACAATAACCCAAGCGACACCTGCTCAGGTCGATATGTTCTGCAAAATCTTTTCAGCACTACTTAAGGGTTACTCGCATCCCATCGGTAAGACTCTTGTCTTAAAAACCTTCGTACGCTCCAAAGCCAATGTTCAGAAGGAATTTCCCTTTATCGACCATTTCGATATCCAATCAGATCTAACTATAACCGCTAAAATAGTTGTCGAACCAAAGTTGTTTGCGCAAGGCATGGCGCGTTGGTTCGACTTAATCCGGGAATCCTTTTCAACTTTTTTAGGCAAAGAAAGTGAAGCTATGGCAAAAAAAGTTCTCAACGACTACCGTTTCGCATTGAAGTCGGTTGGCTTTTTTGACTACAGCAAAATTAAGCTCTAATGCCCCTTTATATCGTAGCCACACCGATCGGGAACCTAGAAGATATCACAATAAGGGCAATTAACATACTGCGCGAAGTTGATCTGATCTGCTGCGAAGATACACGGCGCGCTAGAATTTTACTTAACAAATACGATGTTAAAAAGAAGCTGATTTCCTATCATGCTCACAATGAGAAAAGAAGATTACCCCAGCTGATGACGCTTTTACAAACTGGAAAAAAAATTGCGCTGATCTGCAATGCAGGTACACCCTTGATTTCAGATCCAGGATATATTTTTGTCCGGGAAGCATTTGCGAAAAATATTCAGGTATCAGTAATTCCCGGCCCTTCCGCGATCACTGCTGCTGCATCTCTGTCAGGCATACCGGTCAACACCTTCATCTTTGAAGGTTTTCTACCCAAAAAAGCAGGCCTCCGGAAGAAAAGGCTTGAGGCGCTGAAAACCGAGAAAAGAACTGTCCTGTTCTTTGAATCTCCAGCACGTATCAAAAGGCTTTTGGAGGAATTGCTGGACACTGTTGGTGACCGAGAGATTGCGCTCTGTCGCGAGTTGACAAAATACTACGAGGAAATACAGCGCGCCAAGATCAGTGAGGTATTAGACCAAATGCCTACCTTAAAAGGTGAATTCACCGTTGTCATAGAAGGTGCTGATGCGTAAGATAAAGATGTTGGGCAGCAAATATTTTGTAAAACCAATCGTAAATCTCCTCGTCAAGATGAAAATACATCCTAATCTTGTTACACTTTTGAGCTTACTCTTAGGCACAGTTGCATTCCTATTCTACTGGCAAGGTGTTTTCTGGGCAGGTGCGATATTTCTTTTCCTGTGTGGCATCTTCGACACATTTGACGGTGAAATCGCGCGCCAATCAAATCGGGTGACCAAAATCGGCGGCTTTCTGGATTCCACAGCCGACCGCATAAATGAGTTTTTGATATATCTCGGATTATTCTTGTATTACTATAGCCACGAAACCTATGCTCTTTTCTGGATATTTACTGCCATGTTTGGCTCAATGATGGTCAGCTACACGCGTGCACGAGGTGAGGGTTTAGGTATTTCTCCGCAAGTAGGGTTCTTTGAAAGATTTACCCGTATCTTGCTCTTGATAATAGGTTCTTTCCTCGGTAAACATATCATGATCTACGTACTGGTACTCCTAACCCTGGGTACTATCCAAACAATGCTACAACGTATCATTTACACCCATATTAAATCAGCTAAGAATTGAGAAAAACCCCGCGTTTATCGAATCCGGAAAACAAAAATAACGAAAAAGTCTTATTACTCGGTATTGCGCGCTCTCACAAAGAACGCTGGCTCATCATCCAAGCGCTTGAAGAACTTACCAGCCTTACTATAACGGCTGGCGCTGAGGTTATTGAGAGTTTCATCCAGGTAAAACACCGCTTAAACCCGGCGACCCTTATCGGCATCGGTAAAGCCAAAGAATTAGCGCAAATCTGCGCAACCTTTGATATCAATCTCATTATCTTTGATCACAATCTGTCCCCTGCACAGATCAGAAATATCGAGAAAATAACCGACGTACGTATCATAGATAGAACAACTCTGATCCTTGATATCTTCGCAAAACACGCAAGGACAAAAGAAGCCAAGCTCCAGGTCGAGTTGGCACAATTAGAATATCGCTTGCCCAGACTGATCGGCAAAGGACTAGAGTATTCCCGTCTCGGTGGCGGCATTGGCACGCGTGGTCCAGGTGAAAAGAAATTGGAGATCGACCGACGCCGCATAAAACAACGTATTACAACATTAAAAAGCGCCATAAAGAAGATCGAACGAACCAAGAAGGTCCAGCGCAAGAACCGAAAAAGTATTCCCAAAATAGCGGTGGTCGGTTATACTAATGCTGGAAAATCATCTTTAGTCAACGCCTTAACCAACGCGGACCTAGTGATTTCCAGCCACCTTTTTTCAACCCTTGATTCGAATACTTCAATCCTTTTCGTGCCGCCGAAACATAAAATGCTGATAAGTGATACGGTTGGTTTTCTCAAGAATCTACCGCACAATTTGATTGCCTCATTCCAAGCCACCCTGGCCGAAGTTTTGGAAGCAAACCTACTGATACATATCGTTGACGCAACTGATGAAGACATCGAAGCAAAGATCTCCACGGTCGATAATGTACTTGAAGAGATCAACGCGCATAAAACACCCCGAATTATGGTCTTTAATAAAACAGACCGGCTGGTTAATGAGGAAAAAGCCCGCTGCAAAAGAAAATACCCCCACGCTGTTTTCGTCTCAGCAAAAGAAAACACCGGACTTGTAGCCCTTAAAAATAGCCTGAAAGATTTCTTTTTCAGTAAGCCTTGACCACGCACTTATTTACAATATAATTAACCGTGGTTGACTATCTCGAGGAAATCGTTGGACAGGAAACCGCAAAGCGGTTCATCCGTACGGCAATAAAAAAGGAAAAACTATACAATTTCCTATTCACAGGTCCCAAAGGCGTTGGCAAGAGACTATTCGCCTTTGCCCTTAGCAAAATTTTGAATTGCCCTCCGCACTCTTCTAATTTCATGCTCGTCGGTCCAATCCCTTCGAAAATTAAAGGTAAAGAAGACAAAATATTCGAGTATTCAAAAACGTATCTGCCGGACAACCCGGTTATTGAATTCGAGGACCGTACTGCGATCAGGATTGACCAAATCAGGCATATCATAAAAAGGCTCATCCACGTGCCGAATATCGGTTCCAAACGGATCGTATTGATCATCGAAGCTGACCGCATGACTGCTGAAGCTGGTAACTGTTTCTTAAAAACTTTAGAAGAACCACCTCTAGATACATTTTTTATTCTGACGTCATCGCGACCGAGCTTCCTGTTGTCGACGATACGCTCAAGGTGTCAGAATATTCGCTTCACCCATCTAAACAACGAACAAATCAGCAATATCATGTTTGAAGGACAAGATGATTATCTGCTCGGTAGCCCGGGCGAGATCATGATCTTTCAGGAAAACGACTTGCTAAATAGCGCCTGCGACATTTTCAAACAATGTCCCTTGTCTGCAGAAACTGCGGCACAGACGGCAGGAGTATACGAAAGAAAAAAGCTCATTGATATTCTCTATCCACTCCTCCTCATGTATCGGCTTGTGTTTTATAAAAAATTAAACATCGCGATCAATACAACTCTTGAACCGCTTCTAAATAGAAAGGCAAACGCGCTTTCTGTAGAACGTATAATCAGTGCAATAAATATGTTGGATGTCAGCATCTGCTCCCTGGAGAACAACCCGAATAGGCTTTTGCTACTTTTTAACGTCTTTATGAAATTACCTTGAGCAATGGCGAAGAAATTCATCTGCAACGGTATGCTCGGCAAGTTATGCAAACTACTGCGGACTTGTGGCATTGATGCTGCATATTCAAATAAGGGGATGGCTATCCTGCTTGAAGCAAAAAAGGAAAATCGGATCGTGCTAACCAGAAACACCCGGTTACAGAGAAGAAAAGGTGTCTTCTTTGTACAAGCATCTGATCCAGCGGAACAACTGAAGCACATCATCTCTGAGTATGATCTGCAGACCTTGATACAACCGTTTTCGCGCTGCATCGAATGTAACGGCAAACTCAAAGCGGTTGACAAAGCATTGGTCATAAACAATATCCCCTATTTTACCTATAAACACTTCGATGAATTCGCGCTCTGCCCTAACTGCCACCGGGTCTACTGGAAAGGTAGTCATTATAAGAACATGATCAAAGATATAACTGATCTACTCCCAAATGCCAAATAGCAAATTACCCCGAAAATCTACGACATGAAGAAAAGGCAAATTTTCGAGGATGCTCGCTTTGCGGCACAAATGAATTCCAAATGCCAAATATTGAATGATACTACGTTACAAAAAACGGCTAATCCTTATCAGCGTTTTTTTTGTTTCTTAATAATCTGTATTTTTTTAAATTGTGTACCCTATGTCCGGAGTGAGCGCAAAGATAACCTTATCAGGGTCGCAATCATCTGCGGTACGGATAGCGTTTTGGTCAATGGCATCAAGAACCGAACCTTTGTCAACGATCACCGAATCACTCTGAACAGTGAACTACCGCAGTATTTCACACCAAAAGACGGTTTTGTTTGGGTCAACAAAAAGAAGTATCGCGGTAATCTAAAGATCCAGGTAAACAGCGGAAAAATATGGGTTATCAATATTCTCAATATTGAAGATTATCTAAAGGGCGTCGTGCCATGCGAAATCGGTGGAATTTCACAGGCGCTCCTTGAAGCAGCAAAAGCTCAAGCCGTGGCTGCAAGAACCTATGCCTGGGCACATCTTAATCGGTACGAAGACCTCGGCTTTGACCTCTACGCGACGATTCGCGATCAGGTGTATAAAGGAGTCGCCTGCGAAAATACCCTAACCAGCCTTGCTATTGAGCAAACCAAAGGCCAAATCCTCACTTACAAAAATGTACCGGTTGAAGCGAAATATCATTCGACTTGCGGAGGCAGGACTGCTGACTTCAACGATGCCTGGCCAGGCAATGCACCCCCGTACCTAAGAAGCGTAGCTTGCTCTTATTGCAAGGCCAGCTCTCATTATGCATGGGAAAAGATTTCTGCAAAAAAAGATTTCTTCATTGGATTAAGAACCAAGTTAGCGAAAATCGGCAAGAAGATACCTGTTGATGAATTGATAAGAAATATTAAGTTAGTAAAGAATCGTAAGAGCAAACGCGTTTTAAAGCTGGTTATAATAACTGATAAAAATGAATATACGATACCAGGTTACCAGATTAGAACTGTACTGGGCAATAAAGCAGATCCGGGCGGTTTGCTGAAATCAAATTACATAACCCTCAAGACAAAGGGCGACAAAGTGATCATTGATGGCAAGGGTTGGGGACATGGTGTTGGCATGTGTCAGTTCGGCGCTATTGGAATGGCTCGTAAGGGTAAAAATTATAAACGAATACTCTATCATTACTATTCAGGAACGAAGATTAAAA
>CBFDDH010000046.1:0-16739 GCA_965603515.1 uncultured bacterium
TGTGTTGCGTCATTGTCACTCTGTTTTGCAAATCCTCTTTCTCGAGCAGGGAATGATCAAGACAGACCAATGCAGAGGATCGATAATCCGGGTCCGATACCATATACTCCATCCCTACGTCAGGGTGGTGTGTTGTTTGTTGAAGACCTTAATGGTACATTCGGACCGCCTATTCAACCTGACCCAGTATGGGACGGGTTACTCACCTTGATCCTTGGTGCTGGTAACTATGGTTGGTTCACAACGACTTCTCATATAGAAGATGGCCCGTCTCTCGATACGATGATGAATTACGAGCTTGTGATCTGGAATATGTATGATTACTGGTGGTCAGATACAGCAGGTCTGACCCCGAATGACCAGAATAACCTGGGTACATATATGGATAATGGCGGTAAGGTCTGGCTCATTGGACAGGATGCGCTATGGAGTGGTGTGCCCATGGGTTGGATGACAGTCTATTTCCACTTAGCTTCGGCAAACCAGGATTATTATTGGGACTGTCCTCAAGTGAACGTACAGGGGCTCGCTGAAATCGCTGGTTTTGCCTGCCTTGATGTTCCTGACTATACGTCAAACCCCTTTTACCAGGATGAGCTTGTACCTGATGGTTCAGCACATGGTGTTTTTGAAGATACAGATTCCAGTAAGGTTGTGGGAATTTTCTATCCTGGGGCTGGTGACTGGGTAACGGCATTCTGGGCATTGGATCTTAGAACCTGCACACCACCGGATCAGCAGGAATCAATGGTTTATGGTATGCTCGATGCTTTTGGTGTATTGGGTATCTATGAAAAACCAGGACAGGATCCAGCACGTGCGCTACAGCTCAACATCGCACCGGATCCTGTTGTGAGATCTGCTTCGATCAGCTATATCACACCGATCGCTGGTGATGTTAAGATGCAGGTTTATAATAGAGTTGGACAATCAGTGATTACACTCGTTGATGAATACAAACATGCCGGTTCATATACAGTTACATGGAATGGCCGGGATACAAGGGGTATTGATGTACCCAATGGCGTCTATTTTGTAAGGTTAACTTGCGGCAGTTTAGCGTGCTCAAAAAATATCGTTGTTGTAAAATAGATGCTACAGCAGTATTGAAAGCGGGACCTTTTTGGTCCCGCTTTTTTTTATGATTATAGACAACAGGATCATTACTAATTGCAGATTGTAGATTTCAGATCTAAGAATTTTTTCTATGATAACTTCTCGATGCGTCCCCCTTCTGTGGGACTTACTCGAAGAGTAAAGAGTTACTGTTCCTCTCACCTTGTTCGAGACAGGCGAGCCAAATCGAGAACTTACATTGAAGAACTTCTCGATGCCCCCGCCCTTTTGCACAAGTGCGGGGTTACTCGAAGAATAAGACGACTACTACTTGGAAGAATTCAGTTATTACGTTACTGAGTTATTTGGGATTTGGTTCTTGGAGCTTGGTTCCTGGTAGTGTCCCGATTCATCGGGTGTTCTGATGCAGTGCCTGATAAATCAGGCGACTACAGATCAACATATTGTGGGGATTAGATCACAATTATTGTCGAACCTGACACTTTTGAATTTTTTATATTTAGCAAAGCCTGGTTAATATCAGACAATGGGTATTTATTGACTTGAGTCCTTATCTTGAATTCACCGGCAATCTTAAGAAAAGAACGAACATTATCCCTCGAAGTATTGGCAATAGAACAAAGACATTTCTCTGGCCAGATAAGAGAATAGTCAAAACCTGGCAAAGGGGTTGTGTAAATACCGGCTGATATAATGCGTCCGCCTTTTTCAATTTTCTCAAGTGAACGCACTAATAATTCACCGCTTGGCGCAAAAACAATGCCGGCATCGAGTAAAACTCCCATGTCATCGTCGATCCTACCAACCCATTTTGCCCCGAGGTTTTTGGCTAAATCTAATTCCTTCTGGGTTCGTGAAACAACATAGACTTCAAGACCGAGGTGGATTGCGACTTGAATTATAATATGTGCTGAAGAGCCAAAACCGAATAAGCCGAGTTTACCGTGGTTCTTTAGACGGGTTGCCTGAAATGCTTGATATCCAATGACTCCACCGCAAAGCAGGGGCGCGGCTTCGAGGTCTGAGTAGTTATCTGGTAACTTATAGGCGAAATCCCCTGATATCACCATAAATTCGGTAAAACCACCGTTTGCGTCATAACCAGTAAACATCGCATTGTTACATAAATTCTCTCTGCCTGATCTGCAGAATTTGCACTTGCCGCATGTTTTAAAAAGCCAGGGTACGCCGACACGCTCACCGAGATTCCATTGGGTTACCTTGCTGCCGAGTTTATCTACAGTACCGACGATCTGATGACCGAGGATAAGCGGCAGTTTGTGGGCAGGAAGTTCACCTTCAATAATATGGAGATCAGTCCGACAGGCGCCGCAAATATTGACTTTTATTCGTATTTCATCTTGATCTGGTTCAGGTGTCGGAATTTCAACCATTTTTAGCGGGTTTTCTTCCAAAGGTTGTTGTTTTTCCAGTATCATTGCCTTCATGGGAAATTATATTCGTCAATGTGAGCAAGTCAACCAGTACAGAAGAACCCCAAATCCCAAGCTCTCCCGTTTTTCGGGATCCACGATTTTCCTATATACTATAATCCAAAATGATAAATCGGGACAAAAGCCAAATTCAAAAGCTAAAGATTGGAACTTTGAACGTTGGATGTCATTGCGAGAACCCTGAGCTTGTCGAAGGGGACGAAGCAATCTCTGGAGATTGCCGCGCTCCCTGCGTTCGCTCGCAAAGACATAACAGAGAATTATCAGCGCTCAATGCATGCTCCGATAGTTATCCCGATTTTTCATATTGATACATATAATGACCGGTAAATCGAGCATCCCGTTTTGCGGGAGGAAACACGAGTACGGTCAGTATCTTGTATCTGTTTCTCCGATACGCCGTTACTCCCATACTCCGTTTCTCAAGAGAGGCTTGACATCGTAATCAATACATATACTATTAAGCATGATATTTTTTCTAATTACCCTATCAGTAGGCTTTGAGGGTGGTTACAATATGCCGGCGGTCGGGTTCAAAGATTTGAATTCAGGCGCTGCATTTTCACTACAGATCAATCACCATTTCCGGTTAGCAGATCTAAGCGTAGGTGCTCGAACATCCTATTTCTCAGTTGAGAATTCAGCTTATAGTCTGTACTTTTATGGTTTGTCCATTGGTTTAGCAAAGAATAGTTGGCTGTTTTCTCCAATAATCGAATTCGGTCCTGAATATGCACGACGCAAGCTTGGTTCGAGCAAGGAATCAGGCTTTGGGCTTAACTACACCATGGGGTTTCTTATAAACATCTATTTTGACAAACTCCGTTTCTACCCAAAATTCTATTATGAAGGGATAACTGATCTTGAGACACATGCTGGTTTTATTGGTGCAAAACTGGGGGTAGGTTATGAGTTCTAAAATATGGGTGCGAACCAGTATTCTTGTTTCGTTTCTTTTTGTTAGCTGTGGAGATAATATTATTCAACGTGCCGCGAGTGATTATTTCCAATACCGGGAAGGTAACTGGTGGCAACTAGCAAGTGATCAGGATACGATGCTGGTCGAGGTTGAAGCGGTTGATACGCTTTTGCAGGTGGAATGTTTCCCGGTAAGTTTTGGTGGCTATACAAAGTATTTGACAAAGAGGCCAGATGCGATTTCTCAATATATAAAGATCACTACTAATTTCGGGGGCGCAGATCATACAGTTATCGAAGATTTTATCAAACGTATTGAACTACCATTTGTTGACGGCAATACGTGGCAAGATTCTCTTGTTGATTCGATATTTGTATCTGGTGCTTGGGTAAAAGCAAAGTTCTATGTTAGCGGTAGTATCCTGGGTTTTGAAACTAGTGGTGGATATGGTGATGTATATGCTATTGGAATAAGGAACATAGAAGTAATTATCTCGCCCGATACAATGATGATTGACACGATTGATGTGCTTGAAGACTATGCACCGGATATCGGGTTAGTTTGCTTTGAGCATACCGACGGAATTTTCAATCTCATTGATTACCAGGTGGAATAAAAGTCAAATAAAGACAAGGTGACCGAGAATAAGGAGTAGGGCGTTTACGCCCGTCAAAAACTGTCGAAATTTTATGAAATTTAACGAGCCTGAAGGCTCTACTCCCATAAATTTCGGCATTCTCGGTCAAGCTGAAGGCTCTTTAAGACACTTCCAGTCCCGGATTTTATAAATGACATTGATCCCAAGAAGAAAAAGACCATTTTCCAAATACCTTACTAAGATCTATACTATTCTTGTTGAGTCATTTGGACCACAAAGATGGTGGCCAGGCGAGACCCCTTTTGAAATAATGGTTGGTGCAGTACTTACGCAGAATACCAATTGGTCAAATGCCAGCAGGGCGATCGATAATATTAAGGCTGCGGGATTGCTTGATCCAAAAAAATTGCTTTGTAACCAGAGAAAAGTGCCACACCTGGTAAAGCCGTCTGGCTTCTACAGGTTGAAAGGTAAGAGGCTTCTTGCTTTGTGTGATTATTTTGTCGCCAAGTACCAAGCTAATGTGAAAAAAATGAAGAAAAGAAACCTCGGGTCACTGAGGAATGAATTGCTAACCATAAAAGGGATTGGTAAGGAAACAGCTGATTCAATACTTCTATATGCGCTTGACCGACCAGTGTTTGTTGTTGATGCATATACACGCCGGATCTTCTCGCGTCACGGCTACTTCAATTATGATGCTCCGTACGACAAGATCCGCCTGCTCTTTGAGCACAATCTGCCAAGGAAGAGCAAAATATACAACGAACTTCACGCGCTCCTTGTAAAACTTGGCAAAACCAGGTGCAAGAAAAATGAACCTTTGTGCAGTACTTGTCTTCTTCAGCGCGTTTAGCCCTAACCTTGAGCATATAGTGCGGGGGATTTACATAAATCCCTATCAGGCGAGTAAAAAAGCCTACCTTGAGAACGTATTCGTTAAGGCGGATTCAGGGTTGATCAATGCTATTGTCGTTGATTTCAAGAGTGATTACGGCTTTCTAGCTTATGATTCAGAGCTTGAAGGGGTGAAGGAAATCAATGCCGTGAAGCGATACATTGATGTTGATTACCTCATGGAGAATGCCGCGCAGCACAATGTGAAAGTAATCGCCCGGATTGTTTGCTTTCGCGATGAATACCTGGCAGCAAACAATGATTATGCTATTCTCAATGATAGCGGAGATGCCTGGTTGGACAGCAAGGGTCTTGCCTGGATAAACCCTTACAAGAAAGAAGTTAGGGGTTACTTATTGTCGATAACTAAGGAGATAACCAAGTTGGGTTTTAAGTCAATCGCTTTTGACTATATACGTTTTCCCACTGATGGTGAGCTTGCGCGGATTAGGCTTACTGACATCGACGGTTCACGCTACATGCCGATAGTGGAATTCTTGAAGGAGGTAAAAGACGATCTTGGTGACGAGGTCGAGATTGGGGTTTGCTGTTTTGGTTTTGCAGTCTGGTATAGTCTGAAAAGGGAAGGGCAGGATATTGAAAAGATGGGTGAATATATTGATGTTCTATACCCCATGCTCTATCCTTCTCATTTCGGCAGAAATTTCAAGCGCGAGGAAGATGAGTACTGGCGCAATTACTGGATCTATTTTGATTCAGTCAGGGAAGCGAAGGAAAAACTTCCCGCCCACGTGAGAATAATACCTTTTGTGCAGGGGTTTGATTTAGGGACACAGAGTTTTGATGGAGAATATCTTTCTAGTCAGTTCTATGGGTCGCTCGCTGGTGGAGCCGATGGTTTTGTTATTTGGAATGCCCGTGGTGACTACGCTATTTCTTGGAGCCCCCTTTCGTGGGTACGTAATTCAATCCTAAGGCAATCCGCTCAGACGAGCCTAAATAACCGTATGAAAGAAGCAGGGCAGCGATATCAAAGTATAGATCAGGTGCAATTATTAGCTCAAGCGAAAATCCAAAAGAAAAACCTGACCACGCGCCAGATTCATAGCCGGACTGATAACCGCCCATCAAGGAAAAACCAGATATTTTATCTTGACCCAGCGCTGCCATGAATTGTGGCGCACGGATACGTAACTCACTACCAATCGAATAAGTTGGTTTGGTATCCGGGTAAAGTGAATAATCAAAACTTACAACACACTGATTTTCCCAAAACGGAAACTTGACGGCGACCCCCTGGCGGAAATTGACCGGTGGGTACTCCCACTTTTCGATGAACCTTCTCGGTGAACCAAGATTTTTCACGACCGAACCAAAGTATAGATATTTGTAGGGGTGGAAGATCAGACCAAGGTCAGCGAGCACGCCATAGGCGCTGTACGTGTACAGCTGACTCCGCACGATCTTAATTGCACCGCCCAAGGAGATTCTTTTTTTTCGATCTACTGCTTTGCCATATCCTATATTCAAAAGCATATCTGAGTTGCGGAATTCACCGAGTTGTTCACCTCGTTCTGAGTACTCCATATCCGTACCTGATAGATATGACATACCAAAACCCAAACCGCCGATCTTACCAAGTGGGATAGCCGAGGTTAGGTTGTAGTAATTGAAGTAAGCAAGGTGCTTCATGGCCATGCCCGAGACAAAGTAGGAGCCAGTAACACCGAGACCTGAAGGGTTCCAGAATACTCCATTGGCATCATCACTCAGTGCCGTGAACGCGTTACCCATGGCGACTGGTCTAACACCGATGCCCAGTTTGACAAAGGTATAACCGGTTGCTCCAGGGTCAACGATTTGACTAAAAAGGATGAACGCAAGAGTGCTGATACTACACACGGAAAATCCTATTTAAATCGGTCCTTCAGCTTTTTAAGAACACCTGGTAGCGTTGTATATTCCATATCAGAAAGTGGGAGGCGGTGGGGTTCAAATGGTCCGTGACGGCGCATATAATCGGCAATCTCGTTTGCCTGTTGCCGGGCTAGATCATAGCTTGGGTCAACAAACATATCGCGTGGTCCAATAAGCGTGCCGTTGGTTACCTGGAAACCCAGGGCGATTACTCTCGGTGGTCCGTCAAAACGCGTTGGGTTAGCATCATCTACAGAAACCGGCATGAATGGTCCCCAGTGTGAGCCACGCATCCAACCAGCAACCATATGCGGCATGGCGAATGGTTCCATTACTTCACCGACCGCAGGCATACCGCTCTGACATCTGATGATCATTACCGGATCATCTTTACCAACGTAGCGTCCAGCCATTAGATTGACTTTTTGCGTAGATGTTGCGGCTGCTATTTCACCGCTTTTCTTATAGATGCCTTTTATGATGTAATGTTCTGATGCGCCGATTAAACATAAGAGGTCATAGATATCCTCAGGTGAATTTAGCTTGACTGTCTTATTCTCAAAAATATCGAGGATGTCAAACGTAAACCCTTCGTGCATTGATGGATCAATTACCAGGCCGATTGTATTGAAAGGATCAGCAAACATCTTATACAGTGGCATGTTCCAGGCACCAGGAGATGTCTTATCAGCCGCGAAAATTATTATTGGTTCGCTTTTTCGTTCTTCAATAGTCATTTCTGCACAACCTGGACCCATACCTTTTACATTACCAGAAAAAGCGTCAGAGAGTAAATCCTGTCCCGCGCCGTACAGTTTTAGCTCTTTGGCAACATTGGTGCATGCAACAAATAGATCCCATGCCATCTTGTGTATTTCGCCCGAATCATCACCGAGCCGGTGGCTCAGGATAAGTTCGAGATCATCACCGCAGTGGGAAACATGGAAATCGATAAGCATACCCTTGTTCTTGTGCTCATCGAGTATCTGAATTGCTTTGGTTATTAGATTCGGATGCATGCTTGAATGCCCCACAAACCCGCCGACATCTGCCTTAATTACGCTAAGCGTTATCTTGCTCAATTTGACCTCCTTGTTGTGTTAAAGACTGACAATTATAGTGAAAAACTGAACTGTGTCAATGAATCAGCGAACTTTAAGTTAGCGAACAAATCAGTTATTAAGTTACTTTGTAACTAAGTAATTAAAAGCGTTTATATCGCTAACAACGTCTTTCAGGGTCTATTTTGTGTTTTTTCGCCCTACGCTTTACTCTCTACTCTCTTGTCTCCGTTACTCCGATACGCCGTTTCTTCATTACCTGTATTGACAGTCTGGATTTTTTCGGTATACTAAAGACTCTCAAAAGCTGATATATTTTAGTGAATATAGACAAAATGTAATAGCAATGAAATATAATATTAACATAGAAGTCCCGTTTCCTTCTAAGAAGAAACGTGGACACAGAATTTTGCAGCCACATCGTAGACATGGGCAAAATTCATGGAGGCAATTATGAAGAAATTTAGAGAATTAAAGGCATCGCAGCTTCGCTGGCAATGTGATCCCAAAATCCTTAAATTCAAATCAGTCAATGATTTGCGCACATATGAAGGTATCATTGGTCAGCCCAGAGCAATTGAGGCGATAAAACTGGGACTCAATGTTAGATACCCAGGGTATAATATTTTTATTACTGGACCGGTTGGTACAGGAAGGACAACCGCGATCACGAAACTGTTGGAAGAGATGGAAGTCAAAAAGGGCGATTTAAAAGATCTTTTGTACGTTAATAATTTCAAGAACCATGATATGCCCAAGCTAATGGATTTACCGCCTGGTGACGGCATGAAATTCAGAAATGCCATGAGAGATTTTATCTATGCTCTGAAAGCGAATATACCCCAGGTTTTTAATAGTGAAGAATATACTAAAAGAAGACGGAGTATTGTCGATAAGTATGAGTTGAAACACCGTACTTTACTTCAGAATTTCGAAAAGATAGTAGAAGAACAAGGTTTCAAGGTGGTTCAGGTTCAGATGGGTCCATTTGTTCGCCCTGCAATAATTCCGATCATCAATGGCCAGCCGACGAAAATGGAAGACGTCGATGTGCTGGTGAAAGATGGCAAACTGAGCGAAGAGAAATATAATGAAATGCGCGAAAAGATGAAGCAATTAGAGGCTGAGATGGCTATAATATACAGCCGCATCAAAGAAATCCAGGATGCGGCAAACGCAGAACTGCAAAAGCTTAATGAGTTGATGGTTAAACCAGCAGTTGTGGATCTGGTCGATGTTATGAAAAAGCGCTTCCCAGGCAAGAAGATCGGGGAATTTCTAACGGCGGTACTCAACTCGATAATGGCGAGTCTCGACCGTTTCTTAAAAAAAGAAAACAAGGAGGATGCTTTTCGTGAATACCAGGTTAATGTTCTTGTTGACAATGCTGATACTGACGTAATTCCGATCATCTTCGAGACAACACCTTCATATAAGAACCTTTTTGGTACGATCGAACGGCAAGCCACTGGTCCAGGTATGGTAGTCAGCGATTTTCTGAACATAAAGGCCGGTTCTTTACTCCATGCCAATGGTGGTTATCTTGTTATAAATGCTTTTGATGCGCTCACTGAACCTGGCGTCTGGCAAGCTCTGAAGAGGACATTACGTAATGGCACGATCGATATTCAAGCCTTTGATCCGTTTTACATTTTCTCGACAACCGCGCTCAAACCCGAACCTATTACGGTTGACGTCAAGGTTATCATGATCGGCAGCCAGTGGCTGTACTATTTACTTTATTACCGCGACGAGGATTTCAAGAAAATTTTCAAAGTAAAGGCTGATTTTGATACAGTTATGAACAAAAATGTGAGTAATATCAATGAATATGCTTCCCTCATAAAGTCCATTTGTCAAGCTGAAAAACTACTCCCTTTTACAAAACAAGCGGTTGCCGATATTATTGAGTACAGCGTCCGCATTGCTGGGCGCAAGGATAAACTTTCAACGAGGTTCCACGTTATTGCTGATATTATCCGCGAAGCTGATTACTGGGCGCGTCAGGCAAAACATAAGAGTGTAGGTGCTGATGACTTTGATAATGCGATTCAAGGATGGCGTAGAAGAGTGAATATGATGGAGGATAAGATTCAGGAACTGATCGAGAAAGATATCCTTATGATCAGTACCACGAAAAAGGTGGTTGGTCAAATCAACGGTCTTTCAGTGTATCAAATAAGCGGTTACAGTTTTGGGAAGCCAACAAGAATAACGGCCAAAACATCGATTGGACGCGCCGGTATCATAAATATCGAGCGTGAAGCAAAACTTGGCGGTCGAACTTATAATAAAGGTGTTCTTATCATAAGCGGCTTTTTGAAATCACGTTATGCGCAAAATCAACCTATGACCATGGATGCAACTTTGGGTTTTGAACAGTCTTATAGTGAGATTGACGGAGACTCTGCTTCCAGTACCGAGGTCTATGCCATACTTTCCTCATTGTCAGGTGTACCGATAAACCAGGAATATGCGGTGACCGGTTCGGTTAACCAGAATGGGCAAATACAACCGATCGGCGGGGTAAATCAGAAAATCGAAGGTTTTTACGATGTCTGTAAAGCTAAAGGGTTAACCGGTACACAGGGCGTTGTTATACCTGCCAGTAATATTGAGGATTTGATGCTCCGGCAAGATATTGTCGATGCGGTGAAAGAAAAGAAGTTTCACATCTATGCTATTAAAACGATCGATGAAGGTATTGCATTGCTCACTGGCGTCAAGGCGGGGAGACGAACCAAGACTGGTTTTGAAAAGGATAGTATCAATTATCTAGTTGCAAAAAAACTGAAAGAATATGCGGTGCGGATGAAGAATTTTACCAAAGGGAAGTAATCATACGACTATATTCAATATTTTGTTCGGCACATAGATTATCTTTTTGATCCCCTTATCTTTGATGTGATGTTGTATCCGCGCATCTTGGAGGGCAAGGTCTTTGACTTTTTTTTCGTTGATTTCGCCCTCAATTTCAAGGTGTGAGCGAACCCGACCATTGATTTGCAGAACAATGGTGGTGGTGCGATCTTTTAGGTATGCTTTATCATACTCGAGCCACTTCTGTTTTGAGAGACTTCCTTTTCCATCAATAAGCGACCACAATTCATCGGCTAAATGAGGCGCAAAGGGTGATAGGAGATGAATCAAAGCGCATATGCCGTAACCATAGACAGCACTCTTATTATTGCAGGCATAGAGCTCATTTTGAAGCTCCCAGAGGGCAGCTATCGCAGTATTGAATTTGAATGTTTCAAGGTCGTCAGTTACCTTAGCGATGATTTGATTTATTCTGATAAACAATCTTTCTTCGTCTGGTGGTATCTTACTCGGTTTGTTTTTTGAAACCGAACTCTTGTTGTCGACAACAAGATGGTAGGCTCGGTTCATAAACCTTTCTGAGCCGACCACCCCTTCATTAGTCCATTCGCTCTCCCGTTCGGGAGGTGCAGCGGAGAGAATTGTCAAACGGGCAACATCAGCACCGTGTTTTTCAATGAACTGGCGTGCCGCTACAAGGTTACCTCTTGATGAGGACATTTTTTCACCGTTCTTCATAAGCATCCCGAGATTAAAGAGGTTGACGACTGGCTCATCGACTGGAATATAACCAGCGTCGTAAAGCACTTTTGTAAAAAATCGGAAATAAATTAGATGTCCGGTTGCATGTTCGCTTGTGCCGCCAGTGTATTGGTCAATGGGAAGCCACATGTCGGCATTTTTTCTTGAACAAAACTCACGACCATTTTTTGGATCCAGGTATCTCAGAAAATACCATGAAGAGCAGACAAATGTGTCCATTGTATCCGGGTCGCGTCTCGCTTTACCGCCGCACTTAGGACAGGTGGTATTGATAAAACTGGCGACGCCGCCGAGCGGTGATGTTCCGTGGGGGATGAAGTCAGTTATGTCCTTGGGTAAGAGCACGGGTAAATTGTCGTCAGAAACGGGTACCGTACCGCATTTCTCACAGTAGGTAATAGGGATAGGCGCACCCCAGTATCTTTGACGAGAGATGAGCCAGTCTTTAAGGCGGTAATTAATGCGCGGTCCGCCCCACCCTTGTTCAGCTACGAATGTAGTAACGGCTTTAACTCCGCTTTCTGATTTCATCCCAGTGAATTTGCCGGAGTTTACCATGGTTCCGGGTTCCTCGTAAGCTGAGGTCATTGAGGTGACATCAATCTTGCTGTCAGGTGGTTCAATGACGATTCTTATCGGCAGGTTATACTTCCGCGCAAACTGGAAATCACGTTCGTCATGTGCTGGTACACCCATGACCACGCCACTACCATACTCTGAAAGGACATAGTCAGCCACAAAAAGCGGTATTTTCTCATTGTTTATCGGGTTGACGACATGACAACCTGTGAAGACACCGTCTTTTTCTTTTTCCATACGTTCGATCTCGGTCTTTTTGGTTGCTTCACTGGCATATTGGTGCACTGCTGTTTCATGCGGGGAGCCCTTGATGATGTTTTCAAGCATAGGGTGCTCTGGGGCAATTGACATAAATGTTACCCCGAAGATCGTATCGGGTCGGGTGGTGAAAACCTTAAATTCAATATCTTTCTCAGCGATTTTGAAGACAATGTCGCACCCTTCACTTCGACCGATCCAGTTACGCTGGATAATTTTCATGTTTTCCTGCCAACCATCAAGCTGGTCTAAGCCATCAAGCAGACGCTCAGCGTATTCTGTGATCTTGAAGAACCATTGATCGAGTTTCTTTTTCTCGACCGGTGTATTGCAACGGTAACATTTTTCTTCAGTGACTTGTTCATTCGCAAGGACGGTTTGACAGCCCGGGCACCAGTTCACATGGGCTTGTTTTTTGTAGGCCAAGCCTCTTTTGTAAAGCAGTAAGAACATCCATTGTGTCCACTTGTAGTAATCAGGTAGGCAACTTATTACCTCCCGGTCCCAGTCATAGCTGATGCCCAATAGCTTCAGTGATTCGTCTGATGTCCGGATATTCTCCATCGTCGATTTTTCGGGGTGTACGCCGAGCTGGATTGCCCGGTTCTCAGCTGGTAAGCCAAAGGCATCCCAACCAAAAGGGTGGAGCACATCATAACCACAGCGCATCTTGAACCTTGCATAGACATCGCCAATGACATAGTTCTTGCAGTGACCCAGATGTATGTCGCCTGATGGGTAAGCAAACATAACCAGGTTGTAAAACTTTTTCTCGGGTTTTGGATCAGTGGCGAAGATCTTTTTTTCGTGCCAGTACTTCTGCCACTTATTCTCCACCTTACTTGGTTGGTATTTCATAGGTTTTTTGAGTTTGAGAATTAGCCTATGCTACTGAGAGGATGGTGAATCAAGGACCTCAGCACCACACTTTTCGCAGTACCATGAATCGAGTGCATTTAAATGACCACACTTAGGGCACGGTGTGCTCTTTTCCTTTTCCTCGGCCGGCTGTGCTGGTGATTCTTGCTCAGTCTTCACTTCTTCAATAACCTCTTGCTTCACTGCATCTTCTTCAACGAGGAGTTCATCAAGTTTTGTTCCTTCCTCAGGGGAAATCTTCTCAAGGATATGTTCCTCAATCTGTATTTCAGCCTCGGGTTGTTCTGGTTCGGGTTGTTCTGGTTCGGGTTCGACGGGTGCTGGTTCAGCCGGCGTTTCATGCTCGATCGTTTGCTCGATGTCCTTTATTTGGGTAAAATCTTCAAGCCACTGCTTACGTTTTCTAAGATTTTCTAGATTAGTTCTGGTTGTACCGAGAGCATCTTTCTTCTCTTCACTTTGTTCTGTATAGGATGGTTCATCGTACTCGCCAATTGAGTAGCGCAATTCAATTTCTTCTATTTGCAAATTGGTATCTTTTTCCTCTTCCTGCAGTTTAGTTTCTTCGCCTTGGATATTTACCAGTTCTTCTTTGATGAGATCGATGTGTTCGTTCATATTCGCGTCGATGTGCCTTAGTTTTTCCTCGTACTCGCCTCTTACTTTTTCGTAGACCTCATTACTAACCATTTCTTTTTTTTCTTCGATTTTCCCCAATTTGGTTATGAGGCCGGTACGCTGTGTTTCGAGCTCTCGTAACTCTTGCCACTTATCGTCCATATCTGGCTCCTTTCCTGAAAAAATTCTCATTTCTCAAAAAGAATAGTTCTAACATCAGATAAGAAAACGTGGAACTTCTTTTTACCCGTTTATCAATGTCTGTAATTTCATTGGTTAATTTCACCATCGATGTCTTAGCTTTTTTACTACGCTGGGCATGGGAAACAAAGCTTCTTGCTAAGGCATCGACTATCTCTGCAGGGTGTTTCAGATAAGGTCGTAATTCCTCGAAGAGCTCCAAGATATCCTTCTTCCCATTTACAAAAGCATTTGCTACTCGGTATTGATTAAAATTGCATAGTCCTTTTGCGAGATCTTTGATGTTGGCTGTATTCAGGGTACCGGCTTCGTGAAGATAGTTTTCAATTTTGTCGAATTCATTTTTTAGACCGGTGATGTCATTACTGAATTCCTCTTCAAGATAGCGCATTAATGGTGGTGTTAGCTTGATATTGTCACGTTCAGTTTTAACTGAGATCCATGTGTGGATGATCGACTTATCAGTGCTAAAAAACACGGGTTCTGCCTGTGAGAACAACTCATTAATTTTTTTCTTACCGCGCGTAGAACGGCGTGCGTCTTTGTTGACTACTTGGGTCATGACCAAGCAATTCTGGGATTTTGTTTGGTTAATGGCTTTGGCGAAACTTGATAATGCATTATTCTTCAGTTCTTCGAGGTGCTTGACAACTAAGAGGCGCTTGGATGAGCCAAAAGGATTGAGGTAGAGCTTTTGGATTATTTCTTCAATCGGTGTCTCTGAAGCAGAAAAAGTGTCGTAGTCAAAGGATTCGTTCATATCCAAAACCTCTTTTATGGATTCGATAGCATTTTCAATGAATATCGCTTCATCAGCAATCAGGAGATACTGGTTGCTGATTTTACCTTGTTTCAATGTCTTTTTGAGTTGGTCGCCCTTCATGCTAACATTTTACATATAAAGTATATGGTGTCAAGTGGTAATAGTGCTGACTCTTGAGGAGATCAGAAGTCTTTGCGATCTTTTTATAATGTCTGTAATCGAACTCTCATCATTAGAGCCACTTACCGGATATTTTTGCCTTACAGAACTTGCATTTACCATCTGTCAAATAGATCCCGGTTATCTGGTAACCTTTTCTGGCGATTATCAACTTACCACAGCTTGGGCAATAGGTATTTTCTTCTTTTAGACCCGGGACATTGCCGATATAGACATAGTCGAGACCGATCCCGCGCGCGATTTCAGCCGCTTTTTTTAAGGTTTCAATCGGTGTTGGTGGTATGCTCTCCAGCTTGTACTGCGGGTAGAAGCGTGAAAAATGGACTGGTGTATCATTACCGAGGTTCTGTTTGATCCACGTGCACATGTTATGGAACATTGTATCCGAATCATTTTTGTTTGGTATTACTAAATTGGTAATCTCAAGCCAGACGCCCTGCTGTTTTAGGGTCTTTAGTGTCTCAAGGACCGGGTCCAGAAACCCTCCTGTGATATCCTGATAGAATTCGTTGCTGTAACCCTTAAGATCGATATTCGCGCCGTCAAGATAGGGCGCCAGTTCACGCAGCGGCGTTTGGTTTATATAGCCGTTGGAGTGATAGATATTGAAAATCCCTTTTTCCTTTGCCTGTTTTGCCGTATCGAGCGTGTATTCGAAAAAGACAGTCGGTTCAGTATAAGTATAGGCAATGGTCGGTGTTTTATAGGCGATTGCCAGGTCGACGATTTGTCTGGGTCCGAGCTCGTAGTTTGCAGTATGGTCTGGGCTGGTTTGTGAAATGTCCCAGTTCTGGCAATTCTTACAGGAGAAGTTGCAGCCTGCGGTGGCAATAGACAAGGCCGTTGTTCCCGGTAGAAAATGGAAGAGCGGCTTTTTTTCGATTGGATCGATATGCACAGCGCAGGGGTTTGAATAAACAAGGGTGTAGTATTCGCCGTCACGGTTTTCCCGAACCCGGCAAAATCCGCGGTCGCCTTTTGAAATGACACACCGGTGTGGACAGAGTAAACATCTGATTTTCTTTTTTGCCAATTTCTCAAAGTGCAATGCTCGATGTGGCTTTATCAAACCGATGGCTTGCGCACTGCCGAATTTTATGAGTTTAGGCAAGAGCGCGCCGCCTAATGCGACCAAAGCACTTCGTTTCAAGAAATCACGTCGTGTGATGATGCGCTCAAAAAATAAAGTCATAATCCAGTATAAATAAAAATCATGATATTGTCAATTACGTCGAAAGATCAAGTAGCGCCAATCCCGTCATGCGGTCTTTTTTCCTTTTCAATGATTTGCTTAGAGGAAAGATGATTATTTCACAAGTTGCCGGTACAATGCCTTGAAAGAGATGCCCTCCAAAGGCATGGAATTCACGGTCCGTTATTGTAACGTGGCAATGGACGACAATTTCATTTTTGAGACGGGCGATGTCGCCGCTAAGACTGGTGAATTCATATTCACCCTGGAAAGCCTTTTTCACATAAGATTTGCTGTGGGCGTCATAATAACCGAGCACCAGGTCCTTGCCGACCCCGAGTCCAAAAAAGAACGCACCTCTGATTTTATTATTGTACGTTGCTTGTTTTAGCGCGTTGATGATCTCTTCGCCTTTTTCAAGGCGCAGGATAAAATAGTCTTTGAATTTTTTAATCTTCATGAATTCCTCCTTTCTATGGCGTTACCTATAAGATATCGTAGTTCTTCAGGTGATTTCAGTATATTTAGTCATTATCATTTGTCAATGTAGAATGTTGACAGGGCTAAAGCCCTTACTCCTTATTCTCGTTCAGCCTGTTGAGA
>CBFDDH010000047.1:0-16316 GCA_965603515.1 uncultured bacterium
CACTTAACATAATTCATATAATCTTGTCTAAATTACGTGATAAATAGCTTGACCCCGTTAGATAATGCACACGTTCAATTTAATTAGTAAGAATAACATTATGTTACACGATCGAAGAGCATAAGCATATTTGAAGCTCAGTATCTAACGGGGTTGACAGAATTATAATTCTGGATAAAATATGCAAAATATAGGAGGATTAGTTGCAAGAACGCTTCACTGAAAGAGTTAGGAAAATATTGCATCTCGCCCGTGATGAGGCGCTCAAGACCAAGCAGAGCTTTATCGGTACAGAACAGCTTCTTCTTGCGATGATCAAAGAAGGAGAAGGCGTTGGTGCAATGGTCCTAATAAACTTAGGCATTGAGCTCAACGAATTACGCAAAGGTATTGAGAATTCAGTAATTATCGGTCCGGGTGGCAAGATAGATGTCCAATTGAGCAATGAAGCTAGGTTATGCTTAAATTATGCCATGGAAGAAGCCAAGAACTTCGGGCATTCTTATGTAGGAACTGAGCATCTTCTACTTGGGATTATAAAAACCCAAGGAAGCCTGGGCGCTCAGATATTAGAATCTGTGGGTATGGATTATGAGACACTGAAGAATGAAATAATTCAACTCCTGCGTCCTGAAAGCGTGGTATCTGGTAAAACCAAGAGCAAACACCGAAGTTCTGCCTTGGAGTTGTTTTCACGTGATCTTACCCAGCTTGCCCGCGATGATAAACTTGATCCGATTATTGGCCGGGAAAAAGAGATTGAAAGAGTTATTCAGATATTGTCACGCCGCAAGAAGAATAATCCCGTATTAGTTGGTGAAGCCGGTGTTGGTAAAACCGCAATTGTCGAAGGTCTTGCCCAGGACATAATCGCCGCCAATGTACCAGATTGTCTCAAGAATAAACGTGTGGTTTCTTTAGATATGGCCTCTATTGTTGCCGGTACAAAATACCGCGGGCAGTTCGAGGAGAGGCTAAAAGCGATCATAAACGAGGTTAAGAAAAATAAGGATATTATAGTATTCATTGACGAACTTCACACTATTGTTGGTGCTGGTGCTGCCGAAGGCGCTATAGACGCCTCAAATATGCTAAAGCCAGCTCTGGCAAGAGGTGAACTCCAATGTGTGGGTGCTACAACCCTTGAAGATTACAGAAGATATATAGAAAAAAATGGAGCACTTGAGCGTAGGTTTCAACTGATTGTCGTAAATCCACCGACTCTTCAAGAAACAATAAGTATCTTGCATGGTTTGAAGTCAAGATATGAAGACCACCACCACATAACTTATACTGATGAATCCCTGGAAGCAGCGGCACGTCTGTCAGATCGTTACATAGCAGATCGTTTCTTACCAGATAAGGCAATCGATGTCATAGATGAAGCAGGTGCTAAAGTGAAGTTGTCCAAGATAGTTAAAGATGACCGCTTATCGACCCTTGAATTGGATTACGATTCAGTAAAGATGAAGAAGGAAAAAGCGATTGCCGACCAGAAGTTTGAAGAAGCAGCAAGATTACGCGACGAACAGAAAAAAATCAAGGAACAATTGACGATCATTGAGAAAGATGATAGCATACCGCGTCCAACTGTACTTGATGAAGATATCGCTTTTGTTGTATCAAGATGGACTGGTATCCCGGTAGCCAAGATAGAGGAAAAAGAATCTAAGCGTCTATTGAAGATGGAGGATGAAATAAAGAAAAAAGTCGTTGGTCAAACTGAGGCTATTAGCGCCATCGCAAAAGCGGTTAGGCGAAGCCGGGCAGGCGTAAAAGACCCCAGACGACCGATCGGTTCTTTCATTTTTCTAGGACCTACGGGTGTCGGTAAAACCGAGTTGGCAAGGCGGCTTGCCGAATTCACCTTCGGCGACACAAGTTCTCTGATAACACTTGATATGTCGGAATATATGGAGAAGTTTAATGTATCGAGGCTTATCGGTGCGCCGCCTGGTTATGTCGGTTTTGAGGAAGGCGGTCAACTTACTGAGAAGGTTAAAAGAAAACCTTATTCAGTAGTACTGTTTGATGAAATAGAAAAAGCCCACCCTGATGTTTTTAATATCCTACTCCAGATCCTTGAAGATGGTCAGCTTACCAATTCCTACGGTCGCAAGATCGATTTCAAAAACACAATAATAATTATGACTTCCAATATTGGAACTGCTGAAATAGGAAAGGGTGATAGTTTAGGTTTTGCAAAAGACTCAACCGATAGTTCTTATGACAAAATGAAAACAAGGCTTTTGGACGAAACCAAGAAGCTTTTTTCACCTGAATTCCTAAACAGAATAGATGAAATAATAGTATTCAGACAATTGAACAAGGAAAACATGATGGAAATAGTCGACATCCTGATCGACGAAGTAGAGGAGCGTCTCAGCGAAAGAAAAATGCTACTTAAGCTTAACGACTCAAGCAAGGAACTTTTGGTTGAGCAAGGTTTTGATCCTGAATTCGGTGCACGTCCCATCAAAAGAACAATACGCCGTTTGATAGAAGACCCGCTTTCTGAAGCTATCCTGAAAGGCGAAATCAAGGATGGCAAATGCATTCGTCTTATTAGATCCGGCGATAAAATAGAATTCAAAGAGAATTGATTTTCCTTCTTTTTCTACTCAACTACAAAATCATCGATATCGATGTCGATGTTCTATGGGCAGACCCACAATTGCTGATTGAAACATCAGGTCTTAGAACCGGGGCGGAATTTCGCAATTCAGATATACAGAATGCGATCCAGAACCTTTCTCGACTCAGGTTATTCAACTCTGTTGCTATTGATACAACGATAGTTGGTGACGGCATTTTTTTCAAAATCATCGTTGGAGAAGCGCCATTTTTAAAAAGCAAACCTGATTTCATCGGTACTGCAAAAATAAAAATGAAAAATTTAAGAAAAAAGCTCCAATGGAGAGTTGGACAAGTGATTACCGATCGAGACATCTTCGAAGCCAAGTCTGATATCATAGATTTGTATAAAGAAAAATCATTCTATTACACGACTGTTCAGGACAGCTCTATTATTGACTCGCTCAACAAAATCGATGTCTTTTTTATCATTAAAGAAGGTATTGAACCACGAATCGGTAAGCTTGAAATTACCGGGAATGATGCTTTCATTGATTCGAAAATTACGAAAATGATGCAAAACAAACCCAAAGCGTTTTTGCGAGGTGGCAAGTTAGATGAGGTCAAACTTCAGGAGGATGTCGCAAAAATTAAATCTTTTTATAGAAATAATGGCTATCTTGATGCTGAAGTCAATGAACCAATAATCGAAGTTGAGGAAGACCGATTTATCATCACAATAAACATCGAGGAACATGAACGGTATTACGTCGGTGACATAACTTTTTCCGGTGATTCAGTATTCAACGCGCGACAACTCGCAAGAGTAGTAAAATATAAAAGCGGGGATGTATATGATCTCAGTAAAGTTGAAGAAACCCACCAGGAATTGTATGGAGCTTATGCTGATGAGGGTTATATATACTGTTCGATTGTACAGAATGAAAATGTGCGGGATAGTTTCATAGATATCGAATATGTTGTCGATGAATCATCCCCGGCAACTATCAACCGTGTGGTGATCACTGGTAACTATAGCACACGAGAAAATGTTATCCGACGAGAGTTAACAACCATCCCTGGAGAAAAATTTCGACGTTCAGACGTCATAAGAAGCCTACGGGAAGTTTTCAACCTTGGTTTCTTCGAGAATGTCGAGCCCTTAACTGGAATTCCGGATGATAGCGGTCGGATAGACCTGATCTATAAAGTGACCGAGAAAGAAGGTGTTGCCACTGTAGGTGCCGGTGTTTCATATTCAGCTCAGGACAAATTGACTGGCTATTTTGAACTTTCACACCCCAATATGTGGGGAAAAGGACAGCGGCTCTACACCAAGATCGAATTGGGTGGCCGATTGACCAATTTTCAAGTAGGGTATACTGAACCGTGGTTTCTTAATACAAGGACAAGTGCCGGGCTTGATCTATATTATACAAACCGATTTTGGGACTACTACACAAAACAAGATATTGGTTTTGCCGGGCGCGTTTCTTTTCCGTTTTATCTGGATTATACAAGGCTTGGCTACACGCTACGCGCTGAGAGAACTCAGATACTTGATATTGCAACTTCATATACACCGCCGAGCAGCGGTTATAGTCTCTATGATGACACAATACCAAAGTGGACCGTATCGAATTCTTTCGTAATCACGCGAGATTCCAGAGATTTTATCTTTAATCCAACAAGCGGCTCATATATGGCGTTGCGCGCCGAGGTTGCAAAAAAATTCCTGTTTGCCAACGTCGACTATAATCGGTTCACGTTTGAAGCACGTACTTATTTACCCATATATTGGAAATTCGTGCTAATGGGTAGAATAAAAGCGGGTGTTGTAACGAGTAGTGATGAGGTGCCGCTCTATAAGAGATTCTATGCTGGAGGCGTGGGCGATGATGGTGTTCGAGGCTATTCAGACCGGTCCCTCTCCCCCGAGGTTGAAGGTCGGCGTGTTGGAGGTTCTGCCCTGCTAATAAATAATTTGGAACTGAAACTTAAACTTTCGCCAAGTCTAGCATTTCTGGCGTTCTATGATGCAGGAAATGCTTTTGAGTCGTATAAGGATGTTAACCTGCATAATCTCTATCGAGGAGTTGGTGTGGGTGTGCGCATAGAAATACCGATGATGGGGATTCTTGGTTTTGATATGGGTTATGGTCTGGATCGTGAACAACCTGGTTTTGAACCTCATTTCCAGATCAATCCTTTTGGTATGTTCTGATCTTGGGAGGTTATATGAAACAGTTATCCCTTATCTTTGCTATTACTGTTGCCGCTGCTTTTGCTGCAGATGCAGGGACTGGTGTTGTTGATGGAGAGCGAATTTTCAGTGAATACCAAGCGACCGCCGCAGCGAATATCGAACTCAACGACTTCATTAAAACATATCGCGATTCAGCTTCGATAATGAGGCGAGGAATCGAAGATCTCAAAGCAGAGCTTAATGACCAAAAGCTCATGCTTTCTGAAGAAGCAAGGTTGAGAAAGCTCGATGAAATAGAGATTCAGAAAGTCATCTATGATAGGTTCCTGGAAGAATATTTTGGTGATGGCGGCAAAGTAGAACAGAAAAATGATGAATTAATGGCACCACTATTGAAACAAATCAATGATGCAGTTGGTAAAATCGCCCTACAAGAAGGCTTTTCACTGATCCTTGATCTATCTGAGAACGTTTTCTATACCTCCAGTGAATTAGACCTGACTGACTTAGTCATTGATGAGCTGAACCTTGAGTATGGTCCTCAAATCCTACCGACCGGTGAAGTAAAGAAATATGTTGCGATATTTCCGTTTCGCGAAGAAAATACTGAAGCAGCTAATGCAGATCTTGGCGAGCGTTGTCAGGATGATCTATATAAGGTCGTAAGCATTTTCAGCAAGCTCACGTTCATAAGCAAGACAGACATAAAACGAGAGATGATCAACCGGCACTATGGTGTGAACATCACCGATAGTCAAGCTAATGCAATGGGTGTCTACTTCCAATGCCACTACATAGTTGTTGGGAAAGTCACGAAACAGGCAAACAAGATTGATTATACTATTTCGATAAGAAATGTGGAAAAGAATCAGGAAGTTGCTAAAAAGGTAACAACAGTTACTGATGAGATGAAGTTATCAGAATTCCTGAACAACGATCTTAGAGCCCTTATCGAAAAAGTCCAATAAGCTATCCAATCAGAGACTCATGGTTTTCGGTGTTTCTTTATATTCCTAATCATTTCCCTGATTTCCTTATTAAACTCTTCACGGAAAACCAGGAATTTCGCCCTCTGTACCGGTGTTAGTATTTGCCAAATTTCCTTCATTGTTTTTATTTGCTTGGCTAATTTAACCTTGTGCAACTCCTCGAATTTACCGACCTCTTCTAATAGTTTTTTGTCAGACGCGTGTTCTTTAAGAAGCCCCTTCAATTTATGAATAATCTCCATTTTCCCTTCGCCGAACTCCCGTTCAATTTTCTGAAGATCGTTCAATTTCGGAAAAAATTCAATAGCCTGTTCGGTCGTTAGATCCAATTCCTGCGTAAGTCGATATATTTTAACTTTTTCGATTATCGCACGGGGATCATCATTATTAAACGGTTGGGCTACACAGATAATAGACAGAGCTAATAAAATTAGCATTCTTCTCATACATCCTCCTGCAGTTTACTTAGTTCTTCATCTAAAATTCTCATGAACTCACTCTTCTCTTTATCGCCCAATTCAGCGATTGATTCATCAATATCACCCGGCAAATAGTCTTCGACAATCTTCAGGTCGTTAAGTAGCTTGTTGTCAACAATACCGCCAATACTTATTTCGGCAATGGTCTCGTCCTCAAGTAGAACAGCTGTCGGTACAGAAAGCTCAACAGTTTTTTCAGGACGTAAAATGTACAACGCAATCATGGTGACAGCGAAAGCTGGTATTAGGACCTTTACCAACCTTGGTAGGTTGAATTTGCGCAGTCGTATTTCTCGTTGCCTGATACTGGTTTTTAGTCTATCAAAAAAAGCCTGTTCAGGCATTGGAATCATATCTTTATCAAGGAGTTCATAGAGTTTCTTGACTTTGATATACTCTTCTTGGCAATGCTTACACTTATTCAAATGTTCCTCAAACCTACGGTGCTCTTCTTGAGACATCGCATGCTCTAAGTAATCAATAACCTCACGCTTAAACTCCTGACATACTCTCATGTCCACGCCTCCAGCAGAACTCTAAGTTTCTTGATTGCGTGATGATGATTTGCCTTGGCAGCACCAGTTGTAATACCCATGATATCGGCTATTTCGAAAAAAGTATGACCTTCATAATGACGTAGAATAAAACACAACTTTTGCCGTTTGGGCAACTTCAATAGAGCATCATCAATTGCTATTTTCATCCTCACCCGCTTTCCTAAGGCCACTGATTCCTTTGCCGGTTCCAAATCCAGAAGCGGTTTTTTTTGTTTACGCTTGAATGAAAGACAGGTGTTAACAGTAATCCTGTATAGCCACGTGAAGAACTTTGACTTTTCCTTGAACTTATTGAGGTTATTATAGACCTTAATAAAGGTATCCTGTGTAAGTTCACGTGCATCAGCTTCATTCCTCGAGTATCTGTAGCAAATACTGTAAATAGACAGTTGATACTTCGTAAACAGCTCATCAAAAGCTTTTTCATCATCGGCCTTAAATCTCCTGACATAAATAGCATCCTCATCACCTTTCATTACTATTAGACGTATGTTTGATGGCTAATGGTTTAATCCCTCAGATCTATTCTTTTTTGCTCGATAACCTTGCTTTTTCATACAATTGAATATATTTCTTGGCGGATTTGTCCCATGAGAAATCGTACGTCATGCATTTTTCTGACAGTTTTTCAAAAGCATCCGAGTGATTGTAAATCATCATGCTTCTCGACAGGACAGCAAGCAGATGTTTGCTTGAATATTCAGTAAAAACAAAACCGTTACCTTTGGCAGATATGGGATCATAATCTTTGATCGTATCAGCCAACCCACCAGTACGCCGCACGATCGGTAGAGTGCCGTATCTAAGGCTAATTAGTTGACCGAGACCACAAGGCTCATATTTTGATGGCATGAGAAAGAAATCGCTACCCGCATATATACGATGGGCTAGTTTCTCATCGAATTTGATATTAACAGATACCCGTTGCGGATAAACACTCCCAAAAGTAGTCAATTTTTTATGGTAACTCTCGTCACCAGAACCGAGGATTATCATATTAAAGCCCATGTCAATTAAGGAATCAAATACCTTGACGAATATGTCAAACCCCTTCTGTGCAGCAATACGGGAAACCATGCCAACCAAGGGTCGTGCGCCTCTGAGACAGCACCCATCTATCAACTTTTGTTTATTTTTCTCTTTTCCGCTGAAATCAGTGTAGTTATTGTAGATCAGATCATCCGTTTCCGGGTTCCACTGATCATAATCAATACCATTAACAATTCCGATCAAATTGGCTCGCCTTTTCCTCAGTACACCATCAAGTCCAAAACCCAATTCCGGTTTCTGAATTTCTTGAGCATAATTCTGTGAAACAGTAGTTACCATATCACTATATAGGATACCGGCTTTCAGGAAATTAATATCTCCATAATATTCAATACCTTCAGGTGTAAAATACTCATCGTTAAGTCCAAGAATCGCCCATTTTTGCGCAGGAAAACGACCCTGATAGCCCAAGTTATGGATCGTAAAAATGCTCTTCGCTGCGCTCTTACCGAGTTTCAGATACAATGGAACCAGACCGGTTTGCCAGTCGTGGCAATGAACTATATCATACGAACCTCTTAGAATGAGCTCTGAGACAACCTTGGAGAATAGTGTAAATCGTTCACAGTTGTCTGGAAAATCGCCTTTTTCAGTTCCATAAAGTCGGGCGCGCTTAAAAAAATCTGGATAATCTATAAAATAAAAGTCATTATCTTTGTATATATCAACCTCATACCTTTTACCCATTTCTATTGAGAGGTGGTCGCATAAAGTACCTTCTATTCCATTGTATCTGGGTAAAAAGACGGCGACGTCTAGACCGAGTTGTCTGAGTGAAATCGGTAAAGCACCTACAACATCAGCAAGTCCACCAGTCTTGGCATAAGGGGTTGCTTCAGATGCAATAAAAGCAATCTTCACAGCTAACAAACCTTAGAGGACATAATCGTCAACTGTAGAGGGTATGAAAGATCTGATAAACGTGGATTCTCGTTCTTATGAAACGGAACAGTTGACATTTGGATTTCACCGTTAATGACGCCTTTAAGCCTTCTTTCTATATTATATTCTTGAGGTATGACGCAGATTCTTCAGGCGCAGTTGGATTTATGTAGAACCCCGTCCCCCACTCAAAACCAGCAATATGAGTAAGGACTGGTATAATTTCCAGGTGATAATGGTAAAACTCAATACCACGCAGGGTAATCGGTGTCGTATGTATAATAAAGTTATACGGCGGTATATTGAGTGCTTTTTTTATCCTCAAAAGACAATCTTTGAGAATAGAAGCAAGATCATTAAGCTCACTTCTCGATGCATCTTCAAAGTTAGACATGTGATTCCGCGGGAGTATCCATGTCTCGAATGGAAAACGCGGAGCAAACGGGCATATCAAGATAAATGTATTGTTTTCGCTAATCAAACGTTTTCTGACTTTGGTTTCCTGAACCACGATATCGCAAAAAATGCATCGTTCACGGTATTCATAGTAGCGTTTAGCGCCATCCATTTCCTCAATCACCCGCTTGGGAACGATAGGAGTTGCAATCAACTGAGAGTGGCTGTGCTCAAGTGAGGCACCAGCTGCTGCTCCAAAGTTCTTGAAAATCATGGTGTAGCGCAGTCTCTGGTCCTTTTTCAAATCGAGCATCCTTTCCTGGTAAGCATACAAGACATTCTGAAAATGCTCGATTTCCAGATCAGCAAGGTCCATGGAATGATCTGGGGTTTCTATTATTACTTCGTGGGCACCAATACCATTCATACGATCGTAGATCCCTTCACCCCGCCGGCTGATATCACCTTCGATAAGCAGAGCAGGGAATTTATTGGGGATGACGCGTAAGGTCCAACCTGGCGTATTCGGCTTGGTTCCATCAGGACGGTATGCCATTATTTCTGGAGGTGTTGCAGCTTCATTACCAGGGCAGAAAGGGCATTGATCAGGCGGCACTACTTTTTTCTCGGGCGTTGATTTAAAATCTTTTGGTCGTTTTGCCCGCTCTGTCGAGATAATAACCCAACGCCCTAAGACTGGGTCTTTGCGAAGTTCCGGCATTAGTCTTGTGTATCCACTCCTTTTTTCTTGGGTTGATCGCTTTCATCGAAGCTAGGTTTCTCGACTGGTTCAGGTTCATCTAAAAATATCTCGATCTTTGATCCCTCACGTATGTTTTCAATAAAACTATTGGCTTTGTCACGTTGTTTTTCTCTTATCAGATTAGTTTCGATGTTCGGCCACAATTCATCAAGAGTCTTATAGCCTCCTGCAGTGTAGTCAACGACATTGACAAAAGTGTAGTTACCATCATTGTTTTTGAAGACCGCGCTGATCTCGCCATCTCTGAGTTTGAACACAATAGATTCAAATTTTTTGGAACGTACATTCCTTCTTATTGGACCAGTGATACCACCACGTTTTTTTGACGGTGCGATCGAATGCTCTCTGGCAAGCGAATCCATGTACGATTGATTCTCAATAACGAGCTGTCTCAGCTCATCAGCCTTTGCCTTGTTGTCGACAACTATTTCCTGACAATGCACCATCTCCTCAACCTTAAAGTCTTCCCGGTGTTCATTATAGGAATTCATAACTTCTTGCGAATCCACTTTTACTGCTTCGACAACAACTTTTTTGTACAAACCGTTTTCCATTATCTGCCTCAGTGCAGTCTGCATTTTAATTATATAACCGTCTTTTAAGAAGTATTTATTTCGTTCCCCGAATTCTAATTTAAGGTCCTCTTCAATTATTGTATTTAGCAGTTTTTCGAATTCTTTCGGTTGTGTCAAATTAACCTTACCGAAATTGGGTTGTGATTCGTTTCTCTTTTCAACATCACTTTTTCTAATTTCTCTTCCATTTATAACTACCACCACAGGGTCATCACCTGACTTGACCAACTCGCTTAATTCACCTTCATACAACTTGATCTTGGCTTTCTTCCTCAGTTTCTTAATAAATTTCTCTTCGACCTCTTTAAGTTTTTCTGCCTTAAGCTGTGTTTCTATCTGGCTTTTCACTTTCTCATAATCCCTATAACGTTCAGGCTTGTAACCGGTTACCATATAGATACCGTACTTTTCATCAAAGGAGATAACTCCGATCAATTCGTTGAGCTTTGCTTTAAATAATATTTTATCAACTGGTTCTGGTTTTACGCCCTTGAAAACGATACCCATATTACCTTTATTCTTGCTTGAGTGAACAGTAGAGTAAGCAGTGGCAAGGGTGTCAAAACTTTCGACATGTCTTTTCAGCGAGTCAAGCAGGAAATTAGCCAGGCTTTCAGATTCAACCACTATTTCTTTTCCTCTTATTTCGGCTTTGAGTAAGTAGTTCTTGTTGTTCTTGTAGAATTTCTTCATCTCTCTTTCGCTCGGCTTGGCACGTTCAATTACTTCAACTGCATAGACCTCTTCAAGCAGCAACGACTTTCGTTGATCAATCATTGCTTGATGGAAGAACTGTGTTGTATCTATGCGGTAATTCATTGATTTTTCGAAAATCAGTCTACTGAGAATGATCCCATCGAGAACAGAATGTTCATCACGCGCTCCAAACCCAAAGCGTTTTGACATTTCTTCGTCCAGTTCAAGCCTGGTTATATTATAACCGTTTATCGTAGCAACAAAATCCTGGTAATTTTTCTTGAAGCAGCGTTCCACACCACTCAGGGCAAATGAATCGATGGGAGATTTGCGATATTTTGTAGCTACTATTTCATAAGCCTTAGCCGCGCTCAAAAAATCCTCGGTCATCTCATAGGCTAATGCCAATCGATAATACAACCAACCATCCTTTTTCCTGCGATTTTCCATCAAATCCTTATAGACTTCAACTGCCTTGTCAAAATCTGCAATTTTAGCGAAATAAAGATCGCCTTTTTCTAAAGTCCAATCATAGACTTTCTTCCCTTTTTCAATCTTTTGCTCACAATAACTTACAGCTTCATCATATTCACCTTGTAAAACAAGGTCAATATAGTCTTGCGGCAATGCCATGAATATAAGTAGTATCAGATTCATGTTAGAACCTCCTTTCTATAGAATAGTATTGTATTTAAAATGCCAATCATGTCAACCCCGTTAGACAGTAAGCTCCAAATCCTCCCGCTTCGCGGGATCCACGATTTTCCTGTATATTATAAGCCAAAATGATAAATCGGGACAAGAATCAACTTCCAAATAATTCAGTAACTTAATAACTGCTTTACCAATTACTTAATGACTCAAAATATAGGACGAAGTGCGTAGTACAAGAAGACACTGGATTCCCTGGTTAAACCAGAGAATGACTCTGAGATACTGGATTCTCAAGCTGGACGGGATTTTGTACCGATAAATCAGGCAACTACATTATAAAGGAACTTCTCGATGCGCCCCCCTTCTGTGTGGCTTACTCGAAGAATTAAGATAATTACTGTTCCTCTCACCTTGTTCGAGACAGACGAGCTTTGCCCCGTTAGAGCTTGCCATAGAATTTTATGTTCAGTAAATCAATGAATTAGAACATACGGATATTTAGTTTTAACGGGGCTTTGTCGATGCCAATGCTGCTCACAGTTTTAGTGTGATTGCCGCAATGAGCATCCCGTGTGCTGTGTGCGAGAGAACATACATATCGTGGAGAACATAAGAACTATTCTATGTTCTCCTCTACTAATACGCCCTCTCCCTTTTTAAGGGAAACGCACATAATCTATTTCCTCTCCCTTTTTAAGGGAGAGGATAAAGGTGAGGGTTTCCTAAGACGAAATATCTGTTTACAAAGCAGTCTTTATGAGTACAATTTCAAGAAATGGATATTGCCCTTGAATTGAAGAACATATGTCGCTCATTTAAAAGCCATTTTTGGCAACAAAAAAAAGAGATCCTCAAAGACGTCTCATTGGAAATCACTAAAGGAGAGATATTCGGATTTCTCGGTCCAAATGGAGCAGGCAAGACAACAACGATAAAGATCATAACCGGGTTGCTCAGACCTGATTCGGGGAGTATTAAAATTTTTGGACACTCTGCGAATACGCTTGAAGCCAAGAAACGAATAGGGTTTCTACCTGAATCACCGTATTTTTACGGACATTTAACTGGCTATGAGTTTCTTAATATTCATGGACGGCTCGGTAATGTCAAAGACCACAAGCACATGACAAATGACCTTTTGCACAAGGTCGGGATTGATTATGCTGCTGATTTGCCTTTACGTAAATACTCTCGTGGTATGCTGCAGAGAATCGGCATTGCCCAGGCATTGATCAGTGAACCGGATCTATTCATCCTTGATGAACCTCTTTCTGGATTGGACCCGATCGGTCGCAAGGAAATAAAGGAATTGATAATTGAACAAAAAAATAGAGGAAAAACAGTTTTCTTTTCATCCCATATCCTGCCTGATGCTGAGGCTTTATGTGACCGTATCGGTATAATAATTAACGGTAAGGTTATACATGTTGGCAAGTTAAAGGATATTTTGAAACAAGGCACCAAAACAGATGAGATTACGTTGGAAGAATGGTTTGTAAGACAAATTAAGGAAGACCATGCATAGAATCTGGGCAATCTGTGAAAACGCTTTCAAGGAAGGACTGAGACAGCGGATACTCATTATATTACTGATCTTTGCGGTTCTAATATTAGTGATTTCAGTGTTTCTTGGACCTTTCACTCTTGGTGAAGCACCCAAGATCGCTAGAGATATTGGACTTGCTGCCACTTCGTTCTTCAGTGTATTGATCGTCATTATCATAGGCTCCACCTTGATACACAAAGATATTGAAAAACGAACGATCTATACAGTAGTAACCAAACCAGTAAGGCGGAGTGAAATAATCCTCGGCAAGTTCCTTGGCTTGTTCTTCCTCGTCGCTATGATACAAGGCGGAATGACCTTAATTCAGCAATTAGTTTTGTATATATTCGAGGGTTCATTCGACCTATCCCTTTTGCTTGCTCTGCCGTATTCTTTTATGGAAATAATGATCCTGCTAGGGACTCTCCTCGTATTTTCGTCATTCTCATCACCAACCCTAAGCGCCATAATGGGCGCGATATTTTATGTGATTGGACATGCCAGTCCTGATCTTAAACTATTTGCTGATCAGGTTGAGATACCGAGTATGAAATATCTTGCCTATGGATTCTATTACATAATACCAAACCTAGAGAATTTCAACCTGAGGATCGATTTGGTACACAGACTCCCGATACAAACAGATCAGCTTTTGTTCTCGATTTGCTATGGGCTGATTTACACAATATTTCTTATTTATCTAGCTATTATTATTTTTGAAAAACGTGAATTCAAATAAAGACAGCGGCGTACCGCCGCACCTTAATCGTATAGGAATAGGGCGTTTACGCCCGTCTAAAATAATGAAAAGCTTTTCCTGTCATAATCCTCCGCACCTCCACAGTGATAATATGTACTATATGATAACTGCTTCAACCATAGATAGACAGCGATATTTGCACGCTGCCGCTAGTAAACAGAAATTACGCAGTGCAATATTCGACTCGACCAAAGAACTGCAATGTGATCTTTTCGCTTGGATTATTATGGAAAACCACTATCACATATTAATCAAAATCCGGAGGAGTAGGATATTAGGTAAGTTGTTGAATTCAATAAATGGACGTAGTTCCTATTACATTAATGGACTGGATAAACAAAGGGGAAGAAAAATCTGGTATAGTTATTGGGATACATGCATTAGAAATGAAAATGATTTCTTTACACGTTTCAACTATATTCATAATAACCCGATCAAACATGGATTCATCAATGAATTTGATACTCTGCGTTCCTATGATTTCTCGAGTTATATCTACTATCTAAAAACAAAAGGGCAGGAATGGCTTACAGATATGTTTATGAGTTATCCAATTGCTGATTATATCGAGAAGTATGATGATTACTAATTGGTATACGAGCCTAAAGGCTCTACTCCAAAATCCATCACGCAGGAGTAGGGCGTTTACGCCCGTTCAATACGAGCCTAAAGGCTCTACTCCAAAGATACGACGTTCGGTTCTTCTATGAAGAACACCATTGTTGTTATTCTGCTCCTTCTTCTCATCGTGAGTTTTTCTTATCGTATTGATCTGGCAAGATCATCCCATGACGTAATAAGTGAATTGATGTATTTCCCCTCAGGTACAGCTTTAAGGGCAGTCTCCATGGGTTTCTATGGAACCCTGGCTGATTTAGTATGGCTTCGTTTTATCCAATATTATGGCGAGCATAGGCTGACTGACCAGCGCTTTGAATTCCTCTACCATATTCTTGATATACTCACGACCCTGGATAATAGGTTTATCTATGCCTATACGCTTGGTGGTTTAATGTTAACCCACGATGCTAAGCGACCTGACCAGGCAAGAAAACTTTTAAAAAAAGGCATGTATGCAAACCCTGATGACTGGCGAATGCCGTTTATGTACGGCTTTATGCACTATCTTTTCTTGAAGGAGTATTCAGTAGCCAAGGCCTATTTCAAAATCGCTTCGCAAAAACCTAATGCACCAGATATGACTAAACGTTGGGCGGCATTTGTTACGTATTTCAAGCTCGGCGACAAGAAAACCGCTCTGAAGATGTGGATAGATTTTTACAATTCCACAGAAAATCCAGAAGAAAAAATACTCGCTGAATCGTATATCAAGCGTATAAAGATGGAATTGGATATCGAGTTTCTGGACCAGGCTATAGAATTGTTTAAAGCAAAATTTGATCGACGAATGTATAGCCTGAAGCAATTAGTAAGTGTGGGTTTGATCGATTCAATCCCTCAAGAACCGCACGGGGGAAAATATTTCCTAAGAGATGGTAGAGTGTACTCAACGTTCCGAGCAAACTAAACAAAGAATGTAGTTAGCCGATTTATCGGAATCACACAACCATGAAGCTCTGAAGTTAAGAAATTGAGAAAATCGGAACTTCATAACTTCTCATCTTCATATCTTCCTAACTTCTGTTTTTTCATAGCCTCATAACTTCCCAACTTCATTCTTCACGCATCTTCCCATCTTCCCTGCTTCATACCATGAGTCCTCTCCACCTTTTTTAAAGCATTGTCAATATTGTTTTTCTATAGCTTCAATGATTCTTGTCATTGTGAGCGAATCCTGCCAGTGAGCAGGATGAGCGTGGCAATCTCAGTGTAGCTTAAAGAGGCAATGTCATGTTTTTTTTCAACGCTTTACTTTACTTAGGAGATTGCGCAGCTTGTTCCGAACGCAGTGAGGAATCCCGTTCCTCGCCCCGTTAAATAAACTCACAGGAAGATATTTAGCCATTTCTGGAATCGCTATTTAACGGGACGGGCAATAACAGATCAAGGTCCTAAAAAGGTGGAGAGGACTCAACTGCGTATCCTCTTAACTTTTGGTTTGCTATGGTAAAACTATGGGGATCGGGGTTTTCGCACCAAAGGCGGAAATGCGGTAAGAATATGCTGGTTGCCCTGGTCCACTCGGTGTTGTTCCGTCTTGTAGATATGATGAATAGTAAACACATCCT
>CBFDDH010000048.1:0-15588 GCA_965603515.1 uncultured bacterium
CTGTTCTCACAAACTCAAAACCTAATTACAAGGATATCAAAATTTAAGGTGTCTTTGCTCTTTGCAGGGAAATTTTTACCTGGATGCCATTGACATCAAGAACCTTGTCAATCTCTCCAGTCTGGATACCTGCGTTCACTGCGACTGCCAGAGTTTCTCTTTTAAGGTAATCGAGGTTTTCAGTGATCGCATCCTTTAACTTTTTGTCAGTATCATAAAATATTCTCACCCTATCCACAAGATTGAAATTCGCTTCTTTGCGCATTAACTGGACTTTGTGGATGAGTTCGCGAACCAAACCTTCATACTCCAAATCCTGGGTAAGTTTTGTGTCGATACCAACACCAAAATCTCCCTCGATCATAACGCTGGCACCGGGTACTTCGATTTTTCTTATTTCAACATCTTGTTTAGATATCTCGATCATTTCACCCTGGACCTTCTCTTTAAGTGAACCAGCATCGATCAATTGCTCGATCTGCTCCTGGGATAGAGATTTTATCCATTGGGCGACTTTGTTCACGGAATTAGCAAATTTTGGACCAATTTTATCGAATACTGGGACAGCATTGAATAGATAAACCTGTTTAAGGGCATTTGTACCTATTGCTTTGATGGTTTTGATATTCAGCTCGTCGAGTATCGTAGATCGTGCATCATCCGAAAGCTCGGTACATCCGCTCGGTACGTTAATAGTCATGGATAATAATGGTTGTCTGATTTTTGTATTCGCCTTATTCCGGGCAGCGCGACCGAGTGAAACGATAGTCCGGGTCATTGATATTTCTTGTTCTAATGCACTGTCGATACGTTTGACCGCAGGTTCGGGGAACGTACAAAGGTGGATGCTTTCAGGGGTTTGGTTGTTAACCCCAGCAACTAAATTTTGATACATGTGTTCAGTAAGGAATGGCATGATCGGCGATAATATGCGGAGTAGTTTGACCAAACATTCATAGAGTATTAGATAAGCGGTTTCTTTATCCGTATCATTCTCTGATTTCCAGAATCTCTTTCGGCTGCGGCGAACATACCAGTTTGACAGATCGTCAAAGAATTTCTCGGCTCCTTTTACTACTGATACTAAATCAAAGTTATCATAAGCCCGTTCACATTGTTCAATCAGAGAATTCAGCTTAGAGAGGATCCATTTATCGAGCTTTCGTAGGTTGGTTTCTGATACTTTTTTATTGACCGGGTCAAACTGATCGATTCTTGCATAGGTGACAAAGAACGAATAAACATTCCACAAGGTCAATAATACCCTTTTTATTTCTTTTGCGTGACCATAGCCAAAATTCAGATTCTGAACCGGGTTATGTTTGGCGAACATCCAACGCATTACATCAGCACCGATCTTTTCAGCGGCATCATCTGACCAGATCGCATTGCCTTTGCTTTTGTGCATTTCCGCACCTTGCTCATCAAATAATGATGCGTACCCCTGGAGTACTCTAAATGGCGGTTTCTTTTCCATAACCGTGCTCATTGCAAGTATCGCATAAAACCAGTTTCTGAACTGACCAGGCAGGGATTCAGAGATGAAGTCAGCGGGAAACCACTTGTGCCAATATGTCTTATCAAAGGGATAACCATTAGAAATAGTGTGCATATCATCGGGTGGACGCATCGTTGAGAACGGTACGATACCAGCATCAAGCCAAGGATTACCAACATCCGGGATGCGCGAGACCAGTTCGCCACATTTATCGCACTTGATCTTAATCTTATCGATCCATGGACGATGCGGTGAATGGTGAGCGAATTCTTGCCATCCTTGCACCGCTCGCTGCTGGAGTTCCTCTTTTGAGCCGATGACTGTATATCTACCGCACTCGCATTTCCAGATAGGTAGAGCCAAACCCCAATAGCGTTTTTTTGAAATGCACCAATTTGCCATATTTTTCAACCAGTCGAGTTCATGAGCTAAACCATAAGATGGTATCCAGCGTTCAACCTGTTTGGCTGATTCAGTTATTTCATGACGCAGCGTGTCCATTGAAATGAACCATTCATCAACTAACCTGAAAATGAGTTCACTGTTACAGCGCCAGCATACTGGATAACGATGAGTATAGTCTTCAACATTATATAATATGCCGCGTTTTTGTAAATCTTCAATTATTGGCTGGGCAACATCATGTACATCTTTACCAGAGAGCCAATCAAAACCCGGTAGATAGATACCCAGTTCATCAAGCGGTGCAATGGTTTTTAGATCAAATTCCTTGCCCAGGACAAAATCTTCTTTACCGCAGCCTGGAGCAATGTGAACCATTCCAGTTCCCTCGCTTTCACTCACCTCATCCCAGGGGATCACTTTGTGTATAACATCTTTTTGAGCAGGCAGATAATCAAAAGGACCTTCATAGGTCAGCTCTAAAAGCTCTTTTCCTGCCAATTCCTTCATCACTTCATGTTTACCTTTTAAAACATGTAATAAATTTTTGGAAAGATAATAAGTTGCGGTATTATTTTTCACTTTCACATAGGTTAGATCAGGATGAACTGCTAACCCGGTATTTGAAGTCAATGTCCACGGTGTTGTTGTCCAGACCAGGAAATATTCATTTTCTCTACCAATTATTTTAAAGCGAACAATTACTCCTTTATGAGTCAGTTCCTGATAACCTTCAGTTGCGATCTCCATATCACTGATCGCTGTACCACAACGTGCACACCAGGGCATTACATCAACGCCTTCGTAAATAAAGCCGCGTTCATGACATTTCTTTAAGAAGTGCCATATAGTATAATTATTTACCTCGCTCATTGTATAGTATGAGTGGCTCTTTTTCAGCCAGTCCTTGTCATCCATGGCGGTCTTCCACTCACCCCAATCCATCCACATTCCTATTCTTATGGATGATTGAATCTGGACCATAGAGTATTTGTGCACTCGGTCCCGGCATTTCTGGACAAATTTATCAATGCCATATTTTTCAATATCTTTTTTCGATTTGAAACCGAGCTCTTTTTCAACTTCAACTTCAACCCATAAACCCTGACAATCAAATCCGTTCTGATAACGCTGTTCAAATCCCTTCATTGTTTTATAGCGTTGGAACATATCTTTGTAACTACGTCCCCAGGCATGGTGTACACCCATGGGATTATTTGCAGTTATCGGTCCATCCTGAAATGACCACTTTTCCTTACCTTTATTCTTGACCAGATATTTATCAACTATGCCATTCTTTTGCCAGAATCCGGCAATTTCATGCTCCATTTCAGGAAAATCAAGATTTCTTGACACTTCTTTGAAAAGCATGTCAGTATTATAGCGGATTTCGTAATTGTGTCAAGCAAACATGGTGAGAGCTCTGAAAAAATTCCTCGTTCTTTCGATTATTCCGACAATTGTCGAGAATAATCGAAATACAATCGGGACAATGATAAAAGAAAGATGTCAGTGATTTATTATCGGAAAAAGGGGACTATTTTATAAACAAGATTTTTTCTGTTTGTATGATTTTACCTGTTTTATAACGGACAATATAGATACCTGGTGCTATTTGCTCTTCATTGTCATCAAACCCCGACCAATATGAGGTTTTTTGTCCTGCTTGAACAACCCCATGTTCGAGTATAGCAATGCGTTGACCAAGAACATTATGGATCGTTAATTCAATATGGTCTGGCCTATCAATATAATACTGCACTGCTATCTTATGTTTGAATGGATTGGGTGAGACTGATACCAACCCGGGGATTCTTACATTAGTTACTAATGAGGTTTCTTTAATACCTGTGAAATCTACAACGCAAGCAGCCCAACCACTAAAAGCTGGTTCTAGCCACTGATCAATGACTGTTCCGTCATAGTCAAACTGGTAGATATAGCCAAGCACGCCATCGAGACTTTGGGCTGTCCAGAAATATTGTCCATCAAACCAGAGACCCCGGCAATTTGTGTCCGGTGCGGAAAAGTTATTTTCAGGAATTTGGATTATACTTGGCCAGCTAGAGATATCCCAGCATTTTATATAATCATTATCGTCCATTGTCCAGAAATATGAACCATCCCAGGCTGAACCAAATACAGTTTCGTCAAAGCTTGCCACACCGTCTTTTGTTCCGTTGAAAAAATATCGGTTGAGATCCCACTCATCAGCATAAAAATAGGTACTGTCAAAGGCAAGGTCATAAAAATAAAACAGGCTCCAGTCATCGATAATAACATCTAGCTCACCATTGTTGAGGTTGACCTTATAAGCACGAGGTGCGAAGGCTTCGGCGACGTATACTTCGTTATTTACGACTTCAACATCGCAGAATCTGGTGAAATCATACTCAAAATAGTCGTAGACTGTTCCATTCATGTGAAGTATATATATTCTCGATGGCCAGTCTTGATGTGCAGTATAGACGATATAATTCTCTGCAAAACACGGTATGAGCAATAACGCGGATAAAATAATCAAGAATAATCGTTTACTCATTAGTTCATTGTACTAGATACAGCTAAGGTGTCAAGCGACTAATGCGCTGCGGATTTGGGTGATCAATATTCAGCGTAGTAAACCCGGTAGCGCTCACCGGTTTTTTTGAAAAGGGCGCGGACTGGATTTGGCCTGACCAATCCACCAAAGATTAGTACGCGGTCGCCTTGGTATCGTGCGAAGATCTTGAGCCCAAGACTGCAGCCTGCAAAAATCACATTTTGTGCGTTGGTTGAATCAATATAGATCTTCAGCCCGGTTATTTTCACGCGTATCGTATCTGCGGTAGTGAAAAGATTGGCAAGGTTATTCACAAAAACTTCGTAATCCATACCGTGATTATCTTCATAGCTTTCATCAATGTATAAGAGCACATCACGTTTATTCTCCTGCTCTAGTGCTGTGGCGAATGTGTTGATGTCTTGTTTGATCCGAGTTTTCTCATTCGGCAGGCTCTTGATCATAACATACAGCGCGATGACAATGATAACTGCGATAATCAAGAGTTTTTTCTTCATGCGGATAGGATAAGCAAAATGCCGAGCGCAAAAAAGAGCAGCGCGGTGAACAGTTTGATTGCCGGGATTTTTGTTTCCATAGATTTGGCAATGTTCTTTGTGGTAAATAGAGACGCCAGGACAGCGATGATAATGAGCGGTAAGATAAACATAAGATTGTAGATCAAGAGACTGACCACTGGTTTTAAGGCGATGGAGCCTTTTGAAACCATAAAGGTTATAGTAGGCAAGTAAACCTGACCTGTACAGCCAAATTCCAGGTAAGAAATCAAGAATCCGGCAATGAGTGAGCCTATGATTATACCCCCCACCGCAGTCTTTTCTTTTATACCTTTGTGGATACGTTGCTTAATGCCGAGGGGGAGTTGTAAAATCATTTTGTTTAGTTTGCCCTGACGTGCAAAAAAGTAGTCACGTAAATTCAGGACCCCAAGTACGAGCGCGATGGTGCCAAAACAGAGGAAGATAATTTTATTGACAAGCGCGTAAGCGGATAAATACTTTAGCAAGTTATAGGCACCGAACCCGATGGCAAAATACGAAATGAATACTGCAAGGATAAAAAAGATAGACATGATTATTACATCTCTACGACGACGACCGATAAAGAGCAAATAACTCACGAAAAAAATAAGAGTAGCAAATGCGCAGGGGTTTACCCCGTCGAGTAGTCCGGCAAGCATTATGCCAAAGATGGAAAATTTCGAGAAACGTTCAATAATATTTTTCTCAGCAGATCCGAGGTTGAGGGATCCATGCTCAGGACATCCTTGTTTGTACTTAATCATAAGTGAATCGAGATGCGCTAAATTGATTTCCCGTTTTGTTAAATGATCCTCGCCAATAATGACCGCTGGTACGACTAATCGTTTCTCTTCAGGGATACTGAGTTTTTGTGCAAGCGCTTCGAAAAACACCTTATTTGAGTCATCAAGAATATCGTATCTGTGTAATAAGAGTTGTCTGTGCGCCTTCAGTCCATGGGTGAGCACTATTTCTGCACGATCACAGCCCTGGCAGCCAGGTTGATAAAAATAGTACAGGTGAATCTCTTCAGATATTTGATTGAGGGTATCAACCGGAATGGTATCTGCGGTTATTCTAATGGTGTCTTTGATAAACACTGGTTTGTTGGCCTTTGCGTATAATATGATGCTTGGTTCAAGTTTTGTCCGGGTTTCTTCTGGACCGTAGAATACAGAATCTGCGATGAAGATAACCGGCAGGTCTTCACCAATATCTTTTACGTTTTCTTCCATTTTTTCAAGGAGCCGGTAGTTATCCATAATGTCTATATTGTATTTTATCAATTTGAACTTGTACTTGCTTTGAAATCTCGGTAAATCGCCGAGTAGTATGTCCATACAATGCCCACAATCCGGCACATAAAAGAAATGCACGACAACAGTCTGTGATTGAGAAAGAATGATAAATCCCGCGATAAGATTTACCATCATACTTACTGCCTTGAAATTAGGATTTTATAATTTGAGTTTTGTTTGGAATTTGGCGCTTGTCCCGTTTTGCGAGGATTCTCGCACAGAGGGCGGAAGAATTTGGTATTTGCCATGACTATAGTGGGTCGTACAGGATTCGAACCTGTGGCCACCGGATTAAAAATCCGGTGCTCTGCCAACTGAGCTAACGACCCGATTTATTATTATATATACATTACTTGTTATGTCAATAATAGCGGGAGTGGGTTTCCACCAGCGATTTTCGAGCCTGGAAAGGCTCTCCCACATTTATGGTTATTGGGTTTGGGCTAGGAAGCGAGAATCCAGCATCTATACCTAGACCCAGCGTCTATATGTTTTTGAGACCTAATCTAGAGTAGTATTGTTTGTAAAATTTTCTGTAGGCGCCGGTCTGGGTATTATGGAGCCAATCTTTATTGTCCTGATACCACTCAATGGTTTTTTTAATGCCGGCTTGAAAAGAAGTCTGTGGCTGCCAGCCAGGATGTTTCTTGATCTTCCTGATTGACAGAGAATATCTTTGATCATGACCAGGTCGGTCCTTGACATAAGTGATCAAAGATCTATCGATATTCAATATTCGCAGCAGGGTTTTTATCACCTGGATATTGGTTTTCTCACATTTCCCGGCGATATTGTAGATCTCGCCGATCTTACCTTTATGAAGTACTTGATCAATTGCCGTGCAGTTGTCCTCAACATAGATCCAATCTCTCACATTCATGCCATCGCCATATACCGGAATTTTCTTGTTTTTCAAAGCGTTGAGAATGACCAAGGGTATGAGTTTTTCAGGGAATTGGTATGGTCCATAGTTGTTCGTAGTACGAGTAATAAGAACGGGCAATTTATAGGTTGTGTGGTACGCCATTATCAGTCCATCAGCCCCGGCTTTGCTTGCTGCATAGGGACTTGATGGAGTAAGTAGGCTGTTTTCGCAAAAGCTGCCTTGTTTTATTGAACCGTATACCTCATCAGTTGAAACTTGCAGGAATCTCTTGATACCAAAATCGAGGCACAGATTAAGTAGGATTCCGACCCCGAGGAAATTTGTTTTCATGAATTGGCTTGGCGCAGTGATGCTGCGGTCAACGTGTGTTTCAGCGGCAAAATTGATAACTGCGTCTGGTTTGAATTTCTTGAATACCTTTTTCATGAATAGAGCGTTGCAGATATCGGCTTTCACAAAATGGTAATTCTTGCGTTTTTCAAGATCTTTGAGGTTTTCCAAATTACCTGCATAGGTTAGTTTATCTATGTTGATTATTTTATAACGGGGGTGGTTCTTTATGAAATACCTGATGAAATTAGTGCCGATAAAACCGCAGCCGCCAGTTACTATAACCTTCATAGTTGCACGTTACAAGGCTTCACCGTGATAATGATACTATAGACGATGCCGAAAAAAACAATACGAGTTGCCATGCCATACAACTAAGAACAATGCCTTGTTTCCTGTATCTATCCATCTTTGCGTGACCAATCGTATGGTATCGCTAAATCATGAGGCGGTTTTCGATATTCATCAGGTTTTTCATAGTTGTAGCATTCAGTAACTATATTCACGATCATGGCTTCGGTATCACTAATGCATTTGAACCCGTGCCAGACCTTTTTGGGGATATGGATGAGAACGCGGTTACTAATGCCCACGAAAAATTCATTTACCAAGCCCTTAGTTGGACCTGTTTCGCGGTCATCATAGAGTACGATCTTCACCATACCTTGTAAAACCGTCATATTATCATCCTGGAGACGATGAAAGTGCCATGCTTTTACTACACCTGGGTAAGCTGTTGTGCTATAGACCTGACCGAATTTTGAGAACTGGTCATCGTCAGCTCGCAATATTTCCATAAGGTTGCCACGTTCATCAGAGATCACTTTCAACTTCTTTATACTTACGCCATCGATTAATTTTTGATTTATCAATTTTGTACTCCTTTTATCTACATTCTCTCGACGTTCGCTGCGTTTTCATTTGATGATTTGGACATAACTCTGATCACCCAGGATGAATTTGTGTGTTCTCGGTGATTGTGTAGTTACATTTATTACGACATCCTTACCAATGATCGAGCGATCAATTCGCTTTTCAACGTTTCTTATCTGCGCGCCATCCATTATTACACTATTCTCAATTTCAGAATTTTCAATAATGACATTATTGCCGATCGATGAAAAGGGACCGATATAAGAGCCGATGATCTTGGCATTCCTTCCGATAATAGCTGGTCCTCGTACAACGCTCTTTTCGATTACTGAACCTTGTTCAGCTTTTACCCTTCCGCTGATCTCAGAATCTTTTTGGCTACTTTCATTTACTGATTCTATATTCTCCAGGACGAGAAGGTTTGCTTCAATAATATCATCTGGTTTGCCAGTATCTTTCCACCATCCCTTGACCATGTGTGCTTCGATGCTGAAGTGATTATCAAGCAGCCATTGAATAGCATCGGTGATCTCCAGCTCATTGCGCCGCGATGGCTTAATCTTCTCAATAGCTGTAAAAACCTGCGAATTAAATAGATAAACACCGACGAGGGCCAAGTTTGAGGGTGCGATTTTCGGTTTTTCGACTAATTTCGTCACCGCGCCGTTTTCATCAACGACCGCAACGCCAAATTCTTGAGGATTTGTTACTTCGGTCAACAGAATAAGGGCACTTGGTTTGTTTTTCTCGAACTGATGAACAAAATCCCCAATTCCTTCTTTCAAAATATTGTCACCCAGATACATGATAAATGGTTCGTCGCCCAGAAATTCCTGTGAGATCTTTATGGCATGGGCAAGTCCAAGTGGTGCTTTTTGCGGAATATAGGTAATTTTAATGCACCATTTTTCGCCATTACCTACTGTATTTTGGACTTCGTTGGCAGTTTCACCGACAACGATGCCGAGTTCTTGTATACCTGCCTTAACCAGGGCTTCAATACCATAAAAGATTATGGGTTTATTAGCCACGGGGAGGAGTTGTTTTGCTCCAGTATAGGTTAAAGGTCTTAGCCGTCGACCACTACCACCGGCAAGTATTAATCCTTTCATCCTATTTTCACTTTTGAAAGGATCCCACAAAGTCTTTTAAGGCTTCTTCCCAAGATCGCAGGGGTTTATGGAAAAGAAATTCATAGTTTTTTGAATCAAGGGGCGTAAATCTCGGGCGGGGGGCTGATAAGTTCAACTCTTCAACCTTTGTTGGATTTATTATCGTTTTAAATTTCAACAACTCCTGGGCTTTGATAACGAAGTCAATCCATGCCCCAAAGCCTTTATTAACAAGATGAAAGATGCCATAGTTCTCTGTTTTTATAATAGAAAAAATAGCTTCAGCGAGATCAACAGTATAGGTAAAGGAAACAAATAGATCACAGATTGCATTTATCGAACTCGGCTTATCTTTGGCAACCAAAAATTTTGAGATGTAGGTTTTGGAATACTTACTGAATAGACATGATGTACGTACAATATAGGACCGGTCACAGATGTCCTTTATATAGTGTTCGCCCAAGAGTTTTGTTTTACCATATTCATTGACTGGATTAGTTTGGCTGTATTCTGCATAAGATTTTTCTTCAGAACCATCAAAGACAAGATTGGTACTAACATACAGTATCTTGGCGCCAATTTTTCTTGCGATAATCGCTAATCCATAGGTCCCCAAGGCATTTACATGGAAAGCAAGGTCTCTATTTTCCTCACAGTAGTCAACATCGCTGATTGCCGCAAAATGGAGGATAATATCGGGTCGATGTTTCAGCAGGGTTTCGTTTGCCTTTTTGAAGTCGGCTATATCGAGTTGATTGAGATCGCTGGCTACATAGCTGATACTGTTCTTATGGAGGATTTGCTGCATTTCCTTGCCCAGCGCGCCATCCGCACCAGTGATGAAGACTTTCATTGAGTCATTATACTGTAATCAGGTACTTTGTCAATCATCGCGTCCGGGCTGCCTTTTATCCTACCACCTTGCAGAACCTGGCGGATTTCGTTATTGACTTTCTTGTATTTTTGTAGATAATAATCCGTATCTAAGAAGAATCACGAAACCAGTTCGTGTATTCAAGTTTTTAGAAACCCTTGATCTTATAAAAGATATGCCGAAGGAGGTAGAATATGGCAGATAAGAAAGCAGATTTGGCTGGACCAGGGATAAGTACTTATCCAGAAGTAGAGAAAATATTGCCGTCCGATTATACACCACTTCTACCACCAAAAGAAAGGATGCAGGCTTTGTTTGAGGTGAAGAAGTATATCGAAGAGAACTTATGCAAAGAGCTGAATCTCTTCATGGTTCAAGTGCCGCTCATTGTGGATATCGAGAGTGGGGTTAATGATATGCTTGATCGCGATGGTTCCCGTACGCCAATAGATTTCTACTGCGGGTTAGGTCTGGAAAAGCAGATCCATGCTCAGGTTGTGCAAGCAGCGACCAAGTGGAAGCGACCCGCGCTCAAACAGTTTAATTGTCAGATCGGCGAGGGTATTTGCACAGACATGAAGGCAGTACGCAAGGATTATTTTCTTGACCATGACCACAGTAGTTATGTTGATCAATGGGATTGGGAGAAAGTTATGTCTGAAGACCAGCGCAACCTTGATTACTTGAAGGATACTGTTCGGAAGATATGGAAGGTGATCTATGGTGCTGGTAAGCATGCTCAAGAACTCTTTCCCCAGCTTAAAAATGATAAGTATCCAGATTTGCCTGAAGAGTTGACTTTTCTCCATGCTGAGGAGATCCTTGACATGTTTCCTGATCTACCGCGCAAGCAGCGTGAAACAGCAATTCTGCAAAAATATCCGGCAGTATTCATTATTGGCATAGGCTGGACACTCAAGGATGGTTATCCGCATGAAATGAGGGCAGCTGACTATGATGATTGGGTTACTGAGACAACAGCCAAAGACGGCACAAAAATGCACGGTTTAAATGGTGATATTTTAGTCTGGAATCCAATTACCAAACGTCGCCATGAGCTTACTTCCATGGGTATCCGGGTTACTAAAGAGACCCTTAAAATACAACTCGATATGACCGATCAAAATGATTTTCTCGATTTACCTTATCATAAAGCAATACTGAACGATGAAATTCCATTGTCCATTGGTGGTGGTATTGGACAATCACGGACCTATATGTATTTGTTGAGAACAGCTCATCTGGGTGAGGTCAGTGTGACGGTGTGGCCTAAGATCCTCAAGGATATCTGCGCGAAGAAAAATATTCACGTCCTTGAATAAGGATTCGGAATCATGTTTTCTTTGAAAAGTGTCAAGGGCATGTTGCCCAAAGTCTTATTTGTCATTGCGAGTCCCGACCGTCTATATGTATAACGGGCGGGATGTGGCAATCTCATTATTTCTCATGAGATTACGCAGCCTGTTCCGAACTCAGTGAGGAATCTCGCTCCTTCCGCCATACAAAAAGGCGGACAGACGTAATGACATTCTAGGATTATATGGACCTGAATTGGATTTGGGCAACACGCCCTCAAGATATGATCTCCTAAAGTTTGTAGCCGATTTTCCTCAGAAACTCGTACCGTTTTTTCCGTGCACTTTCATCTTCAATGCCTTTTGACGCAAAGCCGTCAATAATACCGATAACACCCTTGCCTTGTTCGTCTTCGACAAGCAGGATCTCAACCGGGTTGGCAGTAGCGCACAGGATGCGGACGACTTCTGGACACGCCTTTATTCTATCCAATACATTTATCGGAAAGGCATTTTTCATAAAAATGATAAAGAAATGCCCGGCGCCGATCTTGTATGCATAATCTTTTGCCAGAGCGATCAACTCGTCATCATTACCTTCGTAACGCACGAGGCATTCTTGTGATGCCTCACAGAATGCGATACCGAATTTGATACTGGAATGGGCATTGACCAGCGCTTCATATAAATCTTCAGCAGATTTGATAAAATGGCTATAGCCGCAGACCATATTCACGCCTTCAATGGATTCGATTTTGATTTTCTTTATTTCCATAAAACCTCCTCTGTAAAAATTGCAGGGAGTCATTACTTCTGAATTTTGACTTTCCCACATTTACCATTTAATCATCGCGGGCAGAAGCCCGCTCCCACAGGGCACAATCATTATTGTGGGAGAAAATCATAATAATTCGCGGGCAGAAGCCCGCTCCCACAGGGCACAATCATTATTGTGGGAGACCCTTTCCAGGTTCGAAAATCATAATAATTCATATCGACACCACCAAAACGGGTATTCCTGTGGTTTATTAACAAGAGATTTTCTCACTGGGTTATACAAACAGTATTTAATAATTTCTTGATAACTTTCATTCTTCCTTATTGAATGATCATAATACTGATTTTGCCAAATGTGGGATGGATCTTGTTGTTGATCTACACTGGTAATTAGCTGTTTTATTTTTCTGCCGGTATATCCTTTAAAACTCATCATTATTCGTGAAAGTGTTTGACCTTGTTCTAGTTTAAAGACAGTATGAATATGATCAGGCATTACAATTACAAAGTGTAGTTCTATTTTCTTTTCTTGTTCGAGAAATCTGAGTGTATGAAAAATAATCTTAAAATGTTCGGCTCTGGTGAAGATTTTTTTCTTTCTATATGTAGAAGTTGTAATAAAATAAAGGGAGCCAGGAATTGAAAATCTTCCTTTTCTCAGAAGATAGGATCCCTTGTCAGAATTCTGTGTTTTCATTTAATCATCGCGGGCAGAAGCCCGCTCCCACAGGGCACAATCATTATTGTGGGAGAAAATCATAATAATTCGCGGGCAGAAGCCCGCTCCCACAGGGCACAATCAATTATTGGTTAAATGGTGATTAGTTAAATAAAAATATCCAAACCTTTTCATGAATTCAACCATATAACTATTTAACCATTTAACTGTATCAGTATCCTAATTCTTTTAGAAATTTTTTGTCTTTGCGCCACTTTTCTTTTACTTTTACCCATAGTTCGAGATATACTCCACGACCTAAAAATCCTTCAATAGCTCTCCGGGCTTGTTCACCAACTTTTTTCAAAGCTTCTCCATGTTTTCCAATGAGAATGCCTTTCTGAGATTTTCTTTCGACGTAGATGATCGCCCGTATAAAATCCTTGCCCCTTTCCCTCTCTTTGAATTCGTCGATCAGAACACATGTTGAATAGGGTATTTCCTTGCTAAACGATGTGAAGACTTTTTCTCTGATCAGTTCGGCAACAAAGAACCGCTCCGGCTGGTCTGATAAGTCTTCTTCTGGATATAGGAAAGGATTTTCGTGTAAGTATTTAAAGATATTTTTTTTACATGCTTCCAGTCCATTGCCATTGAGTGCTGAAATGGGGATGATCTCTTTAACCGGCAATTCTTTGACTTCATCGATAACCTTCAGCAACTCGCCTTTTTGCACGAGGTCGATCTTATTGATCACACACAATACAGGTTTTTTCTTGCATGCTTTCAAAAAAGTTTCAGGGTAATCTTCTGGTTTGAACCATGGGTCGATCATCCAGATAATAATGTCGGCGTCAGTGATCGCTTTCTTGATCTGTTTAACCATCTGCTCCTGTAATGCATAACTTGGTTCAATGACACCCGGTGTATCAAGAAAGTAACACTGAAATTCACCCTCGGTGAGAATACCGAGGATGCGTTTCCTTGTTGTCTGGGGTTTGGCAGTGACAATCGATAACTTGATTTTGAGTAATCGATTGAGCAGTGTTGACTTACCGACATTTGGTTTACCGATTATGGAAATATAACCCGATTTCATAAAAAGATGGGGGTGCTAGGCACCCCCAATTATTCGCAGGATATTCAATTAATTTTCTTTAGTTGTTTTCTTTTTCGGTGTCTTCTTTCGTTTCTTCTTTTCAGCTTTCGCTTCTTCGACTTTTTCCTCTTGTAGATCATCAAAGATCTCTTCTTTTATTTCAAGTAGATTCTTATCATCCTTTTTCTTTACCAGTACAGTAAAGATCAGGGTATTACCAGTCCAGAATATCGTACCGCCAAAAGAGAAAACAACGAGGACTATCAAGTAATAAATAATACCGAGAATAAATGAAGCAATAGCACTCGCCCAATTTGTAGCCGTTACATAGCTAGGTGGAAATAGCAGATTGGACATGCCGATCCATTCGACGTAGTCGATAAACAAGTTGTAGTACACTTCAGGACAGAATGGAGGTAAGCTAACTTTTACGTAGTAAGCAGCATTCATGAAGATATTGTCAATTTTTGCAGCCGGTACAATAATACCGATGATATCGTGCACCAAGAAGATAGCTTTGGCGGCAAAGAAACCGACTATTGCAACACCAACTATTTGGACGACTTTGAGAAGAACTTCATAGGTAATGAGTCTCCATGGTTGATCATTGATCACTGAGAATGATTCAAAGAGGGTATCAAAAGTATCATTGCCGGTAGTGCCAACAATTGCTGGTCCGATGATGAGGGATACTACAGTAACAATAAGCAGATAAATAATGGCTAGACTGACAAAAAAGGCGGGTATTGCGAAAAGAATAAAGAATAATTGGCCAAAGTACGGTATCCAGGTGATTAAACCAAGTACTATTCCGCCGAGCACGAGCAAAACCATACACAGGATAAGAACAAATGGGGCTAGGATAGCAGATTTTCCGGTTTTTAAAGCGAATTTAATGGCGTCTTTTACTTCATAGAATTCATCACCCTTGAGTTGTTCGTATGTGATTTTTGAGACGGCGACACCAGCGAGCAATGCAACACAGATCCACCACAATAACCCGATGACCCACAGGACACAACTATACCACGGCATTCCCCATTGGAGTACTGGCACAAGACGAAAAGCCTCCCAAATCTCGCCAATTTCCACACCAGCTGCAATGTAAGCAAGAAAAGACAAAATGCCATAACCTATAAAAGCTATAAGAAAACCGAGAAAAGTAACCCAGATTTTCTTGGGACTGAAGCCTAATCTGCCAGCTCTAAAAACATCTTTATAATTGAAGTGTAAATCAGTCACGGTACCTCCTATTTTCGTATATTATTTGTTGTATTATAATCATAGTAATCGAATTGTCAATAGCTTTGACTGACAGCTTTGAAAAAATATTCATCGCTCTCTCGATTATTCCGACAATTGTCGAGAATCCTCGAAATACAATCGGGACAAAGATAGAGGA
>CBFDDH010000049.1:0-15394 GCA_965603515.1 uncultured bacterium
TGACCGCTGGATCTACAGGTCGCTGTATCGGTGGTATTCGGCAACAGTTTTCCACTAAACTCAGTATCAGAGTGGCGATGGAATCGATGAAGAAATTTGAGTCCATGGCCGAGGTATTAGATCTGGATGTTGAATTCCATCGAGGTGGCTATCTATTCTTGGCCCATAGTGAAGCCAAGAAAACAACCTATCTAGAATTGATCAAGTTGCAGCAAAGTATGGGGCTCGATGTCGACTATATCAGTCGCGAGGACATCGAAAAAATCGTACCAGGTATAAGCACGGATGATTTATTAGGTGGTGCATACTGTCCAAGTGATGCTCAAGCAAACCCATTCTTATGTGTTGATGGCTATGCGAAACACATAAGAAAAAACGGCGCGGTCATCCCCCATAAAGAAGTCACCAGCATAAATACCAGAGCTGGCAAAGTGAGATCAATAACGACCAATGATAATGAAACATATTACGCACCAATAATCGTCAATACTGCAGGTCCGTTCGTAAAAAATGTTGCACAACTCGTCCATATTGATGTACCTATTGAAGTCGAACGCCATGAAGCTTTGATAACTGAACCCATGGAAAGATTCTTTGATATGATGATCGTTGATTACCGCGATGATGGATGCTACTTTAACCAGAAGTGGGGTAAAGGGAGTGTTATTGGTTGCTACACACCCAAACCAAATGTCCCTGGTTGCAGCTTAGGTACTTCATTTGAATTTGTCAAGGAAATGGGACGCCGAACTGGTCGCTTAATCCCCGGGTTGACAAACATAAAGATTATTCGTCAATGGTCAGGAAGTTACGAAATGACCCCAGATGGTAATCCAATCCTTGACAAAACCGATATCCATGGGTTTTATATTGTCGGCGGCATGTGCGGCCATGGGTTTATGTTAGGACCAGAGATCGGCTCGCTCGCTGCTGATTTCATCGCCGAAGGGAAAACTTCTTATGACATTAGTACCTTTGCCCTGAAACGAGATTACGCCAACAAAGAAGTGATGAAATGATTCGATTCAAGGTTCTTAACAGAGATCCTAATTCGCAAGCCCGGACCGGTATCTTGAAAACACCACACTATGAAGTTGCAACCCCGAACTTTATGACCGTAGCCACTCAAGCATCAGTAAAAGCAACCTCGCCCGCTGAACTGAAAAGAATTGGAGTTCAGATAATAGTAGCTAATACGTATCATCTGATGCTCCGACCCACATCAAAGCTCATTAGAAAACTTGGTGGTCTACATAAGTTCATGAATTGGGACCGAGCGATACTTACTGATTCAGGTGGATTCCAGGCTTATTCTCTAAGCCAACTAATAAAGATCAGTGATGAAGGTATTAGATTTTCATCCCACCTTGATGGCTCCAAGCATTTCCTGAACCCCGAGCTCGCAGTTGAGATCCAGAATGAACTGGGTTCAGATATTGCTATGGTATTGGATTTCTTCACTGCTTATCCCGCACAATTCCTCGATGCTAGAATCGCAGTGGAACGCACTGTTAATTGGGCAAAACGGAGTCTCAACGTAAAAAAAAAGTCCCCTTATTCGGCATAATCCAAGGAGCTACGTACAAAGAACTGCGCCGCGAGTGCACACAACGTATCCTTAACCTTAAGTTTGCCGGTTATGGCCTCGGTGGACTCATGATCGGTGAACCTTCATTGCTAACCAATGAAATGGTGCAGATTTGTGCTGGGCTGATCCCTAAGAATAAAATAAGGTACCTTATGGGTTGTGGCTATCCTGAGGATATCCTTGAATCAGTAGAACAAGGTATTGATCTGTTCGATTGTGTCCTGCCAACACGCAATGGTCGAACCGGGATGGCGTTCACTTCCCAGGGAAAGGTGGTTATCAAAGCTGGTAGATACGCTGAAGAAGATGCTCCTCTTGACAAAAACTGTCACTGTTACACCTGCCGAAATTTCTCCCGTGCTTATATAAGACATCTATTCAACACCGGTGAAATCCTCGCCGGTCGATTAGTCAGTTATCATAATATCCATTTTTATATGGAGTTGATGGCCGGCATCAGAAAAAGCATAGAGCGAGGGAATTTCCTGCAATTTAAGAAAAAAACAGGCAAGAATTTCGATTTTCGCGAAGGCTGATGAATATCACCTTAAATTACCTCCAATATTTTGCACCATAAATATCTCAGTTGGGAATTCTATCAAAGAAGCAATGTGCGAAACCTTATTTTTAAGCAATTTGCTCTTTGTTATTAAATTGCCTCTTGACATATAAATAATTATATATATAATAATGCAAAATATGAAAATAAAAAGGAGTAGCCATGTTCGGAAAGAAGAAAAAGGTTATTGGTCTTGACATAGGTTCAAGCCAAACCAAAATGGTGGAATTGAGCACTGGTAAGAATAGAAAACTACTTAATTACGGGCTTTCAAAAGTCTTACCTGATGCTATAGTCGAGGGAGAGATTATTGATAGGGAAGCTGTATTAGATTCAATTAGAAGTTTAATTGAAAATAAAGGATTCACTACTAAAGATGTAGTGATTGGTCTAGCAGGACGTGATGTCATCATCAAACGGATAACAATGGATCGTATGAGTGAAGCTGATACAAGAGAGCAAATCAAATGGGAGGCTGAACAGTATGTTCCCTTTGATATCAATGAAGTTTCACTCGATTTTGACATTGTAAACCCGAATTTTGGTGAAAATCAGCAAGAAGTAATATTAGTTGCAGCCAAGAATGAATTAATTAGTAATCTCTCTGCCTTATTAAAGGAGCTTAATCTTAATCCAATAATTGTTGACACTACCGCATTCGCGATACAAAATGTGTTCGAATATAACTACACACCCGCAGCTGACGAGATTATCTGTTTGATCCACATCGGTGCCGGAATGACAGTCATCAACGTTATAAAAGGCGGCTCGTCTTTATCGGCGCGTGATGTATACTACGGGGTAAATGCCTTTATTAGCAAATTGCAGAAAGAAGTTGGATTTAACTACGAAGATGCTACTAATGCTGTAAAGGGTACGATCCCTGTTGGCGCATCGCAAGATTCTGTACAGGGTGTATTCGAATCGTTTGTCAGCGATCTCGGAACCCAGATAGAACGCAGCTTACAGTTTCTCTCCAGTGTGACTGGTGAAGAAAAAGTTAGTCGTATGTATCTTTCTGGTGGTGGTTCTCTAATCCCTAATCTCTTAGAATATTTAAAAAGAAGACTTGGGATACCGATTGAGCTTATCAATCCGTTTAAAAACATTATTTATGACCCTACAATATTCGGGCCTGAAGGCGTCGACGTTATAGGTCCAATATTGGCCCAAGTAACTGGTTTAGCATTAAGGGGGGAGTAAAATGATTAAGATAAACTTAGCGCAGACTGCCAAGAAAAAACGAGCACCAAAGCGCAAGGCAGCAAAAGCAGCGCGCCCCGGCATTAAACTACCCTCTATACAAAGTACTGTTCTCTACATAATCGGCGTCGTTATTGTTGTCATAATCATTGGTGTTACTCTACTTCTACAACTCAATCAAAAAAGTGGCTTAAATAAAGATATCACGCATCTCAATGGTAGACTTGAGGAGCTGAAAGTCTACAAGGCAACCGTTGATAGTCTAGAAAAAAGAGAACGTGAATTAGATGCTCTGATCAAACCCATAAAGGAGCTGAATAGAAACCGATTCTTCATCGCTCACGTTCTCGATGAAGTAGCAGCGCGTATTCCTGAGTTCACTTGGCTAAAATCTCTAGATATCACCAGTAGTACTATGCAGGTGAAAGGTGTCACTGCCTCTAACTTGCTGGTTGCCGATTTCATGAACCGTCTCGAAGAATCTGATTATGTACACAATGTCGATTTGACCGTACTTGAGAAAAAAGCCGTGAAAAACCAAGAGATGATGGAATTCACCTTGACCGCTAGTGTTGGGTATCAGGAATCGATTGCGAGGCAAAAATGAATCTTAAAGAACAAAAAAATCAAAAATTACTTATGTTCTTCGTCATCTTAATTATTGTTCTAATTGTTTTCTTCTTTGTTTGGCCCTACAAAGCCAATAAAAAGGAAATAGAACAAATAACTGTTCATCGGGATTCTCTGCAAACCGAGGTCCAAAAGGCTGAAGCAGCACGAGCAAGGCTGCCTGAGCTTCAAGCAAAGATCGCACGGCTCGAGATCGAATGGGAGAAAGCTAAAGAAATGCTACCTAAAGCGAAAGAAATACCTTCGCTCATTCAACAAATCTCAAATTCCGGTACTAAAGCAGGTGTGAGTTTCCTGTTGTTTAAACCAAGTGGCATCATTGCCCAGCCAAATTACTCTGAGATCCCGGTTCAGATTAAAGTATCATGTGGTTATCATCAGCTTGGTAAATTCCTATCCAATGTCGGCAATCTTGCACGAATTGTCAATGTACCAAGTATCAAGATCAAAACTGGTAAAGAACGCAGTATTCAAGCAGATTTGAGCACCATTACCTATACAGTTGCCAAACAAAAGGAGGTAAAAAATGTTCCACCTCGTAATTAGCATAGTGGGCGCAGTAATGATATTCAACCAAGCACCAACAACTCCTGCTGTAGCGGACACGCTCTTCCCTGTGGAAGAATGGACATATAAACAAGGCGGTAGAAGAGATCCCTTTGTGCCATTAGTAGGTTTGGAATTAGGGAAAGGTGGCAAAGCAAGTCATCTCAGTGTTGAGAATTTATCCTTAATTGGTGTTCTATGGGGTGATAAAGGATACTATGGTTTGGTAAAAGATGGATTAAACAATGGTTACATTCTCAAAAGAGGAGACCGGGTTGCAGGTGGCAGAGTTGCTGAAATAAATCGTCAAGGGATAATTTTCGAGATAACACACGCAGGCGTGAAAACAAAATTTGAACTAAGGCTTCAGCAAGAGAAAAGGAGGTAAAACATGAGGAATATTTTAATCCTCACATTATTGATTTCTTTGGCAAGTGGTGCTGTCATCAGTAATCTGCACGTAGTTTCTGAGGGAGTAAATACAAAACTTCTTATAAAGGCAGACGCGCCATTTGTTGCAAATTCATTCACTTTGAAAAATCCACCAAGAATCGTCGTTGACTGTTCAGGCGTCACGAGTGCACTCATTGGTAAAAAGTTTTCCGTCAACCGAGGTGGTTTAAAAGAATTGTCAGTAACTGGGTTCAATGAACAACCCGATCTGATCAGAATTGTCGGCACCATGGATAACGACTACTCTTATCTCACGTTAACTGAAGGGAATGATTTCGCAGTAACGATCCTTACCGGTCTAGTCTCTACTTTCCCATACTGGCAGACATCCGGTGCTGATATCTTAGCTATTCCTCCGACAACAACATCCGAGGTTGTGCCACCGGTCGCCAAGACAAAACCAGCGGGGACAGTTACTGGCCGACCAATCTCTATTGACCTTGAGAATGCTGACATTTTAACCGTACTGAGAGCCTTATCTGAATATGCCGGCATCAATATTGTTGCGGGCAAGGATGTCAAAGGAACAGTTACGGTCAGACTGCATAATGTTCCCTGGCGTCAAGCACTGGATATTATTCTCAAAGCTTCTGGCTTTGCATATCGGGAAGACCCTGGCGTTATTAGAGTTGATACGGCTGATAACCTCAACAAACAAGATTATGACTTACCATTGAGTTCAAAGATATACAAACTAGAATTCGCCACACCTACGAGGATGCTTGATAAAATAGAAGCTATGCTTTCTCCAAAAGGTAAAGCAAACATTGATAAACGGACAAATTCTCTCGTCGTTACCGAGGTTGACCCCATTCATCAGAGAATCCAACAACTCGTAAAACTACTCGATACACCAACCCCCCAAGTTGAAATTCAATGTAAGGTTATTGATATAGACGCCTCTAATTCAAGGGGTTTAGGCATCAGCTGGACACTCAAAGGATTAGAGAGTCGGATACTAAGAGCCGATGTTACCAGTGGCCCTGAAGAATCTTCAATTGTCGGTTACGGAGTATTCAATATCGGAAGTATACCGTCACTAGCCCAGCTCAATGCGATCGTTAGCATGCTTGAAGAGAGTGGTAAAGCTCAGACTATTTCTACACCCAGAATATCAGCGGTTGACAATGAACAAGCCAGTATTCTAGGAGGTCAAAGATTCGGTATTCCCACCAGAGACATGTCGGGTAATACGGTCATACAATTCTACACGGTTGGCACGAAACTAGAAGTTACACCACACATAAATTCTTTAGAAGAGATTACAATGGATATCCACGCTGAGGTTAGTGAACTCGATCGTGCTTCAGCTCTTGCTGGCAGACCAATTATCACAACATCAGAAGCGGACACGAAAGTTCTCGTTAAAGACGGCCACACCGTGGTAATCGGTGGTTTTATCAGGCGTAAAGAGACTAAATCAGTAAAGGGTATCCCGATTCTCAAAAGCATTCCGATACTCGGTGCATTATTCCGAGAAACAACGACAAGTGTTGAGGATCGTGAACTTCTGATTTTCATAACGCCGACAATAATAAAATAGGAAGTTTGCTTCCGTATAGAAAGTAGTGTAGATCAGTCTATTCTCGGCTACTAAGAAAGTACAGATTACGATATCTTTAGATAAGAATATGAGAATAGTTGGCGGTGATAGTAAAGGACGGCGACTTAAGGTTTCCAAAACGGGGACCAGACCAACAAGAAGTATCGTCAGAGAAACAATCTTCAACATTATTGAACCCCGCGTAAACGCGGCCAGGATCCTAGATGTCTTTGCCGGTAGTGGAGCTTTGGGTATCGAAGCAATTTCACGCGGCGCAAGGGATTGTATTTTTGTCGAGAAAAGAACAAAGATACTTGCCGAGAACATAGTCAAACTGTCACTCTCTGATCAAACAGAGATCATAAGAGGTGACTTTAGAGCAGGTCTGAGAAAACTCAAAGGACAATCTTTTAACCTCATTTTTCTTGACCCGCCCTATAATAGGAATTATCTTGAGAAAACTCTAAGACTCATTGTATCCCATGACCTATTACATGAAGGTGGAGTCATAATTGCCGAGCACAGCCCGGAAGATACATTTGTTCTACCTGATTATTTTTCAGTTTTTAAGAAAAAACAGTATGGAAATACCATCGTGACATTTATTGTTCAAAGTGATAAAAATAAAAGACGAGAATAAAATGAAGAAAGCAATATATGTGGGCACTTTTGATCCCATAACCCACGGCCATATCGATGTTATCTGTCGAGCGATCAAAATATTCGATAAGATAATCATCGGGGTAAGTGGCCGCCCGAAAAGCACTCTTTTCACCCAGCAAGAAAGAGTGGATCTTGTTAAAACGATTTTCCGCAAAGAGAAGAAAATAACAGTCATGGGATTCTCAACCCTTTTGGTGGATTTTGCGCAAAAGTTAGGGGCTACGACAATAATCAGAGGGATGAGAGCGGTTTCTGATTTCGACTACGAACTTCAATTAACCCTTATGAACCGAAAACTGGCACCAAAGATAGAAACGATATTCTTAATGCCTTCAGAAAAGTACATCTTCATTAGTTCGAGTTTAGCCAAAGAAATCGCGTCACTAAATGGCGACATTTCACATCTCGTTCCTCTAATAGTGATCAAAGCCTTGAGGAAAAAACTCAAAAAGAAATAACAAAGAAAAAAATCAGTAAGCTACCCCCTTGATTTTCCTGGTATTTTGGATATGATTTCCATAAAGGAGTGCATATGAATAAAGGGCTTAAGTTGTCATTCTTCATTCTTTTCATCATTGCGTGTGGGGGGGGGTAAAACATCGACCCCGAAATACACACCCAAACATGAAGTCGAACGAATTGCGCTTGATTTCGTGAAGAAAGTCAAACAGAATGTGTATGCTAACAATGTCCATTTCTTTGAGGCGGATACTGAATTCACCATAGAAGAACAGGAACACTATTTCCGTCGCCTGGAGAAGTTTGTCAAGAACCACAACTGGACTCTGTATTTTACGGTAGTCGACGTATGGAAAGATAATGATGATGCGGCTGATGTCATATTGAAAGCAGAATCAGGTGATTTTGTTATTTTCTGTCTTGGCTATTGGTACGATACTGAAATATGGGAACTTGATGCCTATGAATTCCCAGGAATGACATTCAGTAGAGCTGAGGAAGAATCGTATGAGGATTATGTCCTGGGAATAATCGAAAATAGCAAGGACTATGGAGTTGAGTACTCAAAAAGGGAAACGATAGAGAACGAGGGCTCCTATTATATGGAATACAAATAGACAATAATGCGGTATCATCTGGTTTCGGATGATAATCTATATTAGATCTTATTATTGACTCCCTTTTTGTATTCAATATAATTCATTGTATGAAATTTATCGATGAGGCGAAAATATTTATCACCGCAGGTGATGGCGGTAAGGGCTGTATATCATTTCGGCGTGAGAAATTTGTCCCCCGAGGTGGTCCAGATGGCGGAGATGGTGGTAATGGTGGTTCGGTATACCTCATCGGAAAGAAAAACCTTCAAACTCTATACGATTTGAAAATCAAACCCCACTATAAAGCTGGTCGGGGCACTCATGGCAAAGGCAAAAAGATGGTTGGTAAAAAAGGAAAAGATGTGTTTATTAGTACCCCTTTAGGTATTATCGTGTCAAATGATAAAAATGTTCTGGGCGAAATACTGATCCACAACCAGAAGTTGCTCGTTGCAAAAGGCGGTAAAGGTGGTCGTGGTAATATCCATTTCATAACAAAATCAGACCTCGCGCCGCGCCGTGCTGACCCGGGTCGTCAAGGCGAAACTTACACTCTCAAAATAGTTCTGAAATTGATTTCTGATACAGGCTTGGTTGGATTACCGAATTCAGGCAAATCAACTTTGCTGAACGCTCTCACGAATGCAAAATCACGGGTCGGAGCTTATCCTTTTACCACGCTCGCACCTAATCTCGGCGTCCTTAGGAGTATGCATAAAAACATCGTAATCGCAGATATGCCTGGTATTATTGAAGGAGCTCACTCGGGAAAGGGTTTAGGATTGCTCTTCCTCCGACATATCGAAAGAACCAGATTGATCATCCTGGTAATCGATACATCCGTTTCGAATCCACTACAGCATTATGCATGTCTTCTGAAAGAACTCAAGAATCATAGTAATAAGCTATTAAAAAAACCGCGCATTGTTGTTTTTAACAAGCTGGACCTCTTAGATAATATCCCGAAATACGACATACCAGAGAAGATTTTATATGTTTCAGCATTAACCGGTGCTGGGACTGAAACGTTGCTAAAAACCATAGCCGATGAAGATCAAGTTCAAGCAAGATAAAGAGACGATCCTCAAATTACTCGAGAGTTCCAATATAAAAAAGAAAGTAAGAATACTTGAAAAGCTAAATGGTGTCAACGAGAAAGACAGTATCAAAATCCTGATGAAAGTTCTGGAAGATACATCCTGGACACTGCGTGAAAAAGCGGCATATAAACTAGCTATGTACGGTAATCGTGTCGTGCCTAAGCTAAAAAGACTACTTACACGCGGCTACTGGTTCACAAGAGCAGCGGCGTGTCTTTCTCTCGGTGAAATCGGCAATGTCAAAGTGCTGGATTCTTTTGTTGAGCTTTTGGTGAACGACCATAATCCAACGGTCAAAAAGGAAGCATCGACAGCATTAGCAAAACTTGCCACACTCCAACCCCTTGAATTTTCTGATATAATTCGAGATCTGACATTGGATGACGAGGTGCTTACAAGCATTCTGAAGATAATAGAGGATGCTGATCCTGACGTTCACAAAATTGTCAAAGAAGAATTAGAAAATGTATGATGCCCTCAACTTCATTGATCTTTTATCAATAGATAAAATAACTGACCATATACTTTACCTTCTCTTGAAATGCTTCAAGACACCGGCGGCAATTGGCACTGCACCAGCTCACTCGTTAGCTGAAGTTGTTGGACAAGATATTGCGCACAGAATCCTCGTCTATAAACGGGGAGAAAAGACAAAACGAAAATATGATTTGTTCCACAAGCTAAATATCAATGTTATCTCCTACAACTTTCCTGAATATCCAGCCTGGTTAAGAAATATCGTGCACTTTCCGCCGATTCTATTTGTTCGGGGTATGATCAAACCGGACGATGAGATTTCAGTAGGCGTTATCGGCACAAGAAGAGCAACGGTTTACGGGAAAAGTATTGCTGAGCATTTCGCAGAAGACTTGGCGCGTGCAGATGTCACAGTTATCAGTGGCATGGCCAGAGGCGTTGATACAATGGCTCACAAAGGAGCTCTCAAACAGAAAGGCAGAACTATTGCCGTACTGGGTTGCGGTGTTGATATATGCTACCCACCAGAAAACGGAAAACTGATGGAAGAAATTGTGAATAATGGTGCGGTAATCTCCGAATTCAATATTGGAACGCCACCGTTTGCACATAATTTTCCAAAACGTAATCGTATTGTTGCTGGCCTTTCTAAAGCCATTATAGCGATTGAAGCAAAAGAGAAAAGTGGAGTTATGAATACAGTAAATTGGGCGCTGGATCAAAATAAAGATGTCTTTGCAGTTCCAGGAAATATCTATTCAAAGGCGTCAGCTGGGACAAATCGGTTAATAAAAGACGGAGCTATCCCAATAACCTCGATTGATGAAATTTTACAAACATTAGATATTCAATTCACCAGGCAAAAAGAGGTGGATAAAAAAGCAATGCTTACCACTAGGGAAATAGATATTTGGAACAACCTATCGCTTGAACCCACCTATCTCGATGTTTTATCAGAAACTTTGGAGCAACCTACTAGTTCAATATTGAATACTCTCTTAGGATTGGAGATCAAAGGTCTAGTCAGACAATTGCCCGGTATGATGTTCGTTAAGACTCTTGAATAGCTATCTAAGTCGTAGTTACTGAAAACAAATCGTCGATCGATTTAGGAAAAACCTAATTTTTGGTTTTTTGTATTAATAGTTTTCTTTTTGCTGCCTACTGCTTACTCCCTACTGCCTACTATCTTTTTACGTTCCTATTTCCCAGGAAGCCAAATATCTTTTTTGTTCAGGTGTCAATTTATCAATTTTTATGGACATTGATTTGAGTTTAAGTTTTGCGATCTTTTCATCTATTCTTAAAGGAAGCTGATAAACTCGGTTTCCGAGTCGGGGATTATTCAGTATATACTCTACAGCTAATGCCTGATTAGCAAATGACATATCCATAACCATTGCAGGATGCCCCTCTGCCGCGGCAAGGTTGACTAACCTTCCCTGCGCTAATATATAGATATGCCTTCCATTTTTTAGTGTATGTTCTTCACAGAAATCTCTGATCATTCTTTTTTTCTTGGTGATCTTTGACAAACCCCGTTTATCGATTTCAACATCAAAGTGACCGGCATTACAGATAATCGCACCATCTTTCATCTTCAGCATATGCTGTTTTCTGATCACGTTAATATCACCGGTAACTGTAACGAACACATCGCCGATATTTGCAGCATCAGCCATGGGCATAACCATATAACCGTCCATTCGTGCCTCAAGTGCTTTGACCGGATCAACTTCAGTCACGATAACCTGAGCACCATGACCTTTTGCCCTCATTGCCAAACCTCTACCGCACCAACCATATCCGCCAACGACAAAATTACTACCACTGATTAGGATATTCGTTGCCCGCAAAATGCCATCAATGGTTGATTGCCCGGTGCCGTAGCGATTATCAAAAAGATGCTTGGTCAAGGAATCGTTCACCGCAACTACAGGAAAATTAAGCACCTTATCACGCTCCATCTGTTTTAATCGTATTACACCGGTCGTTGTTTCTTCAGTAGCACCAATAATCCCTTTTATTTTCTTCTTGTGTACTGTTGAGATAAGATCAGCACCATCGTCGATCAGGACCTCTGGTCTGCTTTTAAGCACCCGGCCCATATTCTCGTAGTACGCCTTGCGTGACTCACCATTACGTGCGAAGACACCAATCCCATCCTTGGCCAATGCAGCAGTTACATAATCCTGGGTCGATAAAGGATTAGAAGCGCTCAGGAACACCTCAGCTCCACCTTCCTTCAGTGTACGCATCAGATTAGCAGTTTCTGTAGTTACATGCAAACAACAAGCTATGCGACGGTTTTTCAAGAGTTTTTCTTTCTTAAATCTCCGCCTGATCAATCTGAGTACTGGCATCTTAGATTCTGCCCAGTCTATCTTTTTATTCCCCTCCGGAGCAAGCTTAATATCCTTAATATTGAACTTCATTTTCCTCCTGTCAATCATCCGATACCGGCTTCACGTTTTATCGCATCAGCCATATCACAAATCTCCCATGTAAAACCTTGTTCCTCGCGACCGAAATGACCGTAACAAGCAGTGCGCTTATATATCGGTCTACGGAGTTTCAGTTTATCAATGATGCCTTGCGGTGTAAAATCGAAAAGTTTTTTGAGGATTGTCACAATTTTCGAATCTTCAATTTTTGCTGTGCCAAATGTCTCAACCGCAATTGATGTCGGCTCAGCTACTCCTATTGCATAAGAAAGAGCAACCTCAACCTTCTTACAAATAGCTGAGGCAACAAGATTCTTCGCTACGTACCTAGCCATATAGGATGCTGAACGATCGACTTTTGTCGGGTCTTTCCCAGAAAAACATCCACCACCATGATGAGCAATACCACCGTAAGTGTCAACAATGATCTTTCTTCCGGTTAAACCTGTATCACCCTGAGGTCCACCGATGACAAATCGACCTGTCGGGTTTATGAGAATTTTGGTTCGATCATCGATCAACTGATTCTTTACAACCTCCTCGATCACCAACTTCTTAATGTCCTCGTGAATCTTCTCATTTTTCACATCAACATGGTGTTGCGCAGAAACAAGTATCGTATCCACTCGTAATGGTTTTCCTTCATTGTCATATTCAATCGTAACTTGAGCTTTCCCATCAGGGTGCAGATAATTGACGATATTGGCTTTTCTTATTTCAGTAAGCCGCCGAACCAAACCATGAGCAAGCATCAAAGGCATTGGCATAAGCTCGGACGTTTCATCGGTAGCGAAACCGTACATCATCCCCTGATCGCCTGCACCGCCGATATTCACACCCATCGCAATATCACCGGATTGCGCTTGAATTGATGATACTACAGCACAAGTTTCAGCATCAATACCCATATCCGTATCAGTATACCCTATTTCATATAATAATGAACGTACAATCTCGGCGATTCCAACATAACACTCAGTTGACATCTCGCCCGACACAAAAATCAGCCCTCGGGTTGCCAAAACCTCTACGGCAACTCGGCCAAATGGATCTTTTTCTAAAACTGCATCCAGGATGGCATCTGACACCTGGTCGCATATCTTGTCAGGATGTCCTTCAGTTACTGATTCAGAAGTCATAAAATAATTAGTCATTTGCCTCCTTTTGGAATTATAACCTATTATCTGCAGAAATCAAGCCCCATATGGGGGTCATAAGTCGAGCATCTTGACATTGACAATATCCACATTATAATGGACAGAGGAAAAAGCATGACCAATTTGCTATTCACACTACTTATGATAAGTGGCATCACTGGCAAAATCCAGGGGGTTGTCAGAGACGAAGCTACAAAAGAAACCATACCTCACGCTGACGTGATTATTCTCAATACTGATATAGGTACTGCCACCGATGATAATGGACGTTTCTACATTCTTAATGTAGCGCCAGGTATTTACACAATTGAGGTTTCCTATATGGGCTTTCAGTCTAAGCACATCACAAATGTGATCGTGGAAGTCGACCAAACTGTACGCCTGGATATCACGCTGGAACAAACAACCATTGAAATAGCGCCAATTACTGTAACCAGTGAAATACCCGTGGTGAAAAAAGATATGGTCGGTACAACATATATAATAAGGAAGACTGAATTACCCTACCTGCCCGTTGATTATGCAACTGAGCTGGTAGGTTTCCAACCAGGGGTAGCTCGTTCTGACACAGCAATATACGTACGCGGTGGTCGGGCAACTGAGGTCCAGTATATGATCGATAATGTCCCGATTATCGATCCCCAAACAGGAGATCTGGCAATTAATGTTTCAAAAGGGATCGTTGACGAAATCATCTTTTTGCCTGGGGGATTTGATGCAGAATACGGCCGCGCTATGTCCGGCGTAATCAATCTTATCACTGCATTCCCTGAAAATAAGTTCCACGCAAAGACATATGCAAAAACTGAAAGGATTATGCCATTCTATTATGATTTCGGCTATGAAAATTATCTTGCTTCAATCCATCTCCCAATATCAAAACGATTCAAAGGATTGATTTCACTCGATATGATGCATACTGATGATTGGGATCCAAAACTCTATATTTTACCGCATAAACAAAGAGATGATTATTCATTTTATGGGAAATGGCTCTTTGCACCGTCTGGTAAACTGAATGTTAGTATAAGCGGTGCGTTATCACGGAGCCAATTCGACCGCTATAATTCAGAATGGAAATTCAATCTTGATAACTACCGTTCAGACATAAAAAAAGGTAATCTGCAGACTTTCAATATCAACTATCTGCCCAATACGCATTATCTTTTCAACCTTACCCTGAGCAGGCTGTACACACAGAGGGTATATGGCGTGCGTGAACCGGGTACATATGGTCGTTTTGACGATATTACCTTTCGCGATTACGGATCACTCCAGTGGCCTCACGGTGGAGTCAATAATCCTTTTGGTGCAGATTATTGGACAATAATTTGCGAAGGTGATTACTATGAGTACCAGGATAAAACTTCCGAAATAATGAGGGCTAATTTCGGAATTAATATGCAGGTTCATGAGTACCATGAACTCAAAGCTGGTTTTGAATATACTGATCAGGTCTTTGATAATTTCTCGTATTTTATCAGCGATACTGTATATCAAATTATCGACGAGTACCAGTATCATCCCAATGAATATGCAATGTATCTACAAGATAATATTGATTTCAAGGGATTGTATGCTAAGATTGGTTGTCGAATCGACTATTTTCAGAACGACCCAAATGCTATGGTCGAAACAAGCATCTCAGGTGATACCACAACATATACGCTCAACCATCGTGGACCAATAGTTGTCGTATCACCCCGTCTGGGTTTTTCTTTTCTGGTAACCGATAAATTCCTCTTAAGAGCCAATGTTGGAAGGTATGTCCAACCGCCGCTGCGCGACTATCAGTATGGTTACTATAGCCTGCTGCCTTTACCGTCATACCTCGATCCACCGCCTATTGGCAACCCCATGCTTGGACCAGAAAAAACGGTTAGCTATGAGCTAGGTCTTCAAGGCGAAATACGTCCGGATTTAAACACCACAATCAACACCTTTTTTAAAGATGTATCTGATCTCACTGGAAC
>CBFDDH010000050.1:0-13661 GCA_965603515.1 uncultured bacterium
CATCACGGTCCACTGAAGTTATTACAACATATTTCAGCCCGAGTTTTTTTATCGCCGCACCTACATGACCGGGTTCTTGAGGATCAATCTTACCCCTTGGATTTCCAGTTTCAACCGAGCAGAAACGGCAAGCGCGCGTGCAAATTTTTCCCAATATCATTATTGTAGCACTATTATTGTTCCAGCATTCGTGCATATTAGGACAGCGCGCTTCCTGACACACAGTTGAAAGATTATACTGTTTGAGTAAGTCAGAAACTGCCCGGAAATCGTAACCTGACGGAATTCTAACCTTTAACCACTCGGGTTTTCTTAGATGATCTCGTCTAAACATTTTGTAGTTGGCGTGCCTCTAAAAACTGAAGCAAAGCTGTCTATGATACTTTGCTTCACCTTATCAAAATCTACTTGTTTTTGGAGTATTTCCTGCATCGATGTCATGGTAACGTTTTTCAAACCACAGGGAACGATTAAATCAAAATGATCTAAATTAGTATTCACATTGAGGGCAAACCCGTGAAAACTCACCCACCTTTTAACCGCGATCCCTATTGAGCAAATCTTTTTCTCAGCAACCCAAACTCCGATCATCTTTTCTCTTTTTTCTCCTGATATGCCAAATGTGGCAAGCGTCGTTATTATCGCATCCATCATCTTATTAACAAACGGTCTTATCCCTGCTAACCCTTTTTTCACATTGAAAATAGGATAGCCAACCAACTGTCCATAACCATGATAGGTTACATCACCACCCCGTTCGATCTCATAATATGCGATCCCCTTTTTTTCAAGCACTTTTGGAGACAGTAATAGGTTAAGGGTTTTACCACTCTTACCCATGGTGATAACCGGATTATGTTCAACGAGCAACAAAGTATTGCAGAGTTTTTCCTGCACTCTTTTGTCATGGATTACCTTTTGAAGATCCCAGACTTCCTTATAGTCTTTTTGTCCGAGGTCAACAACATTGAATTTCTTGAATGAGTTAATGTCAATTGGGATTTTCATTATTCTATCAGTTCGATAAATCGAACGACTACAGAATTCGACTGAGGAAAAAGGGCAGGGATAGGTTGTTATTCATTTCTCTTCTACTGTGGCACTGATGGGGATAGGTTTTGTGGGTGGTCGGTAAGTGGGCTGGACAATCTGCGCAACCGGGATACCGAGTTCATGTGAAATTATCTTAGCGATGTGCTTACGGCAGCCTTTTCCCTGACAAAGTCCCATTGTAACCCGGATAATGCGTTTAAGATCATCGATCGTGTGGTAACCTCCATGAATTTTTTCAATGATCTCTTCTTCAGTAACATCTTCACAACGACAAATAATTTTCATACTCTATTATATTCGAAATCAAGTTACGGTCAAGCAGGTCATGGAATCCCCATATCCTTCGATTTTTCACAGATTTTTCACGATTATCCTGCATAATACAATTGAATAGCACAGGGATATTGACAACAGATGATCAATGTACTATTATGAAGTGGAGGAATATTAAGATATGATGATATTTATTATTGTATGCCAACTGTACAATCCGTCCCTTTCTCTTGGCATATTATTGCCTGACAGTGATACGGAAATACGTTTCACATATTTCTATCACATTGAACTTGAGAATAGTTTTGTCGAAGGATTGATCGTCCCTGGAATATTCGCAGATTTTTTCTATAAAGATGAATATATGCATTATGATTCTAATAGCTCGGGCTTACCATTGACCCTCAGGGCAGGCGGTGGTGGACTGCAATTAAAAGTGAATGCCACACAGAATATTGGGTTTGCTTTTAATCTTGGTTATTATTTCGGCGAATTTCTGTATCCAGTTGTTAAAGATAGCGGCATAGTTATCAGAGAAAGCGTATGGCGCAGATCTTATGGAACCAGTGCCGCCGCATATCTGTTCAAGGATATACGTAGGCTCAGAATCGGATTAAAATTGTATGTAAATCTCATTCCTTTCGGAGCGGAAAAAAGAAATCCATGGTTAGAAAATCAACCACCGTATTTAGACTATGCATCATTGAACAGTTTAGGATTAGGTTTATTAGTTGGTTTAAATTAGGGGGCAAAATGAAGAAATTGTCATTACTCGCGATCTTCATCAGACTTATCTGGGCTGATGGTGGTATGATACCACCACAGGGAGATTATGAAATTTATAGCTCAGACCAGGTTGCCATCATAAAAGTCCTACCAGACTCAGAAGAACTTTCAATTTTGGTAAAAGCGTACTGGGTCAATGATTATAATGGCTTTGCATGGGTTATTCCTTTACCTTCCCAACCCCAGGTTAGTGAAGTAGATGTAGAACTCTTCACTAATTTAGCACATCTCACTGCACCGCTTTATACTGAAGGAGGATGTAGTGGACCATTTGGTACAGGAAGCGGCTTGGGAGATAAATATGGACAAGACTACTATAATGTGGTGAGTTATGATACCATCGGATTCTTAGGTACAGTCCTCATCCATACTAATACTGCTGATTCTCTGACCACCTGGTTAAATAACAACGATTATATTGTAATCGCTGGTGCTGAGGCAATGTTTGAAAATTACATAAATCGCAACTGGAACTATTTTTTCATTGCTCGTTCTGATACGACCCAACAAAGTTCTGATGAGAGTGTTGGCATCAGTTTTAAATTTCCATCAGACACACTTGTTTATCCAATGAAGATCTCTTCGATTTCATCCTTAGGGTCAACCTCGTTATATCTCTATGTTGTTAGTGAACATAAGATGTTCTTTGATAATGCTGAACTTGAGTATGCCAATAACATTTCCAAAAAAGAGCTGGATGGTATTAAGCAAGAGTATCCTATTCTTCACGAATATATTAAAGAAGGTAGTTATATTACAAAATTAAAAAGAGAGTATACAAACCCTTCTGAGATGTCATCTGATATTTCAATCTATCAATCTCCTGATGATACTGAATATCACAAATTTGCAGAGGACTATTGGTATTCAGGATTCGCTAACAGCATGCTTTTACCATTACTAATCTGCGTTATACTTATAGCCTTCAGTAAATTAAAAAGGAAGAAACATCTGTTGTAATCCAAGGATTCAAAGCCAAGCCCATCTTTCCTCATTGACACCTATAGATTTTTGATTACCATATGATAATGAATACAACTCCATCACAGGTCCGTCGAGGAAAAAAAACATATGTCGTCATTGAATGTCCGGAAAAAATCCCGTGTGACCCTTGTGTTGATGCATGTGCTCAGGGCGCGATTTCAATCCCAGGCTCAATAATTGAACTACCCGAGATTGACTATGAAAAGTGTACAGGTTGTTTATTATGTATCCCAAAATGTCCTGGACTTGCGATATTTGTCATCGATGAAACACCCGAAGATCATTCGATTATCTATATCCCTTATGAACTGCTTCCCAGACCTAAAAAAGGTGATAAGGTGTTGGCGCTTGATCGAGAAGGCAAGGAACAGGGTGAAGTAACCGTCACAAAAGTCATAGACTCGCCAAATTTTGACCACTGCGCAGTGATCGGTTTTTCAGTACGCAAGGACCTGATCAATGATATCCGCTTTATCAAGTTCAGGCAATAAGTCCTAGTTATGTGGTATTATTAAAAAAAAGGAGGCTGTATGTTTAAAAAACTACTATTTCTTTATATAATTCTAGGTATTATGTTATTTGCTGATACATATCTTGTAAGGATCGATCTTGATGGAACAAGGCTTAAGCCGTTTATCAAAACAGACATTGCAGTTCTTGTTGAGCTCGAGCATACTGCGATCCTTCTTGTAAATGAGGAAGAATTTAACCTGATTTCAAACCGGTCGTTTGAAGTACTCGATGGGAACCCTAGTGAAGATGATTACTATCTCGTTCGCCAGGTTGATGAAACAATCGATCTCGGTCTTTACGGTGATATTCTGTTCAGCGAAAATATGGATTATCTTCTTAGGATCGATCACGCAGTATTTGAAGAATTGATCAAACAAAAAGTTATGGTTAAGAAATTATTCTTGCGATCTATCGTGCTCAGTGATGGAAATCCACAACCTGAAATATTAATAGATCCTACTATCCAAGCGATCGTGGATCTTGTTGATGCGGACTCTGTACTTGCCAACGTACAGCGACTCCAGGATTTCGTGTCCCGATATTCAACCTATGATTCCTGTTTTTCAGCAGCGGATTGGATCGCAGATGAATTCAATGCCTATGACCTGGATTCTGTATACTTACAATACCACACAGGTGGTCACGCACCCAATGTCATTGGTGTAAAACGTGGTGTACTCTATCCAGATTCAATTTATACTGTTGTCTGTGGGCACTTTGATGCGACTTCTTATTTGGCTCCAGAGATAGCACCCGGGGCTGATGACAATGCTAGCGGAACAACCGCGGCGCTCGAAGCCGCCCGTGTTATGCAAAACTATGATTTCGAATATTCTATCCGGTATATGGCTTTTTCTGGAGAAGAATTCGGTCTCTACGGCAGTGAGTACTATGCTCAACAGGCTTATACACGCGGTGACAGCATACGCGGTGTCTTCAATGCTGATATGATCGGGTATTCTGATGTACAGCCAGAAGACCTTGAAGTTATCGGTAAAATATCAAACCCTTCTTGCGATTGGCTTGCTGACTTTTTTATTGCCGCAGCTGATTCATACACGACACTTCCTACGGACAAGCACTTAACGAGTAACTGGATACCTTCTGACAATCAATCATTTCTGGATTATGGATATCCCGCATTACTCGGTATCGAGGACTACGGCGTAACAAATCCATGGTATCATTCACCAGGAGATACGATCGGCTCCGGCTATAATGATAATGCTTTCTGCACTGAGGTAATAAAAGCACATGTCGCAGCAGTGGCGATCATGGCCGTACCCTATGAGACCGCAGCAGAAGAGGTGACCGAAACCAGGTTCAATCCAGAACTGACCATCTACCCGACTGTGAACGGTTCTCACTTCACAATAATGTTCAATGGACAAGATCCATCTCTTGCGATCTTTGATGTTACAGGCAGGCAAGTAAGAATATATAGTAATACGAGTAAGATAACCTGGTATGGTAATGACGACAGCGGCAGACAATTACCTGCTGGTGTCTATTTTGTCCGGGCGTCGAACAAAGATTCTGAAATTATCAAGAAAATCGTATTAGTCCGATAGCTACTGCTCTTCTGTTATCCACTTTTTTATCTCATCTTTTGATGGGATTTTACCGACTGACTTGACCTTACCGTTGATAACAAGACCCGGTGTTGCAATAACGTTGTATTCAGCGATCTTCATAAGATCAGTAATTTTTTGAACATCCGCAGCAAAACCGAGTTCAGCAAGGACATCGATCGTTCGTTTCATTACGTCCTCACACCTGGGACAACCAGGACCCAAAATTCTTATTTCCATTTTTCTCTCCTTTTTATGATGTTGCGATTAGATAAATACCACCAATAATTACTAGAATACCGCATATTCTCTTCACGATCACCGCTCCTTTTGATCTTTCTGTCCAGTGTAAATAGTGCCCTACGGTTTCGGTCAAAGAACCGGCAAGGACGATTATTGAACAATGACCAACACCATAGGCGAGCAGTAGACCAATCGCATAGAACATTTTATCTGCAGCAACCTTGAAGACAACGCCCAACATCGGTGCCATATAGGCAAAGGTGCAGGGTCCTAAGGCAAGACCAAATGTCAATCCAATAATAAAGGCACCAAGCATTCCTTTCTGTTTTATTTGTTTGCCACCTGAGCCTGACCACGGTAAAGGAATAACATCGAGTAAATGCAGCCCAATTACAAAAAATATCACGGCGACAATATAATTGCCAATCGCACCGATATCGCCGAGCATCCGTCCGGTAAGGGCGGTCACCAAACCAACCAGTGCGATAGTCACAAGAATCCCCAATGAAAAAAGCAACGATATCCAGAATGCTCGTTTTACGGTTATCTGCCCCTGTTCATCAATATAACCAATAATCAAAGGTATGCTGGCAAGATGACACGGACTGAGGATAATACTTAAAATACCCCAGATGAACGACGCTCCAATTGCAATGATAGGGTTGCCTTCGACTGCTTTGGTTAACCAGGTAATAATTCCAATGAGCATGGCTATTCAACCCCCATTTTTTTCAATTGTGCTACAATATCTTCCTCCGGCATGAATCCCTGGTGCCGGTATACTTCTTTTCCATTGGCATCAAAGAATATCTGCGTGGGTATCATACGAACACCGTATTTTTGAGATAGTGAAGCATACTCGTCAACATCAAGGATAAGGATCGATGTCTTACCTTCATAATCCTTCTGCAATTTCTTGAGTATTGGTTCCATCATCTTGCAGGGCATACAGGTACCCCTGCCAAAATCCGCGACAACTGCTTTGCCTGATTTGAGTGCTTTATTCAGGGGATTATCAGGAATAAGTGACACTTGTTTTTTTATCAATTTTTCATTCCTCGTGATTTTTGCATTAGACTTCAGATTATTAATGTAAGTCTCTATGACCTGTCTTTCTTTCTCCTTCTGTGCCATTGGACGTAGTTGTTCCTTGACCGATTCATAGTCTTTGTTGGAAAACTGATCTTTATGTTGTTCAAAAAATTCTTCTGACTCATTTTCAGTCAATGAAACTGCAGAAACCATATTTTGTATCAGCATATTGATCATAATATCATCAGTTTGCCCTGGATTTTGGGCGACCGCTGTTTTATATTCAGGTTTTTCCTGAATTTTTTTCCGTCGTGCGTCCTGGAGTAATAGCTGCCTGGTGATGAGTTCTTCCAAAAAAACTGCTTTATCATCTTTGAAATAATCCTTAGCCTGCGCCGGCAGCGCATTGAAAATGCTGTCGAATTGCGCGATTGTAATCGCCTCGCCACTGACATTTGCCAGTATATTCTGAGAGAGAGAAGGTATGTCCTTTACCATTTCTGGTGGTACAGGTACCGCTTGCTCTATAAGCGAATCATCCTGCGACACGTTAGCAGTGGTGATATCGGATTTACTGATTTGGATGAGTGAATCCTCCTTTACAACTGAATCAACAGTAGCGCTGGAATCCATTGAAACATCGGTAATCTCAATATCACGGGGCTTTTTATTTTTTAGAATAAGCACAATAGCGATAATAAGAAACAACAAGACAACAATACCGATTCTACACAATGTTCTAAAAGGTTTCTTATTCATAATAACATCTCATGTTATCTTTCTCTTAAGATCTGAAAAATCCTCTTGTCTTCTTACAGAGCCAGACAAGAAACAGCATAATCGGAACTTCGGTTAAAACGCCAACTACGGTCGCAAGCGCTGCTCCCGATTTCACCCCAAAAAGTGTGGTTGCAACAGCAATAGCAACCTCAAAGTGATTACTACCTGCAATAATTGCCGTAGGTGCCGCATCCTCATAACCAAGGCCAAGCATCCTTGCCACCACGTAGGACAATGCAAACAGCAGTATGATGTTGGCAAATATGCCAATTGTTATCATGCCAATTGCACCAGGCAAGTCTACAATGACATAGCCCTGCAGTATGAAGACAAGAACTAAAGTCGCTAATAACGCGATAACTGCCACGATTTTCAAGGGTGCAACAATGCGTGTATTGAACCAACCAAGCCCTTTTCTTTTTATGCTCAGTGTACGCGTAAAGTAGCCAGCAACCAAAGGGATACAGATGTAAATCAACACTGAAAAGGCAATTGTTGCCCATGGTATCGGAATGCCGGAAACGCCCAAAAGCAAACCTGCCATCGGCGCATACAGGAAAACCATAGTGAGAGAATTGACTGCGCACATAACCAGGGTATGCGCCATATTGCCTTCTGCAAGATAACTCCACATTAACACCATTGCAGTACAGGGCGCAATACCGAGCAGTATCATACCGGCACGATACTGTAAAGCAATCTCTTCAGGTATTGATCCCTTGAATACGACACTAAGAAAAAACCAGGCAAAGAATGCCATGGTAAAGGGCTTGATCCCCCAATTGGCAATCAATGTTGCAGCTATGGGTTTGGGTGTCTTACTGGCAATTGCCACCCTTCGAAAATCAATCTGAACCATTATCGGATAGATCATCCAGAAAAGACAAATGGCAATGGGGATAGATACATTGGCAACCTCTAATCTGCTGAGCACGACGCTGAACCCTGGAAATAACCTGCCTAGTATAATACCAGCTATGATACACGATAATACCCAGATGGTCAGATATCTTTCCCAGAGCCCGAGAGTCTTTATGCTTTTGTTGGATTTCATGTGAGACCTTCAGCTAAAATAACATGCCGTACGCCCAACCAATGATCGTCGATAGTATCACAACCAGCAAAATATAAGTCAGGGTCTTTTTCGTACCCATGACACTTCGGATTACAAGCATGTTTGGTAAACTCAATGCCGGTCCGGCAAGTAGTAATGCCAGGGCAGGTCCCTTGCCCATACCACTGCCCAGTAATCCCTGCAGAATCGGCACTTCAGTAAGCGTCGCAAAGTACATGAAAGCACCAGAGATCGAAGCAAAGAAATTCGCCCACAGAGAATTACCACCGACAAGCATCGCCACATATTTCGCTGGGATGATACCCGAATCTGTATTCGGTCTTCCCAGAAGAAATCCGGCAACCAGTACACCGGCAAAAAGTAAGGGAAGGATCTGTTTGGTAAAAAACCATGCGGACTGTAACCAGTCGGTAATTTCATTTTTCTTGAACCATTTAAAGAGCATGACCAGTAGAACAAGAAGCGCTCCACCTGTTAGATACCAGTGGATACTATATATCGCATTCTGTAAACCAACCGGTTCTGCCGGTCTTGCCCAAGCAGCAAATATCAGAATAAGAATCAGGACCAGAAAATACAAACCATTCTGTAACAAGCTGCGTGGTTTTTCTGCCGTTGTATCACCAACGGCTAAATCTTCTTCTGTCTGAGCTTTTTTTGTAAAGAACAACGACATAAGGATCCCAATGATAATGGAAAAGGCAACCGCGCCGACGGCTCGGGCAATCCCCATTTCATAACCGAGCACACGTGCGGTCAGTATTATAGCCAGGATATTTATCGCCGGACCTGCATACAGGAACGCAGTTGCCGGACCTATCCCGGCACCCCGCGTATAGATGCCGGCAAACATAGGCAGAACAGTACAAGAACAAACTGCAAGAATACTACCTGAAACAGAAGCTATACCATAAGCAAGTATCTTATTCGCTTTTGCACCAAAATATTTTATCACCGCTTCCTTGGAAATAAAAATACTTATCGCACCGGCAATAAAAAAAGCCGGGATCAAGCAGAATAGAACATGCTCCCGCGCATATTCCTGCACCATGAAAAAGGCTTCGAGGATCGCACCCATTATCCTGACGCCGTGCAAGGGTACAAAATAGACTACCAGAAAAACAACGATAAAAAGAATCAGTTTTGTTCTATCTTTCATATATTATCCTATTCTAATAAACCATCCAATTTGTCCTCCATGAGAAATTCATCGGTTTCCCCTGACCTGCGATATATCTCTTCACCTGTTTGATCTATAAATACCAGCGTCGGAACGAGCATGATTTTCCATGATTTCGCGATGCTTTTTTCCTTGGTTATGTCGATTACAGTAACCCGGATCACGCCTTCGTATTTTGACGCGATCACGCTAAGCCGCTCTTTCATGATCTCACCGGTCTTGCAGTTTGGCCACGACTTACACTTCGGGCCCAAAAATGCCAGAAGTACGGGATGGCTGATCTCCACAAGCAAATCCTCCAGATCCTTATGGAGATCTATATACAAAACCTGCAGCTCTGCCACATCCTCTGTGTTGTATTCATGGAGTTGTTCAAGGCTTTCCATCACCTCATGGATAGCATCATCGATGCTCGTTGATTTTTCAATTTCGTCGATAAACATACACTCATTGTGGTCAACAAAGGTTTTCCACAGACCCCTAATTTCTACAGCCCACTGCTCGACATTATCAATGTCATTCTGTTCTATGACAGTAGATATTTCATCAACCCGGTCGATGATATCACTGATAATTTCGATGCCCTGAACACTGGAATGCAGATTATCACAATAGCCCAGAGCCGAAACACTGAATAGTGCTGCAGTAAGACTTATGAGTAATACCGGATGCCTGATCATCTTCTTCATCCTCCTTGATCCATTATTGCAATTATCCCTGGTAGCTAAAAATCACTCGGCCATCAACTCGTCAAGTTTCGCTCTTATTGTACGCTCTTCCATATCTCCAATATGGCGCTCAACTTCTTCACCTGAGCGAGTGATGAATACTAAAGTTGGGATGAGCATGACTTTATATTTTTTTACTAAATCTCTTTCTTTATTAGCATCGACAAAGACAATCCGGAGCTTGCCTTTATAGTCCGATGCGATATCCGGTAAGCGGGTCTTCATAGTTTTGCACGCCTTGCATTTTGGACCGGTGAAATCCAGAAGAACCGACAAGTCTATTGTCTCGATGAGTTCTGGTAATAACCCTTTCAATAATTCCAGCGAGGTCAATGCTTCATCAAATTCATTTACCCCGACATAACTGTGTGTTTTATCCAGAGCTTCTGAAACATCCGAAAAAAATCCAGGGAGTTGCTCGAGCTCCTCGATCTCACCTGAAAACATCTTGTTGTGATGCATTTGAAAATCTCGCCACAGTTTTGAAGTATGTTCAAGCAATTCCTTTGCTTTACTGTATTCTTCATTTTCTATTTCAATAGCACACGAATCAATATTATCTGAAATTACTTCTAGGATATCTGTACCCTGTAGCGTGTTGATATCATAACCATAGCCGAGGGTTATGATAAACATGTTAAAAAAGAATACCGATATTATTACCGATTTATCATGTTGTCGAAACATAAAACCTCTCTTTTTATTGTTTAAAATTTGAAAGAAAACTCCAGCACAGGCATATGAGCATCATAATCGTTTTGCCCTGTACCGTCGATGTTCTTGATAAATTGATATTTCAACATAATGCTGCTCTGCAAGGTAAACTCATATGCAATAGAAAAAGAAGCAATATGGATTTGCTCGTCTATGGTCTCTATAGATAAAGTAGAGATATCATCGGTTCTCTGATTATTTCTATATTCATAACTGCTTTCAATTCTCCAGTCATTGCTGACTCTTAGACTCGCCGCAACATTGCCGATCAAATACTCTGCCAAGGAACCATGCCATTCTGTAATCGCATCATTCCAGGTCGGTTTGATATCACGCAATCCTTTTGCATACATTGATATATTTAACAGCTGTCGAAAAACAGACAGTTTCCGGTATGTCATGGCGCAGCGAAAGCCCTGGCGGTTCTTGGCATAGGAAATTGCTCTGTATAAAGGTGAGAAATATGGATCAAGCCGGAGATATAATGCATTTGCCTCAAAAACATCACTGCTCGTGATCTTTAAACCGGCGATAATGCCATTTTCAGCATGAGTAATATCAATACTACTCGATAGATTATCATCCCGAATACTACGCGCATATTCAGCGATGCAGGTAACCTTCCAAAAAAGGGGAAGATTAATATCAACGCTGATAACATCACTTTGGAGAGGATCATAGGTCGCCTGATCTACTGATTCTACATCATCTTGTGCCCTGAGACCGGTGACGCCGATCACCATCGTTGAGAAATTCCTGGTATAGGGAAGGACAAGTCGAGCTCGACCGCCATATACATGACGCGCGTATGTTGTATCCTCATCCGCGATCATTGGTCGGGCAAAGAGCAATGTGATATCACCGATCCCTCCTTCAATCTTTGCTGTTGCAAGCCTGTAATCCTCTTTCAGCTCCTCCAGGCTCTCAGCATTGATACCACCAATGGCAACTTGGCAACCGCATCCTGAGGCTCCCAGCGGATTATCATCTTGATCCCAGCGCATCAAAGTCAACGGTGTAAAGCTTGTTTCATAAGAACCAATTGTAATATCGAAAGGCTTTTTGTAAAGATTAGCGAACCACCATCCAGCAACGGCTCTTGTCGATATGAAATCAGGTACTCCCAGCATATCCTTGGAATCCTCATTAGATGTTCTCACCGTACCTCCAACTGTCAGGTTTTCAGTAAGAAAGAAATCTCCAGACAGGTCGAATCTTTGTCTCATGCTCAATCCCTGTTTTAAAGCTTCACCAAAGGTACCGGTTATCTCATCCTGGTTAGCTTCCACGTATCTGAAACGAAGTTTACCTTCACCACTAAGCACGAAATTGTCCTGCCATGCAAAAACAAACCAGGGTGTAAAAATTAAAATACGCACGATGAACGTGTTAATATTGTTATTCATATACCCTCCTTCCTAACGCCCTTTACTTAGTCAACAAAAAATAGAAACCCACTAGAATTATCAAAACTGCCGCAACTTTCCGTAGATAAAAGTTTGCACGCTGAAAACGTTTCGATTCCAGCAGGTTCTTGGCAGCACCGATAGAGGTTCCAGCAACCACGATCAATACACAATGCCCCAATGCATATGAGAATAGCAAACCGAGACCATAAACCATATTCCCTTTTGCGGCGATCAAAACAAGTATTACCGCGAGGATAGGAACTGCACAAGGTGTTGAAACCACACCAAAAAGCATGCCCATGAACAGAGATCCGATAACACCAGTCAATTTGTTATGTTTTATTTGCAACGATGGAATTGGTATTTTTATTATCTCAAGCAGATGTATACCCATAATAAAGCAGACTGCAACAACTATATAACGCCAGAAGCTCCCTACATCACCGAGCAGACTACCGGTGGTTGCAGCAATTACGCCCATGATCCCGAAGGTGATTGATAAGCCGATTACAAAAAGCAAGGAGAAAACAAATGCCTTTCGGAAACCGACTAATTCCTTGGTGCCGCCAATAAAACCTATCATGAGTGGAATCATGGCCAAAACACACGGATTCGAAGCAGTAAGGAGTCCTCCGACAAAGACAACCAAAAAAGCAAGCCAGGGGTTGCTTTGAATTATCTGCTCAGCATTTTCCATCAATGTCGTAGCCAAATCAATCCCTCTTATCTGATCGACAACATTACCATCATTTTCTGGTCACTGCCTGCAAGATATCACGACTTCTATTGAGATCATTAACGATCAACTCATCCATTATATCAATAAGCCTGAATATCTTAGGATCAGTGACCGCGTACCAGACTTCTAACCCTCTCTTTTCAGTACTCACAATACCAGCTTTTCGTAAAATAGCTAAATGGTGTGAGACATTGGACTGTTCGCCATCCACATATGGTACGATTCTGCAAACACAGCATGGACCGCTGCGTAGTTTCTCCAAAATTTTGAGACGCAAGGGATGAGCAAGGGCATTGAATCTTTCAGACCCGATATCTGATAATGCTACTTCCATATATGATAATAGATAAATATAGTCATATGTCAAGTGTTATGTTCATCGACGGCAATATTCTTACCAGCAAAGGTATTAAAAACCTGTTTTGAGTTTAAGGATTCGAATTTGTCTAGGATTCAGAAATTAGAATTTCCCGCTAGGGATGGTCTGGGCATGTTACCTGACCGGTCACCGAGTTATATTGATACTGGCTACCAGTTACCGGACAAAAGAATTCGTCTTTTGAAAGATCTTCCAAGCCATC
>CBFDDH010000051.1:0-13599 GCA_965603515.1 uncultured bacterium
ACTGTAGTTTCAGTATTCGCAATTCTCTTGACCATATCAAGTACGTCTCTGATCTGTTTGCTTTTTCCAATCGTCTGACAAGAGGCTTCTACTGGTTTAACTATATTGGCTCTTATGCGTAAGAGTAGCTCATCAATACCAAATGGTTTGAGGATATAGTCACTTGCTTTATCACGTAGTGCATTGACTGCCGATTCCATAGAACCATAGGCAGTTATGAAAATAAGCGGAATGTCTGGGTAGATCTTTCTGACCTTTTTTAAAAATGTAAAGCCATCGATATCTGGCATTCTGATATCGCTGATAACGAGGTTATATTTCGTTTTTCTCAACGCCTCAAGCGCAGTCTTTGGTTCAGTAGTAGCAAATACATCATAACCTTTTTGCTCTAATGCGTAGGAAAGCCACTTAATAAGGCTTTCCTCATCATCGAGTACTAAAATCCTATGTTTCATCCTGATCCGTCAGATAAATTTTGTCACTTACACAGGTTTGTGTCTATTACAACAGAAAACACTTTGCTATTTCCTTCTTCGAGCGAAGAGCTCAGTCAAGATAAGTTTGATCTCAGGGCTAATCCTCAGCTCCTTCAATGACCCTTTATTCTTGAGCGAGAGCCCAAGGTCAAATGTTAATGCTCCAATCCGTTTCATCGGTATCGCAAGCGATACGTCAATACCGTGTTCTGCAATATTCTGCAGATACCAGGGATTGTAAAAATAACTGACTGCAAACCTTTCTCTGGAAAAACCCAGTTTAAACCTGTACGGCGATCGGAATTCATTTATCTGGTTATCATCTGGCCAGAATGAATGTTCCAAAAACAACGTCAGTTTTCCACCCATGAGCTTTTTCTGAGGAGTGATACCGAATGATACTCGGGCAGGCAGATCAATCATTGTGTCAGAATCTTGTCTTTTCATTGCAATACTACCAAAAGCTTCGCCGAACAAAGAAACATCAAACAGCTCTCTGGCTCTCAGTTTAAGCCCTGCAGAAAAAATCTTTCCCTCATATTTATACAGAAAGGAATCAACCAGATAATAATTAGAAACGTAATAATGCCATGTTTCAGATGCATTACCGAACAGATACGACCCACGTAAGGCAACTTCACCCAGACCAAAATCATTATTGAGGTTAAGATAGATTTCTTCAATACCACCTTTTCCTTGCAGATGCATATCCAGGTCATCTTCGCTGAAGAAGATATCGAATGATTGATTAAACCTTGTTAGATTACCTGCGCCAAAACCAAAACCCCTGGTAATGGGTATCGCTAATCGCAGGGTGAAAGGGTTGGTCCATACTAGTCCCCGGAAATCCGAATCCTCACTGAGTATATTGAATTCAGGTCGCAACGCCAACTCGATCCGAGCTTTTCCTTTTACTCCAAGGAATGGATCTCTGAATATGCTATTGTCTTCTCCGATACCACCAAGCGCAAATATAGATGCATTAATAAGGAAAATCAGCAATGTGCCCATTAATACCTACCTTGGGGTGGTAGAATATATCCCACTTTCAGGGTGTGTGAACCATTGATCATTTTATAGTTAGCAATCTCATAATTTTCAGGCGATAATACAATAAACAAACCAAAATTAGAATCCGGTTGTTCAATAATATGTTGGATATGTCGAACAATATCGAGATTGAACACCGTGTCGTCAGCGGCAAATCTTTCAAGCGCAATAAGCGGTCCTGTCGCAGTATTAAAATCATCAAGTGGTGCTAACAGTTGTTTAACACCGATTTCAATGGAATCGCGCATAACAAAATGCTGTTCAGGCCTGAACGTCAATTCAGCATAGATTGCCTTTTTATCATCTAAGATGGAATCGTATTCAAACTTGACATAGTTACGATACGGTATACCAGAACCTATCCAACTTTCTGTATAAAATGGTTCTGGTCCAGTAACGATGTAACAATCATTGCTCAAAGGCATAGAAGAAATAACACCGTTCTTGACAAGCAGGAATTTAGGCACATAACCGCCTTCTTTTGAATAGAAGTAGCTGAAACCAGAGTCGACCGGGATTATTATCATGCCGTCGGCATTGATGATTTCACCGAGCTCAATGTAATTGAATGTAACAAGCAGAGAATCACCCTTTAATTCTGCAAGACGCAAAGAATCGTCGTTGAAATCTCCACCTTCACTTTCCCAAGATTCACCACTCATCCTTTGAAACCAATTTGCCTGGTCCTCGTCAAATTCATGGGTCAGCAAGTGTATGCTTACTTTTGTAGTATCATTGTTAAGATTCAAATTGGTGTGGAGAATTAACTTTATTTCATCGAGGCCTTGATATAAGCTATCTTCAAAATCGAATTCTAAGAGTATCCTTGATTCATAGTCGCTGTTCTTACCAACAACCAGATTGGTTGATTTACCAAGGTTGGCGAATTCATCGAATTCAGTGAGGGCATTATTAAGGGTCAACTCAAGTTCCTGTGCATCAAAATTACCTCTAATATTAAATTCTTCCTCACCGATCGGCAGTTCATTGCAGCAGATAAAAAGGAGAACTGTTAATAATGCAAATCGTATCATAATCAGATAATATTCAAATATTCAAACAAGTCAAGGATGCGTAATCGTGGTCTTGGATAAGTTTAAGAATGCATCACCAAGTTCGGGGATGCCAAGCTCATAATATATCTCGGCCACAGCTTTATAGAGAACTGGTTCATTCGGTTTAACAGCAATAAGTTTGTCATAATTATCCATTGCCATTAGCATTAATCCATTTCTTTTGAACAAAGCAGCTTTCAAAAGGTGAAACGTGAAGTAATCAGGTTTCCGTTGTCCGATATTATCACTAATCTTGCGCAAACCGTGGATTGCTGTACTGTCAAGGATGTCTATTGAACATGTAGCTGTATACAATGTATCGCTATTGCGGATTGCAAGAACCTTTATCGTGTACATACCGATCAAATCTTCCACGTTCTCGGGAAAGAGGAAAATAGTATCGGTGGTTGCTATGCTGGAGATGATTTGTTTGCCTTGCTGCAATCTCATATTATACCAATTAGCGCCTGGATATTTACTCCAGATGATATCAGGCCTTGAATCGATCAAAACAGTATTGCCCGGGCGTTGAATGACCATTTGCAGAGTATCCTCCCCCTGTTTAGTTAAGCTTTTAGATATCATTTCTCCATTCCATTCTTTCAATTGGTACAACTCCTTAAAAAGTCCAAGTACCTTGTTTGATATAGCTGGTACGCCAGAGATAATACCTGATGTATCGAGTGCGGGTACTGCGAATGACTCGATCGAATCGATAACGTCCAGCCTGCCATCCTGGTAAAAGATAGTAGTAGATCCAGAATCACCGAGGATCAAAGTGTCATTTTCAAAAATAAAATCAAGTACCTGAACCTTGACGAGGGTTGTTTCACCAGGGTGGACGAGCACTACACCACTACTTACTGCAGTAATGACACCTGTTGGATAAATTGATTGTTCTGCAAAAACTGTCAATAAAGATCCTAACAATATCAAGCTGAGCCTCATAATCTCCTTTCACTATTCACTGATTATCCACTAAATTCAGCTATTTTTAATGCATTCAATTATAACGGAATACTAATCTGTGTCAATATTCCGCTTGCCTTAATGTTTATGAAATGATAGTCTTGAAATCGAAACAGATTTAACTATAATAATCTATGGATCTAGAAGAAATACGGAATGACTTTCCGCAACTGTCACAGGATTTCATATATTTCGATTCTGGTTCTACTTCACTAAAACCTAGATCGGTCCTAAACAAAATGAGAGAATATTATGATACTTCTTCAGTAAGTATTGGTCGCGGCTTACATAGTCGTTCCACTATCGTTACCAATGCCTATGAAAAAGCACATGAAAAAGTCCGCGCTTTTTTCAATGCCAATGGTAATATTGTTTTCACCAAAAATTGCACTGAAGCAATTAATATTGTGGCACATGGATTAACCTGGAATAAGGGTGACAAGATTGTCACGACTTATCTCGAACATAATTCTAATCTTCTACCGTGGTTAAACCTAAGACCATCTGGTGTACAAGTCGAGCTCATAAAATGCCGAGAGGATGGAACATTCAACCTGAATGAACTAAAAAGTGCAATTGATGAAAATACCAGGCTCGTTGCGATCACGCATACATCGAATGTTCTGGGTTCAATCGTCCCGGTTGAGGACATCACAAGAATAGCAAAAGAAAAGAACGCCTTGGTACTCATCGACGGCGCTCAAGCTGCTCCCCATCTAAAGGTCGATTTAAAAGCAATTGGCTGTGATTTCTACGCAGCATCAGGTCATAAAATGCTTGGCCCTTCCGGTACCGGTATTCTATTCATCAGAGATTGCACCGTTGAGAAACTAAAACCTATGATGATAGGCGGAGGTTCAGCTACCGATCTTACGCTCGACAAAATAACCTATACGACGGGATATTCAATATTCGAAGCTGGTACACCAAATATCGCTGGCGGTATTGGTCTTGGCGCTGCAGTTGATTACCTTACTGATATTGGCATGGACCAAGTAAGGAAACATGAGTTAGAACTCATCGGCTATCTAATAGACAAACTTCGCACATTTGATAAAGTCAAAATATATGGACCTGATGACATGAGCAAACGATCCGGCGTTGTGTCTTTTACGATCAAAGGTGTCCCCGCTCATCGAATTGCGATTATCCTCGATGAACTCGGTAAGATAGCAATACGCTCTGGATTCCATTGTGCGTTTCTACTCAATCGCTATATCCTAAAGGAACTAGATGGTACAGCCAGGGTTTCGCTCTATCTCTACAATACCCTTCAAGAAGTTGATCTGTTGATTGACATACTAAAGGATATCGTGAAAAATGCGTGATTTTCAATATCGCCTAATAAAGATATGCAGTCTTGCAGGAAAAGAGTATTTTCACATCTTTCCTGCTCAACCATTCGACAAAATGCCTGGAGATTGGAAGGATTTAGTAATAAAAAACCGACATACGAAATTCGTCGTTATTGCTTTTGACGATTGTGACGTGACCGTATTTGTTTCTGGTCGGATGCTCATTGAGAATATCCCGGCAGGATGTGAACAACGGGCACATGCAATAGTCAAGCAAATCATCAAACTATGGCAATAAACAACTCGATGTATTGACAGATATTCATATTTGATTATAGTTACCTGTGTCCACGCGCAAGAAGCTCAGGGCGATGAATAGACTAGGTGCAATAATATTAGGGGCTGGTATTGGTAAACGCATGCATTCAAAAACACCTAAGGTCATCCATAGAATTCTCGGTAGACCGCTAATTTCTTTTATAATCGGCAAGGTTAATGCAATAAAATGTGATGAGATCATTGTTGTTATCGGAAAGAATACTAACAGCATCAAGAAAGAACTTGGTAAGACAGTAAGATACGCCGTTCAACCAATACCTCTGGGTACAGGTGACGCTGCAAGAAAAGGTATTGAGATCGCTATATCTACAAATGTTCTCATCCTCAATGGTGATATTCCTTTATTAAGTGAACATACTCTTAGAGGACTCATCAATCACCATCAACAGGCAAAAGCCCATTTGACAATCCTGACATGTCTTATGAAAAATCCCTTTGGTTACGGTCGGATATTGAAGGATAAACGTGGTCGAGTAGCAGGAATTATTGAAGACACTGATGCAACGTCTAAACAGCAAAAAGTCAACGAAATCAATGTAGGCGCATACTATGGAAACAAGCAGATGATTCTCAGTGCTCTGGACAATGTCAAGCCTCAGAACCAACAGGGTGAACTCTACTTAACTGACATCGTAAAAGAATTGTACAATCAAAGAAAGAAAATCGTTGGATTCAGAATATACGACGAAGACGAAATGATGGGAATCAATTCTCAATCAGATCTAACTCGTGCACGTCAGATTATTAAGACGAGATGGTTTAATGAACTCATGTCCCAAGGAGTTAGGATTGAGGATCCAGCAAGTACAGATATCGATCTTTCCGTCAAAGTTGGAAAATTCGTCAACATCAGACCACACACTCTGATCGAGGGCAAAACCGAAATCAAGGACGGTACGACAGTAGGACCTTTCGCGTGGATTGTCGACGGGAAGACGCGAGCACTAAAACTCAATGGCAGATAAGCCGAGAACCAAAATAAGACAAGGACATACCGGAAAGATTATCATCTACGTATTGATCGTGTTATTAGGTATTTTCCTTGTTTCCTTGTTGCTCATGTTTACGAAAGCGGATCCACAGGAAATATACAAAAAAAATGCCAATATGAGAGTTGAAGTTCTTAATGGTTGTGGTATCGATAGATTAGCTATCAAAGTAACAAATATCCTCAGGAGAAAGGGATTTAACGTCGTTCAAGTCGGTAATACCAAGAACCAAGATTTTAGGGAAACAGTGGTGATGGAAAGAAGTAACGAGAATATGGTGAATGCAAATTATTTTGCCAAACAGATAGGTTGCCGAAATATCGATAAAGATGTTGATCCTGCCCTTTACATTGAGATTACATTAATCGTTGGACAGGACTACAAAAAGATTTTTGCCGATGTCGAAAAAGAATTCTGAGACGGTCCCTACCGAAATTTCGCCAACCAAAGAGTTAGTCAGATACTTGGCAAAGTCGATCGATGAAAAAAAAGGATACGATATCGTGATATTTGATTTAAGGGGAATATCACCGATTACCGACTACTTTGTGATATGTACTGGATTATCAGATATCCACAATAGAACAATAGCTGAATCACTTATCGGATATGAGAAAGCGGTCCATGTTGAGGGAATCGAATCTGGAAATTGGATTCTGCTAGACTACACTGATGTGATCGTTCACATTTTCATGGAAGAGACAAGACAATTCTACGGTTTGAGTAGGCTCTGGGGAGATGCTCCGCAGGTTGATTACGATAGTGATTAGACAACAACTCAAAAGAATCCTGCAGAAGCTCTTTCCAGAAGAAAAAATTACAATTGACCATGTACCAAGGGAAAAACAAGGGGATTATTCAACAAATATCGCATTTAGGATCGCGGCGCAGAAGAAAGCACAGCCATATGAAACAGCACAGGAAATCGCTTCACAAATCCAGCATCCCATGATAGAGAGCATTTCTGTACACAAACCTGCATTTATAAATTTCACCATCAGCAATGACTATGTGCTCGAGAAACTACTCGGGGAACCAGAAGTGCTCGACATCGGAAAAGGACAGAAAATCATGATCGAATTCGTAAGCGCCAACCCGACCGGACCAATCAACATTGTAAGTGCACGTGCTGCTGCAGTTGGTGACTCACTTGTTAGATTGCTGAACCGGACTGGATACAAGGCAGTCTCTGAATACTATGTCAATGATGGAGGCAAACAATCATTTCTCCTTGCAGAAAGCATCAGACAAAGAATCAGAGAACTGAATGGTAAAACTGCAGAGTTGCCAAAGGGCGGTTATTACGGCGAGTACATAATCGATTTGGCTAAGAAGATTAAAGAAAAAGGTATAAGGGATCTTGAGCAAATAAGAAAATATGCAATCGACTATTTCATAGAAGGACATAAGCGAATACTCCAAAAGTTTGGTGTTGAATTCAACAACTGGATTCGGGAATCCGCGATATGTGAAAAAGGATGTGTCAATGAAGTTTTAGATCTATTTCGAGAAAGAGACCTGAGCTATATGAAAGATGGCGCAGTCTGGCTAAGGACAACCAAGTTCGGTGACAACGAAGATCGCGTGATCATTAAGTCTGATAAAGACCATACATATACCTACCTGCTACTTGATATTGCTTATCACCTTGATAAAATGAGGAGACGACATGATCGACTCATCAATATATGGGGACCAGACCATCAAGCTCAAATAAAAAGTCTGCAATGCGGAATAATGGCAATTGGGTATCCTGGCGATACGCTTGAAGTACTCATTGTCCAACAGGTACACTTAAAAGAAGCAGGGAAATCAGTGAAGATGAGCAAACGGGCAGGCACAATAAAAACACTTGTGGAATTACTAGACCACATACCAAAAGATGTGGTCAGATTTTTCTTGCTGATGAGATCCAATTCCCAGCACCTTGATTTTGACCTTGCCCTCGCATTGGAGCAGTCTGATGAAAACCCTGTATATTATGTTCAGTATGCTTATGCACGAATAAAGAGTATTATAAGAAAAGCCCAAGAACAGGGTATTGAATACAGCAATAATTTTGACAATAAGATCATAAAGGAACGGGAAGAAATCGTCCTTGCTAAAACCGTTCTCAAATATGATGAAGTAATCGAAGATGCTGTAAGAAATTCTGAACCTTACATCCTCACTTATTATCTCATTGATCTTGCACGGATATTCCATTACTTCTATCAGAAAAAAAGAGTCATAAATGAGGACAAAAAACTTACGCAAGCCCGTCTTGCACTCATCAACAAAACAGCAGAAACAATCAAAGGCGGGCTTGAAATACTTGGTATTTCGTGTCCGGAAAGGATGTAATGACAAATTCCAAGAACCAAACCCCAAGTTCCAAATATCCGTTTTATTTTGGCTCTTGGTTCTTGTCCCGATTTATCATTTTGGATTACAATATACAGGAAAATCGTGGATCCCGCAAAGCGGGAGAACTTGAAACTTGTACTCAAAGGAGGTTAGATGAATCTTGCAAGTCTACTATCAAAAGATAGAATAATTCTATCTCTTAAACCAGGGAAGAAAGAAAAGGTCATAGAAGACCTGGTGTACGCAATCAAGGAAGGAGCTGACGCAGAACTCATTGTTTCAACATTACTGAAACGAGAAGAACTTGGTTCAACCGGGATCGGCAAAGGTATTGCAATCCCCCACTGTCGTTCTCTGGCGGTTGATAAATTAGAAATCGCGGTGGGTCGAACGACAAAACCGATGAAGTTCAATGCTATTGATAAAAAACCCGTCTCTTTGATTTTTCTGATAATTGCACCACCGCAGGATCCAGGCAACCAATATCTGATTACCTTGGGCAAAATTGTACAAATCGCAAAAGTACTGGCTAAGAAGAAACAGATCAGTAAACCAAACACACCCGATGAATTCATCACATTGATTAACCAGGTCGAAAAAGACCTCAAGAAAAGGAACTGATATGTCATCGAAAATAGTAGAAATGCATCTCAAGTTACTCTTCGACGTCGACAATTTGCTGAATGACATAGATGAACCAACGTATAAGAAAATTGGTTTCAAAGTGGAACAAGAAGAAAAACAATCTCTGATTAGAACGAGGAATGCTCTGCTGAAAAAACTGCCGCGCGACATGGCCGATGTATATGAGCGTTTGAAAGAACGGTATCAACGCGCGATTGCACCAGTTGACAACGGTTTCTGCTTTGGCTGTTTTCAACAACTACCGACTGAGCTATTGACACGAACTAAAGGGATGATTACTTGTCCCAATTGCGGAAGGATTTTGTACTGGCGGAAAAAGCAATAAACCAAAAACTTCTTCTATTATTAATAATATTCGCAATCATTCTCATAAACATTGTTCATCTCGGTGATGCAAGCCTAATAGATTGGGATGAAGGTGTTTTTGCCCTGCAAAGCCAATGGTTTGCGAGTCTTGGCGACCAGGGTAAACCGTTCAACTTCCAGACCCCTCCCCTATACCAATTACTTTTAGCGGGTTCATTCAAAATCTTCGGGTGTAAGACATTCGTCTTACACCTCATTGCCTTGGTCGCTTCTTGCATCGGAGCATTTATCGTCTTCCATTTATCAAAGATGTTGTCTACTCAACAAGATGCTATTATCGCCACTATCCTCTTTGCCTCAACCGAGTTCTTTCTTTTTTTCTCAAGGTCTGGCTTGAGTGACGCAGTTTTTCTCTGTTTCTTTCTTGCATCCATTCTTTTCTTTTTCAGGGGTCTGAAACTGAACAAAAACAGTCAGTTTCTATATGCTGGGCTGTTTCTTATTCTTGCTTCATATACCAAGTACTCGGCATTCCCTCTTTTCATTTCATATCTTATAATTGGCTTACTCTGTAAGAAAGATATCAAAGCTAAATGGCTTCTTTATTCAATTGTTCTACCTGCTGTCATTATCTCGCCATACGTTATCTTGTTGATCAAATTCGTACATTTTCACGAACTCAGTGCACGCCATGTTAGTTTCCTTGGACCCAATCATTTGAAATTTCTGTTTTACCTCTTGGTGTTTGCGCCAATACCATTGCTGCTTGCTTTAGTAAGGTTTATCACTGGTATAAGAAGACTGAATAGATGGAACATGTATGTATGCGTCACGGCTATCACATTTTTTCTGATGCTTGGTTTTTATTACCCATATTTCAGGTTAGCCTATCCTATAGTGCCGCTCTTGGCAGTAATCGGCGCTCAAACAGTCAAGCGTCTCGGTAAATTTAAGATCCCAATCTTTGCCAGCTTGATCATCATATCGTTAGCCTTTGGCTTCAAAACGATCAAATACACAAGTGCAATACCAGAAGAAACAGGTATGTTTGTTCGTCGTTTTGCTGAAAATCAAGAGATAATATACATATATGCGGTAGTTCCACCGAATATCCTTTACTATATTAATCTCGGTATTGTCGTACCTGAAGGTCATCCATGGGAACGTGCAGGACATATGCTTCCTTGGTTTAGTAGACGGGACATACTCCATCTTGATGACAATAGACTGCCACGTCTCGGTAAAACCTTACTCGTCCATGCAACCGCAATGGATGCCGTTAAGAAACAGTATATCGCAATCTATGAACAAGCCACACTGGTATCAAGATTCGAATTCATCGATGCCCCTGTATACTATAAAGACATTTATAACCCGCAAAGAAATACAGAGCAGTGCTACGAGGTATATCTAATCAATAATGAAGAACTCGGCGCACAGCTTGAAAATTTATGGCTTTTTGGTTTTGACCACCGAGTGACCGTAATGACAAGGTAATGACAAATTACTCTATCTTTATGATTTTCTTCGTAACCCGGGTTTCGGCTTGTTCAAAGCTTACAAAATAGACACCGGCTGATACCTTACGCTGTAGATTATCGTCTCCGAACCAAAGTACTTGATTAAGTGATTGAATCCTTAAGTGGTCAAATAACCTAACTAAACGTCCAGTTACATCATAAATCTTAACCTGAGAAGTCTTTGAGTCCTGAATCGGGCTAAATATAATAGTTGTATGATCAGTAAAAATACTCGGCAGAACCTCTATAACAGGTTTGTTTGTCGAAGCAAGTCTGTCAATATCAATAATACCAGGGAGAAAAGCCGATCTATAAGTCCCTGTATTGTAGATATCATAACGGAACTTGGGCCACTCAACCGCCGCTGTCTCAAGGTCAAAAACTGAAAAGGTGTAGTCATTTCCACCAGTCATTAATTCTAATCGACCATCAAGATCAATATCGAACAGTGCGGCCGATGACTCGATACGATTGCCAAACTGAATGGGAAACCCTGATGCCTGTTCACCATTCTGCTTATAGGCGTAGATGTTCCAATCAACCGAGCCGAGCACCACCTCAAAATCATTGTTGCCATCGACATCTCCAACTACTGGCAATTTTGCATCATGAGTAATATCAGGAAACCCAACCAGAGTATTACCTAAGGAATCCAAGACCGTGAAACCTGATTTATACGAGCAGATTATTTCAGGTCGATCATCTCCTGTTATATCAGCGATAATCGGACTCCCTTCAATGTCAGCAACGTTCTGCATATTATGTTCCCACATAATATTACCATCTGCGTTTACTAAATAGAGGTTTTCTGATGAATCAGCATAAAAGCATATTTCTAAACGCTCATCCCCAAGGATATCGCCAAGGACAACCGAGTAGCTCATATACCCATTTTGGATGAAAACTGGAAACGGTGTGAGATAATCACCGGAGCGATCCCAGACATATAATGAATCCGAAGCACTACCGCCACAACATACTATTTCCATATCACCATCACAGTCTATATCGCCGATAGCCAGTGTGCCAAAAGCAATACCAGGCATGTTCTTTAATAATCCATCGGCCGAGAATACACCAGCGCCATCATGATGAAAGGCATATATATCTGAATACAAAGTCCAGATGAATATTTCCAAATCGCCGTCTTCATCTATATCAGCAAGGACCGGCGAACCGATCATTCTTCCAGAGATCGACTTTGGCCAACCAGGCAAGCAGATACCTTGGTTATTTATTACATAGAGATTATCAGTAGCACGCCGTACTGCAAAGACGATATCGTATAGACCATCATTATTGACATCCCCTAGGGCAGGCGATGTCCAGACCTCAGCTGGGTGAATGTCGAATATCAGACCATCACCAATAACCGGTGTACCATCACAGTGCCAGGCATAAACATAGCCTTCCTTACCGCAAACCACGATCTCTAAACCTGGATAAGAGGGATCGATGTCGCCGAAATTAGGTGATGAAAACAAAAAGTCGTATACGGTTTGCGGCCAACCAGGGGCATACATATTGTTTGCCTTACCGCATACAGTATCTGAAGGTATACCGATATTCATCGATGAATCATACGCCACCACATAATAATAATAACTGATACCCGGCTGCACTGTATAATCCTGGTAATAACTCACGACACCCAAATAACTACTCAATAAATTATAAGGACCACCCATAGATAACCCACGGTATACTCGATAACCAGACGCACTTTCATCAACCAACCACTCTAATGAAACCGCTTCACGACGACCTAAAATACGCAACGAACACACGGCTAACGGCTGACCTAAAACCACCGCATAATCAATTACCCCAACACCACCCTCATATACCCGATACTGATAACTCACCGCACAACCCACCGAATCAACCACAAGCCTAAAACAGTCTGGCTGCGACGAAACCACACCACCAGCAACAACCAAGGGGAAATTAACCACACTGTCTAATAATACACCACCAGATACACCACTGATCACACCATAAACCGAATCACTTAAACTATGCCCATAATTCACTAAATAAGGCAAAACCTCTAACGTATCACCAAAAATACTGGATAACTGACCAAAATGCTCTAATGACGACGCTAATCCAATTAACTGAAAACTGTCAACATTACCACCACCAAGATAAGTCACTAAAACCTCAAAATCTAAACTGTACTCATCAGGCATACTATCAGAAACATCAAAACACAAAGACGTCATATTATAACCAGTCTCACCCACCCCTATATCACCATAATAAGCACGGTCAATACTCACCTGAACTAAACTATCACTACACACTAAATCAACATAAACACTCTCGGCTAACCCACCACCTGTATTGGCTAAACCTAAATCCAAATACACCACCTCGCCAGGATTAACTACACCATCAGCATTACCTAAGGTATCAATGACCTGACAATCACTAAAAACCACACACGGCTCAACCGGCACCACACATACCGAATCAATATACATAATATATCCCCGCGCCATCACCGCATACTTTAAATAACCCGCCGACTCGGTCCGCACACCAACCGTTAAAACCCCACCACTGGCTGACCCACGCACAAATGTCTCCCCAGGCTTGTAAAAAAC
>CBFDDH010000052.1:0-13261 GCA_965603515.1 uncultured bacterium
CAACTAAATCCCAGGGGCTCTGTAGATAATCAAAGCCAATAGCACCTGGCCACCAGGGTGGTGCAGGAGTTGACTCCATCTCTAATTGCCACTGATAACCAAGATTATCGACCAGGATCGTATCACCATCAATTATGTATTCCTGGCTGACAATACCTGAGATAAGATCATTGCCAGTCCCGGATTCATTACCAATATCATTATCAGTACACACACCAAAAAAGATATCAGTAAGGGTATGCTCACCGGCTTCAGTTTGTGCAGTGATGTTTTTCAACTCGTAGCGAATAAAGATGATGTCTGCTGTTGTACTCAAGTTCCAGGCATAAACAGTCTGGTAGACTTCAAGTCCTATTGGCCTTGTATCACCAGGGATATGAGCATTCTCATCAAGATCATTATAAGCGCACCAGGAATCCTGATGTGATTTATTGCTCTGTGGTGCCATGGAAAAAAATGCTTCTGGAGGCGGCCAGAGTACTGGGTACATGTAGATAACCGCTTCGTCCGCACTCTGCGACATACCACCTAGCCCGGGCACATACTCAGACTCACCACCATGAGGTCCATAACCAATAGTAACGAGCGTATCACCGTCAAAGATCGTACCAAACCATGGACCAGCGCCGAATATGTAGCCATGATCAGAACCAACTGGCCACCAACATCCAGCATCACCGTTTTCAGTTTGACCGAATTTGCCATAATTGCTCACGCACATCTCAACCTGATTGATATTGTGGATTTTGATCTCATGTGCTCTATTCGGCGAGACTGGACCCGCAGTTCGAGCAAAGGCAAGGATCAAAAGCAGCAGAAGTGGTAGTATTAGTTTTTTCATTATATCCTCCTATTAATCAGAACCCAATACCTATGCCAAACCTGACTTTAAATGCATTATTGTAGTTACGTGGATCAGTATAGTAATCTTCCAGAGCATTCATGTAATCTATTTTGGCTTCAGCTGGACTGATCAAACCGTCATGATTAAAATCACCCTGCGGTGAATAACGATCACTGAACATCGGCATTGTGGAAAATGAGGTAATTGTCGGTTCAGGATCACCGTGGTCATCAGGATCACCAGTAGTAACGTAAACATCGATCACCTGTTTAGTATTGAAGAGATTATAAATCATCCCGGAAAGAACAACATTTAGCGGACCGAGCGCAACCCGACGACTGAAACTCCAGTCGACATTCCAGTAACTCGGAATGCGCGCTGAGTTCTCCTCACCAAGTCGATTACCCTTGAGATCTTCTGGTGTATATGGATGACCTGAATGATACGATAATACAATGGAGCTAGCAAAATCCTGGAGCGGTAAGAGAAAGAAATCGCTCGGCAATGCAAGATCAAAATTAGCATTCGCTGTATGACGCTCATCAAAGTCAAGCCAGTAATCAATGACCGGTGGATCAATGTCATAATCATAATGGTCATAATACCACTCGCCAGCCCAGGCACCAGTACCGCGCGCAAACTGAAGCGTGTAAACGACCGCCAATGCCCACATATCAGACATCCGTTTCTTCACACTGAACTCAAAACCCTTGACATTACCGTAGTCGATATTGAAATATTGATAATAAGTCATGGGCAATGCCGGTACCTCGCGGATCTGTGAAAGATCATAGATATCCTTAAAATAGGCAGTAAAACCAAAGGCGATCTGTTCAGAAACCTGATTCTCAATACCAACTTCATACATCACGGTCTTTTGCGGCTTCATTAAGACATTACCGATGATCGTATTACCACGGCTCAAGGCAAGACGGATCACTGCCGTATCAGTCGTTCCGTACATATCACCGAGCTGGGGCAGCTGGAAGTACTGACCATAGTTGAAACGGAACTTCATCCGGTCAGTAACCGGCAAAGAGAAACCCAGACGCGGCGATATCTTGTAGTTTGTTTCAGCATCAGTCGTCGTACTATCATCCCAATCCTGGGGGTTTGCAAAGGTGAATGACTTCGGATCAAAATAGTCAAAGCGTACACCCACACGGGCGATCAAACCTTCGAAATCCATTTTATCCTGAATAAAGAACGCGAACTTATAAGGGTCACGGTCATAATAATCCCAGAACGGATTCGTTACCCAGGGCAGATTATTGTCATAATACTTGATCTGGTACTGGGTAAAAGTCAAACCCGACTTGAATTCATGTACCTTACCAACTGAATGGGTAATATCAAAACGACCCTGATAATCATTGTTATCATAATAACGCCAGACACGATAATCACCATAGGTCCGGAAATATCCTTCAATCGCATAAGGACTGTGGCGCAGCGCCAAAGGACCGCGGTTTAGATACTCTTCATGGTATTGCATGATACTATCGATGAGAACATCCCTTACTGGTAAATCACCAGCCAGGAGATGATCGATCAAATGCTCGGCATAGAACCGGTAATCATGATACCACTGCCAATTATTATCAGGGTCTGCTTCCCAATCATAATCTCGGTTACCATAAGCCCGATCAAAATGCGTTGCACCAAGCTTTAATGAAGTCAAGGTTTTCGCAGTAAGCATATAGTTCAAGGTCGCGGAAGCAATCCAGTTCTTAACACGACTCATACGGACCATCTTGAAATACTTCTCACTCGTCGGGCGCCAATCAACATACTGCTCACGGGACATAAAACCAGAAAACGTAAGCTTACCCTTGGCACTGGGAAAGATATAGGAAAGTCTCGCCTGACCACGATAGTCCATACGCGGCGACGGCACCTTGTGATATGCTGCCCTGAACGCATCCGTCATCATTACTTCACCAGAAAAGAAGTAACGCAAACGCTGGGAGACTGGGATCGGACCACCCAAAGAGAAATCATACAGGTTGTAACCAAAATTCAATTTCTCATTACCCGAACCAAACACCTCGTCAGTCAAGAAACGGAGCGACCCGGTATGCTTGGTACCACCTTCTTTGGTATGAATATTAATGATACCAGAAAGCGCGTCTCCATACTCAGCATCAAAACCACCACTGATCACAGAAACCTCTTCCACTGCATTCGGATTTATCCGTACTGACTGCCAACCAGTATTCGGTACCTTGGTCACGATGCCATCAACAAAATACGTGATCTCATCGACTCGGCCACCACGCATATGAGTACCTAAATCACTCTCCACAACACCTGCCTGCAACGTGATAACCTGGTTGATCGTCGTAATCGGTAAACGACTCATCTCTTCTGAAGTCACTGCACGACCGGTCGAAGTCTCAGAAATCACGATCATTGGACGCTCTGCTACTGATGTAATCTCTTCCATCGTAATCACCGTAGGCGGTAACTTGAAATTGAGCCGCGTGGTCTGATCAGCATTCACCACAACCTTGGTATAAGTAAATTCATTGTAACCTACATAAGCAGCAACCGCCTGGTACGTACCAACCGGCACATACAATATCGAATACTCACCATTAACATCAGTCGCAGCACCTAGCTCAGTGCCCTGTAAATAAACATCAGCACCAATCAGAGCCTCACCTGTCTCATCATCTGTAACCCGGCCTGATATTCTGCCGTAGTCAGATGCAAACAGGAATGCCCCAATAAAAATAAGGCACAATAATTTCTTCATTGTAAACCTCCTATCCTGACTGGCACCAGCCACACTTCTGCTTTGTATTCACCTTCAGGTAGCACATAATAGTAACCTGAGCTAACCACACACTCAATAAAAAGATTGGTAACACCTGAGCCGGTTATTTTAAGGTTTCCAATACCGCCATCTAACCAAATCCGGTTTTCACCACCTATCGACGCAAACCATTGGACCATAGTATCGGTAATAGTACCAAAACCGAGTGTTGTCTGTATGGTTAGCATGCTGTCACTGGTAAGGTCTGCATAATCGATGACTAATAACGAATCAATATGCCTGAACCTCGCCATTGTGTGACCAGTATACAGCGTGTCATATGATGGATGATGATCTATTATCGAATCTCGAGTGCCGTCATCAGAGATCAATACTATCTTCTCAATCCCTGGAACATCAGTCCCGGCAGTCGGGAAATCATAGGTTCCATAGGATACGCGTTTGAGTTCCCAATTACTGCCGTCATAGTCAAAGAAAATAATCCGATAACCATTGCCAGGCGCGGTTAATGAAAAAGTACCACCTGTGCTGTCAATAAAGACTGTATCAAGATCTGGTTCTGTATCACCGGCCCAGAAATAATATCCTGTGCGTCGTTCATCCCAGTGCATATACGAAAAGACTGAGAAAGTGTCACGCAGATATACTGTGCACGTTGTGTCCTTAGCAAACCAGAAATCATAATCAAGATTCCTGGTGATATCAATGAAGCCACACGAGTCAACATGCTGCTTAATGATTGTTGAATCTACGCGGAAATAGCTGTCTGAGACAACGAAATCAACATTAGGTAAGGTAATTGCAATCAGATCGGTGTCAAACATATCTTCAGTAATGAGCAATTCCGGGTTATTATCGAGCAATGTTTGGATCGCCGTACTATCCTCAGGTGTTCCGTTGTAGAACTCTTCTGGCGGCTCATTCCCGCAGGTAATCAATAACATACCTACAATCATCAAGAGGCTAAGAAGGCTCTTGTTCATAATTCCTCCTTTCAATGTTCCTCCTTATTATTATTAATATGCATAATGTCTCTTAATAGCCATTACGCACATTCTTTTTCTATCCTTCATCCTACATTTTGTTTGTCTTTTGATCGCCTCACCTCCTTTTTCCCTCTAAAGAATTATAATTGAATTACACTAATTGTCAAGTAGCTAAAAACTCGTGTAATCTCTTAATTTAACCTGAATTTGAAAGGTCTGGAGACCCAGACACGAACAAATTTGTCCCGTTGTTTGGCTGGCGTGAATTTGGACTTCCTTGCCGCGGCAAGGGCGGATTGATCCAACATCTGATTACCACTTGATTTCAGGATCTTTACTTCCCTCACGCTGCCATCAATATCAACGAGCATTTTGATAACGGTTGTACCTTCTATACCCGCTTGCTTCGCAAGTTCAGGATATTTCGGTATTGGGTTAAAGACTGGTTTGGGCTTTACTTCCACTTTATAATAGGGTACGATCTCAATATCAGGACCAGTAGGCATTGTTCTTATAAGATCTTCCTGGAACTCGGTCGTCGCGATAGTCTCAATCGCATCTTCGATAACTTCGCTTTCTGCCTCAACTGCGACTTTTGGTCGTTCAACTGGCGGCGGTTCTTCATATTTCTCGATCTGAGCCGTAATCTCCTCCACCATTGTTACGATCTCTGCCCTCAGCTTATATGGCTCTGGCTCAGCATAGGGGACAAAGAGAAAGGCCAGAATTACCACAACTAAACTGGAAAACATCCCGACCCTTAGATAAACGCCGTACATCATTTTGAGGTCACGCATTATTGGCTCCTGAATTCTGTTGCAAAGGTGATCTTAAATGCCTTTGCTTCTTTTAACTGATCGAGGACACCATCAACCACGCCGTAAGTAACATTCTGGTCGATATTGAGCAGGGTAATTAGCTCTGGGTTCTCCCAAATCTTGGGTGCTACTTTTCCAGCGATCATATCAGCAGTTACCGCGTAGTCATCAATGTATATTCTGCTCTCTTTATCGACCCAGATATAACTGACATTGCGGCGTATCAATATTCGCTCGGTAGATTCGGCCTCAGGCAGTTGGTAAGGAATTTTCAAAACAGTAGGTCTAAAGACGGTTGAAACCATAAAAAACAGAATTAAAAGAAATGCGATATCCGCGGTTGATGCAGTGGGTATTTCGTGTGCTTTTGTGGCTCTTCTAATAATACTTTTTCTCATCATTCCTCACTCGTTGGTATAAGACTGATCTTATTTGCTGTCAGCTCCCGACCATCATCAGTTATTACCTTGGCAAGCTTTATCTGATCGAGCACATGAACCATACTACCGTATGGCGCTTCTTTGCTGGCGCGCAGGGAAATAACGAGCAGGGTATCGCGCTCGAGCAATCTCTCGTCAATGATAACTTTAATCCTACCGTATTCCTGAGCTGTAAGGTACTCATCATAGCCGATCGTCTTAACCTTTACTTCACCGGTCGGATTGATCGCCAATGTTATAATATTCTCAGGTACAACGATAACTCTATCCTGGTCTGTAGTTTTTTCAGGCAAAAGCATTTTCAAGCCTTTGTCCTTGGTAAAGACCGTTGATACCAAGAAGAAAAGAAGGATCAAAAAAGCAACATCACCCATTGAGCCGGTCGGGATACCGTATACATGCTTATTCTTTTCCCGTAGTCGCATTATTTTTTCCTTTTAGGGTAGGTCTCGATAAAGTAATCAATGAGGGAACTCGCCGCTTCTTCCATTTCTCTGGTGTATCCATCTACTCGAGTGGAGAATAGAATGTGAATAATCGCTAAAGGCGTAGCAATGATCAATCCCCATTTTGTTGTAATAAGAGCGGTTGAGATACCACTGGCAACAACTGTCGGATCGACTGCAGCAGCACGAGCGATCGCAGCAAATGCTGTGATCATACCGATGACCGTACCCAAGAACCCGAGAAAAGGTGAAACTGTTGTAAGACCGCCAAGCAAAGCCATGCCTCGATCAAGAAATGCCAGTTCACTTGCCGCGCTTCGGGCGACCATTTCTTCCATTACATCCTTGCCTTTTTCCGCCTTTTCCATAATTGCCCTTAATATTTTTGCCACTGGAGCACCAGTTTGATCACATAATGCGATCCCGGCATCGATGCCCTGTGAATCGATAGTTGAAACAAGTTTATCATGGAATGATCTTGGATTAAGTCTTGCTTTAATGAAAAGACTGTAGAGTCTTTCTAAAATAATACCGATACCAACTACTGCACAAACAAGCAAAAACCACATCACAAAACCACCGCCACCCTCAACACCAAGTTGAAAATCTCTTAGCATATGTTTCCTCCTTTTATAAAGTTATTATAGCCACCAAGAACAGAAAGTCAAGTTTGATTTGACCAGGACTTATTTGGAACTTGCGGCGTAATAAAGCACCCCGCCAATAAGGGAAAATAGTCCGGAACCAAGTAACAAAAAACTCTCAATACGTGACAGACTCAGCGATCCGACAATCAGATCGAAGAGATCCGCTGGCCCTGCTGTACCCAATAGAGGAAAATAGAATAACATCCGGTAAACATGAAAGACTGCAAGAGCCAAGAGAAATAAGCCACCGACAATCGGGAAAATCCAGATGCCTTTACCTTTAATAAGGACCAAGAGGCGCTTGATTATTAGCCCAAAGATAAACAACGAAACTAAGGTTAATAGAATTGCTACAATGAACAAAATCTCCGCTGGGATATCCGCTTTCATCTCATCCTCCTTTAGTTACCTTATAGAACCTGAAATTGGCCACCAGCACAAGTATCCCGGAAAGCAAAAACAAACCGTAAGCAAGGTAATTCACACTGCCCTTAGGTAACATCATTTTACCGCCAAGACCACAATAGTACAACTGGATGAGGGCAAAAAGAAGAATACCAGTAGGTGCAAAGACCATGAACTGCCAATTCGTCCGTTCACCCAGGACAATCTCATAACGACGTGCGATAATACCCAAGACAATGAAGGCAAGCCACAGCATCACCGCTCCCAGCACCAAGAGGTAGTTGGGGACTACTGCGAGTGTCTGGTAAGTCCCAGGATCGATCCCAAATGGTGCCATAATCAGAAAATTCTGAATCATATATCTCCTCCTCAACAACAAATTCCAATTTCTAATATCGAAACCCCAAACAACTTCAAATGTCCAAAATCCAAATTACTTAAACGTTTCGAATTTGGAAAATTCGAGTTTTGATATTGTCCCGCGAAACGAGGAACCTCGTTTTTAAGATTTGAAAAACGGGACTTAGAATTTGGTGCTTTGATTTTAGGGTTTTTCATTTAAGTATTTCCAATAATTTATTGGTCATGTCACGACCCTTTGAAGGTCCAATAATCATGCCGGCGGCTTTGCCAAGAGCAAAAACTAACCGGCGTGCGTCATCATCATACAGCTTTTCAATTTTTATGCGTTGCGCCTTCAGCTGATTTTTGAAAATACGTTCGGTAAAATCTCCCAGGTAATCTTTCATTGTGTTTTTCATATTATCCAAAATACTCGCATCTATTTGAACCTTAGGTTTTTCCTCCGGCTTTTTCTCTTCAACCTCTTTTTCTTTGACTTTTTCTCTAACCTCTTTTTCTCTGACCTTTTCTTGGACTTTTTCTTTAACTTCTTCTTCTTCGGCAACCGGAACACCTGCTGATTGCTCCTTAAGTTCCTTCAAAGACAACCAAATGTCATCGATTGTTACACCTTCAGTCTGCTCGAAAAGACTGCCCATGAGATTTTCTTGATCTAAGGCGAGGACGAGAGATTTTGTGTCAGTCAATATCTCTATTTTGTCGATATCAATATCTCCAACTGCACCGATGGTCTCAAAAATCACGGTTGTCATCTGAGCAATTTCGTTCTTTATTGACTCAGCACTTGATGCGACGACCACACCACCAGTTTTTGAGGCGATGAACGGACAGGACAACCCCTTTTTCTCAAAACGGTTGAGCAGGTCTTGCGCCATCTTATTTCATCCTTTCTATAACTGCCTGGACCTTTGCCCGAGCTTGTGACGAACCCATTTCTTCAACTGCTTTTTTAACAAGAAAATCGATAATCGAACGCAAACCCTGTACAAAATCGTCTTCTTTTTCCGCAGATGGATTATTTTTAAAAGACAATTCCTCATTAATGATATCGACAAATGGCAAAAGATCACCACCGAGGACTTCTAAACCTTGTTTGAGCAATTCAAGCCAACGTGCTTTCTTATCGGCACCGCCGAATTCATCGACGAGCAGGTTGATTTGCTTGACTTTTGAACTTAAGCTGCGGGGTAACTCAATCTTAGGTTTTTCTTCAATGGTAAGTGAAGACAGAACTTTATCGATTATTTCAACTGGTTCTAATCCCCGCGGAATTTCAACCCCGATGTATTTGGATTGATGTGGGAAGATGACCAGACGGTTATCCCCATAGCACAGTGATAAACATTTAATAGCGCCCATTAACAGGCTATCTCTTATTACTTCACCAGCCGAGGAAAAAAAAGCGGTTAAATCTCCAATCGGAGTATTGCCCGCGCTTTTTTCCAGGTCAACTGAACCGTCTTCAGTATTGACCAACGCGTAGCTCCTGATCTCTTTGATTTTATCAAAAGCTTCCATTACTATTTCTGTTGAGCTTCAGTTTTTTTCTTGAAACCCTGCCACTTCTTCTTAAAAAGTACTTTACCATAAAGTTTAGGCCCTTTGGTTTCAATATACTTTAATAATGTCTCGATGCCTTTTTCGATTTCAGAAGTGGTAAGCTCTCCGGCTGGAATTATTTCAAGAGTTTCTTCATTGATATCCACTGCGTCAAGTATTTTTTTGTTTGTACCATCCTCCTCAGCCCATTGCTTCATCCAATTCAATCCGTTCTTGCCAAAATCCTTCAGTAGGATATTAAGAAAACTCAACAATTTTGACATGATACGCTCAGCTTCAGCCGGGTCTAATATCAAACCTTGATCCCTGAGCCAGGTTACGGTCTTTGCCGCTTCATACCCACCGATCTTGGATTCAGCAATGATATCACCCAAAATACGTTTTCCGTTGATCAATGCCAAAAGCTGCCAATCTGTTCTCCGTAAGGCGACAGCTGATTCCAGATCGCGTGTTGATTTAGTATAAATGGTCTCCATGGGCGGTAATTTTTTCTTGATCTCCTCAAACTCAATGCGCCTTTTTTCTATATTGTCAGTTAGTTTTCCAACATCTTCAGAAATCGTTTCTTCAGGCGCAATAACACCAGATTCAAAGCTTCCAGTCTCAAGTTCAACAAAGGACAGATTCAATAACGCCTCCATGCCCTTTTCCGAACCATCTGTGGCATGGATGACAAGACCGTTTTTCATGTAAATTTCACCGGCAACACCACCTTCAACCTTGAGAACACCTGATTTCTTCACCCGCGCCAAGAATTGCAGAATATCCCCCAGTAAAAACTCTTTCAGATTTATATCAAAGCTGGTCATTATATAAACCCAAGCCAATCATGGAGCAAAAAGTATAGCCGTCCGATCAATAAAGATATACGCGCCATGACCGTGTAACCGAACGATGCGCCGAATGAAACCATCATAAACCAAACACCGATTTTTGCGGCAACACCTAAGGCACCTTTGTGTGGTTTTGAAAAATAGAAATAAATAAGTGTAAAAATTACGCCCAGGATAATAAGAAGATTTGAAATCAGCTGAAAAAATGAAATGCCAGTAAGGGGCAGGAAAGTTGCCTGTACCTGAGGAAGAATTTCACCCTGCACAATCTGGATAATAAACAGAGCCATAGAAATCCCCATCGTGAAGGTAAGGGGGATACGGACTAGCCAACCCACTTTTGAGATAAAAGGCGCAAACATCATCAAACCAATAATGACCGGGATAATGTATAGGATATTTCCTTGTCTGATCAACGGTTCAAAAAGATTAGGCCAGGCGAAATTCGACCAGAGCATTACTGCCCAATACCCTGCTGACACACCGACAAATATATGTTCGGCGACCTTATATAGTGGATTATCTTTATAAAGAAAAGAATAGATTGCAAGGGTTAATACTGCAGCTATCCATACACCGATGCTAGTCGACATTATTTCTTCCGCCGTTCGCGCAACAGGATGATATTACCGATCACAATGAAAAAAACCAGGAGCACGTGAACGATTGATTGCGAATCCATGCCCGCAGTCGCTCTACCTGTTCTACTAACCAGGGTCTCATATTCAGCAGCACCTTTTAAACCACCCAAAAACCCGGTCAATTGACCGGACGCAAGGTATTGGTACTGCCTGGGTGCAGAAATAGCCGTCGTTGCGCCGCAAATAGTCGTACCAAATCGCGCATTGAAATATATGATCCAGTGAAGAATACCTGGATCACCAGCTGAAAATGTCATCACCACGGCCATGTCGTCCGCTGTTTTTACTGCCTGACCAAGCGGAAAAGAATCAATCGGAGCACCAGTGTAGTCAGTTAGAACAACATCCCCAACATCTCGTCCCAGGGTCAAAAGCATTACTGCACCGCCTGGTTTGTAGCCGACGTTAATATAATCAATACCATATTCTTTATTATATTTCGGCGCGGTCTCATCGAATGCAAAATTCCCCAGCGCGATACCTGCAGGCCATAGACCCATCATGTATACTCTTAAATTTCTCTTGAAACAATGCTCAAGAAATGCCTCAGTCGCTGGATACAATTCCGCCTCACTTCCAGGATCATAGTCAACTGAAACGACGACAATAGACCCTTCAGGTAGAGATTCAATCATATCGTAAACACTCTGGACTGGTTTGGTGATATCGATCGGTAAGCCCATAGGTATTAACAAAGGCACAATAGCAGCAATTGCTACAAGTAAGAAAAGTACTCTTCGATCGAGTTTAGCAAACCGATCTAAAATGTTCATTCTTTCCCGCCGCCCATATAACTTCTTTCAATACCGAGCAGAACGCGCAAAGCCATTGAGATCAAACCGAGATCAATGCCAAAGATAATCCCTCTTTTGGCCGCCGTATTTGGAACTTGCATTAACCACTCTACGAGATCAGGGAATCCATGCCATAGCCAATAACCCACTGGCACCCTGCCGATCATTACCAAGACCGCGGCAATGAGCAGCAATGTCGCTTCAGGATTCCGTGCGCGGAACGCGCGAAACGCCGCTGAAGCAACAAAGAATGCGAGCAGTGAAAACATCGTCGCACTAAGTGGGATTTGGAAATTGTGAAATAGATAATTGAACAGGCCACCTTCAGGACCGCCAAGTAACCCGGCGCCGATCATAACAAATAGGAAAATCAAAAGTATAATGCTATACTGCCAATCTGCTAACCGTCTTTGTATTTTATTAACGTTGACCTTGATGATATTAACAACACCGATAAAAACAAAAAATGCTATAACACCCAGGTACCAAGTCTGCAGGGTCTGGGAAGTATCCTGAACCCACCGGAGAGGAATAAAGAATGAAACCAACATGAAAAAGCCACAACTGAAAACAATGATCAATGGTATAGTTCTCTTCATTACTGTTGCACGTTAAACAGATTATAAAAGAACGCAACGCCGAATATTTGAGTTATCACGCCGATAATAATTGCAGCTATGAAAAATAATTTACCTAAATCCTGTCCCCTCAAAGAACCAAGCTGCACTGGTTCCTGCGACAAATAGGCACTCGCCGCATAGAGTTCTTCACCGAGCAGCGTATAATCACATGCCGCGACAAAAAATGGCAGTTGGTCAGGCATCGCAGTACCTGCTATCTGGATCGCCCCGGTTGAATGTCCGGTTTCTGCGAGGATCAAAGATTCTGCATAAAAAGTTCCCAAATAAAAATTAGTCGCTGGCTTTTCCCGCAACATAATACCATCGACTGCTGAAACATAACCAAACTGATCATCAGTCAAATAACGAATATTATCAGCATTGAACCAATCAGGTCGACCAACCCTGGTCGCTGATTCCTTGACGACTTGCTGTGCCATGGTCATTGCCATTGCTTTACTCGTTGGTACGTACAAAGTGATACCGTATTCTGCTGTCTTCTCTGCTACCTTAGACAGAATGCTCATCGAAGCTATTGTTTGAGGATCATCAATATCCATTATCCCTGGTACATACAATACAGACTTGCCCATTTCAGTAGCACGACCTATGGCATCTTCTATTGCAGTTAAAGCCGGTATCTTCCTTATGTACAGCTTACCACCTTGGCGGGCAATACCTATATAAAAAAGTATCGCGGCAAAAAGAACGAGCATAGTCACCAAAATATTAACCCGACCGGCATTAAAAAACTGTGCTGTTGGTAAAATCGGTCCGATCTTTTCCGATATTGTTTCTTGTTCTTCTCCTTCTGCTTTGAGCAAATAGTAGTATTGTTCTCCAGACTGAAGTTTCTGGTCAATAAACATCGTCTGGTCACCCGGAATTTGAGCGACCGGCTTAAACCCTTCTTCTGGATTGAGTGACCTTAAAATTTGGAAAGACTGAAATTGCGTGTCGGTTTGCCATACAATGGTTACACTTGAACCATCATCATTGGGTGTATCAAAAGCTTCAACATTAATCCCCGCTACGAGCATTAAAATCAGCAACATATCGAATAATAATATACACATTAATGTTGA
>CBFDDH010000053.1:0-11584 GCA_965603515.1 uncultured bacterium
TCTCGATAACTCCTCTCACTTTGTTCGAGACCTTTGGCGAGACGAGATGGAAGTCCGTTGCTCTATCCGATTGAGCTACAGGCGCAATAAATAATATCAATGCTTCGCAAGCACTGTGTGGGATATGGGGTCAAATCTTGAATAGTGAATAGAAAATGGCTACCAGGGGTTGAAATTTCTGGACACGGAGTCAAATCTCAACATTCAACATTGACAGCTTCATTATTGGATATTTTTAAGTTGACTCCCCAGAAAGTATAAATGAGAAGAGGTATGAAGAACTAAGCGTGGTCAGCCCTCGAGATTAGAATTTAGTTAGTAACGAATTATCTGTCTTGATTTGGTAAACAGTTGTGTTATACTATGTTGAGATGGAGTGTATGGGCAATTGGTATTCGATAGATAGTTTCGAATTTCGAGGGCTGACCCCGCATGCACGCCAAACAGTTAGTGATGGAGGAAAAAATGAGAATTGCTAAACAGATTTTGAAGGTTGTGGTTATTTGTATTTTATTATATTCGGTAATCATTATACTTCGTCACCCACACAGGAAGTATTATGAATCCGAGGATGAGTATGTTTATTCTCATGGCAATGCTCCTGACAGCATAAGATCAGAGATCGTTGCGCAGTTACATAGATTTCAAGATGGGTATACACATCGGGATACAGATCAATTAGAACCATTCATGGATCAATTATTTTCGCGAGAAAACGTGCTGGTCCTTGGCACCATGCCTGTTGAAATATTGATCGGTCACGAAAAAGTCTCAAGACTGGTTCGCAGCGATTGGAGATCATGGGGAGATTGTACATTTCTACTGAATAATGCTCATATTTCAGCATCGGGGGATGTGGCATGGATCGCAACCATTGGTTATGTAAAATTCGACATGTCACGGTTTCTAATCTTACCTTTACGGCTATCCGCAGTAATGGTTAAGGAAAATCTTAGGTGGAAATTTCAATACATACAATTTCAGTTTGATATGGATTTTACTTCTCTTTTATTAACCCTAATGTGCTTGATAATATGGTTATCGGTAAGTTTTGTATCTTTAACAGTCATGATCGTTAAAAGATTGAAAAGACTCTAAGAACAAAACGGGGTCAAACCATGAAACAGAGTAGTTATTGAGTAACTGAGTTATTGGTAATCAGGAAAAGAATAGAACGGTGTATGGGAAAAAAGCAGGAATATGGGGTTAAACCTTTCCTAAGAATCGGAGACAAGGGAGATACGCTGCGCTGAAGCAAAATAAGAATAAAGAGATTTGACCCCACTCGGCGAAAGAAGAATTAGGAAACATCGTTTTATTAACTAAAAGAAGAAGAGGCTAATTATGAGTAACACATTTGCAACAGCGATAAGCTGTATGGACGGAAGAGCACAAATACCAGTAGTCGAGTATATAAAAAGTAGGTACGCTGTGGATTATGTGGACATGATTACTGAACCTGGTCCGAATAAAATACTATCTGAAAATGCAAATAAAACTTTGATTGAATCGATTAAAAGAAGGGTTACAATTTCAGCAGAAGTGCATCATTCAAAACTTATTGCCATTGTCGGTCATTATGACTGTGCAGGAAATCCAGCAGATAATGAGACTCAACTGAGCCATATTCTTGCCTCAATCAATACTATAAAATCGTGGGAATTTGAGGCTCAAGTTATTGGCTTATGGGTTGATGAAAATTGGCGCGTTGCCATAATTGCAAAATAAAGTGGCAAGAAAGATATTTATTGCGGCGACTGGTCGAAATGAAAAAAGGGGTCAAATCCCTTCAATACTTCAGCACTTTCAACATCTCAATACTTCGATACGTTCCGCTGGACATTGGACATTTACAAAATCAACTATGCACTACGGACTATGAGTCCGTAGTGTTATAATATCACATACATTATCGAAGTTTTCTATCAATCCAAGCAAATTTACTTGTCGGGGGATCTCCGCCTTGAGATGTTCCGATTACCGAAAATTTAGCTTCAAGTAAGAATTTTGAAATGTCAAAAGGTGGTATATTTCTAGATTTGCTACCATAAGTACCTATTATTAACCGTCCACCTGGTTCAACTGTCTGATCGCGTAATTCTTGCACATATTCAGATAAGTATTGCACCGGCACGCAATCATAAAGAGAATACACATACTTAAACTTCCGCGGAGGTTTCCAATCCCAAGCATTTCCAATATAGAAGTTCTCAGTATATTCAGGCATTCTATTTTGAGCTAAAGCAATGAGCTTAGCGCCGATGTCAATGCCATAAGGAGTGAGTCTAAAGCCACGTTCCCTTGCCCATTTAACAAGGCATTCTAATAAATATCCATTTGCACATCCGATATCCAGGATATCCCCATCCGAATAGAAAGCATCTATAATAGGTTCTCGTTCAATTCGCCAGCGTTCTGTACCACCACCAAAACCTGATTGCTTTATTGGATCGTCATACTCTAGGTATGATACTTCAAGAGCCATAATCTCTTTTAGAAAATCGTCAGGTAGTTTTCTGTTGCTCAATTTAACACTTCCTCCTTAGTTATTAGGCGATTTTTTAGCAACAACTGCCATAATCTCTGACTCGTATGTATATTCTTTTCCCGTTATATCACCATAAAATTGTATATCATTGAAACCAGCATTAGATAGCACCATGCTGATGGATTCTTTTGAATATGCATGATCCCAAATCCGATAGATATCAAAGTTTGAATTGTTATCCAAGACAAAATACTGTGTTAGTAAGACATTATGTTTCGGATATTTGATTTTCTCAGTAAGCAGCAAGTAAGGTATTGGTCTCCAAAAACCTTTCTTTTCGTACTTCCAAGTTCTTTCTTCCTTTACTGAATCATGATATTTCGGAGTACAAACATCAAACACAAAATAACCACCTGGTTTCATTGATTTATGTATTTTACATAAAAGTAAATCACGATCTTGGTTAGAAAAAACACCGAAGTCACAGTAAATCAATGTTACAAGGTCAAATACATTGTTGTAATCGATGGTAAGATAATCTTTGTAGATATACTCAATTTCCAATCTCTTTACAGCTGCATATTCTTTCGCGTATTGAATTGATCGTTTAGAATAGTCTATCCCTTCTACGGTAAAACCTTTTCCAGCGAATCTGGCGCAGTATAATCCCGGTCCACATCCCAAGTCTAATATTGTACTTCCTTCTTGTAAGGTTAATTCCTTTACCATCCACTCAACCGATCTATCAATTGTTTCATGCTTGCGGCTCGCTACATCGCAATTTGGATCCAGATGTGCTTTAAGCATTTGCTCTGAGATATATGGATCATCCCAAAACGGAGCTGCGCTCTTAGCAAAAAGTTCTGGTTTGTGTAGCTGTTTTGAAATATCTCGGATATTAAAACTGGTTGACATTTATTAAATCTCCATCTTCCCAAAAACCATAAGTTCTATTTTCGCCACTTTGCACGAGGCAAGGCTTCAAACTTGAATTCAGCCGCATCCAATCTTCATCAAACTTCTGCAACGCTTTGATTAAATTCCTTCTGTCAGTTGTATTATAATATGTTATAGGCAAAAATCAAGGCACGAAATTGACACAAGTAACTTTATTAAAGATACCGGGTTCGATAAAACGTTGAAAATACTATTCTAATCTGTGGTTCAGTTGAGTCGAGTGACGGACTGCGACTCTGTGGTCTGAGTCTAATCACTTGATTTGGCTGTGATAAAATATATAATTCGGCAGGTAAGTAATATCGGGGGAATAAAATGAAAAGTAAAGATTATATGGAATCAAACAGACATCTCTGGAACGAGATGACACCGATACATGTTAAATCCGAGATGTATGCTGTTGATGAATTCAAAAAGAGAAGGAAGTCACTTCACTCGATAGAAATGGAAGAGCTGGGAGATGTTTCTGGTAAGACTATGCTCCATTTACAGTGTCATTTTGGTCAGGATACTCTATCCTGGGCGCGGCTTGGTGCAAAAGTGACAGGTGTTGATTTCTCTGATGATGCTATTGTATACGCGAAAAAGCTAAGTTCAGAGACAGAGATTGAAGCTAATTTCGTTTGCTGTAACATTTACGAATTGGATAAGAAGCTTCAAGGACGGTTTGACATCGTGTTTACTTCTTATGGTGTTCTTACCTGGCTTCCTGACCTCAAGGAATGGGCGCGCATGATAAGTCACTTTGTTAAACCTGGCGGGATTTTCTATATCGTTGAATCACACCCGTTTGGCAACACGTTCGCGGATGAGAATGTTCAGGATCTGGAAGTTTATTATTCATATTTTCAGAGTCCACAGCCAATGCACTTTCCACCGGGACCGACATATGCAGACAGAAATAGTAAACTAAAAAATCCAAGCTACGAATGGTTTCACACGATAAGTGATATACTTAACTCGTTGATTGTGAACGGTCTTTCAATACAGTTTCTGCATGAATTTCCATTCAGTGTATATCAATGCCTTCCTTTTCTTGAAAAAGGTGATGACGAGTGGTGGTATTTGCCCGATTCAAGAAGGGATGTTCCATTTATGTTTTCTTTGATGGCAAAAAAGAGGTAATTTGAAGAAGACGTTTATTCGAGTGGCATGTCATAACAATATAATGGAAGCAATTTTGGACCGAGGTGTCACGAACGTACTGAATCTTGAGCTCATAAACGAATTGACCGAAATCGTGCACAGGGTGAGAAGTGACTCGAATATACGTGGTCTCGTACTTGGCAGTGTCAACGATAAATTCTTCTCAATGGGTTTTGATATTCCTCAACTGTTCGAGCTCTCCAGAAGTGATTTCAAGGTCTTCTACAGGGCATTCAATCGGGCTTGCATAGAATTGTATACCTTACCTAAAGCGACAATTGCAGGAATAACAGGGCATGCGGTTGCAGGTGGATGCATCATAGCGCTTTGTTGTGATTATCGGTATATTGCAGAAGGCAAGAAAAAAATGGGGCTCAATGAGATAAAACTTGGTGTTCCAGTACCGTATCCGGTTGATTGTATATTGCGTCAGATTGTCGGATTTCGAAATGCCCGTGAGATACTTGATACCGGCGAGTTTTATCTACCCCCAGAACTTCTTCAAATGGGAATGGTAGACAGGGTTTTGCCTTTGGATCAAGTTCGTCAAAAAGCGACGGAGAAGGTCAGGTTGCTGAGTACGTTTTCTGCAAGGGCTTTTTCAATGATCAAGCAAAATCGCACAGAACAGGTAGAAGCGCAGATCCAAGAAAACTTAGAGGAGAAAGAAGAATATTTTATCGACTGCTGGTATGCTGATGAGACACGAGAGCGGTTGAAAGAGGCAATGAAGAAATTTTAGATTCGGAAATATCGGCTCGACCGACTGTTTTTTTAACCATGTTTCTCCCTTAGGCAAGTAGACAGTAGGCATAAAGAACTGGTATCTGTCCTTTGTATTATAATAGGTAGTAGTCGGATATCAACATTAGCATTTATCCCCATATCGTTATTGATCACCAGAAATGCTTTATGTTACGATCCTTATGTGCCCAACCAATTCGTTTATCGACCTCACGGATCAATGAAAAGCATATTGGCTTAAAGTATCTTAACCAGAAAGCGCTCGCTAACACATTTTCTCCCTCGAAATCAACTGCGCATCTTCTGTAATTCTGTGATTGAGCCCATTTTAGTGCTTGGTTCAAAAGAGCAGTTCCTATTCCTTTTCCACGCATGTGCTCCTTTGTATATGCTCCTTCTATCCATGCAGTCTTTTCATCAGTAATTACAGAATCTTCATTAAGCGGGCAAATTCTCATATATGATACCACCTGCCCCTCGCATGAAGCTAACCAAAGCAAGTGTGAAGGTTTTGATAACCATTTTTCATGATATTCTTTACTTCTTTTTTCCGTCATCGCCATAAAAATCGGCGGCCCAGTCAAATATCGTGCCAATTCGTGATTTAGTGATACTACTACGTCTAAGTCATCAAGAGTAGCGAGTTGAATCTCGACATCTGCAACAGGACCTTGTATGTTTCTAAGATCACGCATTGCATCAACTGCCACCATTCCAAAACCAAGCCAAAATAGTGTATCGATTATTTCCTCATCATGTGCTAGAACACTAATCATATGCGTAAAATAACCATTAACGACCCATTCAGATGAGAGATATGCATACATCTGTTGATAAATCTCTTTTCGGTTTTCACCTTCTACGGAATGTGCCCAGAAAGGGACAAACACACTTCGTCTTCCTCTCCAAAAATGAAGCGATTGTCCAATAAGATATCCAGTGAGTTTTCCATTGTTCAACGCTACCACGCCAGGTGTTTTTTTGATCTGGCCACTAAGGAAAGGTACAATAGCGTTATAATTTGTATATCTTGAAGGCAGCAGAGGCAGATATTCTCTTTCCGCTCTGTAACGTTCTGCGAAGAGTTTTGCTGCATCTTCAACATATTTTTCTTCAAATGACTCGATTTTGCAGAGTGTCATTTTTTCTCCTTTTATCATTCTTCAAATAAAATACATTACCTTAAACAGAAGAACATAGCTGCTAAGTTATTTTGACGATTTTGGTAATAAAAAACCGCCCCTACAGGCGGTAGTAATGAAGTATCAAATTGCTATTTCAATATCTAATCCGCCTGAGGTATAAATTCAGTACTATTTCTTTCATCGCATTCTTCATGACAATACCTCCTTTCCAGGCGAATTAGTATATATGCCTTGATTTAGTATATTATAGGACAAATCAGCAAAATGTCAAGGCAGTTAATTAGCAAATAACCTAATGACTAATGTACCAGAAGTTATATGCAAATCTTATTCATGATATTTTGAAATCTTCTGCTGCTTATTGGATGGTCAGCAAGGAGCTTGCCGTTATATATTATGTTAAAGACACTGTACGCACAAGGAGCTTTCTGAGCTTGTTTTGCGCTTTTCAATTCAATAACTTTTGGTTTCAATCTATACTTTTTCTTCGCTGTCTCGATAATTTCACTTGTGATTTTTGTATTGTAAGGACATTGGTCTGATCTTATTAATAACGGATGTGGGGTCAAATCTCGAATAGTGAATAGAAAATGGTCACCAAGGGTTGAAGTTTTTGGAATGACCCTTTGTTTGTAGAATGTCAAGATCTGCCACCTTTTCAGCAAATTATTTGTAATGGTGCTCGTCTGGGATTTAACGATCATTCCTTGACACTTCACCTTGATGAGTTATAATTTAATAGATATAGATAAGGAGGATAGATTTGCGATTATTTATTCTGTTTTTTTTAACACTATATAGCTGGGGACATGTGTTAGGTGTCACTGTGGAAGCACCAGAATTTCGTTTAGTTGATGATGAACTTGTGGTCGAGGACGGCTCGTATATCAATATACCTGGTGCACCGAATTTACCCTGCAAAACAGTGACGATTGCCCTGCCACCTGGCGCCATTGTTGAGGGTGTTAATTTTGTAGGCATGAAAATGGAAATAGGAAGTTGTGCAATATCACCTACACCTTCACCGCTTCCCCTTATAGATGACGAAAATCTACTCAAAAAAATTCAAGGATCATATGAACTGAAGAGAAATAAGTTCTATAGAAGTGACAATATCTTTCCTCAAGACTTTGGTGCCATACTGTCAAAAGGAGGATTGAGAAAATATACTCTTGTGACAGTTATCTGTTACCATTTTGCTTATCGACCGATATCAAAAAGATTGTATTATTCACCGAATATTAGTGTTGAAATACGATACAGGATGCCAAATCCTGGAAGCGAACGAGCACAGTTCTGGCAACAATTGATGGATGATATCTCTTATGATGAAATTGCGCAGGAAGTAGTATATAATTGGCAGGATGCACAAATTTGGTACAAGACTGATTCACCGAAGAGGGCTAATGGATACTACATAATCATTCCGGATTCACTCCAGAACGCTGTTGACACCCTTGTCGCTTATAGGCAAATGCAGGGTTATGATGTGAATGTCATAACTAAGGAGTATATCGAGTCAAATATACCCGGGATTGATCTGCAACAGAAGATTAGAAACTACTTGAGACAAAATTTGCCTGATATCGAATATACACTACTGGTAGGATTCATAAGTGATATACCATGGCGTAATATGGTACCTTTTAATGATGATCCGGATAGTCCATATGATGACCCTAATATTTCACCAATCCCAAGTGATCTCTATTATGCAGAGCTGACTGACCATGATAGTCTATCGTGGAATTATGATGGTGATACATATTTTGGTGAGGTCTATGATTCGCTCACCCAACCCAACGGGGATGATAATCCTGACTATCATGCAGATATTCATTTAGGAAGGATACCTTATAGTACTGATTATGTTATTGAAGATATTTGTACCAAAATGATTTTCTTTGACAACAACACCGATATATCATATAAAACTGCCTCACTGCTACCAGCTGCCATGTATTATTTTGAAAATGAAAACAATGGTGGAAGCTTTAGACTTGATGGAGCTTCTTTTACAGAAGAACTTTTTAATGATGGGATTCTCGATTCAACAAATGCGGTGACTCTGTATGAACAAGCAGGGCTTCGACCCAGTATATATCCATGTACAGATTCACTCAACAGGGATAATCACATTACGAATTGGCAGAATAAAGGTATAATGTACGAGTGCCATCATGGCAGCTACGATTGTTATGCTAGGAAAATATGGGCATGGGATGATGGTGATAGTATTCCAGAAAACAACGAGATGAGCTGGCCTTTGTCTCTTCATAGAAATGATGTTTTTCTTTTAGACAATGACCATCCAGCAACAACATTCCTCAGATCATGCCTATGTGGTAAGCCAGAAGTCTATTGTCTGGGTGGACATCTATTACACCATGGTTCATCTGCGGTCATCAGCAGCTCCCGCATTGCCTGGTTATCTCTTGTAGATATAGGCGGAATCCCATATCATTTTTTCGAACGGCTTATGCAGGACACGACCTTGAGTCACGGTATTATTGGCAATGCATATGACATTGCTAGAAATGATTTTATGAACATCTCTGGTTTCTGGATTATTGTATATCACTACAATCTTTTTGGCGACCCCGCTTTGAGACAATTTGGTAGGGCTATTGGTATTGAAGAGTCGAAAGAGAAGACGATAGCTATGTCATTCCGTATATTTCCAAATCCAAATTCAGGACAACTCACAATTAATCTAAGTTGCCCACAAAAAAGTAAAATTAGACTGGACGCATACGATGTGAGTGGTAGGTTCGTGGAAAGTCTTTGTACAGGATATGTAGAAGGAGGGTCCAAAAAACTCAACACTAAATTACCTGCAGGCGTATACTTTTTTAGATTGGTTAATGGAGACCTAACAACTTTCGAGAAGGTTATAATCATTAAATGAAATTTTATTTGTTATCCTTGATTGTTGTATATCTAGGTGAGACAGACATTCACAGACGCTTATAAATTAGCAAAGGAGTTATGAGATGTCCCTATTTATTATTTTAATGTGCTGTGCCTGGACCGAGACATTTGAAACCCAGAATTTTTTTCCGCCCAATGACTGGATGATCGTGAACGAAGACGGGCTGGATGCAATATGGTACAGGGCATCAGGCCAGGGGCATTCGGGTCAATATGCTGCTTTTTGCTATTATGACACAAGTTACACCGGGCTGGCGCACACGAACTTGGATTATCTAATAACCCCGCGCGTTATTCCGCAGGGCAGTGATACCCTCCTCAGTTTCTGGTATAGAAATACCAGCACCATGCCGTGCACACTCGACATCATGGCCAGCAGCAACTCACCGCCATCAATGCCAGATTTTATTGTCGAGCGCACTCTGTTACTCACTGATACAGTGTGGACTCAGGGGGTTGTCTCTTTGAGTTCTTATACTGGCACCCCTGTATACATTGCCTTTAGAATACGCCGAATACCATTGCTACAGGCGATAGGTCTTGATGACATAACCCTGCCAAACACAACATCCCAGCCCTACATCTGTAATGGTCGATTACGTACCAAGGGTCCACCGTCACAAAAATATTTACAGGTCTGGGGTTCTAATTATGAAATGGGTTTTGCTCATGGCTATTTGCATGCTTCAGAGATAATGAGTGTATATTTATATAAGTGGATAGGATATACCAGTTATCACTCGGTAACCCCAAACTATTATGAATATACTTATCTTCCCTGGTACCGCGAAAAGTACTATATTCCTGCAAAATACCAGGAAGAAAGTCAGGGTATAATTGACGGTATTGCGGCCAAAGGTGTGAGTCTTTACCACCCGGATCTGGGCAGGGATTTGATCGCCGAGGATATACTCGTATTGACCGGCGCCGGCGACGAAGAGGATTTTGAATGCTCGAGTCTTTCCGGCTGGGGTGAATCAACGAGCAGTGACGATACTTTACAGGGTGGTTATATAATTGCAAGAAACGTCGATGGAACAGTTGGCCTTTACATGACTCTTGCCAATGGTTCGCTGATAATTGCCTATTCGCCGAGTGATCCCAATGAGCAGAAATTTTTTAATGTAAGCTTTGCCGGAGTATTCGGCGCATTTTCGTGTCTCAATGAGTACGGAGTGGGGTTATGCAGTAATTCGGGCAATCATCCGGACACAAATGCAATACCACCGAATTCGCTGCTTGGTTCTCTTTTAGCGAACCGGTTGGCAATTGAAGCGATAGACCCGGATGGCAGCGGTGTAAACGATATATTTGACATTGATTCTATGAAACTCCACACCGAGCATTTACGGTCAAATGAATATCATGTATATTCACCGCATGATGCCGCTCATCCGATACCCGGAGCCATTATTGAAATGAATAATCTTGGCGATACCATGCGTTTTTCAACCCATAATTCCATACCACCACCTATAAACTCATTATGGAACCTCGCAGTAACAAATCATGACCGATTGCTTTATCCGCCGGTATATTGCGGGCGTTATCTGCGTCTTGCTGATTCGCTCAACGCAGATTTTCATTTGAGCACACAGCGGGCAATGACGATCGCCAACACGGTTGCACGAGGTTACAATTCAGGCACGAGTGGTGGTACCTATCATTCCGTGGTTATACGTCCGAATATAGCGATCGAGCATCCGGACTGGCCATGTGTTGGCGTCAGTTACGCTCGCCGTTATCAAGCTGCCCATACTCAGGGCAAAATATGGTATTCCTGGACCGAATTATTTGAAGGCGTCGTTGGTGTTGAAGAAATGATTACGCAGCCGGTCAAGAATCAACCGCCAGGCGCGACGGTCATTGCCGGACCACTGCAATTGCCTCTTAATCAGGATTACCGCATATTTGATATTACCGGCCGCAGGATCCGTACCCTCAATCCCGCACCAGGTATTTACTTTATTGAGGTGGATGGGAAGATTACAAGGAAGGTAGTTAAAGTTAGATAACCTTCACAACCTCAAACACCGCAGTTGTAGTTTCTGATTTCAAAAAGTGGGAAAAAGTGGGGACGGTGCATCTCATTACATTCGATATCCGCGACATCTCATTACATTCGATATCCGCGACATCTCGATGAACTCAACAAACAAATGGGGTCAAATCT
>CBFDDH010000054.1:0-11474 GCA_965603515.1 uncultured bacterium
CCTTTGGTGGATGCGGGATGCTGAATTTTACAATCGCATCGCAAAACAGATGCGAAATGCTCAAGTTTCCAGCCAGATCAGAGATTTCAAGGATCATTAAGGAAACCCCTTTCCACCTTTGGTGGATGCGGGATGCTGAATTTTACAATCGCATCGCAAAACAGATGCGAGTAAAATTCGCATACGCCCGGCGCGACTCGAACGCGCAACCTGCGGAACCGGAATCCGCCGTTCTATCCAATTGAACTACGGGCGCAAAGGTGGAGACCCCGAATCCTCCCTTTCAATTTCCTCTATTTTTGTCTAGAATCTAGCATCTAATATCTAGTATCTATTTGGTGTATTATAAAGGATTTCCAGTTTAAGTCAATAAATTACCCAAGACTTCTAGCGTATTTCGAAGTTTTGAAATGTGAGGCTCAGAACCTCTGAACTTCTTAACCTCGTAACTTCTTAAGTTCATCTCTTTCTACGTTCCCGATTATACTTGACAGAGATAAGAAAATAAATATTATTATTATAATAAGAGCATAGAAATGGAGGTTTTTTCATGAAATGGATTCTAATTGCTTTGGCAATAGTCATTATAATATGGTTAGTATCGGTGTTGCTTCAAAAGAAAGAAAAGAAATCAAGGGAAGCATTGATCCGGCAACATCAAGAAGAGAAGAAAAAAGAAGCAGAAGCAAAAGAAAAAAGTCCGTTCAAAGACTGATAATATACGACTTGACAGCGAAAATAGATTGGAAGAAGTTGGTGTTTATTGTCCTAAAGACGCAATAAATTTATCGACGATTTCTTCATCGAGTTGAGAACCCTTTATTTTGTTTAATTCGTCGAGTGCGCACTCTTTATTCTTTGCTTTACGATACGGTCTTTCTGACCGAATCGCATCGTAGGTGTCAGCAACGGCGAGTATCCTCGCTAACAAGGGGATCCCATCTTCTACTAGACCATCTGGATAACCCTTACCATCAATCCTTTCATGGTGAGCATAAATGATGTCGAGTATTCCTTTAAACTCACTGACCGTACTTAGTATCTTCTTGCCGACTACTGGGTGCCTGAGGATGTACTCGCGTTCTTTTTTGCTCAGTGGTTTCTTTTTGTTCAATATGCCGTCAGGTATACTCATTTTTCCGATATCATGGAGTAAACAAGCCTGCTTGAGCAATTCTATTTCGCGCTCAGGGATATCTAAGGTATTAGCGATTCTAACTGCATAATCCATTACGCGCAGAGAATGCCCAGCCGTATAGTGGTCCTTAGCGTCCAATGTTTTAGCAATAAGTTGCACAAATTCCACAAAGTCGCGAGTTGATTTAGCAGTCAGCCTTTCGACCTCTTGGCGTGTTTTCGTCAAACTGGTAAATACCCAGGAGTATTGGGATAGAAATACCCAGGCAAAGGAAACTGCGATAATGTAAATACCTAAGATATACGGACTCCTAAATCCAGGGATAAGCGGTCTGCCCATTAATACTCCAGCGACATTCAGAGATGAGAGTAAAAATCCAAGAGCCACACCGATAATGAGTGGAGTCTGCCTTAATTGCTCAGGTATGGATTTACGCATTAGCACAGCTTTTACATAATAACCACAAGTTATTATCAGAAGCAGAGCTATGAATAGAGGAAAGAGGGTTCCTTTTTCTACCTGCAAGACACTTAGATATGTAGCCGTTTGATTTTTGATGATAAGGTTAGTTAAACCGATAAACGCAAAGCAAATAAGTGTGATGGTTGCGAGAAGGGTCTTGGCTCTTTTACTGAGAGCTTTTCCAGTAAGGATTGCTGTAAACACGGGAAACGTGTAGATGAAGCCAAAGATGGCAATATAGCTTATTTTACTCCAGAAGATCGCCTGAGCATGTCCTGAATTCAGTTCAATGTGGTATTCACTGTATAACGTTAGGGAGCAGCACACAAAGAAAAGGACTGCATAAAGGAAGTTTTCATTGTCGCGGTTCTTAAAATATAGACAAGCAAGACATAGAGTCAGTAGTGTAACGGAAGATGCGAAGACCAAGGTGATTTCATTAAAGAACATGATTAATAAAGAATACTGTTTTTTCTGATGGTGTCAAGTTATTATTCTGAAGATCTCGAAAATCGGTTTTTTAGAAAGGAACTTCTCGATGCCCCCGCACTTTTGCAAAAGTGCGGACTTACTCGAAGAGTAAAGAATTACTGTTCCTCTCACCTTGTTCGAGACAGGCGAGCCTTGCCCCGTTAGAACTTGCCATAGAATTTTATATCCAATAAATCAATGAATTAGAACATACGGATATTTAGTTCTAACGGGGCTTGTTGTAAATCTCGTCGAAGATATCGAGGGCAGTGAGATGAGCATGGCGAGAGACCCCGTTCTTGGTAGAGACTTTAACTGATCCAGATCTGCGATCCCTGTTTTTCAAAGACGAGCGTGATGTGGTATGTAAAAATGAGGTTCCTATTTATTTTGAAGACAAAAACAGAGATGTGTCAGGTCAAATTGACCGATTGATTGTTGGCGCCAGGTATATTACTATAGTTGACTACAAAACCGGTGAGGAGGAGGTTAAGCACCAACAACAACTGAGGATCTATAAGAAGGGGATAGAAAAGATTTACCCGGGAAGATGCATTGAAATAGCGCTGGTCTATCTGGATAAGGCTCGGGGCAAGAAAATAACCAGATTGTGATCCGTGATCATCAAAAGAACAGAAAACCGGATATAATAGCCGGCTTTCTGTGTGTTACATATGAGAAGGTATGAGTGCCTTAGCTTATATCTACGATCTTCTTGTCCCTCCTTGAATTTTCTTTTATTCTAGAACCAATTGCATCAAGTGATAAGAAAATATCAACTATGCCAGGGTCTAGTTGCTGTCCAGCAACACGGGCTATTTCATCTCTGGCTTCTTTTTCACTGAGCGCATTACGGTAAGGACGATTACCGGTCATCGCTGAATACGCATCGCAGACCGCAAGTATCCTGGACTGCAAAGGGATTTGTTTAGCTTTCCTACCATTTGGATAGCCTGAGCCATCCCATTTTTCATGGTGGTGTAATATCCAGGTCCGGACTGTCCTTAGATTTGCTACTGGTTCGATTATCTTAGCACTGTGGGTTGTGTGCATTTTGATGATCTTCCATTCTTCTTTTGTTAACTTACCATTTTTCTGCAGGATAGACTCGGGAACGATGATTTTACCGACATCATGGAGCAATCCGGCGAATTCAATCAAATCTATATTTCTTTCAGATAATTGCAGTTCCTTAGCGATGATAATAGATAAATCTGCAACCTCGATAGAATGCCCTATGGTGTACGGGTCTCTTAGTTCAATTGCTCCAACAAGCGCGCGCACTGATTCAAAATTGATTTCCTGGATTCTTTCAATGAGTTGGGCGCGATCTAGTAGCATACCTATTCTGTTATTTATAGCTTCCACGAGAGTCATCTCCTGTCTGGTGTAATTTCTTGACTTTCTTGAGTAGAGCATCAAAACGCCGGCTGGTACGCCACCTTTTGCCAGTATCAATGTGCTCAGATAAGCCAGGAAACCTTCATTCTGGATACACCCTATGAAACCTTCATTTTCATCATTTGATATCTTCGAGATCATTAAAGGTTTTCTATTATCGATCACCGAGTTAATGAAACCATTATTCTCTAACTTGATATTTTTCTCGAAATCCTCGCTGAGATTATTAGATATAATTTCCTTTAAACCACGATGTCTATCTATTGTAAAAATCGCGGCAGCATCTGCTTTAAGCAATGATATAAGTTTATCAACGACAGCATTCATTATACCCCTATGGCTTAGTCCAGAGAGTATGGAACGGTCAATATCGTATAATGAAAGCAGGTGTTGGTGGTTTTGCCGGGCATCTGATGCTAATTTGAATATCACTGCTGCGCTTAACAATACTACAGTGATTGACATTAGATATATGTACATGCTCTTATCTGTACAATGATTAGTTAAGTTGATCAATGCTTAAAGGACCAACTAATCTGAATCAAGATGATTAATCTGATAAGTGGCCTTTTTTCCGCCCCCATTCGCGGATCGATACAATACCGTGATTGTACAGACGCAGTTTATGACTTGTCGGGTTACTTAGCAGATTGAGCACGACCATTTTCTCATCTTGGTAGGCGATTTCACCATGATATCTCGTGCCGTCGAGCATTTTGACTTCGTATGTCTGTGCAGTTTTCATATCACTCCTTTCTTATATACATATTGAAGAGCAAAATCTGTGCCAGAATGAGAAGTCTTGTGATTTAGGGTAATTCATGTATACTGGAGTGGAAATCGTGCCTGAAAGTGTGTCAAAATGGCACACTTTCAGGCAACTTTGCGCAAACGCTTGTGAATACTACGTTTACCGTAATCCTGAGTGTACCATTTTGGCACACTTAAACAAGAATTCCTGGTTAACAGCGCTAATTCAGCATAATCGTTGTTCTATTTGAGTGCATAGGCTCTTTGCCAACCCAGTTCTCGGATTGAGAGTATTCCATTGTAATAGAGGCGGAGTTTCTGCTCAACAGGATATCGTCTCAGCCTGAGCACGACCATTTTTTCATCCCGGTATGCAATTTCACCCTGATACCTGGTGCCGTCAATCATTTTGATCTCATAAAGGTGCAATATTTTCATTATGCCCCCTTTTAGTCCTTTGGCGGTGGTGGGGGATTATGAGGTACAAAGACCGTATCAGAATCAGCGTAGGCGACTGCCGGGCCAATGAAATCAAGGGCACTGCTGATTACAGGAGCATCGTCTTTTATGTTATTACTGACACTCTGGATAGCGATTCCAAACATGCTCACAAAGAGCAAGCTGATCACAATATAGGCGAAAAATTTCTTCATGTTATTCTCCTTTCAGTTTATTTATAGGCAAAATCTATGCCAGAAAGAAAAATCTTATGATTTAAGGGAATTCATGAATGTTTGAGTGAAAAGAATTCCTGCAAGTGTGTCAAAATGATACACTTCTAAACCCGATCGGGAGATGCTTATCTGTAGGGCACTTGCAGATTTGTCTATGTGTCAGAATGACACATATGAATGAGGAATTTGCAAAGCCTTGGATATTAAGTGCTTATTTTATGGACTGTGTGTCAAAATGGCACAGTTGCTTGGGTTGTTATGCAAGTCTATTTTGTGATATCATACATTTCCATATATCTGTAAATGCTTGTCCTACCGATCTTTAGCAATTCTGCTGTTTTTTTTATATTCCAACCGGTTGCATTCAATGCCTCGATTATTGCTTCTTTCCTAATATCTTTTAAAGACATAATCTCAGCTCCTTTCAACTTTTCAAAACCCAGATCATAAGCCGTGATCAACTGATCCTTTGCCAGGATAACTGCTCTTTCTATAATATTCTGAAGCTCCCGGACATTACCAGGCCAAAGATAAGCCTTTAACCTCTGCATAGCATCCGATGTAAACCCCTTTAAGGCTTTGTTTATCTCTTTGCTATATTTTTCCATGAAGAATTGCGCTAACTCTGGGATATCAGATGTTCGTTCTCTTAAAGGCGGTATCTCAATACTGAATACATTAATACGATAAAATAGGTCTTTTCTAAATCTATTTTCTTCTACCTCAATCTCCAGGTCTCGATTTGTAGCAAAGAAGAATCTGACATTGATTTTTCGGATTTGTGTTTCACCGATCCGGCGGATTATCTTGTCTTCTATTGCCTCAAGAAGTTTTGCCTGAAATGAAACACTGGTATTTGTGATCTCATCTAAGAATACAGTTCCAGCTTCACCCTCTTCTAATAATCCTGTTTTGTCGTTTACCGCACCGGTAAATGCACCTTTTTTATGACCAAAGAGCTCTGATTCTAAGAGAGTTTCAGGGATTGTTCCACAATTTATCGTAAGAAATCTTTTATTCTGTCGCTTACTTTTTAAGTGAATAAGACGGGCAAGCATGCCTTTGCCCGTGCCAGTCTCGCCGAGTATGACTACTGGTGAATTGGTCTGGCTAACACTCTCGATCAGTTCATAGACCTTTTGCATGGGATCGGATTTGCCGATAATATAACCCGCACCGATTTCCTGAATCATCTTGGTCTTTAATAGAATGTTCTCTTCAGTCAAGGCGCGGAATGCCAGCGATTTTTCAATTACTGAACCAAGTATTTTGGCAATCGTGATCAAGAAGTCTTTGTCCTGAGGACCAAATATGCCGCTGAAAAGCCTTGAGTCAAGGTATATTGCTCCAATAACCTTCTCATGTACAGATAAAGGGATGCACAGTAAAGAACGAATCTGGTTGAGTATTACGCTTTTCTTGATATTGAATTGAGGATCAGATATGGCGTCTTCAGTAAAGATAATTCTATTCTGTGACATTTTTTTGATCGCGGTCTTTGATAATTCCCCGGCATCTTTGATCGTTGTACGGTCTATATTCCGGCCCGCAACAAATTCCATATCATCAGATGTATTGATAAAAAGTGCCCCGCGTTCAGCATTGGTTGCTTGAATTATCAGGTCAAGTGTATTTTGGATAAAGTTCTTGTCTCCGAGGTGGGTACTGATAAGTTCGGCGAGTTCTGAGAAAGTTTTGAGATATTCTGTAGATATCACTCTTCGGGAGTAGTCCTTCACGATAATTGGAAAGAGTTTTTCCTGAATCTTTCTGACCCGATTGAGTTCCAGATCAGCACCAAGCGAGGCGAAGATCTCTTGTACCTTATTTACCTCGTGGGTAATTTCCTTTATTTGTTTTGGTGCTAACCCTCTGTCGATTTTTGATTCAATCTCCAATTTCTTAAGATAGGCATAGTCATAAATGCAGCCCATTTGTTTTAATCTTGTTGTTTGTTTTTCTATATCAAGATTCTTTGTTTTCTTGAGATTGAATTGATCTATTTCTGCTAAAGCACTGGCAATAGCATATTCCCTACTCAGGGAGTTTGTTAGTCCAATTACCCTTTTTGAGTAATCTATGGATTCCTTGAAATTTCTATTTTCATAATGAAATTGTGATGTTTTTGAAAAGAATTCAATCTTTACACTAATATCCATCTCATCTACTTCTTTCGAACCAAGTCCTTTAAGAAGCATTTTGTTAGCATGCTCTTTCTTTCCCAAAATGAGATCGATCAATGCCAAGCCAATGTAATACAACGGGTATTGGGTTTTCATTGTTAACTTTTCGAGCTGTGATTTTGCTTTATCTATTTCACCTTTTTTATAATGTATCATAGATAATTCATATCTGGAGAGTTTATCATGAGGTTCGATTTTGAGCGATCTTCCATAGAATTCTATTGCCTCATTGAATTCTCCTGAATCATTACTGATGCTGCCAAGGTTTGATAATGATACATATTGCGTGGTTTGATTGTCAGTCTGTTGTGCCTGGATTAACACATCTTTGAATAATTTCGTTGCCATTGATAGATCTCCGTCTTCTAATCGAAATAGTGCCTGATTGCTCAATGCACTCGACAAAGCGTTGATCAATTTCATTTCGCTGAAACAATCAATTGCTTTTTCAATATACCTCTGCGCCTGTTTCAGATCATTTTTTTGCTTGTATAGAGAACCCAGAAGGTTTGCTGCATATGCATAGCTTGCTAATAACTTATGTTTCTGTGCGAACTCTAAATACTGCTTAGCTTTTTCAACGCCCTTGTTAAAATCTCCTTTGAACCATTCATAAACTGCCGTATAATAAAACGTATCTGCCATCATCTCGACATTGTTGATCCGTTTTGATAAGACAAGTGATCGATCTAATATGCTCTTTGCTTCTTTGAAATTGCTTGAACACATCAGAGAATAAACCAGACGATTTGCTGCTGCTATGTAATCCAAGGTTTCTTTTTCTTTCATTAAATTCATCGCTTTTCTTAGATTCTTGATCGCTTCTGGATGCTTGCCCATTCCAGAATAAACCCTGCCCAATCCCGAGTAGATTTCTGACCATAACGTTTTATCGCCGAGTCTTAAAGCCTTATTATAATACTGTAGTGCTGTTTTATTGTCGCCTGTTTTTTGGCCTATCTTGGCAATTTTTATCAAAATCCTTGGATATTTTACTGAATGAAGGAGTTGTGCGTATTCTGCCATCTTTTCATAGTATTTCACGACCGAATCATAATCATATATTTTTTCTGCATTTTCTGCAGATTTATGAAAGTATTTATATGCTTTTTCAACATGTCCTACTTTATCATTCAGTTCAGCAAGTACTGATACATAATTCTCGTGTTCAGGTGTGGTTTCCAAGACCTTTATGAGAGTGTTGCAGAACCGTTGCTCTTCATTGCGTTCAATCAACCGAGCAATTATCAAAACAAATATTTGATTTGCAACAAATACAACCCTTCTATTATTTATGATGTTTTCTTTTAATAAACCCAGATTTTTGAGACGTTCAATCGCGATTTCACTCTTTGTCTTCAGGACTGAACTGATAATGCCGGGCTCTAATGCATGCTGTGCAAGGGCTAAGATTTTTAGTACGGTTAGTTCTTCTTTCTTAAGATTCCTCAATTGTTTTTCCAAAAGGTCTTCAATTCTCGAGGGTATCTTAGTCTTACCAAGGACATCCATCTGGACAAGCCACTTATTGGCTTTGTAAAACACGACTTTGTTCTCATGGAGTTTTTTCAGTATCTCCACGATGAACAATGGTGTGCCGCCACTCTGTTTGTGGAGCCATTTAGTGAATCTTCTTTCCTTAGGAAGCGTCGATTTTCTTTCGATCTCAAGCTTGAAAAAGGTTTTTTCAAGCAATTCTTGTATTTGATCAAGGGTAAAAGGCTTCAATTTAATGATTTCAAAACCCAGGTTCTTGATCCTGCTATCTGTTCTTGAAGCACCAATTATCGATATGTTTGAACCATGAATACCATAACCAATATAACGGAATAACCCGAGTTGATAATCAGACAAGCAGTTAAGATCATCGACAATGATCACGACCTTTTTTTGCCTTGCAAAAGCAAGGAGCAATTCATTTAGTTCTTCAAATACCTGGAACTTACCTGCCTGATCCTCAGCAGATAGGTCTTCTTTATTCGAAAAAACAATTTTCTTACTGCTAATAAAACCCTCTAGACTTTCAAGAAAATCAGTAAGCCCTTGAGCAGCATGAAATAATACAGAAAAATCCTTGCTTAAATACCTGGACTTTATTTCCTGCAATAACCTTGTCTTACCCGTACCAGTATCGCCATCAATCACAATTACTTTGCCTGCTGCAGCCAGTAATTCATCAATGATATCAGGCATCTCGACAAATCCAGTATTGGGCAAGTGTACTTCATAGGAGGGCACCTCGATCTTGATCGACTTCAGATATTTGACGAGTATTTGATAGAGTTCGGGGATTGTTGGTCTTACTACTGGTTCATTGGAGATAAGTCTGGCAAGCATGTTATTTATTTCCTCAGACACTTGTTGTATCGGTACAAAAGGATCTTTTGGTTTTTTGCCTGCTAAGGTTTCATAGATAATTATACCGAGTGAATAGATATCACTGCGTTGATCAATGCCGATTCCCTTAATGACTTCGGGCGCCATGTAGTCAATTGTGCCAGCCAGTCCTATGTTCTGGGGTTTTTTATCAGTTTGTGCAAGGCGCGCTTGGGCAAACCCAAAATCAATGAGCACTGCCTTTTCCTTTTTTTGATCATAGAGAATATGCTCTGGTTTTAAATCGCTGTGAATGAATCCCTTGTTGTGGAATGCACCCAAACCATTAATAACCTGAATTACTGCGTCAATGAAATCATCTGAGAAATCATTGAAGCATTTATTTATGGGTTTTCCTGAGACATATTCAAGGGTAAAATATGCCTTGCCATTATCAGTTACGTCATAATCATAGACCGGTACGATATTTGGGTGCTTGAATTGTGAGAGGATTTGATATTCGCGCTCAATCAGATCATTATGCTCATGGGTCTTCCTACGGGCGATTTTAAGAACTAGATTTTTCCTGGTGCCTGATGTGATTTTATAAATGGTCGCATAATTACTCTCTCCAAGTCTCTTGATGACACGATATTTGTGTATACGGTTTCCCTTCGAAAGCATATGAGAAGTCTATGTAAGTTTTTAATTTTGTCAACCCCGATTGGAGAGTATCATGGAAACGGAGATAGGGAGAAAAGGAGACAATACAACCGTTATCGCGACTGGAAAGTCGCTCCCACCTTACATTGGTATCATTACTGCAGGGGAGGTTTCAAACCCTCGATTGAAATCCAGCCTCTAACGGGGTCATTGCCCGACTCGTTGTAGTCCTGAGTTGTATGTCGAAGGGATCGGGCAATCTAGAATTAACGCTTCTTGTACTGGATCATCCGGTCAAGCCGGATGATGACACGAGAGTAAGCCGGATGATTAGAAACAGGGGCACTTCTGATAAGTTCTCTAACGTGGTTGACCCCATCCGATAACAGGCAATACTAATAACTTCTTGATTTTTCCTTAGAAATAGCTATAATATAGTATGAATATCTGTGTTGTTGGTGCCGGTATGCAAGGTAGTGTAGTAGCTCAAGATTTGGTGCAATCAGGACACGCGGTTACAGTACTGGATAACAATATAAATCTCCTCCGGAAATTGAAGAAAACCACTGCGCTTACTGCTCGGGAATTCAATGTAACGAACAAGGTGAAGTTCATCAGGTTGATTAAACCCTTTGATGTTGTTGTTGGCGCTTTGCCTGCGGCAATGGGCTTCTACACCATGGATTGTGCGATAAGAGCCGGCGTTGACATTGTCGATATGTCTTATTCTCCAGAAGACCCCTTTTTGTTACAGGAAAGAGCCGAACTGGAGAACATCAGGGTTGTCCCGGATGCTGGTTTTGCTCCGGGTTTAGGCAATATTCTTATTGGTGAAACTTATCAGGAGTTCAAGGGGATCGATAGCCTCAGGATTTTTGTGGGTGGCATACCCCAGAAGCCGGAACCCCCATTTAATTACCATGTGACCTGGTCGCTTGCCGATGTCATCGAGGAATATACCAGACCATCAAAGATCGTGAAAAACAGAGAGCTGATTACGGTCCAGGCATTGAGCGGCGTTGAGGAGTTGTCTATGCCTAAAATAGGTCAGCTTGAGTGTTTTTACACCGACGGTCTGCGTACCCTTTTGAAGACATTAAAACATGTAAAGAACATGGAAGAGAAGACCATAAGATACCCAGGGCACGCGCAGTTGTTTAAGACGCTTATAGACTGCGGTTTTTTCTTAGAACAATCGGTTCGCTACAGAAAAAGATTGGTCAGCATAAAAGATGTAAACATCGAGTACCTCAGAAATATTCTAATGGGTGGTGACAAAGAGGATCTATCAATACTGATAATCGAAATCAAGAAGGGCAGTAGGAAGAGGAAATTCACTTGTATCGATTATTACGATAGAAAAAAGGACATTAGTTCGATGGCGCGGATGACCGCGTATACTGGTTCTGTTATTGC
>CBFDDH010000055.1:0-11111 GCA_965603515.1 uncultured bacterium
CGAAGGTGGCAGAACTGTCGGCGCGGGCGTCGTAACCAAAATACTAGAATAATGAATAAATTACGTATCAGATTGAAATCATACGACCATCGTATTCTCGACCAATCTGTAAAATCAATTGTCGAAACCGCAAAGCGCTTCGGCGTTAACCTTTCCGGTCCTATCCCGCTCCCAACTGAAAAATCGCTCTACACTGTACTCCGTTCCCCCCACGTAGACAAGAAATCACGCGAGCAATTCCAGCTGCGCATCCACAAACGGCTCATTGAACTGAATGACGTTACCCCTGACATAATTGATGCCCTAAACAAACTCGAAATCCCAGCTGGCGTATACATTGAAGTGAAAGCGATGTAAGATGATCGGACTTGTCGGCAAAAAACTCGGTATGGCACAAATCTTCCTGGAAAATGGTCACGTCGTACCGGTGAGTATGATCCAGGCTGGTCCTTGTCCCATCGTTCAGATCAAAGATAAGAAAACCGATGGCTACAAAGCTATCCAACTCGGTTTTGGTGAAAAGAAACATTATAATAAAGCCCTGACCGGACACCTCAAGAAAGCAAAATTGAAGTCGGCTGCAAAACTGATGGAGCTCAGGGTCGAAAGCCCTGAAAAGTATAAAGTAGGTGAAAAAATTGACGTATCGATATTCAATGATGGCGACAAGATCGCTGTTGTCGGCTGGACAAAAGGTCGGGGTTTCACCGGCGGTGTCAAACGTTGGGGCTGGCACGGTGGGCCGGCTTCTCACGGATCAACTGCACACCGAAGAATGGGTTCAGTCGGACCCGGTACGTCGCCCGGTAGAATTTGGAAAAATAAAAAAATGCCTGGTCGATACGGTAATGAAAGAGTCACGGTTAAAAATCTAAAAGTTATCAAGGTTGAAAAAGAGAAGAATTTGCTATACGTAAAGGGTGCAATCCCCGGTGCAAAAAATGCTTACGTCATAATGCTGAAAGAGGAACGATGAAAACCAAGTTGTTCGATAAAACAGGCAAAGAAACGGGCAAAGTTACACTCAATGACAGTATCTTCAAGCAGGATATTAATAAAGCCTTACTATGGGAAAATATAACTGTGCTCTTGAAGAACCAGCGAAAAGGTCTAGCCAGCACCAAGAATAAAACTGAAGTCAGAGGTGGTGGAAAAAAACCCCATCGGCAAAAAGGAATTGGCTGGGCGCGGGCCGGTACAATCCGTTCTCCTATATGGCGCGGCGGTGGAGTTGTCTTCGGTCCAAAACCACGCGATTACTCAGTACGTGTACCCAAGAAGAAAAAACTCAAAGCCCTCCTTTCTTCACTGAGCGTTATGGCTCAAGAAAACAAGATCATGGTCATTGAAAACCTTGATATTGAAACACCTAAAACTAAAAATCTTGCCAAAATTTTGGAAAGCATCAACTTACGCAATACTAAAATACTTATGGGAGTTGATGTAATCAGCAAAAACATTAAACTAGCCGGTCGCAATATCCCCTGTGTCAATGTGAAACGGGTAGATGACATAAATTGCCTTGACGTTCTCGCTGCTGAATACTTATTAGTCACCAAAAAAGGTCTTGAAAAACTGGAGAAACGATGCGCCACGAAAAAATAATAAAAAAAGCATTGATAACTGAAAAAGCCGACCGTTTAAGAGAAATGAATGTATACCAGTTTGAGGTTATACCACGCGCGACTAAACGCCAGATAAAAGAAGCGATCGAGAAATTGTTCAATGTTGAAATAATCGATATCAAGACCGCAAACATGCCACGAAAACCAAGACGTCTGGGGCGCTCTGAAGGTTACACATCAGCTTACAAGAAAGCTTCGGTTACGCTCAAAGCGGGCCAAAAAATAGAAATAGTAGAGGGTGTATAATGGCAATTAAGAAATACCGTCCGATAACACCATCCAGAAGATATTATACAGTGAATAAGATTGCAGTCACGAAGACAAAACCTGAGAAATCCCTGTTGCTGTCCAAAAAACGGTCTGGCGGAAGAAACAACCGCGGACGGATTACAGCACGCCACCGGGGCGGTGGTCATCATAAATTTGTGCGCATAATAGATTTCCGTCGGGACAAAGATAACATCCCGGCAAAGGTACAAGCAATAGAATACGACCCAAACCGTGGAGCCTTAATCGCCCTGCTTGCCTATGCAGATGGTGAAAAAAGGTATATCATTTGTCCTGAAGGTTTGGATGTTGGCGCCACAGTAATGTCTGGAGACAACTCGGCGATTCAGTTAGGGCATTGTCTTAGGCTCGCTGATATTCCACTCGGTGTTGAGATACACAATATCGAACTTGCACCTGGCAAAGGTGCACAACTCGTACGGGGAGCCGGTCTTTCCAGCCAGATTATGGCAAAAGAAGGACAATATGCTCATCTAAAACTACCGTCTGGAGAATTACGTCTGATCGATACACGATGCCGCGCAACAATTGGCAAAGCCTCTAATACCCTTCATTCCAGTGTTGTCTACGGTAAGGCAGGCAGGATAAGACATCACGGACGCCGACCCCATGTTAGAGGTGTAGCAATGAACCCTGTTGACCATCCGCTAGGCGGTGGTGAAGGTAAATCACACGGCGGACGGCAACCAGTTTCACCATGGGGATGGTTGACTAAAGGTAAGAAGACGAGACGAGTCCATAAAGCATCAGACAAATTCATCTTGAAAAGGAGAAAATAATGTCGAGATCACTCAAGAAAGGCCCTTATGTTGACACAAAACTAATGAAGAAGATCTCTATGCTGATTGACTCAAGCGAAAAGAAAATTATCAAAACATGGGCAAGAAGCTCAATGATCCCACCGGAATTCGTCGGTTTCACAATTGCAGTCCACAATGGTAATCGATTCATCCCGGTCTACATTACCGAACGCATGGTCGGTCATAAACTCGGTGAATTTTCTCCAAGCCGGACCTTCCGCGCCCATTCAGGTACGAGAAAAGAAGAGAAGAAACGCGAGTTTGAGAAATGATAGCCAAGGCTATTAAACGGTATGAGCGGATTTCCCCAAGAAAAATCAAAAGAATACTGGATATCATTAGGGGCAAAGGCATCCTGGAAGCAAAGGCATTACTTCAGTTCCAGCATTCCAGATCCAAGCGGCCAATTCTGAAAACTCTGGATTCTGCGGTTGCAAATCTCAAAGTGAAAATCGGTACTGCAAGAATAGATGACAACCAATTATTCGTGAAAGAAGCAAAAGTGGACGAAGGTCCGACAATGAAAAGATGGCGTGCGGGTTTTCGCGGTTCTGCAGCTATGATCAAAAAAAGAACCTGCCACATCACATTAGTGGTTGACTCCTACAAACCTATTGAAAGCAAGAAGGGAGATTAATGGGACAGAAAACACATCCAATTGGATTTAGATTAGGCATTACCAAAGATTGGAAATCAAAGTGGTTTGATGAAAAGAACTATCGTGAACTCATTGCTGAAGACTACACTATCCGCCGCTACTTACGCCAGCGTCTCTCTGAAGCCATGGTTTCCGATATCATCATAAGAAGGTTGTCCAACCGGGTAATAATTTCCATAAGCACTGCCCAGCCAGGTAAGGTGATCGGCAAAGGTGGTGAAGAAATAAAAAAACTGCGAGAGGAAATCAAAAGCCTTGTTCAAAGAGATGTCACAATAAACATAGAAGAAGTCAGGATGCCTGAATTGGATGCCTTCCTGGTTGCTCAGAATATTTCCCGGCAGATCGTCCAACGTATCTCACACCGAAGAGCGATGAAAAGAGCTCTGATTTCAGCGATGAAAATCGGTGCCAAAGGGATAAAAATCGCATGCGGGGGCAGACTTGGCGGCACTGAAATAGCACGTACTGAATCCCAGCATGAAGGTAAGGTACCCTTGCAAACACTCAATGCCGATATCGACTACGCTTGTGCCACCGCATTTACCATTTACGGTACAGTAGGCATCAAAGTTTGGATCTATAATGGTCCGTTTAATTAATGCTCGACCCTAATAATATAAAATAAAGAAAACACCAACGAGGGCGCATTAAAGTAAACGCGACTCGGGGAAATACAATTGCCTTTGGTGATTACGGTTTGATCGCGCTACAGCCGGCATGGATAACTGCTCGACAGATAGAAGCATCAAGAGTCGCTATCTCCCACTCTATGAAAAAGGGCGGCAAGATGTGGCTCAGGATATTCCCCAATAAACCGATCACCAAGAAACCAGCAGAAACGAGAATGGGCAAAGGGAAAGGTGCACCAGAGTACTGGGTTAGTGTTGTGAAACCCGGCCGCATCATATATGAACTTGCCGGTATGAATGAACAGGATGCACGACATCTTCTTAGACTTGCATCGAACAAACTGCCAATAAAAACAAGATTTGCACAACGAGAACGGGGAATTAGATATGAAGGTTTTTGAGCTAAGAGAGAAAACCCGGGAAGAGCTTAGCGACTTGCTCAATGGCTATCATAAAGATATCTTCAACTTGAAACTGCGCCGTGGTGCACAAGAAATACCCAATCCCCTGAGGTTAAGGACTTTGCGCCGGTCTATAGCTCGTATCAAGACTATCTTGCGCGAGGATGAGATGGGTACTAGAAAACTCCTTGAGGCAAAGAAACCGAAGCAAAAGTTAAAGAAAGGAAAGTAAGATGCGCCGAAGAAAAGTTGGTGTGATAGTCAGTGATAAAGCAAATAAGACTGTTGTCGTCAAAGTCAGTTACTATATCAAGCACCCGCTCTATAAGAAGTATGTTCGAAAAAGCACTAAGGTCTACGTCCATGACGAGAAAAATGAGTGCAAAGTCGGTGAAAAGGTCATGATCGAATCAACGCGCCCACTCGCCAAAATGAAACGATGGCGGGTAGTTAGGAAGATGTAATGAATTACCGATATCTCCAGGATTTTCGCAAAACATATAGAACAATCGCTGAACCCGGACGAGAACGAGAGATAGCATGATTCAGATATATTCAAGATTAACGGTCTGTGACAACACTGGCGCCCGCGTCGCTATGTGCATACGAGTAGCTGGCGGATCGACAAGAAGATATGGAACGATCGGCGACGTAATCAACGTCACGATTAAAGATGCTCTACCCAATACGCCGGTTAAGAAAGGCGATAAAGGTAAGGCGGTGATCGTCAGAACCAAAAAGGAAAAGCGGAGACTTGATGGTTCGTATGTAAGGTTTGATGATAATGCGTGCGTTTTGATCAATGATCAGCGCGAGCCTAGAGGTACACGGGTTTTTGGTCCGGTTGCACGAGAACTGCGAGACAAAGGTTTCACCAAAATAATGTCATTGGCAAGCGAAGTAGTATAATGAACAAATATCTGAACGCCAAAATGTCTAAATACCTAGATAATGGAGTAGAGCCTTTAGGCTCGTAGAATAATGAAAAAGCAATTAAAGAAAAAAAATATGGCGAAGTTTCACATCAAGAAAAACGATCTTGTTGAAGTCAATACTGGTGAGGAAAAGGGAAGGCGCGGCAGGCTGCTCGAGGTCATTGCGAGAAAACAGCAGGGAATCGTCGAAGGCATCAATCTCGTTAAGAAACATCAACGGGCGCGTTCGCAAACAAAACCTTCTGGGATCGTCACTGTACCGGCACCCATTCATATAGCAAATCTAGTGCTTATTTGTTCAAAATGCGGTAAGAAAACAAAAGTCAGAAAAGAAAAGATAGAAGATAGAAAAGCAAGAATATGCAAGAAATGTGGGGAGATAATTGAGTAAGAAAGATAATGCAAAATACACACCTAGACTGAAGTCGTACTATAACCTACAGCTGAGAAAAACGTTGCAAAAACAGCTTGGCTACGCAAATCTGTACGAAGTACCTGAACTCAAAAAAATAGTCATCAATATTGGGGTCGGTGAGGCTGTCAATGACCAGAAGGTACTTGCAATAATCGGAGCTGATTTAGCAAAGATTACCGGACAGGCACCGGTTGCCACCCGGGCAAAAAAACCGATCTCTAATTTCAAAATACGCAAAGGCATGGTGATCGGTCTAAAGACCACCCTAAGAGGCGGACGTATGTGGGAGTTCTTCGATCGTTTCATCAACGTAGCCGCACCAAGAATTCGTGACTTCCGTGGTTTTTCCCGCGATTCATTTGATGGTCGAGGTTGTTATAACTTAGGATTAACCGAACAAACCGTTTTCCCCGAAATCGAGTACGATAAGGTCAAGAAAGTTTTTGGCATGGACATTGCGATCGTCACATCCGCAAAAAAGGACGAAGATGCAGCCGCTCTGATCGAGGGATTAGGTATGCCTCTAATAAGGAAAGAATAAAAAAGGATAGGTATGGCAAAGTTATGTTTGATAAATAAAGCAAAGAAAAAGCCAAAATTCTCGACAAGACGGTATAACCGTTGTTTCAGATGCGGAAGGGCAAGGGGTTATTATCGCAGATTTGGTCTTTGCCGCATTTGCTTTCGCGAACTCGCCCTTGAAGGCGAGATCCCAGGCGTAAGAAAAGCAACCTGGTAAAGCGCCTTTGGCGAAGCACCAAATCCCATCAGCCTCAGCCTGAGGCTGATCCGCCTCGGGCGGAAAATTCGTACCCAAACAATATCATAATCCAAGGTGTTTACACTATAACGATGCGGTTACTAAGTAGTCAAGTTATTGGAACCTTTGAATCCTAACGGATTGGAAGAGAGCACTGCGTGCTGGAACAGTTTTAATTCCCTTCATTTCAAGTTATTCCATTCGAAGAATCCATTCTAGTGTGAAACACTCATTTCCATACGAAGTATCCCTTCCATACTTAGCATCATTCATTAGGTGACTAAGTTATTTGAAGCTTAGGATTTGGCACTTGGCAATCTTCTCGTCAGGAAATGTCGTATAAATAACAATATATTTACTGGATCAAACCATCAAATATTCCATAGAAGAAGCATTGTTATATTAAAATATATAAGCAGGGTTGTTGTATCGAGTATCGTAGCTATCAGAGGACCAGACATCAAAGCTGGATCCACACCTAATTTCTTGAATATTATGGGTAGTATGCCGCCAAGTGACGTGGCGATAACGATCGCGATGATCATGGCTATAGCAACCGTGTAACCAAGCATAATGTCACCCTGGAACACAATAGCGCGTAATGCAGTTATTGCACCCGCCACAATACCCATGAGGATACCGATGAAGAATTCCTTCCGGATAACGCGCCATATATCTACCAAAGCTATTTCACCGGTAGCAAGACTTCTGATTACAACAGTCGCAGCCTGCGTGCCGGCACTGCCACTGGTGTTCATCAATATAGGGATGAAGAAACTCAAAGTGACGATATTTGAAAGTAGGAAAGAGTAATGTTCCAAAACACTGCCTGAAATAAAACCGGCCAAGGCGAGAATGATGAGCCAGATAACTCGTTTCCGGGCAAGGTGAAACGGGTTGGCACTCAGGTATGCCTCGGTAACACCAGCTGCACCGAAACGAAAGATATCCTCACTAGCCTCCTCCGTAATAACATCGAGTACATCGTCAACAGTAATTACACCCTTAATGCGACCAAGTTTATCAAGCACGGGCACTGAGGGTTCATCATATTTTTCAAAAACGTGGGCGACATCTTCCTGGTCCAAATCCAAAGCAACACTGGTAAACATGGTGTCCATGACTTTTACAACTTTCCTCTTAGGACTCGTCGTCAAAAGGTCTTTAAGGAGTATCGTACCTTTCAAACGATTGACTCTATCGACGACGTAGATATATTGGATGAAATCAATTTCTTTTGCCTTCTCTCTTAGTATTCTCAGAACCTGTCCGATAGTGATATCCTCATGGGCGGTAATGAAATCAGTAGTCATAAGACCACCAGCAGTATTACTTTTATAGGCAAGGAGTTCGCGCGCCCTACTCTGTTCCTCTTCTTCCAACAATGGTATCAGTTTTTCTGTTTCTTGATCAGGCAAAATAGCAAAAAGATCAGTACGGTCATCTGGTGACATCTCATTAATAATATCTTTTTTCCTGGAGGTCGAGATATTGCTGAGCAGTTCCAGCATCTCATCTTCTTTAAGAAATTCAAAGACATCTGTGGCAAATCTCGTGTCCAGAGCATTAAAGAACACGAGCTGTTCATCACGAGTAAATTCTGACCAAATCTCTGCTATATCAGCCGGTTCGAAATATGATGTCACTTTTCTTAGAGCTCTTTTTTTCTTGGTGGCGATAAGTTCCTTGATTTCTGGCAATATGACGCGCATGGATAAGTTTATTCCAAAAAAGACCGCCGTCAATACCGTGAGATGAATCTTGTGAGCTCTGAAAAAGTATCCCTCCCTATTCTTATCATTCCGGTAATTGTCGAAAATCCTCACAGTCTTCTGTTATTGACAACACCAGTCTCTTTGATATAATTGATTCATGCAATGGTTGACTACGAAGCGGATAAGTACGTTTACGGATAAAGCCTATGCTGGTAACCCGGCCTTTGTTATCATTGGCGTTAACAAATTAGAAGATGAGAAAAAGCTCGTGAAACTTGCCAGTGAATTGAACCCGGTTTCAGATACCGTGTTTATCTATCCGGAAGACAAAGAAGCTGATCTATTCCTGCGGTTCTTCAGCCAATCTGAGGAAATCGGTTTTTCCGGACACGGTACGATTGCTGCCTATATTGGTACCGAAGGTGAGGGTATTTTTGAACTTACCGAACCTATTACCCTAATAAGACAGCGCACCAAAACAGGTATTCAACACATTGAACTGCGGGTTAAGAATAAGAAAATTGAAAGAGTCACGGTATCTCTACCCGTACCTCAGTTTGTGAGTACCCCAGTGGATGTTAAACAGATCGCCAGATTTCTGAGAATTTCACAAGCTGAAATACAGAATTCCAAGTATCCGATCGGTATTGTCTCATCACCCGGGAATGCAGAGATTACTGTGCCGGTTGGATCATGTGATACCCTCTTGAGTATTACGCCCAATTTTCCGCTCATGAAAAGTTATTGCGACCGTCTTCAAATGACCGGCGTTGTCGTATATTGCCTGCAAACCATAAAAAAGGATAATAGTGCACACATGCGTCACTTTGCACCCTCGGTCGGTATTGATGAAGACCCGGTATCAGGAGCAGCAAGCGCTTCGCTGGGTTGTTATCTGGTCCATAATCGTATCATGCCACTTAGCGAAATGACGCGCGTTATTATTGAAATGGGCTATGCGATGAAACGACCCGGTCGGGTGTATATTCATGTCCATTCTTATAAGAATCAAATCATGAAGGTAACCTTTGGTGGTCAGGGCGTTATCACGTTTGAAGGACGAACTGCATTACCTGAAGATTAACCCCGCACCTTTACTTATCTCTTGATTTCATAAACATAAATGCCTCGCTCCATGTACGAGCATGAATCGGTTACAGTTCATTTACTCGCCAGAAAAGGTGCGGGGTTGACACGTAAATCGCTTTATATATAATTGCCAATGAAAGATAAATGGGATAGTAGAACATCATTTATATTAGCTTCAATAGGATCTGCCATTGGTCTTGGGAACATATGGCGATTCCCATATGTCTGCTATGAGAATGGTGGTGGCGCATTTCTGATCCCCTATCTCGTCGCACTACTTACAACAGGTATCCCGTTAATGATCCTCGAATTTTCTCTTGGACATAAGTATTATAGACCAGCACCTGCTGCACTGGGACATGTTAGGAAGGGGTTTGAAGTACTTGGATGGTTCGCTTTGCTCATCGGCTTCGGTATCGTAGCGTATTATGCAGTCGTTATGAGTTGGTGCTTCAATTATCTTGGTTATTCATTCAATCTCGCATGGGGTCAAGATACCCAGGCATTCTTCTTCAACCAATTCTTACAGATATCTGAATCACCGCTGCAATTAGGCGGCATACAGTGGACGATAGTATTAGGCTTGGTGGTGACCTGGATTTGCGTAATTGCTGCGATTTGGAAAGGACCAAAAACTGTCGGTAAAGTAGTCTACTTCACGGTTATAATCCCATGGATAATATTGATCGTACTGGTAGTAAGGGGAGTAACATTGCCCGGAGCGATCGAGGGCTTGAAATTCTATCTCACCCCACGCTTCGGTGCTTTGCTTGATTACAAAGTATGGCTTGCCGCATATTCCCAGGTTTTCTTCTCGCTCACAATCGGCTTTGGTGTGCAGATCACTTATGCCAGTTTTCTGAAAAAGGAATCCGATATTGTTAACAACGCATTTCTTGTTAGCTTTGCCAATAATGCGACTTCTTTTGTAGGCGGTCTTGCCGTATTTGCAACACTTGGATATTATGCTCACCAGAGCGGATTACCGGTGAGTGAGGTTGTAAAAGCAGGACCGCAGCTAGCATTCGTTACATATCCGACAATAATAAGCATGCTACCTGTTGCGGCAAGTGTTTTCGGTATTCTTTTCTTCCTCATGCTCCTAATGTTGGGCATTGATTCGGCATTTTCTCTGGTTGAAGCCGGTGCTGCATCGATCATTGATAAATTCAAAATTAAGAGAATTTATGCAAATATCGGTTTTGGCGTCATTGCATTAGTGGTCGGACTCATATTCACGACGAAAGCTGGTTTATACTGGCTTGATATAGTGGATTATTTTATGAATAATTACGGGCTGCTTGTGGTTGGTATTCTCCAGTGTTTTGCGGTTGCCTATTTCTATACACACAAAGATGTTGATGTCCAGCGTCATTTTGATTCCGGCGACAAATCGATCTTTTCTATCCCCACGAAGGTTGTTGAATTAAGACAATATGCAAACAGCAAATCCGATTTCACTATCGGTCGTTGGTGGGATTTCTCAGTCAAATATCTGACACCAATTGTTGTGGGTATTCTTTTTGTCACAAATATCTACAATCGTTTTATGACATCTTATGGCGGGTATAGTAGGTTAGCTGAATTCCTGGGTGGGTGGTTGGTTATAATTGTATTCATTGTTGTTGCCATCATCCTTTACAGAAACAAAAGGAGAGAATGATGCCGGTATCTGCCTGGATCATGTTTTCTGTTACAGTACTCATCCTTTTCGGTGGTATTGTGATGTGTCTATTTAAGATGAAGAAGTAGTATTAAGGGAATGTCGAAATTTCTTGGAGTAGAGCCTTTAG
>CBFDDH010000056.1:0-10943 GCA_965603515.1 uncultured bacterium
CCTCTTTTTTATTTTTGATTTTGACTTTCATTTTCATTATTCATTATAATCAAAAATACGAAATTGTCAAGAGGAATTGAGTTTCGGGGTAACGGAGTATTGGAGTAACGGGGAATAGGAGGAACTTAATGACAGAGGGACTCAATTTTACCGAAGGTAAAAATGATTGAAATCGTCGTCATTTTATATATACTTCTCGAATGCGTGAATTACTAAAGCTTAAAAAGTACGTTATTGAATATAAATTCCATTTTTTATTCGGCGTACTGGCGCTCATCATAATTGATTTGTTGCAACTCATTATCCCACGCATTTTGAAATGGGCGGTCGATGGCCTTGCTACTGGCATTGCAGATTTGTCAGACCTCGTGTTTTATTTTTTGAGCATCGTCCTGATCGCCATAGGTATTGCCATAGGTCGTTTCTTTTGGCGCTACCTTATAATCGGTTCGTCGCGGCGTATTGAACGTTCCCTGAGGACTGATTTTTATGAACACCTGCTCACGCTTGATTTTGCGTACTATGATCAGCAGAAGACCGGTGATCTCATGGCTCATGCAGTCAACGATATTAACGCAGTAAGGATGGCGCTTGGGTTTGGATTTATCATCCTCGTAGACGTTTTCATTCTTGGCATTGCTGCTTTGTGTATGATGCTGAGTATCAGTCCTAGACTTACTCTATATGCACTCATCCCTTTTCCAGTTATCGCAATTGTATCAACCAGGTTTGGCCGCGTGATCCACCACCTTTTTGAGAAAGTACAGGAGGCCTTTGCTGTTTTAACTGAGCGCGTGCGTGAAAATCTGTCGGGGATGAAGGTAATTAAAGTATTTGTTCAAGAAGAGGGTGAAATCCACAAGTTTGAGAGGCTAAGCAGGGGATATATAAAGAAAAACCTCATTTTAGTTCGAGCCTGGGGTATGTTTTTTCCTATCATCATATCACTAGCATCTCTAGGCCAAGTCATTGTGCTCTGGTTGGGTGGTAAGTACGTCATATTAGGCCAAATATCGATTGGTTCTTTTGTTGCTTTCATTGCTTATCTGCAAATACTCGTATGGCCTATGATTGCTATTGGTTGGGCGATTAACTTATTCCAACGCGGTGCTGCTTCCCAAGGGCGACTTAATAGGATTTTTGAAAAACGCTCTAGTATTGTAAGCGGTAAAAGAGTTGTTGAGCGGCTTAAAGGCGCTATTGAATTCAAAAATGTCACCTTCACTTACTACGGTAAGAATATGTCGGCGTTGGAAAATATTAACTTATCAATTGCACCGAAAGAATTCATTGGTGTAACAGGTCCGATTGCTTCTGGGAAAACTTGTTTTGTCAATCTAGTTCTTCGTCTTTATGAACCACAAAAAGGAAAGATCTTGGTTGACGGTCAAGACATCAAGGATCTAACGATTGAAAGTTTAAGGAAGAATATTGCCTACGTGCCCCAGGACACATTTCTTTTTTCAGAAACCATAAAGGATAATATCATCTTTGGCATGAGAGATGTAAACCAGGAGGAAATTGAGCACATTGCACACGTTGCTCAAATATACGACGAAATCATGCAATTGCCCAATAAATTCGATACGCGTATTGGTGAACGTGGTGTGACGCTCAGCGGAGGTCAAAAGCAACGAATTGCCCTTGCTCGAGCTTTGTTACTGAAACGTCCAATTCTGATCCTTGATGATGCAGTGTCATCAGTAGATGCCGAGACCGAACTGAGAATACTCGAGTCAATTAGACATGAATTGAAGAACCGAACCTCTATCGTTATTTCCCACCGCGCCTTTGTACTGAAGGATGCTACCAGAATCATCGTTTTTGATAATGGCAAGATTGTTCAACAAGGAACCCATAATGAGTTACTTAGAAAAACAGGTATTTACCGCGATATTTTCAGAATACAACAGATTGAGATGAAGTTGGAAAGCACATAATGTACGGCGACCATCAAGAAGAGCAAGATATCGGTAAGGTCTTTGACTTCAATATTATAAAGCGGCTTTTTGGTATTATGAAACCGTATCTAAAGTATCTCATTATTGCTTCAGGGTTTTTGATTATCGCCGCTGGGGTTGAGGTTCTCTATCCGTACATAGTCAAAATCGCTATTGATGACTACATAATCAAGAACGGGCGTAAGGTTTACGTTACAGGCACTGAAGAAGATATCGTTGAGATAACGGAAAATACCTTTTTTATAACGCAAACACAATTAGAGGGGATGGATATAACATTGCTCCGTAACTGGGAAAAAGAGAATAAGTTATCTTCAGAACGATACTACTATTTCTATAGGGATCAGGTCGATAATCGAATACTGAATATGGTTGCAGAAAGAAGCGAATTGTTCGAAGAATATGACAATCTTGTACTCATCGAGTACTCAAATCTAAAACTCCTAAAGACATCAGATGCGATCTTGCTTCGGTCCAAGGACATAAGCGGCATTTTGAGAATTGTTCTCATTTTTCTCGGGATTATATTATTTGGAGCGATTGCCAATTATGTTCAGATTTACCTTTCACAATACGCTGGTCAGTTATTCATGCACGCTATCAGATCTAAGGTTTTTGCAAAACTCCAGTCTTTACACCTCGCTTTTTTCGACCGCAATCCAGTTGGTCGACTTGTGACCAGAGCAACGAATGATGTTGAAGCGATCAATGAAGCATTTACCCAGGTTTTTGCTAGATTAACTAAAGATGTACTCTTCTTGATCGGTATCATCATTATGATGATGATGATAAATATGCGGCTCGCTTTGGTCTCTTTTATCGTTATTCCTGTTCTTTTAGTCGTTACATTCTATTTTCGCGTTCGGGCACGTTCGATCTACCGTTTAGTCCGCGCCAAACTCGCCAAATTGAATGCACGGTTTCAAGAGAACCTTTCTGGTATCCGGGTGATCAGAATTTTCACAAAAGAGAAAGACAACCTGACAAGCTTTGATGAGGTAAATAAGGAGTACCTGACCGCTAATCTGAAACATGTAATGCTCATGTCTTTTTTCAGACCGCTGATTGAAATAATCAGTTCGCTCGGCATTGGATTAGTCCTCTACTACGGTGGTGGTCAGGTAATAACCGGTAAAGTATCATTAGGTGTACTTGTAGCCTTTATAACTTATGTTGAAATGTTCTTTAGACCGATCCGGGAACTTACCGAATCATATACACTATTGCAATCTGCCATGGCGTCAAGCGAAAGGATTTTTCTCCTTCTCGACGAAAATATCGGGATTGTTGCCAGCCAGAAAGCTCGGGTCATTAAACAAATACAAGGTGCCATTGAGTTCAAACATGTCTGGTTCAAATACGACAAAGACTGGGTTCTCAAGAACGTCTCATTCAAAATAAGCCCGGGTGAGCATATCGCATTTGTTGGACCAACTGGTTCTGGTAAAACATCAATCATCAGTTTAATATCGAGACTATATGATATCCAAAAAGGTACGATTTTGATCGATGGAATTGATGTTAAAGACATACGATTGCCTATGCTTCGTTCTCAAATTGGTGTTGTACCACAAGACATCTTCCTTTTTGCCGGCGATATTAAGTCTAATATCCGTTTAAACTTTTCATTGAGCGATGAAAAAGTGAAAGAGATCGCCACATTCATAAACGCTGATAAATTTATTGATCGGTTTCCAAAGAAGTACGATGAAGGTGTTGCGGAACGAGGGGTTACTTTTTCGACTGGCGAAAGACAACTTTTGTCTTTCGCTCGTGCACTCGCTTCTGAACCCAGAATACTTGTACTTGATGAAGCAACAGCAAACATCGATGCTGAAACAGAGAAGTTGATCCAAGATGGCTTAAACAAGTTGATACAGGGTAAGACCGCGATTATTATTGCCCATCGGCTGAGCACTATTAAAGATGTGGATCGCATATACGTTGTTCAAGGTGGTGAGATAGTGGAGCTTGGTGCTCACGATGCATTGATAAACAATAAGGGTATTTACTATAAACTCTATCAGCTCCAATCCTTGCAGAGTAGGTCAGTACCTGAAATGTAAAGTGTTCGTAAATATTGACATTTACTGGTGTCGTGCTATAATGTTGCGATGTGCGGGATAGTAGGATATATTGGAAGAAAGCCAGTTGTGCCAATCCTGATTGAAGGACTAAAGAGACTTGAATACCGAGGCTATGACTCGGCAGGTATTGCCGTATATTCAGATACAGGGTTGATTGTTCAAAAAGTAGCTGGTCGGGTCTCACGACTTGAAGATTTGATGAAAGACCAGCAGATTCGCTCAAGGATCGGTATCGCTCATACCAGATGGGCAACTCACGGTGAACCAACCGATAAAAATGCTCATCCTCATACTGACTGTAAGGGACGAATTGCCGTTGTCCATAACGGAATCGTCGAGAATTGTAATGCATTACGGGAATATTTGAAGCAGAAAGGACACAAATTGAGGACCGAGACAGATACTGAAGTCATTGCTCATTTGATTGAAGAGAATTATGAAGGCAACCTCTTGAAAGCAGTAAGGATTGCACTTTCTGAGGTTGATGGCACATACGGCTTAGCAGTTATCTCGCTTGACCATCCAGGAGAGATTGTATGTGCGCGCAATGGGAGTCCCCTTGTTTTGGGAGATGGGGGGGACGAATTTTTCGTGGCTTCTGATGCAGCACCGATTGTGCCATATACCAGACAGGTTGTTTATCTGGAAGATGGAGAGCTCGCATCAATTACAGATACAGGATTCACAATTACAACGCTTGAAGAAAAAGAGATAACACCAAAGATCGAGGAGATTTCGTGGACATTAGGTCAGATAGAGAAGGAAGGTTTTTCCTCTTTTATGCTCAAAGAGATATTTGAACAACCGGTTACCTTGAGGAATGCGATAAGGGGAAGATTGAACATGACCGATGGAACGGCGCGTTTAGATGGTCTTGATAGGCATCATGAACAACTCGAGCGCGTGGAGAATATTGTAATTACTGCTTGTGGTACGGCATGGCATGCTGGGTTGATAGGGGAATATATGCTTGAGGAAATGACGAGGGTCCCTGTTGAGGTGGAATATGCTTCCGAATTTCGGTATAGAAGCCCAGTTGTCGATAGTAAAACAATACTTTTTGCAATTAGTCAATCTGGTGAGACTACTGATACGCTTGCTGCGCTGAGAGAAGGAAAAAGAAGAGGCGCTACGGCGCTCGGAATCTGCAATGTTGTCGGCAGCACAATAGCAAGAGCGACAGATGGAGGTGTTTATATCCATGCAGGCCCAGAGATAGGTGTTGCTTCTACAAAAGCATTTACTTCCCAGCTAATGGTGTTATCCCTCATTTCTCTCCTTATGGGGAGGATGAGAACGATATCTGTTGATAAAGGCATAGGGATTATTAAAGCAATAGAGGCGATTCCTGATCAGGTAGGGCAGATACTAGAGCTTGACAAGAGAATCAAAGATATCGCTCAAGATTTCTATAAGAAGAAGAACTTTCTTTTTCTCGGAAGAGGTTACAATTTCCCTGTTGCACTGGAAGGAGCCCTTAAGTTAAAGGAGATATCGTATATTCACGCCGAGGGTTATCCAGCCGCTGAGATGAAACATGGGCCGATTGCGCTAATTGATGAAGATATGCCTGTTGTTTTTATTGCTATCAGGGATTGCGTTTTTGAAAAGGTTCTTTCAAATATAGAGGAAGTTAAATCAAGGAAGGGTGTAGTAATTGCTATTACAACTGAAGGTGATAAAGAAATCGAGTCTAAAGTTAAATACTGTATACCGATACCCAAAACTATGGATATTCTGACACCTTTGTTAACGGTTATACCTTTACAACTTCTTGCCTACCATATAGCGACTCTAAAAGGTTGCGATGTTGATAGACCGCGTAACCTTGCAAAAAGCGTTACTGTTGAATAAAAACACTTGCTAACATATCCTCTAAAACACTATCATAATTTAGTCTTTGATCTTTGGAACCTGGGATTTTCATTTAGAAGGGGGTTAAGTGTCTGAAGTTAGAAGAGATATAGTTACTGATACTTGGGTGATAATCGATACTGAAAATGATAAGCTACCAAAAATGGGTGCTGATGGAAAAATACCAGAAGGCGATTGTCCGCTTTGTGAAGGGCATGAGAATCGTACACCTAATGAAATATATGCAGTAAGGACTGATTCACCGCCAAATAGCCCGGGTTGGAAAGTGCGGGTCATCCCCAATATCAAACCGATACTAAAAGTCGAGGGTGAGTTAACAAAGATCGGTGTTGGGGTTTATGACATGGTTAGTGGAGTGGGCGCTAATGAAGTTATTGTCGAAACACCACAGCACACAGACCATTTCTTTGAGCTTTCCTTAAACCAAATAGAACTTGTTTTAAGCACCTACCGTATTAGGATTGAAGATCTACATCGTGACAAGAGGCTCCGCTACATACTGATTTTCAAGAATCACGGTCGGCTTGCAGGTGCGTCAACGCTAAAACACCAGCATTCTGATCTCATTGCCCTGCCAGCTACGCCGATTCGGATCAAACAAAAACTCAGTGGAGCGTGTGAGTACTTTGGGTATAAGGAACGGTGTTTGTTTTGTGATATCATCCAGCAGGAAATTGAAATGGCTGATCGTCTTATTTTTCAAAGCGAACGGTTTGTTGTTCTGGCACCCTATGCCTCGAGATTTCCCTTTGAGATATTGATTTTACCTAAGCGTCATGCGTTTACTTATAAGTTGATCGATCGATTAGAGCTAAAGGACCTTGCAACTGTTTTTAAGAAAATATTGAAACTCATGTACGAAGTACTCGGTGAACATCCTTACAATGTTATTCTTAATGATAGTCCTAACCTTCTACCTCAAGCCAATTACTGGAAGACGATTGACTCAGACTATCACTGGCACATTGAGATAACTCCTCGTATCTACCGGAGTACTGGATTCGAACTCGGCACAGGTTTCTATATCAACAGTTTCTCACCTGAGAAAGCAGCAAGGATCTTGAGGCAACATCTGTGATTAAGGCAGTAATTTTTGACCTTGACAATACGCTCGTTGATTTCATCGCAATGAAACATGCCGCAATTCAAGCTGCTATACTCGCTATGATTGATACCGGGTTGAAAATGCCAAAGGATGCGGCAGAAAGGAAAATATACGAGATTTACGATGAGGAAGGTATCGAGGACCAAAAAGTTTTTGACAAGTTTCTAACCAAAGAATTCGGTCAGATTGACTACCGCATCCATGCCGCCGGGATTGTTGGTTATCGCCGGGCTCGTGAAGCAGCATTGGTTTTATACCCCCATGTTCAGCTTACCCTTATGGAATTAGTCAAACGGGGATTGCAGCTCGGAGTGGTCAGTGACGCACCAAGGTTACAGGCTTGGTTAAGGTTGTGCCAGTTGAATCTCCAGCACTTTTTTGAAGTGGTGATAACTTACGATGATACTAAGAAACGCAAACCTGAACCTGAACCCTTTCTGAGAGCGCTGGAAACTCTCAATGTGAGCCGTCATGAAACAATAATGGTCGGTGATTGGGCAGAGCGTGACATTGTTGGTGCGAAATCACTGGGTATAAAGACTGTTTTTGTACGCTATGGTGATCGTTTCGATACTGAAAATTCCGGTGCTGATTATGAAATAGATGATATTCTGGAACTACTTGATATTGTAGATAAACTCTCCAGCAATGAAACAAGCTGACAATGTAGAAGACATTATTTTGGTCAGTGCCTGTTTGTTAGGGATTAATTGCCGATACGACGGTAAAAACGCCTATAATAAACAAGTAGTCGCGATGATCCGAAACAAACATATCATCTTTGCCTGTCCAGAACAATTGGGGGGTTTGACTACACCAAGATCGAGAAACAAAATCGTTGGCGACCGGGTCATCAATGAAAATGATTTGGATGTTACCGGTTGTTTCAATCGCGGCGCAAAGGAGTTTGTTAAGATCGCAAAAAAATTCAGAGTGAAGAAACTGATTTTGAAAAGCAGGAGTCCTTCGTGCGGGAAAGGGGGTATTGTGGCGAAATTATTACCCAAGAGGTTCAAAGTGGAGTACAAGAGATGATCACCATCCTGCTTATCCTCCAGCTATTACCCGCTCAAGAGAGCTTCACATATGAGACCAATGATAAAGGCAAAGTTGGAACTATGGATGTCGATGTACAGAAAGATTCTTTAGGCTATCATGTTGTCTACACTTGGGAAGACCGGATACTCGAACTTATTTTTGACACCCTGGATATGAGTACGATATATGTTAAGAAAATAGTCGGCGACGAAATTGAACTTGAGATAAAGAGAGAGCAAAAGCTCAATGTTTTCTTCAAAGGGCGCAGATTTTCATACAAGCTAGATAAACCGATCTATGACCGTCATGCAATCGAATACGCCTTACGTGGTTTTGAATACACTGATGGGGCAAAACGCGAAATTAAGTTTCATGTCCCAGAACTCATGGTTATAAATGCTGAAATCAATGTTCTGGGCGAGGAGGTTATAAATTCTCCGCTCGGCGATATCGTATGCTGGAAGGTCGAGATGGTTCCAAAAGTACTATTTATAAAATGGCGTTTCTATTTCTGGATTGAGCAATCCTATCCAAAACGTTTTATTAAGTACACTGATTCATCAGGGAAGAATTCGATATTGTTAATTGATTATGTATCGCAGGATAACCCAGGAAAGATAGAGTAGAGAGAAGAGCGTAAAGCGTAGGGAGAAATGATGCTACGCATGGAAGGGATACTTCGTATGGAAATGAGTGTTTCACACTGGAATGGATTCTTCGAATGGAATGATTTGAAATGAAGGGAATTAAAACTGTTCCAGCACGCAGTGCTAACTTCCAGCGCCAGCTCCTTTCCAGCACGTAGTGCTCTCTTCCAATCCCCATGGGATTCGGTTACTCAATAACTGTTTTTCTCAATTACTGCTTTAAATATTCGTCTTTAGGTATTTTGGATTTTTAGGTATTTGTTTATTTCTAATGGGGTTGACATTTAATTCATATCTATTAAAATATATTTAACTATGAGAATTGCTCTGTTCTATACCCTGATGATGTCAATGTTTATCGTTGATATTGGCCATGCGGGAATTGTATACGAGATACCGATCGAACAACTAGACTACACCATTGAAACAATAGACGGTTTCGTACGCTTGAGTCTGGCAGAGGCGTTTGTACCTTTTGCGCCAGGAGCGCCAGAATTACCCGCCGTGGCATTTACTTATCTTCTGCCTCAAAGGAAAAGAATCAAACAGGTGGAGATCTTAGAAGTGGAATGGGAAAGGCTCCCTGGAAATTTCTACATCTATCCAAAACAACAGGAAATAGCGATTTTTGATGGACGCGAGTTTGCAGATCCAGACTCAATGATATATGACTTTGACAACCCCTTTCCGCGAGAAGTCGTCGTCAGCGTACATTCTGGGAATACCCGGGGCTGTCAACTTGGTCAAATTGGTATTGCTCCATTTCGGTATTTCCCTAAATCAAGAGAACTCCATACACTTAAGAAACTCATTATTTCCTGCGAACTTGAAGATTGTGAGACAGGTGTTTCACCAACCCGGCAAACCAGGTTAGCACAAGAAGCGGCTGAGCAGTTCCTATCACAGGTTGTGGTTAACCGTGGTTCACTTGGTGATTTAGACAAAAGACCAGTGTATTATATTGAAGACAATCCGAACGATTTATCGCCTACTGATCTACCATCATTACTCGGTGCCCCAGTTGATCTGCTTATTATTACGACGCATTCCCAATTTGATGGATATAGTGATCTGGCTCATTTTAGGAAAATCATGGGGTATAATACTGTGGTTAGAAGCCTTACCTGGGTACGCCAGCATTATAGTGGTGTTGATGATGCGGAAAGAATTAGAAGATTCATTGTCGATGCAGTGACAAAGTGGGGTGTTCTCTATGTCCTTTTTGGTGGAGACGTTCTAGATATTCCTACACGCTGGGTGTGGACTGCCCCATTATACAGTCAGTGGCCTGTGCATATTGTGACTGACCATTACTATTCTGACCTTGATGGCGATTGGAATAGAGATGGTGACGAGAAATACGGTGAGGTCGAAGATTCATTGGATTTGTTCCCTGATGTCTTTGTTGGTCGACTGCCCACAACAGATAATTTCCAAACCAGTGATTATATCGATAAACTTAAAGCGTACTTATTTCCAAACAATACTGATTACCAAACAAAAGCACTTTTCTTCACGTCGGATTTCGATGTCGTTAATGATGCATATCAGATGGCACTCAGGTTGGCTGATCACTTACCGTCTAACTTCACAAAAGTTTTCCTCAATGAAAAACCACGTGCCGAGTTGAAGGATTCGATCCATTCAGGGTTTGGTCTGGTATTTGGGTTGGGCCATGGTGATATAAATAATATAAGGGTCAAGAGCAGTCCACGAGAGAACGCGACGAATTACTTTTTTGACTCGCTTACTAATACAGACTATTATGCTATGATGTTGGTGATAACTTGTTACACCAATACTTTTCAAGCAGATTGTGTGAGTAAGCATTGGCTGCTCAATCCCCATGGCGGTGGTATCGCCTATATCGGACCAACGAGTTTTAGTGAAGCTTATCTTCATGAAGAATACACGGCGGTACAAATCGACTCGTTTTTTGTATGTCCTTTGGCCGTGTCCTTGGGCAAATCAAAAGTACCGTATATATCTCAAGCTCAATGGGATAATTGGTATCGTCTGTACCAGTTTTCAATCACCCTTTTAGGTGACCCGACCCTTAGCCTCTGGGATAGTGTACCGTTGTCCTATAGTAGCGTTGATGTTAGTCCGGACACTATTTGTGTTGGTGTAGATTCGGTAAGTGTCAAAATCATTCCAGATATGGCTTTCGATGTAGTTTTTTACAAGCCTGGGGAGACATTTGTGCGTGGGTCAGCCAGTGGTGGGGTTT
>CBFDDH010000057.1:0-10338 GCA_965603515.1 uncultured bacterium
CGGATTCAACGCACCAGGCAGGTGGTTTTGGCACTGCGGTCGGCTGGACCCAGTCAGTGGATCTTGCGGCAATATTCTTGAATGATTACGATCTTGGTAATACGTACTGCAGTATAAAAATGAAAGATCCCGATGAAATGACTTCGGTACCGATGCCCGGATCCTATGCACTTGATTATGATGATTCGTTAATGGTCGGTGACCGGGCTATTGGTGCGATCGGCTATATTGTATTCTACCCGCACGAATGGTCTAATGGACCACCTTGGCTAAATGTTTTCTATCATGATGTTGGAGTTTCAGAAGAACAGAGCAGGATGTATGAGCTAACGCTAAACGTATATCCGAATCCATTTAAACAGATGACCCACATCATTTTCGGCAACTTACAACGCACAGAGAGCATAGAGTTAAAAATCTATGATATCTCTGGAGCTTTAATTAAAAATCTCTTACGACCTACGCCTTACGTTTTACTACCTACGGTTGTTTCTTGGGATGGACGGGATGCTTCAGGCAAGCCATCGCCACCAGGTGTCTATTTCTGCAAACTCGAAACTAGCGACAAGACAATAATTGAAAAGGTTTGTTTAATAAAATAGTGAACCAGTGAACGTACGCGGCTAAATTTCTTTTTTGACCGTAGCAGTTTTCGGTGAATACAGTTGCACTGGTTCGATAAAACCCAGAATTAGTTTTTCTCCTATTTCTCTAAAGACGAAATCATCTTTTGTTTTCTCGTGAGTGTATTCATCAATGAGTATTTCTACGTTATGAGCATTGCACATGTGGACTAATTGTGCCGCGAGATTTACTGGTTTGCCGATAACTGTATATTGAAGTTTTCTAATATGACCAACATTGCCTGTCAGGACTTCACCCGTGCATATGCCGATATCGATTTCAACGAGAAAATCGAGTGATTTTCGCCATTTTATGTTGATCTCCTCGATCTTTTTCTGAATATCAAGCGCACATTTCACCGCGCGAAAAGGATCGTCTTCGTGCCTGATCAATGAACCAAATACTGCCATGACTGCATCACCGATAAATTTATCAACGATCCCTTCATATTTTAGAACTGTTTCAACGATCGGTCCAAAGCAATCATTTAGAAACGAGTGGGTTTCTTCCAAAGATAGAATATTGACGATCTTATTGAAATGCCTTATATCAGTGAATAGTACGCTCGCACATACTTTCTTTGCCGCAAAATCCATTTTACCTTTCAAACATATTCTAAGAGGGTTGATTAACCCTCTTAGAATTTTGTTCAAGCCTTCTTTAGCCTTGTTGTAGTGTTATCGCATCTGCAATAGCGGTACAAAGCTCTTGTCATAAGGTGCGATGACAATAGTATTATTAGGTGATTGGTAGAGACCCTTGAGGTTTTCAAGGTATTTCCAGGATAAATAAGCCCGACCTCGTTCACCGATCAATGACTGGGCAATGATCCTCTGTGCTTCAGCAATTCCTCCTGCTTCAATCTTTTTCCTGTCGGCTTCTTTGATCTCTTTTAACAAGACGAATTCCATTTTCTGGGCATCTTGATCAGCCTCAAGTTTTGCCTCGATCGCATTCTTGACCTTTGCAGGCAGCTTGATATTTCTCAAGAGGACTTTTTCCAGGATAATTCCTCGTTCCTCAAAATCCACAGCAAGCGATATATTGATTTCGCTCTGGGCTTCTTCGCGTTTTTCTGAGTATATCTCAACTGCATTGTATTTGACCGCAGTGTTTCTGATTGCAGTGCGGGCTGCAGGTCGGACAATTTTTTGGACATAGTCCTTACCGATTTTCTGGAAGACGATCCCCGCTTCGGTTCCATCTAAGTGATACCAGACCGTGAGGTCCATGACAACTTCTAAGCCGTCTTTAGTGAGTGAACTAATCGCGTCATCACCATATCTTTGACCTTCTTCTGCAGTAAACGACATGGTATATGCCTGGGTCCGGACAGTCATTATCTCAAGGTCAATAAACGGGTTTACCACGTTGAGTCCTTCAGATAATGTCGAACCAGTGAGTACTTTACCGAATAATACCTGAACGCCTACATTGCCGGCCGGTACGATACGGATCAATGATGCGATTACAAGAATTGCGGCGAGTGCAAAACCGCCAAAAGTGGCAAACTGACGAACCTTCAGTTTATCCTGAAAATGCCGGTCTTCAGGTATGACCTTGAATGAACCCCTGAAGATCAATACTGCGACGATGATTATGATACCGAATATGAACATTGTTTTCTCCTTTCCTCTTTATATATTTTGTCTTTTCTTGGTTATTGTGGCGAGATCATCATTATAGATATTCGCGCCGATTTCCCTTTTGAAAATATCCTCAATTCCTTGAAACAATACCGTAGCATGTTTATCGAGTATCGCTAAATCGATATATTTGCCTTTTACAACGATATCAACGAACTGATCAAGACCATGCGGTTTTATCTTAGAACGCTTTGCTTGGGATATAAAAGTAGCCAGGGTTGTATACGGTGTTCTATTGATGAAGGACATCAGTTTGAGCACCGACATCACACAATCGCTCAGTAGCACGAAGATATTCTCGCGATTATTCTTTTCTATTGCGGTAAACACCTTTGCAAAAGCTTCTTGGATTTCAGGGAGCATATGCTTTGCATATTTCATACACTTGCTTTCAAGATCTTTCACTTCATATGCACTGATTTTGTCTATGAAATGTCGGTTAGTTATCGGTTTTAGGGTATCCGAGCCTGAGATAAACCAATATTCATTTGGTTCGATTGTGCTTTTATAGTATTCCTTTTCAGTGAGGTAAATACCTTCAGCCAAGACGCCGTTGATTATTCGACTGAAGCCAAACGGCAGCTTTTTCTTTTCTTTGACAAAGATCATGAGCTCAATATCAGAAAAGTGAGTATCCTGATTTCTTGCATACGACCCCTGAGCGGCGACTGCAATCAAGTTCTTGCCGAGTTCTTTTCTTAGAATGGGTATGATTCGTTGTTTGATAATCCGTGTGCGCTGCGCGTGAAAGCACCTTTTCAAACCAATGAAATTACGCTTGTTAGGCTTATTTTTCATAGGATATCTCCATTTCTGATTATAGCGAGATTTTCGCGTATGTCAATTATGATAAGAGTCTTGAAATCAATCCGTGAATGAATAAAATAAACTATGAAGATTATAAAACCTGTTAAGCTAATCATAAAAACACCGATTCAATTACTTGAAGGATTGACAATTAAAACCCGTATCTATATTAAGCGCGACGATCTAAATGGTTTGCTCATTTCCGGCAATAAAGCACGAAAAATGGAATACCTTATCGCTGATGCACGGAAAAAGAGACGTGATACGATCATCACCTGCGGTCCAGTTCAGTCAAATCACTGTCGCACAGCAGTTGTCTTTGCCAGACATTTTGGTTTTCACTGTCATCTATTCCTGCGTGGTGAGCCCGGCAAAAGCTATCAAGGCAATCTCTTGATCGATAAGCTGCTGGATGCAAAAATAAACTATATCACACCTTCCCAATATAGATACCGGGATGAAATAATGGCTGAATATGCGATGAAAATAAAAAAACTTGATTTCAAATCCTATGTTATCCCTGAAGGTGGTTCTAATGAAATAGGTGCGCTCGGCTATCTTGATTGCATGAAGGAAATGGCTGGGTTTATAAAGAAAAATAGAATTGATGCAATCTACTGCGCAGTCGGTTCAGGTGGAACGTATGCAGGTCTATTACTCGGCAAGAAGCTGCTAAAAATAAATGCGGCACTCAAGGGTGTGATCGTTGCCGATACAGTTGAATATTTCAAAGATAAGATCTTAAGTATTTGCGAACGTGCCATAGATACATTCAATATGCGTATTAAAGTCAGCCGACACGATGTGGATTTAATCGATGGTTTTGTTGGGAAAGGTTATGGTATCCCGTATAAAGAAGAATTGAAGACAATAAAGGATATCGCAAAACTGGGGATTATCCTCGAGCCGGTCTATACTGGTAAGACTTTTTATGGTATGCTGAAAAACTTAAGAAACAAGAGATATAAAAAAGTCATTTTTATCCACACGGGTGGGATTTTCAGCATATTTGCATTTAATAAGGATCTCACTAAGGTTATTAGTTAGTCATTAGGGCTGTCTTCAGGATTTCAAAAATTAAATCATCATATGAAAGTCCGATTGCACTTGCCTCAAGGGGCAAGTTTGAACCGGCTAAAAGGCCGGGTATAGTATTGACCTCTAATGTATAGGGGTTGTGGTTTTCATCGAGCACAAAATCCACACGTGAGAATCCGTGCGCGCCGATCACTCGGTGTGCAGCGAGTGCATACTCCTGTACTTTCTTATACTGCTTCTTAGAGATACGTGCTGGCACGATATATTCAGTCATACCTTCTGTATACTTAGATTTGTAATCGTAGAATTTGCGTTTCTTCGGTGCAATTTCAAGGACCGGCAATGGCGTTTCATTCAGTATCCCGCAGGTTGCCATCATCCCGGAGATATATTTTTCAAAAAGCAGATCTTTGAACTTGCGCTGTAGGTTTGTTATTGCTTTTTTTAACTCCGATTTATTTTTTATAATGTGGATTCCGACGCTCGAACCTTCAGCCCGTGGTTTGACAATAAGGGGTAAGTCCAGTTTCATGATAATCTCATCGATATCAATGTTTTTCTCAAAATAGAATTCAGGGGTGGGGATACTTTTGGTCGCAAAAAGATACTTTGATATAACTTTGTCCATACCGATCGCTGAACCCATGACTCCAGAGCCAGTATAGGGGATATCCAAAAAATCCAGGATACCTTGAACCAGACCGTCTTCACCCGGTTTACCATGCAGAGCGATAAATGCGATATCAATACCCTTGAGTTTGCTCATGAATTTCTTATCAACATCGATCCCTTTTATTTTAAGCCCCTGTTTTTTCAAGGATTTCATAACACATTTGCCAGAACCAATAGAGATCTCTCTTTCTGAAGACCAACCGCCGTAAAGAACACCGATATTTTTTCTCATAAAGAATTTACGTTCTTTATTCATATGATATGATAATCAACATACTAGCGGAGTCAAGGGTGATAGTAGGGTTTAGGGGGGAATGGCACTGCGTGCGGGATTGGTTGCTTCGCAACGGTTATGGTTCACTAGCGTGAACGGTTATGGCTCTTACGAGCGGGAAAAGAGCGTAAGGAGTGAGGCTGTAGTTGTCTGATTTATCAGACAATGCCCGATGAATCGGGCGAGTACAAAACAACAAGTGCTAAATTCCAAGAATCAAGCAACTCCATATGAATCGGAGAAGAGGAGAAATGGTGAAACGGAGGGAAGAATCAACAACACCAAATAAACTAAAAAAACCGAATAGACTAGAGATAACGATCAAAACGATCCAAATTTATCCCGTAGTTCAAAGAACAGCGGGACGATCATAACGATACTAAAGTTCTAAATATTATGTATTGACAAAGAATGCATATTGTATATGATTAAACAGGAGGTCTAATGCGCTTTGTCGGACTCGTTTTTGTGATTTTGGTCATTGGATTCATGATTGGGTTTATGGTCCTTAATTCACAGGCAAGAGTGGACCTTGATATTTTTGGACAAAAGGTCACTGATATGTCATTGTCAGTCGTTTGTTTTTATGCTTTTATCGCTGGCATGATTTTTGTGCTTATCTTTGCGCTGGCCGATGAAATTGTTTTAAGAAGCAGTCTTCACCGACTCCGAAAAGAGAATAAGAATTTACGCAAGGAACTGAATGCCTTGCGCAATTTACCGTTTGAGGAACCAGAATGATAGTATTGATAATTCTTGTTGTAGCTTTGATCGCCTGTGTTTTGTTTCTTTATTTCTATCGTAAACGGGAAAAAGCCACGGGTCACACACCATATATTGAAGCCCTCATTGCCCTGCTTGAAAACAGAGAAAACCTGGCAATGAAGAAATTCAAAGAGGCGGTCAGCATTGACAGCGATCTTGTTGATGCGTATGTAAGACTTGGTGATTTGTACCGGAAAAAGGGTGAGGTTGAGAGGGCGATACAGATACACCAATCACTTACGGTTAGACCGACGTTGAACAAGTATGAAGAGAAAAAGGTGTATTTAGCTTTGGTTAATGACATGCTCGAAACGACCCGGTTAAACAAAGCAACTTCGTTTCTCAAAGAGATCATAAAGATCGACAAAAAAGACAAACATGCGCGTGAGCTAATCCTTAAGATCTATGAGGATATGGGTAATTATGTTGATTGCATCGCACTTTATGAAGAGGGCGGTATCAAGCCAAAAGATGACCGACGGCATGCATTTTACTATGCATCACTCGCTTGTAGCCATTTGAAGGATATCAAAGGTAAGGACCCGGGTGCTGATAAAGAAGTTGTGAGTTTGTTAAAGAAGGCATTGAAGATAGCTCCTAATTCATTCGCTGCTTTATTTCAATTTGCCAGCTATTATGAGCAGAAAGGGAATTTGAAAAAAGCAAAGGAATACTATTATAGAATCATAACTCAACATCCAGACCGCGCATTTTCTGTCGTTTCAAAATTTGAAAAGGTATATTTTGAACTTGGTCTATTTGATGAAATAATTCCTATATATGAAAAGATTTTCCAGAATAACCCAAAGAACTTTGCAGTTGGTTTGGCGCTTGCTGACGTTTATGAGAAGAAGAACGATCTTGCGGGAGCCAAGGAAGTGTATGGCAAACTTGCTGATGTCTATCCAGGTAGTGTTTTACCAAAATTGCGGATGGTGAAAGCAAGTATCAAAGACAAAGCGTTGAAAAAAGAGATTGCAGAAATGGAAGCAACCGTAGCTCAGGAAAAATACAGGTGTGGGAAATGCGGTTTTACTACGGATAAATTTACCCTATTATGTCCAAAATGTCACGCTATAGAATCATTCTTGCTTTATTTATAGTTCCTCTTTGTCTATTTTCTCAAGACATTGATGAAGCTATAAAGTTGTTCAATTCATCACAGTATGGACGGGCACGCGATATCTTTGTGCAGGTGGCAAAGGATAAGAATAATCCACGGATTGCTGAGGCGTACTATTACTTAGGACGTTTGTCAGTTATCCCGGACAGCGCGTTGTTCTATTTTAATAAAGTGAAAACCGATTACCCGCAGTCACGCTATGCTGATATTTCTTATTTGGAGATCGCCAAGAGTAATATCGCGCGTAAAAAGTATCAAAATGCGATCATAACCTTGAACGAACTCTTGCGAAAATATCCAGATACTGATTTGCAGGACGAAATAATGTTCTGGTTAGGCGTTTCCTACATGAGTAGTAATAAAGAAAAAGAAGGCGTCAGTATTCTTGAGAACTTGAGAAAAACATATCCAAAATCAGTATGGAGTGAACGGGCACTGACGATTATTCCCTCAAAAGACACCCCTGAAGTACCCCATGAGTATTACACGGTTCAGGTGGGGTCATATCGTAATAAAAGCAATGCTGAAAACTACGCTGAAGAAATAAGAAAGAATGGTTTCAGTGTTCAGGTAGTCGAAGCACTGGTCAAAGGCAATACCTATTACCGCGTCTGGGTCGGTAAATTATCCACTATTGAACAAGCCAAGGCATTCTCTCAAGAACTTGAGCCTTTGGGAATAAAAGGGAATGTCGTTAAAGGCTACTAGTAATAATGCAGTATCGCTTTGTTTCTCGAAAACTCTCGAAAGAAGCTCGCAGTATCATTTCATTCGCAGTAGACGCAGCATCGCTTCGCTCGCAAAGAGTTTATTGAGCGAGTCCCGAAGGGACGATCCTGCGAGTTCTGCCGATGTGTAATGGCAGAATGATCCTGCAAGATCCGCCATGCTTTTTGGCGAGTTGATCCTGCAAGTTCTGTAGGAACGATCCTGCATATTTAGTTATGCAGCTTACTCCACTTCTTGAGCAGTATCAAAGAATCAAAAATAAATACAAAGATGCTCTGCTTCTTTTCAGAGTTGGTGATTTCTTTGAATTCTATTATGATGACGCAAAAATCGCGAGTTCGTGTCTTGGTATCACGCTTACGGCAAAGACAATACAAAAAGGCATCAAAGTTCCTCTCGCTGGTGTACCGATCAAGGCGAGTGAGACCTATATAGCAAAACTAGTCAAGCATGGATTGAAGATCGCTATTTGTGAGCAGCTTGAGCCGGCAAGTAAGGGCAAAAAGATCGTCGCGCGCGATGTGGTTGAGGTGATTACACCGGGCACCATACTAAGAACTTCATTGTTGGACGAGAGCAAGCCTTTATTCATAGCTGCGTGCCTGCCTGATGAAGAAAACACCGGGGTTGCATTTTGTGATATCACCAGCGGTGAGTTTTCTTGCGGTGAGATCAGTACGCAGCAGACTGAGGAAATACTATTGAGGAAAGAGGCAAGAGAAGTCATTGTTCCTGAGGGTATTGAGATGAAATCAGATATTCCTTTGACCCATCTGGATGGCTACCATTTTGTTCAAGAGATCGCGCACAAGAAGTTGATTGATCATTTCAGAGTTGCTGCACTTGATGGATTTGGAATTCAAGAGCTAAAACTTGCCATTGGCGCGGCTGGTGCTTTACTCTACTATCTTACGGAAAACCAGAAGACATCATTATCACATATAAGCAAGATCACTCTGTTTGAGGTAAAGAATGCAATGTACCTTGATTCACCGACACGCAAAAACCTGGAGATTTTTGAAAATATCCACGGTGGTGAAACAAGAAATCTACTCTGGGTGATGGATAACTGCCTGACGCCCTTTGGTAAGCGACGGCTGCGTAGAGAATTACAAGAACCTCTAGTTGATACTGAGCATATTGAAGAAAGACTTGATGGTGTTGAGGAGCTGAAAAGCAAAGAATTTCTAAGACAAGAATTGCTGGGTATTATGAAATCTATCCGCGATGTCGAACGTATTACTGCCCGGCTTGCTTGTAAGAGAGTCATGCCCCGGGAAATGATTGCGCTAAAGGAATCTCTTGAACTGTATCCGAAAGTCAAAGAAATGATCGAGGGATGTGATAGTAGAATCATCAATAACATATATAAGAATATCAGTACTTTTGAGGATATAGTGTCGAGAATTGGCAATACCTTGGTTGATAGTCCGCCTGCTGCGGTGAATGAGGGGGGCATTATTCGAGAAGGGCATTCAGAAAAACTGGATGAACTACGGGATATCGCTCGGGGTGGCAAAGATTGGCTTCTGGGTTTTGAACGCACTGAAAAAGAGAGAACAAATATTTCTTCTTTGAAAGTAGCTTATAACTCAGTATTTGGATATTATATTGAAGTAACCAAAACCAACCTTAAAAGTGTACCAGATAATTATGTCAGGAAACAAACCTTGGCTAATGCAGAGAGATTTTACACGACTGAGCTAAAGGAGTTTGAACAGAAGATTCTCAGTGCGGAGGATAAGATCGGCATACTTGAATATGAGTTATATGTCGCGCTCAGGGAGGAAATTGCCAAGAGTGCCGAAACGATACTGACTTCAACCAGGGCACTTGCCACACTTGATGTACTTCAAGGTTTTGCTCAGAATGCCGCGCTGTACAATTATTCACGACCGAAAATAGACACGAATAATAGGGTGAATATCACTGAAGGTCGACATCCAGTCGTTGAAAAAATCCTGGAAAAAGGATCGTACATACCTAATGACGTTATGCTTGATCGAAATGCTAACCAGATACTCATAATAACCGGTCCTAATATGGCGGGCAAATCAACTTATCTACGACAGGTCGCCTTGATAACAATAATGGCACAGGTGGGGAGTTTTGTGCCGGCAAAAGAGGCAAAGATCGGCATTGTTGACAAGATATTTACGCGGATTGGCGCGAGTGATGATATTTCGCGGGGTGTAAGCACGTTTCTTGCGGAAATGATGGAGACCGCAAATATATTGAATAATGTATCTGAGAGTAGTCTTGTTATCCTCGATGAAGTAGGTAGAGGAACATCGACCTATGATGGGCTTTCCCTTGCCTGGGCAATAGTCGAGTATCTGCACAGCACTAAAAAACCGAGGACACTCTTTGCTACCCATTTTCATGAGCTAACCCGGGTCGAGGATTTTCTCAAAGGTGTTAAGAATTTCAATTTCCTCGTAAAAGAATGGGGAGATGAAATCATTTTTTTGCGCAAGCTCAGTGCTGGACCAAGTGATCAATCGTACGGCATCCAGGTGGCTAGGTTAGCCGGGTTGCCGGATTCAGTGATTCAAAGGGCCAAAAAGGTATTGAGAGATTTCCAGGAGGGTGAGGTATTCAGTGTCAGAAAACTAAAAAAGGCTAAGTTGACCCAACAGGATCTTTTCGTTGATAAATAA
>CBFDDH010000058.1:0-9531 GCA_965603515.1 uncultured bacterium
ATCCACCTGAAGCGGCAGAAACCAAGGGCGATATAATGTGACATCCGGATCAGTGCAACCGTACTAAACCATAACATCGTAAAGGTTGGGATTGGACTTCGCAAGTTCTTAATGTCCACCGCTTTAAATGCCTGTGCCATTTGAGGATCAAGTGATCTATCTCCTTCCATAAAATTTAAGATAGGACCAATTGACTTACCGTACGATATTGTATTATTTACATTCCAGTACAGCCGACCTGATATAAGCTCTACCGGTCGAAATTCATCGTATTTCTGCCGAGATACTGGTAGCCCAAACACGTACATAATGATCTCTGGAAAGAACACTGTATCAAATATCGACCACCCCATCGGTGAAATCGGGTCCGGTATCGTTTCCCTTACATTGGCATTGCACCAAACCGTACCTCTTCGACGCGGTTCTGCAGCATGTACCGTAACTGGTCGAGACTGTAATATATACAGTTTTTCATTTTCAATAGCCCATTCAATATCCTGTCCAGACCCAAATATCTTTTCTATCTTCTTTCCTGCCTGGGTAAGTTCACGGAGCTGCGTGTCAGACAGAAGATTATCTCCCTTGTGTTCAACTATTTTACGTGATTTAATACGATAACGAGTCGGCGTTATTTCCCCAGATACGAGTTTTTCACCGAGTCCAGGACAACATTCTATCAAAACTTCACTCACTGAAAACGGGCTTTGCGTAACCATGACGCCGCTGACTTCTGGTTGGAGCTGATGTTGTATTATCACTGCCATGTCACCACGTGAAGCATTCATCTGTTTACGGTATTTCTCCACCCGCTGTGAATCTATAGAATCCCAAACCCGAATAATAGCCGACAGGCCAGAACTAATGTCTTTTACATTAAGTACGGTAGTATACATGCCGGCAAACGAAATACCCGGTAAATCCTCGGCAGTACATGAAGACCGAATTGCCACTGTTTTGCCTTCAAGAAATCGTGACAGGACTATCTTCAATTCCCCTTCGAGTTCCGGTGTTATCCTTTCTTCCCTTTCATTTTCTTTAAAAGCTTCTGTTGTAATAATCAAAAATTCAGGTACGCGAAATTTCGATGTTAGTTGCAACAAATTCCAGGCTTTCGCACCAACTTGTTCTTGTCCAGCGTCTTCGTAACTGTTCACTGTATACTTCATTGTTCTGTGTTGGATACTAATTTCTTTTCCAGTTCCTCGATTTCCTCAGCTAGACGCTGGTATTCTTCAAACAGTCTTTTTGACTTGCGTGGGTTATTTGTCAAACCGGGGCGTGAAAAAGACTTCCTTAATTCTTGACGACGTACTTCTTTCTCAATTATTTGCAGTCGTAGCCTGTCTTGCGGGGATTGTTTGGTCTTCTTTTTTGATTGTTTGTTCAGTGGTTGTAAAGCCTTTTTTCCTTTTTTCCACAGATAGTAGGAATAATCACCAGGGTAGTCATATACGCGATTATCTTTCAACTCTATTATTCGCGTCGCAAATGATGCGATCAAATCACGGTTATGAGAAACCAATATCGTAGTTCCTTGATAAGTTAATATCGCCTGCTTAACAGCATCTACTGAATCGCGGTCAAGATGATAGGTTGGTTCATCGAGGATAAGTAAATTTGACGGCTCAATCATTGCCTTCAATATCACAAGGCGCGTTTTTTCACCACCACTGAGGACGTCTATTCTTTTATTAACATCGTCGCCAGAAAAGGAAAACAGACCTAAAAAGCCACGCAGATTTATGTTCGCAGCTGAACAGGCACTTTGGGTAACTTCTTCGAGAACAGTATTTGATGGGTTAAGTTTCAGCAGAATTTCATGTGAAAACGCACCGATCCTCAGTTTTTCACTGGATTTTCTCGAACCACAGGTTGGTTCTTCATTGCCTGCAATAATGCGACATAAGGTTGATTTCCCTGCACCATTCTTGCCGATGAAGGCAATTCTATCTCCTTTTTCAATTACAATATTGACACTGTTTAAAACTGTTTTGCCGTCGTATTTCATACCAATGTCCTCTAGTTCAACGACCCGACGGCTATGGATCGTCTCGACAGGGAAACGAACTTCTATTTTTTTTCTTTCCGATTCTATTTGAATGCGATCCATGCGTTCCAAATACTTTTTTCGGCTTTTGACTAATCTGGCTTTTTTCTTGTTGGCCCGGTTGCGCGCAATGAATTCCTTTATCTCTTTAATTCTTTTTTCCTGTATATTGGCAAGATGTACAATGCGTTGCTTACGTATCTGTGATTCTTTCAGATACGCAGTATAGTTGGCACGATAGCGACGCATTTCTCCAAAGTCAATCTCATAGATACCGATTTTCCCTTTTGGTGTCTTCAAAACCCGGTCAAGAAAGTAGCGATCATGAGATACAATGATTATTGCACCTTCGAAATTATCCAGATAATTCTCAAGCCACTCAATAGACTCAATATCAAGGTGATTTGTTGGTTCATCAAGCAAGAGTAAATCAGGTTTGTTAAGGAGCAACCTGGCAAGAACAATACGCATCTGCCAGCCACTCGAGAACTCCTGCACAAGCTTATTATAATCCTCTTCAATAAAGCCTAAACCGTGCACCACCTTATATGCCTCAGTTTCGTAATCGTAGCCACCAAAGCCATGAAATTCATCCTCAGCACAGGTATATTCCTTCAGTTTTTCCTTGGAGTGTGGGTTTTTTTCAAGAGATTGACCGATTTCAGATAACCTTTTCAAGTGGTTATGGAAATCCTGTAGAACTTCATCGATCAAGGTATTGCCGTGCAAGACTATTTCTTCCTGAGGTAGATAGCCAATCCTGAGGTTTTTAGGTATGTCAACATGCCCCTTTGTACTCGAAATATCCCCAGATATGATGCGTAGTAGCGTAGTCTTGCCCGTACCATTGCCCCCGACAAGACCAAATCGGTCGAATTTATTGATATTGAAATCTACCTGCGAAAATAGGGTTCGCTCACCTATACGGTATTCAATATCAACGAGTTTAAGCATTGGCTATTTTAATGCAATCTTGGCTTAAGTCAATAAATGAGATTACAGCGATTCTGGAAAGATCACGACGATGATAAATACCGAAAAATCACTGGAATCAGGCAATGCTGAAAAAAGCGATTTCTGGCCTTGCCTAAATTACTTCTTGACATTTTTAGAATTATCTGTATAATGTCTGAATGAATGCAGCATTGTACCATTAGGTAGATATGCTCATTTATTGAATATTGTACTAATCCTGATGAATTTAAGGAAAGGAGGTGGTACAATCAATAATAAAGGTTTTCGTAGTAGGAAGGTGGCATTAAAAAAGGAGGCAAAATGAAATATGCCATAACAATAGCGTTAATGCTATCGCTATCGTTTGGATTGATAACTGAGTCTTTCAGGTATCAGTCAACTGCAGGATTATGGTGTGACGATTATGATCTTCTCTTTGACCCAGCAAGGATTTCTGAAATCGAAGGCTCCAGATTATGGACAAGCCTTTCGAACTTTGTCACGGGTAGTGAGGAGCTGTTTGATAATGGTAGTGTCCCGTTCTTTCTAGTCGGGGGCACAAAGAACTTCGGAAAATACTATCCCGGTCTCGTCTTGGACATGAGTTCTGACAAGGATGCTCTAGACACTGGCCTTGATGATCCTTATGGCAATCCACTGTATGGTGAAGGTCAAACCAACGTTGTAGAATGGTTCGACGATACTCTCGGTGTTTACCGGGCCAAGACAGTTGAGACTGAAATCAGACAGGCATTCGACAAATCAAGTACCCAGGATTTCTATGTCGGTGTGGGAACAGACTTGAGCAGTCTGCGTGTTGGCTTAGGCTTCATGCGCAATACAAGTAACTCAACATTCACTGACCCTAACAATAACTACACCTATAACTTCTATTATGAAGATATCGACAATGACTCCTTAGGCTTTCAAGACACAACCAACAGTATCGGTGACAATGTTTACGGTTCCACAGAAAATGAAATCATCTTAAGCGCCTGGTCCGCCAAGAAAAAACTTACCTATGGTTTGATCGCCCGCTACCGCATGTTGAGTTATACAGATGAAGCCTTTATCATTGGTGACGAAGCTTATTACGACTATGCAGAGCACCAAGATCAAGACTATGCCAAAGCTGCCTCTATTGATTCCTCACTGATGCCGGAATCAGGTTCTAAGATCGATCTGCAATTGAAAGTATTCCACAAGTACAATGACTATGCGATAGGTAAATACGGTCTTGGCTTTTTCATGCGATCAACTGACTATAGTGATGACGCAATGGCTTATAATTGGACTGGCCGAGAAGAGATCTATAATGACTATACCTATGATACAACGGATACATGGACATACTATGATGGTGGACATAGTTCAACGGGCTTCCGCGCTGGTACAAAACAGTTCTTTAGCATTTCAGATAGGTTCAGATTTGCTTTTGGATTCTTATGGTCCAGAACATCATATGACGATTCGACATCAGCCAGAGATACATCAGTTATAGTACAGGTTTACGATGATACTACTATGGGAGATACTTTAGACTATACTTACACCAGGTGGGAGAGCGAAACATGGTCTACAGTAAGAGATGGTAGTGAGAATACCTTCTCATTCCCGGTCGGCGTTGAATTCAACCTTACTGAGACATTCGTGTTCAGACTGGGTGCGAAACATAGCATCACCAAGCAGAATATCACAACGGCTTATGTACTGGATGAATGGGAACCATGGCGAACAAGAACTGAATTGTTTGATACAACGACCTATACTTATGAAGGCAATGCTACAAAGCCTGATAACTATGAAAAAATCGAAAAAGAGACTATTCCGGCGACAAACTACTACTATGGTATAGGCTGGCGAGTTACGGAGAATTTCCAGCTCGATCTAATGGGCTTTAATGAGCTTACTGACATGACCACCTGGAGACTCTCTGCGACCTTACATTTCGACTAAGTCGAATAGTAAAAAAGGGAAGGGCTTTGCCCTTCCCTTTTTTTATTTACCCTCAATAAATTGAGTGACTACAAAAAAAGAAACGAGCCAATGATTTGATACACTATAGAAATAGTGTCCCAAATGGATTGTTTCACTGCACTGACACACATTTCTCAGAGCCTCCAGCATCCTCCGAAGAACCTCGTTCTCCGAGAACAGGTACACCCAAACCTATAACCCATTTTTCAAAGTGGACCTAAAACAATACCAAACACTCATAAAAGAAATATATTTCAAAAAGGATTCCAAAAGAGGATTAGACAAAACCTTCAATTGGTTGGTTGAAGAGATCGGTGAGCTTGCACGAGCCATAAGAAAAGGTGAGCGCAAGAAAATCAAGGAAGAATTTGCTGACTGTCTCGCCTGGCTCCTCTCAGTGGGTTCAATTCTCGATGTCGACGCGGAACAAGCAATGGACAAATACTCGAACGGATGCCCTAAGTGTGGTTCTTGTCCATGTGAATGTAACGAGGAAAATCGTATTCGTGATTCGTAACTCGTACTCGTCCAAATGAATAAAAGGAGGCAAAAATGAAAAAAGCGAGAATAAAAAGCGCATGGGATATGGACGTTTTTAAGTTGGCTCATGAATTGACGCTCAAAATCTATAAAATTACCAGCAAATTTCCTAAAATTGAAATATATGCATTAGCCTCACAAATGCGAAGAGCTGCATCCTCAATACCGATGAATATCGCAGAAGGAGCAGCCAGGAATTCCAAGGCTGAATATAGAAGATTTGCTTGTATAGCAAAAGGCTCTGCAGGAGAAATATCGTATCAAATTATATTGAGCAGGGACTTAGGCTATATCGATCCAGATAATAGCAAAATTCTGGTAGATAATTATGATCGTGTTGGCAGAATGCTAACGAGATTAATTCAAAGTCTTGGTTAGGATAAGAGTTATTATGAAATACACGAATACGAAAAACGATTCACGAATACGTTTTTTCAAAGGAAGAAAGGAGGTTTTATGACCTTAATTTTACTGACCGCGATTTTTGCCCTGGCACCACCCGGTCAAGTGCGGGCATTCGATACACCCAGTGACGGCGGTGAATCCATCTCAATTGAGTGGCAACTATCTCCTGATGATGCTCAACTCGAAGGCTACGAAATTTACCGCAGTGAAGACGGTGTCGAATTCGAACGGCTTGGTTTTATTGGCCGGGGTCGCCAGTTTTATGAAGGCAATTCAGAAGATGGCAAAACTTACGTTTATAAGGTAGCCGCATTATCAGGCACTGTAAGAGCTTTCTCTGAGCCGTCGAACGAAGCAATGAGTAGTCCTCAGTGGATTGATGTATACAAATTGAATATTTTTGTGGCGATGCTTATTTTTGGCGGTTTCATTCTGTACTTCATCTATCATGCAAAAAAGGGAAAAGAACTCTTCATACGAAAAATCGCAGGATTGCAGGCGGTTGAGGATGCAGTTGGTCGTGCTACAGAAATGGGAAAACCGATACTCTATATTCTCGGTCTTGGTTATGTCGAGGAAGTCGCTACTATTGCATCCTTGAACATTCTCGGTGAAGTGGCAAAAAAAACTGCTCAATATAATACAAAACTTATCGTGCCAAACGCTGATCCTATTGTCTACGTAGTTGCCCAGGAGATTGTCAAAGAATCATATACCAAAGCCGGTAGACCAGATGCTTTTGACCCAGACAGCGTATTTTTTCTGGCGCGTGAACAGATGGCTTATGCAGCCGGGATTACCGGAATAATGACCCGCGAGAAACCTGCAACTAATTTCTTGATCGGGTACTTTGCTGCGGAATCACTTGTTCTGGCAGAAACTGGTGCTTCAACCGGTGCTATTCAAATCGCTGGCACTGACGCTCTGGCACAATTGCCTTTTTTCATTACTGCTTGTGATTATACATTGATCGGCGAAGAGCTTTATGCAGCATCTGCCTATATCTCCAAACAGCCCCTTTTGCTCGGAGCAATAAAAGGTGAAGACTGGGGCAAACTGGTGATTGCGACAATATTGCTTATCGCATCTATTATTGGACTGACTACTAAATTCCCGATTTTGAATCTATTTAGATAGGAGAATACAATGAAAAAAAGAATTGCTTTGGTTCTTGTTTTTGTCTTCGGAATCCTTGGTATTATTCCGTTCCTAATCCCTCATCCAATAGTACAGAATTCTGACGAGTTCATACGCAATGATATCTTACGTATTTTAGCGGCGTTTGCCCTTGTCTTGGCACTCGGGAGTTTGTTAAAAGTACATGCTGATAAAATTAAACGTAAGAAAAGGAATTGGCAATACTCCTGGGTACTCATCTTAGCCTTTATTGTTTCATCAATCATTGGACTATTTGGCGGTGTTGCTGGTACTGGTCTCTTGCACACATCTATTGGTTCCTTTCACTTTGATATACAGACCCTTTATGTTAACATCATTATCCCGCTTGCCTCATCAATGTTCGCGCTATTGGCATTTTTCATGGCATCAGCATCGTATCGTGCATTCCGTGCCCGATCTTATGAATCAACCCTGCTGTTGATCTCAGCGTTTATTGTTATGATAGGTTTCCTGCCCATTGCTGGGAGCATTTCACCGAAACTACCAGCATTTGCGCAGTGGATACTCAATGTACCAAACGTAGCAGGTCAAAGAGGTGTACTATTCGGCATTGCACTCGGCGCAGTCGCCACGTCGCTGAAAATTATCCTGGGAATAGAACGGGCATGGTTAGGAGGTGGTGATTGAAGTTCATTGAGAGCTTAACTAAGATTGACCGGCGTATTATTTATGGTATCCTGGCGTTGGTCGTGATTTTACCTCTTGTCTTCCCTACCGCGTTAAAAGTGAAGCCGATGAGACCAGTTGAAAAACTTTATGAAGCAGTAGATAATATCCCCGAAGACAAAGCACTCATTCTCGATTGTTCATACGCACCTCAGATCAAGGCAGAAGTAGAACCAATGGCTATCGCAGTACTTCGCCACGCCTTTGGCAAAAGAAAAAAAGTGCTCGTGCTCGCACTCTATGTCCAGATGCTTGGTCTTGCCCAAAAAGCCCTGACCCAGGTTACTGGAGAATTCAATATCAAGGCAGAAACTTATGCAGACAGCATTATCTATGGTCGTGATTATGTATTCCTGGGCTGGACTCCACCGCCGCTCATTCCGATGTTGGGAATGGGTGAAAGCATTGCTGGAGTGTATCCAGCAGATTACTACGGTAATCAAACCGATACTCTTGAACTTATGCAGTATATAAGAAGCTATAATAATGTCGGCATTCTTGTATGCCTGAGTGGCTCTGCAATTCCGAAATCATGGGTTGCTTATGCTCAAAACAGATTCGGCGTAGCAGTCGGTGTCGGATGCACGGCTGTATCCGGCGCAGACTTTTATGCCTACTATCAAACAGGTCAGTTTTCAGGTTTGATGGTCGGCATGAAAGGTGCTGCAGAATACGAAGAGCTTGTTGAAGAAAACTTAAAGATCAAAGAGAAAAGGATGGCAAGTGAGGCTATGGTCCCAATGACATATGCGCATTTTATAATAATTCTCTTTATTGTAATCGGCAATATTGGCTACTTCATTCAAAGGAGGCGAAAATGAACATTTCAACTGACCCCTGGGTATGGATAGCGGCTCTTTTAAGTCTTGCAATCTTTTCTTTCCTCTACAAAGAAAACCCACTCTACAGGGTTGCCGAACACTTGTTTATAGGAGTAGCGAACGGCTATCTTGTCACCTTCTACTGGCATAATATACTTGTCCCTGTACTATTCAAACCTCTGTTTGCAGGACGGCTGATACTCATAATATCTTTCATCATCGGAGCACTCTACTTTACTCGCTTTATTCCAAAGATATCCTGGCTTGTGCGTATACCCATTGGTATTACTATTGGATACTATACGGGCGCTTATATCCCTGCTATAATCCAAGCGAGTATTCTTAGACAGGTTCAGGGAACAGTATTGACTTCAGCAAATTTCGCGTCATGGAATGTCGGACCATGGGGTATTCTCTATTCGATCATAGTACTCATAGGGGTTCTTTGCACAGTTTCATACTTCTACTTCTCAAGAGAGCACAAGGGTATATTGGGCGTGACTTCTCGAATAGGGATTGTTTTTGTTATGATAGGTTTCGGCGCAGCATTCGGATATACAGTCATGGCTCGTGTAAGCCTATTGATCGGAAAATTTCAGTTTTTGCTCGGTGATTGGCTGGGGATTATTCAGTAAGAAAAAGCGTAAAGCGTAGGGTGTAGAGAGTAGGGAGACAAGAGCGTAGGGCGTAAAGCGTAGAGAGAAATGATACTGCGCATGGAATCTATATTTTCTAATGCTTTAAACGTTATTAACGGTCTAAACGGACGAAACGCTCTAAACGTACCTTGATGTATGTTCTCGACAGGCTCGAACAGTAAAAATAGCAACTAGTAACTTAGTTACTTAATAACTGTTTTACTACCGTATCACAACAAACTTGCCGACTTGCTCACCAACTGTAGATTGGATATGGTAGATGTAGATGCCACTTGAGACTAGC
>CBFDDH010000059.1:0-9140 GCA_965603515.1 uncultured bacterium
CTTGTTACTACTGTCCGTATTTTTGATTGATTATCTTGATGAATTCCTCAGCTTCTTCAGGTGAGAGATCGTTCATTTCCTCATATGGATCATATTCATAGTAGGATGGCGTTTCTTCCTGGACTGTTTGCTCAGGCGAAGACCGGAAAAAGATAAAATAGCCGAGCGTTGCGACAAGGAACGCTGATGCTGCTACTGGAATGACAATCCGGAATGGGAATCTACATTCCATTTTTTCATGGGTTATTTTCTCGTGCATAGTTATGACGAAATTTTCCCAATATGTTTCCTGGAAAAAACATTCACAGGTCTCTGTATCCTCAAAAGTGCAGGTTTGCATGCATACGCTCAAGAGCTGTAATTCTTCACGGCACACTGGACATTGCTTAGCATGGTCTCGTATTTCTGCCTCTTGGTCCAAGGTCAGTTCCCCAAGGACTAAGTCGATCATTTTCTCCTGGACATCAAAACAGGTCATGCTTTATCCTTTAACTGATTCCTGAGGTTTTTTACTGCCAGATGATGGTTGACTTTGATCGTGCTAATAGGTTTATTAAGGATGTCGCTGATCTCTTGGTAAGAAAAATCCTGTAGGGTGCGGAGCGTGAAAACGGCTTTCTGAACCTTGGGCAATTTAGCTACGGTGGCATGGATCATTTCCCTGAATCTCTTGTTTTTATAAATTTGCACGGGGTCATCGCTTTTAGAACCAGTGATTTCTTCAAAAAGCTCTTCAGTAGGTCGACGTTTCTTAATGAAATTCAGGCAATTATTGACCGCTATTCTGTATAGCCAGGTTGAGAATTTTGACCTTCCGCCGAATTTATTGATTTTACGGTATGCTTTTAAAAACGTTACTTGTGCCATATCTTTAGCATCATCATAGTTTCTCAGGACCTTATAGCAAAGATCGTGGATTTTAATTTGGTGCCTGCGCACCAATTCATCAAACGGCGTAATTTCGCCGGCTTTAACTAGTTGAACGAGTTCTTCATCACTGAGTTCCCGGTATTTAGACAATTCCTCAGCGAATTCGTTTACCCCGTTAGATACTGCCTTCTTTTTTTGGTTTTTCCTGCGTTGGATTGAAGTTGGCTTTACTATATTTCGTTTCATATTTAATTATATTGTCTAACGGGGTGAATCCTTCATGTTTTTAATCTCAGCTTCTGTTTTTCCACAAACCTAGTGAGCTTGTCACGCATTTCAAGCATAGATAGCTTGTGTTTGCTGGCAAGCTTTTTTATATCCTGATACTCAAGGGAAAATCTCGTTCTATTCCGGTGTTTTGAAACTTTGACACGTATCAGACCATAAGGTGACTTTATTTTCAGTGTCTTACGTGGCAAGATCACCCGCTGTGTTTGCCTGGTCCTTATCCCTAAAGTAGTTGTTTCTTCAAAGAGAACATCGAGGATAGGTTCAATGTTTTTCTTGCCTAGAACTGTCAATTGGATACCCGGTCTGGCATTTTTCATTATCGTCGTTAATAGAAAAACTTCCAGAGCGCCAGCTTTGTACAGTTTCTCAAAAACTACGTCAAAGTGCTGTGGATTCATATCATCAATTGTTGTTTCAATGATAGTACATTCATCAACTAAACCATTATCCATTTCACCGAGGAAAACACGTAAGAGGTTTGGATAATCTTGAATTTTCATAGTGCCTGCACCGAGTCCAACACGGGTGATTTTTGATAGAACAAGATGCTCATTAGGTTGGGCAATAGTGCTGAGTATTGCTGCACCAGTAGGCGTGGTTAACTCGGCTGGAACCGGCATGAATTCGACTGGGAAACCCTTTAATAACTCAGCGGTCGCAAAGTTGAAAGCAGGCATATTGCCTTCAATGGTTTTGATAAAACCTTTGCCAGCTTTTAGGGGTTTGGTATATACTCGATCAACCTTTAGAAAGTCTATGGCGATAAGGGCACCGCTGATGTCGAGCAGAGTATCTGCATCAGCAAGTTCATGCAGGTGAATATCATGTGTGTGGTGGACTTTTTTCTCAACTTTAAAAATACGATTGATTATTTTAGCAGATTGAACTTTGATTGTATCAGGTAACTTACTTTTTTCTATCAGAGGGATAAATCGTTTTTCTGTGATATTCCTTTTTATCTTGAAGTGCACGTGTTTTGCGCTGACACCGTTTCTGGTTCTTTGTGTAACCTTGAGTTCAAATCCCGGCACGAATTTTAATTTATCTATGAGATAAGTCTTTGGTACACCGAGGTCAATCAAACTTGCCAAGATCATATCACCGCTTGTTCCTAGTATCGGATCAAAATACAGAATTCTCATAGCTTGTTTATGGTTGCGGCTATATAGCCGGCACCGAATCCATTGTCGATATTGACTACTGCAACACCCGGTGCGCAGGAGTTAAGCATGGTTAGCAATGGTGTGATGCCCTGTAAGCTGAGTCCATAACCAATACTTGTTGGTACCGCGATGATTGGTTTGGCAAACAGCCCACCGGCGACCGAGGCGAGTACACCATCCATGCCAGCCACGACAATGAGGACTCGAGCCTGTTTAATTTCTTTATGGAAAGAGAGTAGGCGGTGGAGGCCGGCTACTCCAACATCGTAGATCCTGCTAACCTTACTGCCCATCATTTCAGCCGTTACGGCAGCTTCTTCAGCAACCGGGATATCTGCCGTACCACCAGTTAGAATGCTGATCAAACCTTGTTGTTTAGGTATTTTTCCAATGAAATATATGTGTCCATCCTTATAGTATTTGCCTTTCTTGAGTTTTGCTTTGAGGATTTTGGCAAGTTTTGGGCTGACTTTGGTCAGGAGGACTTTTCGGTTTACTTTTAAGATGCTTGAGGCGATAGCACAGACTTGTTTAGGCGTTTTCCCTTGGCTAAAGACGACTTCGGGGAAACCTTTTCTTTTTTCCCTATGCAGGTCAACCTTGGCATAACCGAGGTCCTCGTAAGGATCGATGAATACTTTCTCTTTGGTCATCTGCATCTCTTCTGCACTTGCATGTTTATTGTTAAATGTTCTACGGCATCGCTGCCCGTATGGTTAGACGTTATTCGTTGATTATCTATTTTAACCATATAACGATGCCATAATACGATACAGGCTGCCATGCCCAACAACGAGTGACCATAACCTTTTGTCAAAACACCTCAGCAGAAAATCTGTATATTTCAGTATCCTTTTCTTTATAGGCATTAGATGGTAACCCTGCCTTACGACAGGTTTGTTCGAGAAACTGCTCAACCGTCCAATTGTATTCAGTAGCGACCTGAGGAAGGAGCAGACCCTGATAATAGCCCTGGCGAATTATGAGGCCGTCGCGACCGATAACGATATTCTTGAAATCTTCCACCCGCTCCAAGGGAGTCAGAACTGAGATTTCAATATCCAGATCAGAGAGTTCTTCTTCACTTACGTTTGGAAATCTTGAGTCTTTGAGCGCTGCCGCCTGAGCCATTTGCTGGCATGAAATATAGAGTGGTTGATCGCCAGTAATGCGCCCAACACAACCTCGCAGAGTGCCATGCTTATTCAAAGTTACAAATATACCATACGGTTCTTTTAACTTGGCAGTTATATTCTTAATTTCCGGAAGGTTTTCACCAAGAACCGCTGTTTCGATGGATTGACGTGCGATTTCTTTTAGTTTTTTCTTTTCTTTTTCAGATAACCCTAAATCAACACCGACCTGCATTTTTTCTTCTTTATAAAATGCTGCAGCTAAATAACCAACAACCTGAGAATAATCACCAGAAGTATTTCCGCTCGTTGCGTACTTTAAAGGCTTGGCAGTTGTGGCGCCTTTCTTTCGCGCAACAAGCATGGCAGTGATGATCGGCGCGCCGCCACATGCTTCACAACTATCCTGGGCAAGTCTTTTATAAAGCGATTCCGGATCATACTTTAATACGGATTCAATGAGGATATTATCTAAAGCTTCGGCTTCTTCCTGGGTGTGGAAATGGGATAGATCTGAACTTGCAACGACCAAGACATTTTTGCCTTCAGTCGCCGCAACGATTGCATCACTTAGAAGTTCACATACATCGTAGTCGTGGCTACCCATGACGATCTCGATCACCTTGAATTTTTTCAGAACTTTCTGCAAAAAGGGGATTTGAAGCTCTACTGAATGTTCCTCAATATGTGCCCTTGGATCATTGGTGATCTTCTTATTGTATTTTATTATTTTCCGCGCCAGGGGCAGATCAAATTCTACTTTTCCCAAAGGGGTCATGCGGCCAGCCATGGTATCGACTGAAGCGCCCAGGAATCCGTGGTAATGACTTGGTCCTATGACAATGACATCATCAAAGTCCTTATCTTCCACAGTTTTATAAGCAAAGGCAGCCACTGGACCTGAATACATATAACCGGCATGCGGGGATATCAATGCCAGGATCTCACCGTGCGCTTTGGATCGGGCACTGCCTAAATAATCCTCGAGTTTTGCATTCAACTCCTTTTCAGTACCCGGATACCAGGTTCCAGCATGCGGAGATCCGCGGTATTCCTTGCTTTCACAATTTTGTGCCATAATGATCACTCCTAATAAGAGTAACTTGGTTAACATGTTCATTGATATCTTATAGATAAATAAACATGTGTCAATATAATTCCTCTTAGACCTGATTCTTAGGCAGTAATATTCTTGCAGTACACGCGGTAAAAAGCGCTTTAATCAAATCGATCGGTAAGAATGGTAGGACTGCCATATACAGGGTGGTTTTCAAGTTTGTTTTCATGAAAAGCGCGAAATGGACTGCGCCGCATATGTAGATGATTGAAACAGCAACCATCATTAAGCCAACCAAAAAGACGAATGCATGAGTTTGCTTATATTTCTGTGTGACTAAACCGATGAAAAATGCAGCTGGAACAAAACCGATAATATATCCTGTGGTGGGCCCTATTGGTAAGCCAGATGCAGCTCCGGAAAACCAGGGCACACCAGCAAAACCAATTGTGATATATAATATCATGGACAGTCCGGTTGACGTTACCCAGGATAACACCGCATAAAAGCACGGCGAAGACCTGACCAGTGATCGGAACCGGTGTGAATCCTAAGGGGATACGTATTTGTGCAGCGATACCAGTGACTGCTGCAACCAATAGAGCTAAGAGAATTCTTTTAGTCCAAACCGAATCATGAAACCATTCATAATAGTTCTCTTTTTGCTTCTCCAAATAACCCAATGTATCTGTTATGTCCAAAACTCCTCCTTTCGCAAAGAAAGTGTTTCTAATTGATTTGACATTTGGACTTTTGCCTTTAACATTGTTCTTTATTCGTTCTTATTATCCCTGTTACCGTATTTTGCCACTTTATATTATCTTTAACATAGAACCCGATATTCACTTTTTGTTCATGTAAGACAAGGACTGTCATACCTGCTCTATAGCATCCAAGAAATTTCTTTTCTTCGGTAATATCACAAATCTCCTTAAGGGGGATTTGTGTCTTGCTGCCAATAAATGGAATAAATATGATCTTATCATTGGTCAAGCCGATAACTCCATCACACTTAACCCGTCCGTACTTAGCAGTTGCGCCACGAAAACTGGCAAATTCCGGATTTATAACAAACGTCTCCCCAGATAGTTTCATTTCTCGGAAGAGCCTCGCAATTTTTCCTTTTTTCCAGGACATGTAGATAACAAAATAAAGAAAAAGTCCCAAGCTGATTATTGTGATCACTAACCACACTAGATACCCTGTGTCTATTCTATATCATTTCTCCGTAAAGTCAATATCCGTATTGAACAAAGTGGGGTTGACCCCGTTAGATACTGAACTTCAAATATGCTTATGTTCTACGATCGTGTAACAGTGTGTTATTTTTTGCTAAATAAATAGAACGCGTGTATTATCTGACGGGGTTGACAAAAGGCTGATTGTGAATTAGGATAGGTCGTGAAGTTAACTGAGGTAGCGCTGGTCGTTAAGGGAACCGTTTTTGGCAAGAAAAGCTCAAGAATCGGGAACATTCTCCCTCCTGAAGAGGCAAGTAAGGGCGACCTCACTTTTTTGTATGATCCGGGACAAAACACAAATGCTGATATCGTGATAACCACGGGTAGGGTGAAAGGAAAAAGTGGGGTGGTTGTTTCAGATCCAAAACGAGCCATGTACAGGTTGCTTAAATATCTAACTAATACAAGAATTAAACCAGGTATTTCTTTGCGGTCGCTAATCGGCAAGGATGTTGTTTTACCCCGGCAATGCAGAATTGAATCGTTTGCTATAGTCGGTGATAACGTGAAGATTGGTAAAGGTACTTGCATTGGTGCACATTGCTATATTGATGCAGGCGTCGTTATTGGACGTGGTTGCCGTATCCATACGCACACCACAATTCTTTCCAGTACTAAGATCGGTGACTATGTAGAAATCCACGCAAATACCGTGATTGGCGAGCAGGGTTTCGGTTTTATAAGGAGCACAGGTTATAAGAGGATCAAACACATCGGTGGTGTGATTATCAATGACTTAGTGGAGATTGGCGCAAATGTGACGATTGATCGTGGGACGATTGGTGATACCGTAATAGGCAAGGGAACAAAAATAGACAACCTGGTGCAAATAGCACATAATGTAAAAATCGGTAGAGACTGTATACTCATGGGCCAAGTCGGCATCGCAGGTTCAACAAAGATCGGTGACAATGTAACGCTGTGTGGTCAGGTGGGCCTGAGTGACCATTTACGTATCGGTGATAATGTTGTGGTCTATGCGAAATCTGCGGTTCTAAAATCGGTTCCTTCAGGCAAGGAATATTCAGGTATACCCGCACGCGAACACAATGCAGTGCTACGGGCACTTGCCCGGCTTTACAAAGAAACATGAAAGCAGTGCTGCAAGGATCTTGTTTGAGCGGTGGTCATGGTAAGGTAGAGGTTTCAAGTAGCAACCGTTTTAAACTTTTGCATCATGCAGATTCTCAACCACCCACCATCATACGTTTAGCTATCGATAATATCAAAGTTGAAGATCATCTTGTTTCAGTCGGTCAGAAACCAAGTATACACGTTATAGAGCATTTGTTCTCCTCGTTATACGGACTCAATTTGTTCAATGTGCAGATTGATGTTTTTGGCAATGAACTTCCTTTTTTTGATGGTTCTAGCAAAGAATACACTGAGAAACTCAAAGGGATGTTTACTACAGAAAAACCACATGGATTCAGCGTCGATAGGAAAGTCGTGGTCAGTCACGAGAGCTCCTATATCATGTATGAACCTTTGAAAAAAGATATTTTCATAATAGACATGGAATTGTTTCATCCGTTCATCGGCAAACAACAGATAAGCTTGGAGATAAACGAGAAGAGCTTTATCGAAGAAATCGCACCGGCGCGAACTTTTGTCTTTACTGAGGAGTCGGACCCACGTTTAAAAGATTTGCCTCCCTATGGTATTGGTGTGACAAAAGATAATATTTATTCAACCGAACCCTTGCGCTACAAGGATGAATTAGTCCGTCACAAAATCCTGGACTTGCTCGGCGATCTTTATATTTTACAAAAAAGATTGGCTGGAAAAATCTCCAGTAGAAACACTTCCCATCTTCTGAACCTGAAATTCACCAGAAAGCTTATGGATCGCTTGCTTCACAAGCATAGCAATAGTTAATTCACACTCTTCAGTAACGTATGCTTTGCCTTACTTTTTTGCAATAGTATACCAGCGACAATGAATATCAATCCAATAATCGTTGATGTTAGTATTTTCTCGCCGATTGCAAAGTGAATGATGAGTAGAGATAAAAATGGCACAAGATAGATCATATTGCTCACCTGTGCAGTTGTTTTTGATAGTCTCAGTGCGTTGAACCAGAGCACAAAGGTTATACCCATTTCAAATACGCCAACATAAGCCGCGCCGGCGAAACCGGTAAGAGTTGGTTTCAGTGATACCTTTGTTACCAATACAATAATGATAATGAAGAGCGTTCCAAAAAGAAAATTCAAAAATAATTTCGTAACCACATCGCGTTGGTCTTTTAAGTTATATAGCCAAAAAAGAGCCCAGATAAAAGCGCTGGCCAAGGCAAGTATTGCACCCGCCACGTTTGAGAATTTCAGGCTAAAGACGTGTCCATGCGTTGATATGATGACCACACCGACAAAACTTATGACCAGGGCAATAATATTCTTTAAGGTAATCCTTTGACGTAGAACAATGATGGACAGCAGGGCGAGTACGATCGCCCATGTTTGATTAAGGGGCTGTGCTTCCTGGGCAGGTAGCAGGGAGTAGGCTTTGAATAAAACCGCATAGTAAAGACATGGATTTAGAAAACCGAGTAGTCCAGAAAGGAGATAATCTTTCTTCGAATATGTTTTTAATAGCGTCAATTTACCTTGAGATACCAATGCAATAAAAAGCACAAAGAGTGAAACTGAAGATGCGAAGAACAGGAGCTGAATAAAATCTAAATATTGTAATGAAATCTTGAACGCTGAGGCAACCGTTGACCAGATTAAAACCACTACAATCGCATAAAGATAAGCTTTTCTCTGGTCAGACATAGTTTACAGTATATAAAAGTGGGGTAGTGTCAACCCCGTTAGAGAATACCATCGCTGAGCTCTACTCAATTCTGTCAGCAGGAACAAAGGATTTTTACAGTATCGGAAATTATAAGTGCTTTATAATGTATTCTCTAACGGGGTTAGAATGCATCTTCTATATAGTTATAGGTAATTTTGCCGAAGACATCTCGGCTGATCGCCAGGACGTCAAAATGGATTTCGCTATCCATGGGTAGATGTCTGATCCTCAACCATAAAATGGCGGTTTTTTGAATTCTCGCCTGTTTTCTCTTTACTACTGATTCTTGGGGTAGACCATATTCTTCACTCTTGCGATACTTGACCTCTACGAACCTGAAGGCTTTGTTTTTTCTTAATATGAGATCGATTTCACCAAACCGGCAACGAAAGTTATGGGCGATAACAACAGATCCCTTTTTCTCCAAGAATGCGCGCGCTAAGCGCTCACCTTTTCTGCCGATCGAGGTCGAACTCATGTCCATGGGGTCAAATCTTGAATAGTGAATACACACTTAGCATGGGAATATTGTGGAGTCATAGAAGATACGCTATTCACTATTCAAGATTTGACCCCAAAGGTCCCA
>CBFDDH010000060.1:0-8878 GCA_965603515.1 uncultured bacterium
GGTTGGAATGTCCTGGATGCCGAGGTCAAATCAGAACCGCCGCGCCCTAAAGTTGTAATATCCCGATTTAAAGTAATACCTTGAAAACCAGCTACTATTACAATTTTTCCCTTCCCCAATTCTTCCTTAATGCGTTCTTCATTTTCGTCGATAGCCAGGACATCAAAACCTTTTTCGCTTAGTGCCTGGGCAATGCTTGACCCAAAACGCCCTAATCCTATAACGACAAATTGTTTCATTAGTTCCTCCTAATTACTTGATATACCGAGTTTCTTCTTCAAATATGGTATCAGACCATTGCTTGTAACTATCTCTAAAATAAAATCCGGTAGTTTCTTTGCTTTAATGATCTCATTAGTGCGCATATTCTTAATTATACCGGTCTGCAAATCGATTTCAATATCATCCTTGTGCTCAACCTGCTGCGTGATCCCCGGTGCGATAATCACTGGCAGACCCAAATTGATTGCATTCCTGTAGAAAATCCGGGCAAAAGTTTCCGCAACCACCGCTCTAATACCAAAGTACTTAAGGCAAGTGGCGGCTTGCTCACGGGATGAACCACAGCCGAAGTTCGTACCGCCGACTATAATATCACCGGATTTCGCATTTTGCAGAAATTCGGGATGGACCGCTTCAAAACAATGCTTTGCCATTTCCTCGCGATCTGCAGTAATAGACAGATACTTCCCCGGATATATGACATCAGTATTCATATTGTCGCCGAATTTGTATACCTTCCCCTTGATCAACATAGCTCAGCTATCTCCCCTTTTATTGCTGAAGCGGCAACAATACCAGGTGATGCCAGATAGACAAACGCTTCCGGACTGCCCATCCGCCCTTTGAAATTGCGATTCGTCGTTGCCAGACAAATTTCTTCAGGAGCAAGTAAACCCTGATGTGCACCGAGGCAAGGTCCGCAGCCTGGATTCAATACAAGCCCGCCGGCTCGGACAAAAATATCAATATAGCCTTCATGTAGAGCCTCAAGATAGACCTTACGTGAAGCCGGGATCACCAGTAATCGTGTGTCTGGATGTACTGTTTTACCCTGCAAAATCTTTGCTGCAGCGGCCAAATCTTCTAACCTCCCATTAGTACACGATCCGATCAATGCCTGATCGATCTTCAGACCGGTTATTTCATGCACTGGTTTTACATTGTCAACTGAATGTGGGCATGCAACTTGACTACTCAAATCACTGACATTGATATTCAATTCAGCACAATAATCAGCGTCATGATCAGGCAAGACAGCTTGAAAATGCTTAACCGTCCTTTGCTTGAGATACTCTATGGTTTTTTCGTCCGGCAGCACAAACGCGACTTTTGCCCCCATCTCCATAGACAGGTTGGAAAGAACCATCCGTGACGCGATAGTCATTTGAGATACTGTTTCACCATGGAATTCCACTGCCTGGTAATTGGCTCCATCCGTACCCAATGTCCCGATAATATGTAAAATAAGGTCCTTTGCTGTTACCCAGGTTCTGAATTTCCCACTTACATTGATCTTTATTGATTCTGGTACACGCAACCATAGTTCTCCGGTTGCCCAAACGCCAGCCATTTCTGTAGCCCCAATCCCGGTTGCGAAAGTGCCAAAAGCACCATGTGTAGTTGTATGAGAATCAGTGCCTACTAAAACCTCGCCAGGTAAATCATGTCCGAATTCCGCTAAGATCTGGTGACAAATCCCTTCTTTCATATCATAGAAGTATTTAATATGCTGTTCTTTCACGAATGCACGCAGACGACGGTGAGTAGCTGCGGTTCTTTCACTATCTGCAGGTATGCGGTGATCAAAGAGTATAACAATTCTTTCTTTATCCCAAACTTTTCTAGTACCGATATCTTTAAACGACCTTAACACAACATCGGCATTTTCATGGGACATAGCGGTATCAACTTTAGCCATGACGATTTCATTAGGTGATACGGCTTTTTTACCTGACGCTCTGGCTAAAATTTTTTCTGCAATCGTTTTATTCATTCAGTTATTCAGTAATTAAGTTATTGAGTAACTGGGTAACTAAAAGACGTTTCATCCGCTTAGTTCCGTTATTATCGTTTTTTAACGAGTACGACTTACCATTCACGAGTACGATATTCTCCGTTTCACCGTCACTCTCATACTCCGTTACTCCCTTACTCAGTAATCTCCCGTTCCTCTGGTCCGTCGTAAGTAACTTCTTGCTCACACATACGGCGCATAGGTTTCTGCGTCGTCATTTCCTCATACACATGTGCGATAAGACCAGCACATCGACCAATTAAAAAGAAAGCTTTACCAAGTCTCCAATCAAACCCCATATCTGATATGATCGCAGCGATTGCTCCATCGACATTTATGGGTAATGCTTTGTCCTTAGCGAAGTCTTCCCTCAGCGCAAGGCTCAACTTTATGTGCTCATTAGTGATCTTTAAGTCATCAGCCATTTTATATAGTCGTTTAGTTCGGGGGTCGTTTTTATGAAGGCGATGACCAAATCCTGGCATGCGTCTTCCTTGTTCTTTTAGGATCTTTAGCAGGGTCTGAGCAGTTGTTTCATAATCCCACTTTTCCTGGACCATTTTCTTTACCCAATCCTGCAAAATGCGTGCGCCATCTTGGATTGCTCCACCGTGGACATCACCAACCGCAAGGATTCCTGCAGCAACCGCACTAGGCAAAGGAACACCGGCTGAGGCAACGATGCGCGCAGCGTGCGTTGAAGGTGGAGTAATACTGTGGTCAATTGAGGAAGTAATGATTGCATCGATCATTTTCGCTTCCTTTTTATCCGGCATTCTTCCTCTTATCAGAAGAAAAAATACTGAACTGAATGGTATTTTACCGATAAGGTCTTCTTGACGATACCCACGTGTTACAATATGATCAGGCTCAACCTTTGAAATTTTTGTTTGCCACATAATACCCCCTTAACAGATAGAAATTGGGTTAGGGTTAAGATGCTGGATTTCCCGCTTCCAAATCCAAACCTATCGTCCTTCTTGTTCAAGCATCCATACCCAAAGCTATCTTCCATTTTGTCCAAGTGCCCTCTTCACAAGTATCGGTATCTCACTCAATGTTTCCGCAAGTATTGCACCATGCTTTTTTAAGGCTTCGATCTTACTGTGGGCAGTACCCATATTACCCTCAATGATCGCACCAGCATGACCAAGCCGCTTACCCTGAGGTGCTGCCTTGCCGGTTATAAAAGCAATAACAGGCTTGGACATGTGTTGAATAAATGGAGCTGCTAATTCTTCGTAGACACCACCGATTTCGCCAGCCATCACGACCGCATCAGTTTCAGGATCATTTTCAAATAATCGTAATATATCCTCGTAATTCGCGCCCAGGATCGGATCGCCTCCCAAACCAACTGATGTCGATTCACCAAAACCAGCCAGGTTCAGAGAGTTGGCTAAATAATACGTTACTGCACCGCTTCGTGCAACAGTACCTATGCGTCCAGGCTTGAAAGTAATCTTTGGCAGCATGCCAACGAGTGCTTTACCTGGTGAAATCACACCTGGTGTATTGCCTCCTATAACGACGATATCCTTTTCCTTGGCCTTTAAGCGTGCATATAACATATCGTGAATTGGGATGCACTCAGTTATCACAATGATCGTCTTGATACCAGCATCAACTGCCTCGAGTATTGCATCCTTGGCAAAACGCGGTGGTACCCAAATACTTGATACCGCAACATCTGGGTGGATTTCCAGGCACTGATGTACAGTATCATAGACTTCTATTTTTTCAACTACCTGTCCCCCTTTACCCGGTGTCACACCACCAACAATTTTAGTCCCGTACTCTTTCATGAACTTTGTATGAAGCGATGCATTCCTCCCGGTAATCCCCTGGACTATCGTCTTCGTGTCTTTACCAATAATTATCGCCATGATTATACAGCTAGAAACTTGTGATTAGTTAAACAGTTAAAAATAATCTTCAGATCGTATTTGGCCGTACGTATTTTCCTTCTATTCATACTCCACTCTTCTCTTTCTCACATTTCAAATATTTTATATACCCATTAATGCCTTTCAGCAACTCATAACCTTGTATTTTCAGTTTGTCCAAATGGGTGATTGAGCCATAGCCTTCATCGATACACACATTAATATCATCGATTATCTCCTCGAGAGAACCTCTTGATTGCCTGCAAAACTGGATGTTTTCCTGGAAATAATATCTGCCATGTCCTTCAGCAATATTATTGGTTACAGATACGATAGATCTTCTCATCTGTGGATCAAGACTGTATCTCTCTTCTTTTGGAAGCTCTTTTATCAACCTATATACCTCGATTCGGAATGCTCGTGCTCTTTTATATATTTCCAAATCTTCAAACGTTTTAAACTTATTTCCAGAAATTTGAGCTTTCGCTTTTTCTCTTTTCCTTTTAACCATTTCACTATTTAACCATTTTTCTATTCAACAATTCAATCATATAACTATTTAACTATACGTTTAGCAATTCGGATTGTTTCTTTGATCACATCCTCAATAGGCGTATCCACCGCATAAACCTTGATATCTTTAAATAGTTCTGGATAATCTCTTTTTGCTTGTTCTAATATTTTTCTGCCCTGTTCTTCCATATTACCTGCCATTCTCATGATCATCGGTTTTTTTGGCTTATTTTCTTTTACATATTGCACTAATGCCTTTGCCCAATCATCACAGCGAGAGATCCCTCCAAAGCGCGCGCCAAATATGGTCTTTACTTTGGGGTTATCAATTAGCAATCCAAGCATCACGCGGAGCTTTTCCTGGGTTGGTGCACCACCTGAATCCATGAAATTGGCGGGTTTTCCTTGATAGTGAGTTATCAAATCGAGCGCCGCGATACCAAAGCCTGCGCCCCCAGGAAAAACACCGATATTACCGTCAAGATCAACATACGGGATACCAGCTGCCTTAGCTGTTTGTTCACGTTGGGTTAACTCACCGACTTCATGTCTTGCAGCAATGCCTATTTCCTTGAGCTCGGGGTGTCTAAACATGGCATCCTCATCAAGATCAACTTTCGCATCGAGCGCATAGACGTTTTTGTCTTTTCCCAATGCGAGTGGGTTTATTTCAACCAATTTACAATCAAAACCTTGAAAAAGCCGGTATGTTTCAAGGATTATACCTGCGACTGATCCTAATCCAGTGCCTGTGAACCCTAAATCTGTCGCCATTATTCTCGCTTTAAAACCGGGCATTTTCTCATCTGGATTAAAGTAATACTTTAATAATTCCTCAGGTCTATGTTTAGTAATTGCTTCTATTTCCATACCGCCTCTTTTACTAAGCATGAACAATGGCTTATGTTCAAGCCGATCAATAGTTGCCGCGATATAAACTTCCTTTTCAATATCTATTTGTTTCTCTACCAGGACTTTTTCAATGATAAAGGGTCCGTGTTTCTTACCCAAAATCGAACAGATCGCCTTGGTTGCTTCTTTTTTATCACTAGCAAATCGAATAAACCCAGCCTTGCCTCGACCACCCAGGAACGTCTGCGCCTTAACAACAACCGGGTAGGTAACCGTTTCAAGCTCATTGAGGTTATTCCTATCGATAATAACTCCCTCGAGCACTGGTATCTTGTATCTTCTAAATAGTTTTTTCGCTTCGAATTCGTACAATCTCATAAGCTATAATTATATTGAAATAGGGAAATTATGCAATAGCCAAAACCCTGATGTAATATGGGTCCAGGTCCAGCTATTTTGATTTTTCTATGTCAAAATCAATGAAGTCGCAGTGATGAATAATGACCGCTTCATTAGAACGCTTTACTTTCTCGCCTTCGACCGAATGAGCAGCTACGATGTGGGCAATTTCAATAGGCAATCCAACATCAAGGGCTAAACCATACCCTGCTACTGGATGCCGGACAAGTTTACCAAAACTGGACTTAGTGTATTTTTTACCAAGCCTTTTGTATTCAAGTAATTTTCCGACGTCATGGACCAGACCACCAGCAATAACGTAGTCTAGTTTAATATCCTGGCGTTTACTAGCTACAGCCATCGCCATGCGCGTAACTGTCCTGGTATGTTCGACGAGTGTTTTCTTGGTCTCTATGAGTAAAGTAAACGGTATCTTGTTTATACTTCTCCACCCGCCTCTTTTCATAGCTAATAACCATACTGCGATAACGCCCTTGCGAAGCGAATCACTTTTAATCTTCATTATTTCAGGGAAAAGTCCCATTATGTATTTTTTATTCATATCGTTTCTCCGGTAGTTCTCCGATACTCCATACTCCTTTTTGAATCCCAAGGGGATTGGAAGAGAGCACTACGTGCTGGAAAGGAGCTGACGCTGGAAGGGATCTGCGCTGGAATAGTTCTAAGTCCCTTCATTTTGAATCATTCCATTCGAAGAATCCATTCCTATCTTCTCAACCTCATATCTTCCTAACTTCATTCTTTTCTTAACTTCCTCATCTTCATAACTTCCTATCCTCACACCTTCATTCATTGATCCTCTTCCATGCTTAGCATCATTTCTCTTTCGCTCTACTCCCCACTCTCTACGCTCTTTTCCGCTCGCAGAGCCATAACCGTTCACGCTAGTGAACCATAACCGTTGCGAACCTGTCTCGAGCTTTGTCGAGAGAGCAACCAGTCCCGCACGCAGTGCCATTTCCCTACTCCTTACGCCTTACACTTTACGCCCTACTACCTTTTTACTCTTCGAGCGAGCAGCGCGAGTCGAGAAGCTCTTCGTTCTACGCAATGGGAGAATCTCCGTTTCACCGTTTCTCCCATGCTCCGTGTATTTCTGTCTTCCCGCACGCAGTGCCATTTCCCTCTACTCTCTTCTCTCTTATTTAACCATCTTAGTCTTTCTTCTTCAGATAATCAAGTAAACCACCAGCTCTCATGATCTCCATTTCAAGTGATGTAATAGGGATACCTTGAAAAACCTTATTCTGTGATAGGTTGCTAAGCTTACCAGTTTCAATATTAACCTCAAGCCTGTCACCCTGTTTGATTTCCTCGATTCCATCAAATACTATTATTGGCAAACCGGTATTAACTGCATTTCTGTGGAATATCCTGGCAAAAGACCTGGCGATCACAAGAGATACGCCAATACCACGTATTGCTACAGTAGCATGCTCACGTGAAGACCCGCAACCGAAATTCTTGCCGGCTACAATAATATCTCCCTGCTTCACATTGCTGCTGAATTCTTCGCCGCCAGGAGCACCCTCCATAGCATGGCACGCCATTTCCTGCTTGTCAGTAATCGGCAGGTACTTACCCGGATATATCTGGTCAGTGTCGATATCAGCTCCAAAGCACCAGACCCTTCCTTCTATTATCACCTTACACCTCACGCGGATCAGTAATGACTCCAGTCAAAGCAGTCGCTGCAGCAGTCGGTGGCGAAGCAAGAAAGACTTTAGCACCTTTACCGAGTTTACCCACAAAATTGCGATTTGACGTGGAAACCATTACCTCGTCAGGTGCCAGGATACCAGGATGCCCGGTCGTGCATAGTGCACAACCCGGGTTGGTAATCACTGCACCGGCCTTCATAAAAATGTCGTATAGACCCTGTTCCAATGATTCTCTTGCCACCTCCATAGTTGCTGGAACAATAATAAGACGCATACCAGGTTTGACTTTATTCCCTTTCAATATTTCCGCAGCGCTCTTCAAATCCTCAAATCTACCGTTAGTACAAGAGCCTATGAACACCTGGTCAACTTCAATCTTGGAAACCTCCCCAATATCCTTCACATTGTCTGGTGAGTGCGGACAAGCGATCTGAGGTTCTAAATCATTGATTTTGAATTCATGTATTTTCTCGTATGAAGCATTTGCGTCAGGCTGAATTGTTTCGAGCTTCTCCCCACTTCTCGCTCGGATGTATTCTATGATCTCATCATTTGGTTGTATAAAACCAATATCACCGGACATCTCTGTTACCATACTTGCCATTGTAATACGCCCAGCAATATCCATGCTGTCGATCGTTTCACCCGAGAATTCGACTGCTCGGTTAAGCGCACCGTCTGTTTTCAAATTCTTAAGCACGTAAAGTATTATATCTTTTACAGTAACAAATTTCTTCAACCCACCAGTGACTTTAATATTGATCGTTGGCGGCACATGAAAATATAATTCACCCTTATACATAGCACCTGCAATGTCGGTTGTACCCATACCGAAGCCTGCAGCACCGACTGCACCAAGCAGGTTCATGTGGCTATCAGTACCAACAATAATATCCCATGGTTTTACCAAACCGCTTTCAAGAAGAACATGCTGGCCAATACCAGTATCGACGTCGAATAGTTTTACACCTTGTTGAGCAGCGAAATCCCTCAAAAATTTCTGATTTACCGCAACTTTCTCGTTGCGAGCAGGAATATGAAGGTCAAAAGTGATCGCCACTTTTTCCTTATTAAATACCGGTCGCTCGCCAAACTTGCTCTGATATTCCTGGATGACATTTGGTCCGCCAAAATCACGCATCGCCACAAGATCCAATTTCGCCCAGACACATTCACCAGGCTTAACATCCTTACCTGCCGCGCGTGCAAAAATCTTCTCAATTATTGTCATAGCTTCGCCAAGCTTACAAAATCCAAGAACCAAGAGCCAAAAAGAAACTGCATATTAATCCTTGACCTTATTGTAAATAGATCCAATGATTTTTCTAAGTTCGTATGACTCTTGGATCAATACTTCAACTTTCTTCTGATTACCAATCTTGGTTCTTGAGAAATTACAATTTCTCCGCAATAGCTTCTGCCATCTCTAAACTCGTCGCTTCACCACCCATGTCATATGTTCTGGCTTTTCCTTGTTTAACGACCTGGGCAACCGCTTCCTCAAATCGCTCTGCATAAACCTTCTCGCC
>CBFDDH010000061.1:0-8789 GCA_965603515.1 uncultured bacterium
CCGACCCGCTGATTATATTAAATGGGCCCGGAGGGACTTGAACCCCCGACCCGCTGATTATGAGTCAGCTGCTCTGACCAACTGAGCTACAGGCCCATGCCCGCTGACGCGGGAAACACCAAATACCAAAATCCAAATCTCAAAGTGATTGTTTCATTATATCCAGTAAATTGTCTTTGTCAATCGGTGGGCTTGACAAATAGATCGATCTCTATATACTCACATATGAAGAAGATGGAGCTTACGTTATGCCGTGGCTTTCATCCTATCAATGAAGTACGCAATTTTATGGCAGATATCTGTCGCCAACTTGGCTTAAAACGTACTGAAATCTACAAGATAAAAGCTGCTGTTGATGAAGCTTTGACAAATATCATCAAACATTCATACAAAAATATAAAAGGAAGTATCGATATTAGACTTGACAGTGATGATACTAAGCTTACAATCTATATGAAGGACTTTGGGAAAACATTCAAAATAAAAAAAGCAAAAAGAAGAACACCGGGTGAGATCATCAAGGTTCAAAAAGAAGGCGGTCTCGGTCTATCAATGATCGAACACCTGATGGATGAAGTAAGGTATGTCAGAAAACAAAAATACAACCAACTTATAATGGTGAAATACTATGGAAGAAAACACCGGACTTAGAATAACATCACGATTAATAGGTAAAGACAAAAATATCGCTCTTTTGACATTGGACGGATACATCGATGCTATGACCGCTCCACTTCTGAAGAAAGAGCTTCTTTCTGCAGGTGATGAAATATGTCGTTTTATTATCCATTTCGGGGGTATCGATTATGTATCCTCGGCTGGCTGGGGGGTGATCTTAGGACGCATCAAAGAAAATAGAGAAAAAGGCGGCGATATCGTTTTTGTAAAGATGGCCAAGGATGTACATTCTATTTATAAACTCCTGGATTTAACAAAGGTGATAAAATATTTCGCAAAAATAGAAGAAGGCATCAATCATTACGGATATTCAGTTACCGAAACAGTTAAAGTAGAAAAACATGAAGTCCAAAAGCCAAAAACCGATGTCACAGATAAAAAAGTGGAAATCGAAGAAACAGTGCGCTCGATTGTTCAAGATGACCCATTATTGAACTTATTCCAGATCAATCAGCTTCTACGTAGACCTGAATATGGCTTTAAGGACATCAATATTTTCAAAGCATATTTCATATTGAAAAGATTGGGTCTTAATACCCGGGAAAAAAGGCTTTATTCTGCTTGGCAGCAAGAGAAAAAATTGAGAGAGAGCTAAATAATGAAAAAAACATATGGACTTGATAGTGCAGTAAAACTTGATGACGAAATATATCATGTAGAGACTTTTGCCGAATCTAAATCCTTCAAGGTGATCTCCCAGGTATTCAAATCCGGTAGAATCCTTGAGGTCAAGGAACACCCTTATGATAGAAATATCACAGAAAAATCTTTGCTTGCTTTAGTTCAATCGATACACAATCGTCAAATCGATGGGCTCTCTCACTTGCTCGATCTTGCCGAGAAGGTGAGAAAAGAATTGCACGCGGCTGCCTTCAATAAAATTGGAGGGATATTCCTAAAAAAAGGATTTTACGAGGATGCGCAAAAATCATTTGAAGAAGCTATCAAATCAGACCAACATCTGACTGACGCACATCGAAATTTAGGTAAAATTTTCAAGAAATTAGGTGATGTCGACAAAGCGATAGCACACTTCACAAGAGCACTCTATCTAGCACCTAATAATGCGGATTACTATCTTGACCTTGGACTTGCTTATATAGAAAAGGACATGTATGATGAAGCATTCCAAGAACTCAAGAAGGCGATCAATATAAACAACGATTATGCAGAAGCATATTTTAATCTTGGTCTTTTAATCCTCAAGGAAAAAATAGCCGGGCAAAAAACACCAAATGTCCAAGATGTTAATGCAACTAAGTTCAATTTCAAAAGTGCTTCAATATTAGACAGTAGGTTTCAAACACAACCGTATTATCAAGCATGCAATCTTCTTTTAGAGAATAAGTATTCTGAAGCACTCGATGGCTTTAATACGTTCATGACTGACATGCAGAAAATAGATGTTCATGAATTCATTTCTGATTTCGAGTTGTTTTCAAAATTCAGCGAGCTACGTGGGACACCGATCACTATCGATGAATATCTCGACAAAATGAATACTAAAATTGAAAAATATCCTATCTATGCTGATCTTAGAAATGCATTAGGCAAAGCATATCTTATTAAAATGAGGTCGCTTTTTGACGCTGCGGTTAAGCAGTTCAAAAAGGCCCTGGAAATCAATCCGGAATATGAAGAAGTAAAAAGAAACTTGGAATTACTCGAGAATGAAACAAGAGGTTTCATTCTCTTTCTTCGAGCTATTCTCAAATGATCTTTAGTTTACAATGGAACTTGATTTTTTATTATTAATTGCTATAATAGGATTAGAATATGCATGAACAAGATAATATGATCAAAGAAACATATGAGTATGCGAATTTCACGGCACGCGTCATATTTGATAAAACTGCTGATATATGTGCACTGGTTCTAAGCGGCTCAATGGACACTGAGCCAGTAATGGAATTCCGTGCGAAAATGAAGGATCGAATACTCGTACACAGATACGATTTTATAGTGGATCTGGATCGTGTAAGATATATTAGTTCCACAGCTCTTGGGTTCCTGATGTTTCTTGCAGCGCACAAAAAGAATACGGTTTATCTATCAACCCCTCAGATGAACGTAGCAAAACCTATAAAGATACTAGGTATCCACAGCATGTTTAAGTCATATGATCGAATTGAAGAACTCAAAGAAAAAATTACTATCCCGGATGCGGTAGTTGAATATATGGTAGAACCATCGTCAGAGCAAAAAAATGTTCAGTACCTCAGTAGATGGCTTAAAATACTCAGGGATTATCTTGCTTATGAACAAGTGACTGATGAGATTAAAATACTCACCCCTTATATCCAGAAAGCAGAACACGCAGATAATATAACAATACCCAGTGACAAAAAATACTCGTGTGTTCTTTACATTTTTTTTGAAAAGGTGTTCAGAGATATCGCTAAGTTCGACCAGGATGAGATTGACGACGGCACTTTAGAAATGATGGCCAAAGAGCTGATGACAAATGCAGTGTTACATGGCTACAATAATAATAAAGAAGGGGTTGTTGAAGTTTCCTATACAATCGATACAATAAAATTGGAGATCAGCGTTATTGACTATGGAAAGGGTTTCCCCGATACAGATAAACAACTTTTTCCCAAGACAGGGCTCAAGCTCCTCGAGAATTTTTTTGATAATATCACCATCACCGAGGCGCCAAAAAAAGAGGTTCAGGGACTTGTCCTGGGTAAAGGGACAAAAATAACACTCACCAAAAACCTGATACCTCAAACATAATCACGTTCATTGAATAACGAAGAAATATTCCGTACCGGTTTTGGATTAAAAACAAAATTTTTGATCTGGCTGGTCATATTTATCCTCACTGTGATGGGTATTGTATATCTCTACTTTTCGTACCACGAGACAGAAGTGTTATCAGAAGAAATAAGATTAAGAGGTGAGGCTATTTGTAACAATTTAGTAACCAGTGCCGAGGATCTCTTAGTTATGAAAGACGACCTTGCTTTAGCAAAACTTGTGTACGATACGAAAAACAAAAACAAAGGGGTAAGCACCTGCTTTATTATTGACGAGAAGAAAAAGATCTGGGCTCACACTGATGTTTCTCTCGTTAACAAAAATTATGAACTCCTCTCTGGACTCAAAGCGCTCAATAACGAACCAATCCTTGTTCTATCATACAAGACGCCAGTTGGAATTGAAATTCTTGAAATTGTGATGCCCATCATGGTGAAAGGAACCAAAATAGGCGAAGCACATCTAGTCATATCTCTAGCCGCAATAGGGGAAGCAGTTGCGCAAGCAAGAAAAGGTGTTGCATTTGTCACTGTTGTCATTATGCTGATTGGTATCATCTGTATCCTCGTGCTTGTTTCGTTTATTATCGGGTCATTAAGTGACGTGGCGAAAGACATTGAGGCAATTGGAAATGGTGATCTTAACAGGAAGATAGTAACGCTAAGAAAGGATGAAATCGGTAGAATCACCCACGCTGTCAAGATTATGGCAAGAAAATTAAAGAAAGCAAGAAAAGCAATAATAGAAAAAGAGAGAATGAAAAAAGAGATGCAGATCGCAAAGGAAATACAGCAAATACTACTTCCTGGCTCACTACCACATAACCCTGGTCTTAATATAGATGCGTATTACCAAGCTGCAAGAGAAGTAGGTGGTGACTATTACGATTTGATCGAAATAGATAAGGACCATTTCGGAGTCGTTATCAGCGATGTTGCCGGCAAAGGCGTCCCCGGTTCATTAGTAATGACCATGGTAAGGAGTATCATAAAGATTGAGGCATTGAGAAACCCATCTCCTCACCAGCTTCTCACCTTACTCCACTCAATGTTAAGGAAGGATATCCCTGAAGGCTTATTCATCACCATGTTCTATGTGGTTTTTGACCTCAAGGAAAATGAGATAGAATATTGCTGTGCTGGTCACAATCCAGCATATCTATACAATTGTAAGAATAATATACTCACTACTTTGAAGCCTGAAGGACCGCCTCTGGGCATCAGTCTTTTTGATGAAAAAGCATTTGCCGAACAATTGATCGAGGAAAAAAGGAAACTTAATGCCGGTGAGATGTTATTTCTTTACACTGATGGTGTAACCGAAGCAATGAACAGCGCCAAAGAGCAGTTCGGTGAAGAGCGACTGGAAAATATTATCAAAGAACATGGTTCACTCAAACCTAATGACCTTAAGAACTTTTTAAAAACTGAAATCGAGACATTTACAGGCAAAGAGCCACAATCAGATGATATTACATTCATTATTTTACAGCAAGTAACACCAGATATAACCACCTTGATGAACGATTAATCACCGGATTTTAACTAACCCATCTATTTCTAAATACTACTTTTTGTAGAGTTTAACCTTTTCTTCTGCCCTTTGAATATTTCGTGCTGCATTAGCGTGGTGCGGGTCAATTTCCATAACCCTTTCCCAATATAATATCGCGAGCTGATAAAGCTCCTGGGTATATGCAGCAACGCCTTTCATGTAAAGATCATCTACATCCTTACCTGAAATACCCTTTTCCTTAGCACCGATTTTCTCTAGATATTCCTCGGCTGTTATATTATTATTATCAAAAGTCAACGCCATTTTCAATTCTGTTTCGGCAAGACCGAACTTGCCTTGCTTATAAAGTTTTATACCTTTCTGAGTATAGTTAACAGATAAACTCCTAAGATTCTTTCTGATCTCATCGCGTTTACTCAAAGCAACCTGGTTACCGGGCTCTATTGCAAGCGCACGGTTCACATCATGGAGTGCTTCAATCCATTTACTCTGATTAATATAAATAATTACATTCTCTAAAATTCCTGCTACTTGCGTTTTTAGATGTGACCTTGCTTTCCCGATATATTCACGTGCCTCTTGATGTATCGGGTCAAGGACAAGTATGGCATTCCATTCGCTGATCGCGCTGCTGAATTTTTTCCTGGAATAATATTCGAGACCATTTTTAAAATGCAGGGATATTTTATCTTGAATCTCCTGTTCGCGCTCAATCCTGACCATTTGAACTTTGACCAGGGCACTCGAAGCGGCATTGAGCCATTGTTTGGCAAGTTCATGGGTCGGATCGATTTCAAGAACCAAGCCGAATTCAGAAATGGCCTCAAGATATCGCCCCTGATTATATTCTGCAATACCTGTTGAAAGATGTTCGTTGATCTTTCTTTTTTCAATCTTTTTCCTTATCTCTTCACTTTCTTGCGCAGCTTTTTCATGATATGGATTCCAGATAAGAGCAATGTCAAAACTTCTCAACGCTTCATCATATCTGTTCTTACCGTGTTGAACGAGTCCTTGGTGGTAAAAAGCTTCAGCAGTCATTCTTGCTCGTCTTTGTAGTTCTTCAGCGATCTTTCTTTCTTCGTCCTCACTTATTTCCTTTTTCTTTCCAAAATTATAGGAAAGGGAGAAATTATGGGTTAATCCGAGCGCACCATATGTTGCAAAGGCATAGTCGATATTGAAATTCTCAATGCGAACACCCAAACCCGCGGTTAGGCCAGCCAATCCTTCATCATTACCAAAACCACTTCTATAACCTGCCCGCAAGCCGATCTTCTCCATCAGCAGTCCTTCTGCCCCAAAACATAATTGGATGTCATCTTTCAACGGCTTTACTAAATCAAATCCAAAAATTGCTTTTTCCTTGAATAGCGAATAACCAAGACCTGTTCTTACTTGGGTCGGTAGAGAAAATGAGCTGTTTGTAAATTTCATTTTTGTGCCGATATTGGTGAGCGCAATGCCGGCTTTCAAACCCGGCAAACCAGATCTTATACTCATACCAAGATCACCAGCATATGATATTGCATTATCAACACCAATTTTTTGATAGATAAGCTTTATGTTTGTGCCGAGGGAAATTCCCCAGCTGAGATACTTTGCAAATGTAAGAGATGGTACGACGAAATATGCACCAAATGTCGATATTGGAATCTGCGACGGAACCGTTCTCTCTTCAAGCTCACTTAAATAAAGCCCTTTCATTGAAAAACCTGTACCGAACGCTTTCGTGCCATAAGCAAACGCGAGATGTTCATACCTTATCGACTGGAAGTGTTCCGCATGCATAAGAGTTGCTTGTGTACCATGCAACCAACCTAGACCACCTGGATTCCAGTACAGCGAGTTGACACCGGTGCTAAGTGCAGTTACAGCTCCACCCATGGCTAATTCATGAGCACCAACCCCAAGATTAAGAAAACTCGCGCCGGTCTCTCCAGCATCCGCAAACACACATACTGGAAAGAAGAACAAAATACTCACAAAAGCTGTCAGATATTTCTTAATTCCATCTCCTCCTTTTATTTGACGATCGCAAATTTCTTGATCACTGACCTTGTCTCACCGCTTGCATCGCTCGTTGCCTGGATCCTGAATAAATAGACATCACTTGCAATACCTGATATATTCCAGACTATCGCATTCGATGATTCTTGATGCGGAGGTCTAGCGCCTTCTCCCCTGCCATCCAAACTCGTGACCATCTTACCTTCAAGATTGTAAATATCTACCGTGATATCTGCATTGGCATTTACATAAAAGTGGAAGTTAATAGCATTACCGCGAGCCGGATTAGGCCACGCATAAACCATCTGTTCAGGTAAAAACTCACCCTGTGGTGTAATGCTGAAATCGGCTTCAGAAAACCCATTATTCAACCAAACATCATATCCTGAAACTTTAACACTGCATATACCTGACGCAAAGCCTACTGTACCCAACCAGCTACCATAACCTGAAGTATCAGGTAGTAGATTCATGGTATGGAGCACGTTGGTAGAGGTCCAAATTGAACAACTAACAACAGAATCAGAATTCAATACCTCATTTGGCAATGCACTAATATAAACCGAATCACCGATATATGCTGGCGATGGATCAACGATAATGTCAAAAATCGGTCCACTCGTATCAGCACCACCGATAACAAAGAAAACTGAATCAACTTCGCCCCAGTTACCTGAAGCATCAACACCATGAAGATAGACCATATGTCTACCAAGAACCATCGTATCAGTATAGATCGTATCAAAAACATCGACCACAGGTAGACCAAAACTATCTACTGGTAATGCTGCATAACCAGAACCATTACTGCCGATACCATCAATAAAGTATTCAGCATTCGACACTTCTTGATTATCGGATAGAGTACCGGTCAATACCACAAATTCAGCCGGCTGAACAGTATCGGGCGTAACATCGATCGCAGTTACTGTAGGCGACAAAGTATCGGGCGCTGCTCCAGTCCTAAACCACCACCAATATGAACTGGTCATGGGATTACCAGCTAAGTCCTGGATACCTGAAGCGATATAAACATCGACTGATTCATAGGGTGCAAAGTCATCAAATGGATTTATACTCAATGTGCTATCTGTAGAATTATATGACATCCAAAAATCATAATTGCCCCCAATATGACCATCGATCAGAATTTTATCACTCGTAACGGTCGTTGGGTCAACCGGCTCAGTAAAGATCACATATATCCAGGTATTGAGCGGAATATCAACTTCACCACTATCAGGAGATGTCAAACCGATCCATGGTGGTATTGTATCGATGTTCTCTATCACATAAACAGTTGTCGAATCAAAGAATCCCCAGTTACCTTGTGCATCACGTCCGTGTACATAGAAAGTATGACTTTCACCTGCTTGCCAGCCACTCACCGGGATTGTATCAAATACATCCTCTTCAATCTCATCAAAAACACTATCTATAGGTATCAATACAAAACCAGTACCATTTGTACCGATAGAATCAAGAAATACTTCGGCCCCGGTTATTACTGACAAACCTGTCAGACTATCTGACACAGTAGCATATACCACTACTTCAGTAATCCCTTCAGGTGGGTTTGGCGGCGAAACTTGAGTATATGACGTGTATGGACCCATCCCATCGTATACAATAATATTCTGCATGCCACTCTGCGCTTGTGTACGGTCTTGCGGTTCATTGAAATCAAAATCATTGTCATAAGCGAAAATTTCATATACAAAATTCACATTATTCGCTTGCTGTTGTATTTCAATATCTATCCTGAAGGTATCACCGGACAATAAAGACATTTGTGCTTCATAAGAATCAATGATCAGTTCACC
>CBFDDH010000062.1:0-8114 GCA_965603515.1 uncultured bacterium
AAGAAATTGGAACGCCTGATGCAACAATACCGAAGACTTGACAAGACCCAAAAAGAAATAGCCGAGGCAAAGGAAATCCTGGCAAGCAACGATGAAGAGATGAAAGAGGTCGCCCATCATGAGATCAAAGGACTGGAAAAACGTCTGGAATCAATTGAAAGCGAAATCGATGAAATGTTAAACCCGCAATATGAAGAATATCAGAAGAATTGCATTGTTGAGATCAGAGCTGGCACTGGCGGTGATGAAGCATCTCTTTTTGCCGCTGAGCTTTTCAGAATGTACACCAAGTATGGTGAAAAAAAGAAACTGAAGTATGAAGTCCTGTCCTCGCATTCAAGTGATATCGGCGGTTTCAAGGAGATAATCTTCCTCGCTTCTGGCAAAGATGCCTATGGTTTGCTGCACTTTGAAAAGGGTATTCACCGGGTACAGCGTGTTCCGCTTACTGAAGCGGGTGGTAGGATACACACTTCCGCAGTAACTGTAGTGGTTTTACCCGAGATCGAGGAAGCTCAGTTCGAGATCAAACAAGATGACCTGAAGATCGACACTTTCCGGGCTGGCGGGCACGGTGGCCAAAATGTGAATAAGGTCTCATCAGCGGTAAGGATCACGCACTTGCCCTCGGGTATAGTTGTTAGTTGTCAAGATGAACGCTCCCAACACAAAAATCGTGCAAAGGCAATGAAAATCCTGCGTGCCAGACTTGCCGCGGCGCAGCACCAAAAACAACAAGCTGAGATCGATAAAGATAGACGGCAGCAAGTAGGCTCAGGTGAGCGAAGCGAGAAAATTCGCACTTATAATTATCCCCAGAACCGCGTTACTGATCATCGGATCGGACTGACTCTGTACAAACTGGACAGGATCCGTGAGGGTGACCTTGATGAGATCATAGAAGGGCTCAAAGAAAATGAGAGAAATCGTAGATCAGGTAATTAAAGAACTGACCGTATCAAGGGGTGAAGCTGAATTGATCGTGGCTGCATTATTGGAAAAACCACGATTTGGGATCTACCTGAACGATTCTGTGGACCAGGACACGCGCAAGCTTTTGCACGCCAGGCTGATGCAACTGAAAACCGGGATGCCCCTGGAATACGTGACGACGAGGATGCAGTTCATGGATTATTCATTACATATCTATCCCGGGGTTTTTATTCCGCGTTTTGAAACAGAGTATTTTATTGAATTGATCGAGAAGCTCGTAAATCTCGTGCCGGAACGGATCCTTGATATCGGGACGGGAACCAGTGCAATATCCATAGCCCTGGCTCATCTTTACCCTGATGTTCAGATCTTTGCTACTGATATATCGGATATAGCAATTCGCTGCGCGCGTGAAAATATCAAAGAATACGGCTTAAGCGACAGAATCCATCTGATGCAATGTAATATCTGCGACGGCGTGAACACCAAATTTGATCTAATAATATCAAATCCACCATACATCCCCAGCTCACGACTGCGCTCTTTGCCTAAAAGCGTACGCGATTTTGAACCCATGCTTGCAATCGATGGCGGACAAGACGGCACGCAATTCATTGAGTTGATAATTCAACAGACAGCAGAGTATCTGAATCCCGGCGGTGTCATAGCGCTCGAAATAGATGAGGATACGACCGCGATAATCAAGAAATTCCTGCAGGTCAGCGGGTATGACAAATTTTCTTTTAGACGAGATCAATTTGGAAAGTATCGCTATCTTTTTATCGGGAATTTAAAAAATGAAAAAAGTAAAGATATTAATTAATTCACGCAAACGCAACGCAATAGCGATCTTGAATCAGGCCAAGGAACTACTGACAAAACACGGTTTCTTTGCTTCAAACAAACCTGATTTTGTGATCGCACTCGGTGGTGACGGCACCATGCTCAACGCAGCTCATATATACGGAAAAAAAGGGATACCGATCCTCGGTGTAAACTCAGGTGGTCTGGGCTTCCTCACCGACGTAACATTTGCGCAGTTATCAGATATATTAGTCGAAATAAAAAATGGTAAGTATGCCTTTGAGAAAAGAATGGTCATCCAGGCGCGGCATGACCATAGTTCTCTTTTTGGTCTCAATGATATTACTATAATCACGCGCATCCCTGGTCGGGCTGTGGAGCTTTCAGTGACTATCAACAAAGAGTACATCTGTAGACTCATTGCCGATGGGATAGTGATCGCTACGCCTACTGGTTCTACTGCATACTCGCTTGCCACTGGTGGCCCTATGCTCCTACCCCATACTGAGTCGATCATTGTAACGACCATTGCAGCGCATACATTCTCAGTAAGACCGATTGTCTTGCCGCCAGACAGCTTGGTCGAGATAACTATCGGCAAAAAAGGCAAAGCGGCTCTGGTCGCTGATGGACAACGCAGCAAGAATATTCTTAAAGGACAAACTGTGAACTTTCGCAAAGCAAGTTACCATGTAAAGCTGATCAAGTCGCTGCACACGACATTCTTCAGCACGCTCCGCGAAAAGATGAAGTGGGGAGGTCGCGAGGATGCTTAAGCTGCTAAAGATCAGTAACTTCGCGTTAATGGAAGAGCTAACTATAGAATTCGACAAAGGGCTAACAGTTGTAACCGGAGAAACCGGGACTGGAAAAAGTATGATCGTTGAAGCGATCGCGACATTGTGCGGAAGCAAGATGGAACATGTTCTTATCCGAAGCGGCAAGGATTACGCCGAAGTAACCGGTGTGTTCGGTGTCCAGCCAGCAATAGTTGAGCGGTTAAAACAGTCGGGTATTAGTATTGAAGATGATATGATCATCCGCAGAAAGATCGAAAAAGGTAAACGACAGAATTCCTATATCAATGATCAGATAGTCAGCGTCAATCTATTGAAAGAAATCGCACGTGAAATCGTTGACCTTATCGGGCAATATGAAAATCAGTCCTTGTTCTTCGCAAAAAACCATCTCTTGCTGCTTGATTCATTTGCCTCACTCGGAGATGTAAAGAGCGAATATACAAGAAATTACCAGGCATATCAACAGGCACACAAAGAGCTCGAAAAACTGCTTGAGAAAATCCAGCAAAAGGACGATAAGATAGACTATTTAAAATATCAAATCGACGAGATTGAAAAAGCAAATCTCCAACCTGATGAAGAAGAGGAATTGAATGCGGAGAGAAATTTGCTCACGAGCAGTGAAAAACGCTCTTTACTTTCCGGTCAAATCATATCAAAGATCTACGAGCAGGAAAACTCGTTATTAGAACGTACGGCTCAAGCAAAGAAATCATTTGATGAACTGTGCAGCCATGATAGTAAGCTGCTCAAACTGAACGAGAAATTGGGGACAATGATCTCTTCTATTGATGATATCTACCGCGAATTGAGCAGCTATCACAGCCAAATTGAATTCTCCCAAGAACGCCTGGATTTTGTTCAGGATAGGTTGGAAACAATAAATAAGATACGAAAAAAGTATGGCCAGACACTCCAGGAAATAAATCATTATCTCGGGAATTTGAGGAAGGATTTGACAACAATTGAAACTCAGGATGAAACGATCAAGAATCTACAGGAACGCATCAAGAACACTGAAATCACGTTGAGTAAACAGGCAGGGCAACTCACAGAACGACGGCGCAACGCGGCAGTTACGCTCAGGAAGAAAATCCTCGAATTGCTGCTTCAGCTCGGGATGAAGAAAATCCGTTTTGAGATCCAGATCACAGATAAGGAGATGGATGAAACTGGCAAAGATGATGTGGAGTTTTTCATTTCAACTAATCTTGGTGAAGACCTGAAGCCTTTAAGGAAAATAGCTTCGGGCGGGGAGATATCACGCATAAGTTTGAGTTTAAAAACCGTATTATCTGAAGCAGATAGAATTCCAACGATTATTTTTGATGAAGTTGATACAGGTATCGGCGGCAGGATTGCCGAAGCAGTAGGCACTCTGCTTGCCAAGACAAGCAAAAAGCACCAGATCATATGCATAACACATTTGCCGCAAATATCTGTTTTTGCTGATAACCATATTCTCGTCACAAAAGAGATCAAGGGGAAACAAACCTTTGCGCAGGTGGCGCGAATAGACGGTGCAACGCGAAAATTGGAGATCGCCAGGATGTTAGGTGGCAAGGAAATAACCGAGAAAACAATGGAACACGCAGCTGAATTCCTGCGTAAGGGACAGGAAAAATGAACCGTATGTTGTACTATATTGCCATGAAGCAAGGGGATAAAGATCATTAAATATAACCATCGTTTATTGACGATCTCTAATGCGGTAACACTATCGCGACTTATCCTGCTGCCGTTTATTGTGTATTTTCTGGTTACTGATCAACGGCTTGTTGCTTTCATAGTTATGCTCGTCTCTCTGTCTTCAGATGCGGTTGATGGTTTTCTGGCACGGAGACTACATCAGGAATCTGAAGTCGGTAAAATACTCGATCCTGTATGCGATAAAATATCATTGACTGTCATTGTCATAACTCTGCTCGTGCTTGATTTGATCCCCCTTTGGGGTGTAGTTATCATAGTACTGAGAGATCTCTTGATCCTCATTGGCAGTTTTGTCATGATCACCCACAGATCGATACTTCTTAAATCCAATGTCACGGGTAAGATCACCGGGGCTCTATTAGGAGCAGTTGTTCTTGCATTCACAATAGATCTCCGGCAACTCGGGGAGATTTTACTCTATCTTTCCATCCCTGCAATTATTGCATCTTTTGCGGTCTATTTTGGTAGGTATATTAAAATAATGAAAGGAGAAAAATGAAACCTGTTTTCTTCACGAAAATGGAGGGGTCGGGCAATGATTTTCTATTGATCAACAATTTCAACAGGTTAGTAAATGAAGTGGTTACTGATAAAGATATACCGGAATTCGTAAAGAGAATAACTGATCGCCATTTGGGCGCCGGTTCAGACGGTGTTCTTTTTGTAGAACAATCCAATGATTTTCCTTTTGCCATGAGATACTATAACAAAGACGGCAGCAAAGCAGCAATATGTCTTAATGGTGCACGTTGCATTGTGAGTTACGCTCATCGTCTTGGCTTGGTAAAAGATAAGGGTAAGTTCTTGTCAGATTCCGGACCACTCGGTTTTTATTACAAGAATGGCAATATCAGTATTGAAGCACAATCTCCAGTTGATATTAAGTTGAATTTCAGTTTCACACTCAAACGTAAGAAGTATCGAGCGAATTTCCTGAGAATAGGTGTGCCCCACTGTGTTATGTTTGTTGATACATTCGAAGGACTCGATGTCGTGGAACTCGGCAGAGATATCCGCAATCACCGGTCATTCAAACCCGATGGGGTAAATGTCAATTTTGTCAAAGTCGAAAACAACGAGCTTTTTGTTAGAACCTATGAGCGTGGCGTTGAAAATGAAACGCTGTCCTGTGGCAGCGGCGTTCTTTGTTCTGCTTACATCGCCACGAAATTATTCATTGCACAATCGCCCATTACGTGTAAAACAAGAGGTGGCGAATTGTCAGTTACGATAAAGGACAAGCTGTACTTGGAAGGACCTGCTCAATATATATATGACGGGGTGTATTACGTGAAATAGAGAGTAGGGCGTAAGGTGTAGAGCGTAAGGCGAAAAAACACAAAATAACCACGCTAATGCTGGAGACAATAGATGGCACTGCGTGCGGGACTGGTCGCTTCGCAACGGTTATGGTTCACTAGCGTGAACGGTTATGGCTCTTACGAGCGGGAAAAGAAACTGCGCTGGGAGTAAATTTCGTATCGGAGTAACGGTGTAACGGAGTATCGGAGAAACATATACAAGATACTAAAACCAAAAAACCACCTGTTTTCTCTTCGAGCGAGCAAAGCGAGTCGAGAAGTACCTCAATGTGTGTTCTCGACAAGCCCCGTTAGAACTAAATATCCGTATGTTCTAATTCATTGATTTATTGGAAATAAAATTCTATTGCAAGCTCTAACGGGGCAAGCTCGAACATTAAAGACAATGCCCGATGCAATCGGGCAACTACACGAAAAACGAATTACGAATACGGATTGATCATTTCAATCGCCTGAAAAATCCTAAAGTTATATAGTGAACTGAGCCGGCAATAGGGTCCACTTCAAATTGAAAGATGTTTGGTGATATGGGAGGCTTTTTTAAATAACTATATTCTGCTCTCAAGAACATCTTGGTCGCAAATGAATACTCACCGCCAGTCACAAATCCCGCGGCTCTTGGACTCAGCCGGCCTCCTATCCACCATGTGGGATTGGATAATAGAGAACTATGTATGAGTAGACTGATTTGATACAAAGTACTTTTTGTCGGAGCGACACCAATACCAAATTCACCATCAGCATAGCCAGCAATAATGCCCAACGGTGAAAGATTGAGTCTACCTGTAAAATGGGACGTAGCGTACTGGCAACCCACGAATGGCTTGAACAATATGAAAAAACCAGAGACACCTGGTTCCTCCCATTGGGTTGGTAGACAAATGAGTTCAAGACCGCCGATACCTCCGAACTTCCCGAATGGTGCGTATACATTGTGGAAAAGACTCACGCTCGAAGTCGGATACGTTTTGACATAAGATGTGTCTTCGCTACGATCGATCACCCATTTGTTGAGTGCAAATGCCGCACCGATCTCGTGTGTTTGTTCTTGCGGATTATGGGGCGAAAGCATTTCATTTTGTGCGTGTGGAGAATAGACAATTGGAGTACAACATAGAAACAACAGTATAGCGACAAAAGGGATTGAAGACATGAGGGGAATGGCACTGCGTGCGGGACTGGTCGCTTCGCAACGGTTATGGTTCATTGGCGTGAACGGTTATGGCTCTTACGAGCGGGAAAAGAAGCTTCGTTGGAGACATGTCGCTTCGCTCCTGGAACGAATAGAGATTAAGGAGTAGGGCGTAAAGCGTAGGAAGACAAGAAAAAGAGCAATTTCAGACATGTAAGACCTTCTTGATCCTTGCCAATGCCCACTGGAGTTCTTTTTTCTTTATTACTAAAGGTGGGGCAAAACGCACGACCATTTGATGAGTTTCTTTTGCCAAAATACCCAGATCCATTAACCGCTCGCAATATTTACGCGCCTTCTTTTTCAGTTCCACGCCGATCAATAATCCCTTGCCTCTGACTTGTTTGATGATCGGACTATTGATCTTTCTTAGTTCATTCATAAACCAAGTACCGAGTCTATACGAACGCTGGGGTAATCGCTCTTTCACTATGACTTCGAGCGCGGCGATACCGATTGCTGAAGCTAAAGGATTACCACCAAATGTCGAGCCGTGGTCACCCGGATGTAGAACATTCATAATACGGTTGTCACACAGAATTGCCGATACTGGATAATAGCCACCGCTCAGCGCCTTGCCAATAATTACGATATCCGGTCTGACTTTCTCGTAATCGCAAGCGAACAGCTTACCAGTACGTCCGAGCCCAGTCTGGATCTCATCAGCGATCAATAAGACACGATGTTTTTTGCATATCCGCTGGCACTCTTTTAAATAACCATTGTCCGGTACGATCACACCACCTTCACCCTGGATCGGTTCAAAAAGGAAAGCTACCGTGTTCTTGCTGATCGCCCGCGCCAATGCCCTGGGTTTATTATAAGGAATAATTTTAAATCCTGGCGTAAAACTGCCAAACCCGTCACGATATTGTTTTTCCGAAGAAAAACCAACGATCGTCGTAGTACGACCGTGGAAATTATTTTCACAGACGATGATCTCAGCACGGTTCCTGGCTACTTTTTTCTTAAGATACCCCCATTTTCGCACAACTTTTATTGCGGTCTCAACAGCCTCGGCACCAGAATTCATGGGCAGGGCTTTTTCATAATTGGTCACAGTGCATAATTTTTTCAAGAATAACCCCATTTGATCATTATGAAATGCCCTTGAGGTCAAAGTGATCTTACTTGCCTGGTTTTTTATCGCCCTGGCAATGTGAGGATGACAGTGTCCCTGGTTCAATGCTGAATAAGCGCTGAGCATATCCAGATACTTGTTGCCCTCAACATCCCAGACCCAGACACCCTTGCCTTTTGATAAAACGACTGGCAGGGGATGATAATTACGGGCGCTGAATTTTTCAGTTAGCTTAACATATGACTTATTTGTTTTCATAATATCGCCTCCGT
>CBFDDH010000063.1:0-8023 GCA_965603515.1 uncultured bacterium
ATCACAAAAATCGATGACTTCAGGAGCCCGGCTATTTCTTGAATTGGTTCGGTTTTATCGATTCGCCATAATTTATGGGTGATGTTATTTTCATCTTTGACCTCGACAAGAGGTTTGTCTTTGCAATGCTCCTCGAGTAGATCATTGACGCTATTCTTGGTGTCCGTATAAAGCAAGAATACCGGTTCAAAGTCCTTTTTTGTGATATTCAATAGGTTTAAACGGTCTGCCTTTGGTTTTGAAAGCGTTTTTTCATGAGGGAGTATATTACCTTTGCCTAACTCTTCAAGTCTGACCAAGCAGATAAAACCTTTCCTTACGAAATCTGTTTTGTTAATTGTGAATTCCTGCCAGTAAGGATATATTGCATCCTTATCGTCACCCGTGAATATTTCTTCTTTTAACCATGTTTCTGTATATCTTCTTGCATCCCGGTATTCACGCTGGCGATTATGTCCTTCACAGTATTTGGTGAGCACCAACCGAATGAAGTTATACGGGCTTCGATTTTTGTATGCACGCTCCATTTTGTTTGTCACTTGGTCGTATGGTTGGCAAATAATATTAGCCAGATTAGTTAGTTTCTCTGGGTTGTATCTTATTCCTTTGAATGCTTTTATTTCGGGCATTTCTTCTCCTTATCTAATTTGGTGCTTAATAAATCAAGCAACTACGAATTTGTGGAGACTATCTGACTATTCAACTATTGTTTCAGTGCATCCCTCACGAGTTCAGCAACTTGAGTACCCGCACGAGTTTGCCCTTCTTTAGTCTGTGCTCCGATATGGGGTGTTACAATTACCTGTTCGAGGTCGAAAAGTTTGTTTTCTTTTGCTGGTTCGGTTTCAAAGACATCAACACATGCTATGCGTACTTTGCCTGAATTGATCGCGTCATACAATGCATTTTCATCGACCACGCCGCCACGCGCACAATTAATTATCACGACATTATCTTTCATTTTTGCGAAGGCATCTTTGTTCAGAATATGCTCGGTTTCTTCGGTTTTAGGGATATGGAGCGAAATATAGTCTGATTCTTTAAGCAAAATATCAAGATCAACGACCTCGGCATATTCACTCGTCTTCACGTATGGATCAAAAGCTTGTACTGAGATACCCATTGCCTTAGCACGCTTGGCGAGTTCAGTGCCGATGCGTCCCAGACCGATTATACCGAGTTTTTTACCGTACAGCTCAAATCCTTTAAATTTTTTCTTTTCCCATTTTGATGCGCGGGTCGACACATTTGCCTGAGGGATCCTGCGTGCTGCAGCAAACATCATACCCAGGGCGAGTTCGGCGACCGAGATTGAAGTCGCAGTTGGTGTATTGACTACTTTTACCCCTTTGCTCTTGGCTGTTTCTTGATCGACATTATCCAGACCTATACCTGCGCGACCAATGACCTTCAGGTTCTTTGCAGCTTCGATTACCTCTTTAGTTACTTTGGTCGCGCTCCTTACAATAATTGCGTCGTAGTCAGGAATGATCTTTGCCAGTTCTTCGGGACTAAGACCGCTCTGTTCCGTAACTTCAAGACCGGCATTTTTTAGTATTTCAACACCTTGCGGAGCAATTGGATCTGAAACCAAGACTTTCATTGTTATCCTCCTTTTTCAGCCAAGGACTGAATACACAGATTTTCGCAGATATTAACACGGATTTACACCAAGAGTTTTCTTCCATTTTTTTTCTTGTCTCCGTGTCTCCGATTGTGGGAGAGCCTTTCCAGGCTCGAATATCGCGGGGAGAAACCCGCTCCCACATACTTTTTTTATATTTGCCTTCAATTCGCCTTCTCGAGTCCTCTTTGAGCCATCTCGAGCCATCTTTTGATTATATTCCAAGTATTTCATTAATATTGTCGATCAATTCTTTAATCTCATCAAGCGTTAAATCACCCATATGAGCGATCCTGAATGCTTGTTCCTTTAGCTTTCCATATCCATTAGATATTGCAAAACCACGTTTTCCAAGTTCGCCATTAAGGTCAGCGATACTGACACCCTTGGTGTTATTCATACACGAAACTGTGACTGACTCATAGCCTGGTTCAGAAAACATGCTGAAATTCTTATTGCCCCAATCTTGTATATACTGAGCCATTGTAATATGTCTTTGAAAGCGTTTTTCCATGCCCTCAGCATTGATCTTATCGAGCTGTTTGTCCATTGCGTACATGAGTGAGATCGCTGGTGTTGAGGGGGTCTGTCCTTTTTTATCAAAGTAGTCTCTAAGTCCGACAAAATCGCAATAAAGTCCGCGACCCTCTACAGTCTTTGCTTTTTCTAATGCTTTATCACTGACTATGCAGACTGCAAGCCCGGGTGGTAGTGCAAAGGCTTTCTGTGACGAAGCAAAACAGACGTCGATCCCGAGTTTTTCAATTTCAATTTTGTCACCCATCAGTGAACTGACTGCGTCAACCAGGAAGAGTACATCAGGATACTTTTTCAGCACTTCAGCAATTCCCTCAATAGGGTTGCGCACACCAGTAGATGTTTCATTCTGTACAAGAGTTATGGCCTCATACTTCTTCTCTTTCAACTTTGCTTCGACCATTTCAGGCTTTATCGCTTTACCCCAGTCCAGGGTGATCGCATCTGGGTTCCTATTGCATTTCTTGGCTATTTTGAACCATCGGTCACTAAAAGCACCGTTCACACAAGACAATAGATCTTTATGCACGCAGTTTCTGATCGCTCCTTCCATAAATGCAGTGCCCGAAGCTGTCAGTACCGTAATAAAGCTGTTCGTGTCAAGCAATCCCTGGAGTTTCTTGATAATGCCGGTATATAACCCGGTAAATGCTTTGCTGCGATGACCAATCATTTTCTCTGTTTGGGCATCGAGTATATCCTGTCTAACCTCAGTCGGTCCAGGGATGAATAGTTTCTTATACATCGTTCCTCCTTTTTGCTTCGCAAAAATTCATCCGTTTGTATCCTAAGGAAATTATTCTTTGATTATTCTGACCCAAACCTCACGGGTTCGTGGGCCATCGAATTCGCACAAATAAATGCCTTGCCAGGTTCCAAAAGAGATGCTGCCGTTCTCTATGAAAAGGGTCTGTGAAGAACCAGTGATCGTTGATTTGACATGGGCATCAGCATTACCCTCAGCATGTTCATACCCGGCATTGGCTGGTATGAGTCTATTTAAGGTGTTAGAGATATCACTCTGCACAGATGGATCACAATTTTCATTAATGGTGAGCGCCGCAGTCGTGTGTGGACAGAATATATGCAAAATGCCATCGCTGACCTTTTTCTTGTCCATTATTTGTTTAATCTGCTTCGTGATATCGCATAATTCATTACGATGATGCGTACTAACGCTGATTTTTTCGATCATATGAAATATTATACGTATTTTTCTGGTATTGTCAATTAGATGAGACAGGTTGTTGACAAACTACCACTTCAGTGCTATACTATCCAAATTTAATATGAGTTACGATAAGAAAAGGGTACAGCTTTTTACGAGGATCGATAAAATCCTTGGTTCATCCTATGACTTGAATAAGGTTATCAGGAAAATCTACCAGGAAATTGGTAAAGTCCTTGACTGCAGCAATTTTTATATCGCTCTCTACAACCGTGATGAGAACATGATTAGTTTTGAGATCTACAACATAGATGGCGTGGAAGAAGATGTCGCCCCCCGGGTTTTGTCAAAAGGCATGACTGAATATGTTATCAGGACAAAGAAGTCAGTTCGTATTAATTCTAAGTTGAAGCAATTTTGCAGAACAATTGGTGTCAAACCGCATGGCAGGAATGCCAGAAGCTGGTTAGGCGTTCCGATGATTTACAAAGGTAATGTTGAAGGTGTAATGACAGTTCAAGATTACAGTCATAATAATGCTTATACTGAAGAAGATGAGTATTTATTAAACCGGATTGCCGTCAGAGCCGCAGTCGTTGTTGCCAATACCAGGTTGCTCGAAGACGAAATAAAAAGAACCAAAGAGCTTGAGGTGATGAACAAAATCGCCCACCGCTTGACCAAGAGTCTTGATCTCGGACAAATCTGCGAGAGCGTCACACAGTCTATTCTTCAACATTTCAGTAATTTCAACGTATCGATCTTTTTAATAGAAAAGAATGTAGTCATTCTCAGGAAATTGTCCAGGGGATTTCGGGATGAAGTACCGAGAGATCTCAAACTTGAAATAGGTTCTGGTATTGTGGGCAGTGTTGCAAAGACTGGCAAGAGTATCATGGCAAATGATGTTTCCAAGGAAAAACGCTATCACGCCTATGGTCAAACCTCCACCAAATCAGAGTTGGCCTTACCTCTAAAAGCTGCAAAGAAAATAATCGGCGTGCTGAATATTGAGTGTGATAAAGCAAATGTCTTTAACAGTAATACGATCAGAATTCTTGAATTGATTGCAGACTGCTTGAGTGTTGCTCTGCATAATGCTCATCTTTATGAACGATCACAAAATAGTGCGAAGGAACTGGCTGTTTCTTTCACCATTGCTAAATCTTTGATTTCGACGCTGGAACTCGACGATGTTCTCAATACTATCCTTCAGGTAATACGCGATACTTTTGGTTATGCCAATATCGCGATCTTACTCATTGAAGGAAATGAACTGTATGTTAAGGCAGCCCATGGTTATGGCACTGGGGTTTTCAAAAAGGTCAGATTGAAAATCGGTGAACAGGGTATTTGCGGTCATGTTGCTGCGACCGGCGAGTTGTTTTATGCACCTGATGTCTTGAAGGTCCCTTTTTATCACGTGTTCAAGAAAACAACTAAATCCGAAGCAGCTATTCCACTGAAGATTAAAGGTGAGGTGATCGGAGTGCTCGATATTGAGAGTGGTAAGCTCGATGCTTTTACTGAACAAGATCTGCGTATGTTCTCAGTTTTTGCTTCGCAATCTGCTATTGCGATTGAGAATGCCCGTTTATACGATGAGACCAAGGAACTCTCGTTGACTGATGCTTTAACAAAAATCGCCAATCGAAGACATTTCAATCTCGTGCTTGAGAATGAATTCAAAAAAGCAAGGAGTTATTCGAGGCAGTTGAGCCTGGGTATGATCGATCTGGATGATTTCAAGGGTTTCAATGATCATTATGGTCACGTCGCAGGCGATAAGATGCTTATCCAGGTTGCAGATATATTAAAAGACAATCTGCGCGATACGGATTTTATAGCACGTTACGGCGGTGAGGAGTTTGTAGTGATATTTCCAGAAACAAGTCATCTACTGGCTCTGAAAGTCTCTGAAAGATTGCGCAGTGCGGTTGCAGGAAGGCAATTATTGACCAAGGGCAAAGGCAAAAAGAAGATGACTATATCGATTGGTGTTGCGACCTACCCGAGCAACGCAGAAACCAATATGGGTCTTGTTCAAATCGCCGATCGCGCGCTTTACCGGGCTAAACGACGCGGCAAGAATCGCGTTGAGTCGGCTTAATGAGTTTGTTCGTTCCCGCTTGATTTGATATTCAAACTATGTATAATACAGAACAACTTAATAAACAAGGAGGTAAGATGAAAAAGTTGCTGATGATGGGCTTGTTGAGTATTCTGCTCGTGGCTTTTTGTGGCGCACCACCTGAAGGCGAGCTTGAGGTAAAACCTACTGAAGGTAAGATTGGTACCGATGTAGCATATGGTAAACTGACTGAAGGTGAACTCCAGAAGTTCATGAAAGCATTTCCTGCGGCTAAAAAAGAACTCGAGAGTAGCGGCAAGGAATTTAAAGGCGGTGATGAGAATATTGAGTCTTGGCTCGGTCAGTTTGCGACGGTTAATAAAGACATCGCTGGTCTCGATGCTAAATTGGCAGCAGCTGGCATGCCGTGGAACGAATTCTGGCCTGCTTTTGCCAAAACCTGGATGGCTTCAATCGCGGTTATGATGGCCGAAGAGATGGATGAAATGGAAGAAGGGTTAAAAGAAGTTGAGGAGCAGCTTAAAAATCCCAATATGCCTGATGCGCAGAAAAAAATGATGGAAGCAGCGTTGAATGGAATGAAAGAGATGAAGAAGATAGCAGATAAAGTCCCTCAGGGGAACAAAGATATTGTCAAGAAACACTGGGATGAACTAGCAAAGCTGTTTGACATGGATTAAGTACCACAGATTTAAATAGTAATGTGGGTAAGGTGCAGTGCAACCTTACCCACATTTTATTTTCAATAACAACTTATGATAAAAAAAATAATAGGTATTCTGGAATCGCAATCGATAGTTCGTTCAATCGTTTTTATCGTCAGTTGGATTTTCTTGCGGAATTTTTTTGAAGGTGTTCTTGGGAACTTCCAACGTATCGGTTTCATATCGTTTTCCTATAGATCTCTGTTAATGTATTCAGTTCATTTCCCACTATTCTACCTCAGTCTATTTATTTTCTTAGTGATTCTTTTAACCTTTATAACCAGAGAATCAATAGTTCGGGTTACCGGGATCGCTAGTTACGGTTTCATGCTCATTATCTTTATTCCTTTGATCGATAAATGCTTAGGCGGATATCTTCTTACCTATCCTTTACGTATAGTACCTTATCTATATAGTTTCCTGAATCCATTCATCGATTTAGGCAATATAGGCGTTTCTCCAGGGCAGCGTATAGTAGTTGTTTGCATAGCGATACTGGTCGCTGTTTACGTATACATGAAAACAAGATCAATTGCCAAGTCATTGCTTGCGGCTTTATGCAGTTTCGTGATCATTGTATTCTGGGGTGGGTTGACCACGCTACTCGCTCGTAATCGTCCAGAGAATTATTTTCTTTCTGGAGGATTCCTCTATTATGACACACAGAAATTCTCGGCAGTTTATGGGTTGCTTTTTCTGCCGTTATGTTTTATCTTCTGGTATTTATTGAACAAGAAGAAATTTTCTTATATACTTGAGTCAATGCGCCTTGAGCGCATGTTTCTATTTGGTGGTATGGGGATCTCTGGTTATTTATTGGCAAAACATCAAGTGCCGATGATGCATACCAATACGTTTGATCCTTTGGCTATCGCTTTTATTTTTTTGATTCCCGCTTTAGGTTTCTGGACAGTCCAGGTAATAAACGATTTTTTTGATATCGAGAGCGATCGCATTGCACGCAAGAGAAACCCGCTTTTAAAAGATGACTTACGACGATATTATGCGGTCTGGGGTTTTACTTTAGCAATACTCGTTCTGGTCTACTCACTTATTGTGAATTACACGACCTTTCTCATAATGGTTACATTTATCTTACTTGGTATTGTCTATTCAGTGCCGCCGATTCGACTGAAGCGTATACCATTTATTTCAACCTTTATCCTCGCTCTGGCTGTTGTACTAGCTGTGTCAGTTGGTTTTTCTCTATTTTTTCGTGGTAAAGCTTTGCATATGATACCAAAACCTTTTCTTCTTGCTACGTTTATAGGAGTAACCTTAGGTTTTACAGCCAAAGATATACACGATCGTGATGCCGATAAGCAAGACCATGTTTACACTTTAGCAGTTCTTTTCTATAAGAAAGATAAATGGTTACAACGATTACCTATGGCTTTTATTATTGGATTTTCTTATCTGGTTTATGCGTTTTTTATTCCGCAACTTTTACTCGGTGCAGTTGTATGGTCATCAATTACTTTTTCAATAACGCTTTTTATTAAGAAACCAAAAGAGTGGGTTTATTTCTTGTTTGTCTACACATTTGGTTTCTATTTATTTTATGTAATAACCCGGTAAAGCAAGCTCCAAATTCCAAGAACCAAATCCCAAAAACCAAGCTCCAAGATCCAAGAGCCAAATTCTCCCGCTTTGCGGGATCCACGATTTTCCTATATATTATAATCCAAAATGATAAATCCCGCAATCCTATTTATAGAATTACAATACGAAGCGGGATAAATCGGGACAAGAAGCAAGAACCTTCATAAAGCAGTAATTGAGTAAACCAGTTATTAAGTTACTGAGTGATTAAGTAATTGAGAAAAACAGTAATTAAGTAATTAGTAATTAAGTTATTGGAACCCTTGAATCCTAACGGATTGGAAGTGACCCACACA
>CBFDDH010000064.1:0-6662 GCA_965603515.1 uncultured bacterium
CACTATTCAAGATTTGACCCCAAAGGTCCCAACAGGCGGAAGGTCATACGGTGGATTGGACATGGTCCGTGCTCTGCGATACACTGGCGATGCAATTTGGTTGGATAGCCTTTGTGTTTGTCAAACCGATACATTGGATATATCTTATGGTATTCTCGCATTATCGCATCGCGTTTGACTTTGGCTAAAATAGAAGCGGCGGCAATTGAGAGACTCAATGTATCGCCTTTGATTATTGAGATTTGCCGGAAAGGTAAATCCGTAATAGTCACAGCATCGATCAGGACACAGTTAGGTAAGATATTCAAGCTGTCGATGGCTTGACGCATTGCTCGCTTTGTTGCATTGAGTATATTGATTTCATCGATGCATTCAGGCTCGACGATCCCGAATGCATAACTCAATGCAACATTTGTAATGAGTGCGTACAGTCTCTCCCTTTTTGCTGACGAGAGTTTTTTGGAGTCGTCTATTTCCGGGTTGGAAAAATCTCTTTTTAGAATAACTGCAGCAGCAACAACTGGTCCGGCAAGTGGCCCCCTTCCTGCTTCGTCAACCCCGGCCAGGTGACTATGTTTTTTCCAGAGGTTTTTGTCCAGGAGCGCTTTCACTCTTTTGCTCCTTGGTTTTCTTGGGTTCTTTTTGCTTTTTCTTGTCGGTTGGTTCGGTTGCCTTCTTTTTCAATACCGCCGGCTTTTTTGCATCTGTTTTTTTGATTGTTTCGGCAACCGGTTCCGCATTTGTGGTTTCAGTTAACGTATCGGGTTTTTTCTTCTTTGCTTCTGGGGATTTCAGTACGGCTTCTTTAATTTTCATTTTCCTACCTTTTCGCTGCCTTAGATAGTTCAGTTTCGCCCTTCGTACCTTTCCCCTTTTCTTGATTTCGATTTTTGTAATTATTGGCGACTGGAACGGAAAAATGCGTTCAACCCCAATGCCGGCAGAGATTTTTCTTACGGTGAATGTTCTTGATTGACCAGCTCCTCTTAGTTGTATAACAATCCCTTGAAAAAATATGACGCGTTCCTTTTTACCTTCCTTCATTTTAGAATGAACTTTTACTAAATCACCTGGTTTAATATCAGGAATTTTTGCCATCAATCACCTCCAACAGAATTTCTAAATCACCTTTCGAGAACTTTTCAAGACCCATAAGTTCTGGTCGATACTGCAAGGTTCTCTCAAAAGATTTTCTTCTGCGCCAACGCGCAACCATTTTATGATGACCACTCCTCAATATCTGGGGTACTGCGAGCTTTCTGTAGGAATTCGGTCTGGTGTAAATCGGGGCTTCTAGTAGATGCTGCTGGAAAGAATCAGTATCTGCAGAGTCGATATTTCCCAGACTTCCTGGAATCAATCTTGTTATTGACTCGATGATAACCAGGGCGCCGATTTCACCACCGGAGAGGATATAATCACCGACTGATATTTGCATCGGGTTAAAAATCCTATTGACCCTTTCATCAATCCCCTTATACCGACCACAGATCATGATCAGGTGGTCTTTTTCAGTTAATTCCTTGACGATATTCTGATCCAATCTTTCTCCCTGGGGTGTGAGCATAATGACTGATGAGCCCTTAGTCTTAACCTTATTGATCGCTTTGACCAATGGTTCTGGTTTCATTACCATACCAGCACCACCCCCGAATCGGTAATCATCAATAACTCCATCTTTGGTGAAATCTCTCGGATTGGTTATTCTTATTTTTATGATGCCCTTTTCCTGGGCGATTTTAAGAATACCAAAGGATAGGGGGCTCTGGAAAAAATCAGGGAATATCGAAATGACATCAAACTTCATTACACAGCTCTATTTTGTTAAATAATACATCTTTTTAGTGTACCCACACTATTTGGGCGATCATCACTATCATTTTCTTGATCATCATTTATTATGTTCATATTTAACGGGGTAAACACAGATTTTTCTATTACAGCGATCTTTTCTTTGTGTAATCCTCGTATATGTTAAGAACGAAAGAATGAAAAAGGCGAGAAATGTCACTTGGCATTATTCGATGATCTCTAATACTGTACGTTTTCCCTGTTTCATGGCTGTAGCGGTGATAATCGTTCTTATTGCTTTAGCTGTTCTACCTTCTTTGCCAATCACTTTACCCAAGTCACCTTCACCGACTCGAAGTTCAAATATGATGCTCTTTTCGCCAGCAATCTCATTAACAGCAACTTTATCTGGATTGTCTACTAACGCTTTTACGATGTATTCAATTAGCTCTTTCATTGTTAACCTCCTTCTTTTGCGATCAACTTGGCCACAGTATTGGTCGGTTGAGCTCCTTTTGAAATCCAATACTCAATGCGATCCCGTTTCAGGCTGAATTCTTTGCTTCTGGGATCGTAATGGCCCACTCGTTCTATGAATTTACCATCTCTTGCCTTTTCCGAATCGATCACTACAATTCTGTAAAACGGTATTTTTTTTCTTCCTTTTCTTGATAATCTTATTTTAACCATAGAATGTGATTATATATACATTGTTCCTGTTGTCAATAGTCAATACAGTGTCACCAATAGTGACAAAAAAAAGTCCAGAGTATCAGATCAGGTTTTTCTCTTTGAAAGGAGGTGATCCAGCCGCACGTTCCCGTACGGCTACCTTGTTACGACTTAGCCCCAGTCATCCACCCTACCTTGGGCCCTCTAATGAGAGACTTCAGGTATTGTGAACTTCCATGGCTTGACGGGCGGTGTGTACAAGACCCGAGAACGTATTCACCGCAGCATGCTGATCTGCGATTACTAGCGATTCCTTCTTCATGAGGGCGAATTGCAGCCCTCAATCCGAACCATGCCTATCTTTAAAGGATTTGCTCCACCTTACGGTCTTGCTTCCTATTGTAATAGGCACTGTAGGACGTGTGTAGCCCTGGACATAAAGACCATGATGACTTGACATCATCCCCACCTTCCTCCACATTATCTGCGGCAGTCCCCTTAGAGTTCCTTCATCCGAAGACAAAATGGCAACTAAGGGTAGGGGTTGCGCTCGTTACAGGACTTAACCAAACACCTCACGGCACGAGCTGACGACAGCCATGCAGCACCTGTACTGACTTTCCACCAGAGGCGGAATCCCTCGCCTTTCGGCTTAGTACTATCAGCATGTCAAGTCCAGGTAAGGTTCTTCGCGTTGCCTCGAATTAAACCACATCCTCCACCGCTTGTGCGGGTCCCCGTCAATTCCTTTGAGTTTCACCCTTGCGAGCGTACTCCCCAGGCGGTACACTTAACAGGTTACCTACGGCACGTACCATACTGGCGCATGCCAAGTGTACATCGTTTAAGGCTGGGACTACCGGGGTATCTAATCCCGTTCGCTCCCCCAGCTTTCGTGTTTCAGTGTCAGGACCGAATGATTATAACCCGAAGGATAAAATAATTCAGCTCCTCATACGAGGAACATACTAGAGAGCCGCCTTCGCCATCGGCATTCCTCGCGATATCCACGCATTCTACCGCTACACCGCGAGTTCCACTCTCCCCTCGTGTCCTCAATCCCGATAGTTTCAGACGCAGTTCAACAGTTAAGCTGTTGGATTTCACGCCTGACCCATCAGGACACCTACACACCCTTTACGCCCAGTGATTCCGGACAACGCTTGCCTCCTCCGTATTACCGCGGCTGCTGGCACGGAGTTAGCCGAGGCTTCCTCGAGGGGTACCGTCATTATCGTCCCCCTCAACAGAGGTTTACATCCCGAAGGACTTCATCCCTCACGCGGCGTCGCTGGGTCAGGCTTTCGCCCATTGCCCAAATTTCTAGACTGCTGCCTCCCGTAGGAGTTGGGACCGTGTCGCAGTTCCCATGTGGGGGGTCATGCTCTCACACCCCCTACCCGTCATCGTCTTGGTGAGCTATTATCTCACCAACAAACTGATAGGACAAAAACCTATCTCAGAGTGACCGAAGTCTTTCCTCGATAAACTTATGTTTAACGAGAATATGAAGAATTAGCACCGATTTCTCGGAGTTATGCTCCGCTCTGAGGGAAGTTATTTTTGTATTACTCACCCGTTCGCCACTAGCGCTATTCTGTATTGCTACAAAATAGCGACCCGTTCGACTTGCATGTCTAAGACACGCCGCCAGCGTTAGTCCTGAGCCAGGATCAAACCCTCCATAAAGTAACTTTGTTACTTTGATTGCAGGGTTAATACAGAAAGATAACAGCAATAAAATATCACTGGCATCAGATCTGTATCTCTGTAATCGAAATCATTGTATATATACAATGATTTGGACCTAATACTCTGGACAGAATTATGGTAAATGAATTGTCAAAGATCAAACAAATTTATCTTATATTTATCATTATATCCAAAATAGAAAACTTGTCAAGGGGCAAGGTGAATTAATCTAGTAAGATTATTTTCTCCAATTGTTCACTCGCATCTGTTTTCACGTGCACGAAATATACACCATCTGGCAGGTGATATCCCTTATCATCTCTGCCGTTCCAAGAGATTTGTTTGCATGCTTGATCGGGTAAAGAATTAAATCGTTTTACCACTCGACCTAGTGCGTCGTAGATGAAAAGACTCGTTTGATCATTAACTATAGTACTAAAAGTAATAGTCGTTGCCTTGCTGAAAGGGTTCGGGTGGATGTTCAAATTTACGACCTGAGTTTCACCTCTTGTAACCTCTTCAATGCCAATGAGGTTTATCCCGAAGAAGTGCATAATAGAATCGAGCAGGGCTATTTTTGTTGAAACGCCAGAACCATCAACCAAACCACCGAGTTCAAAGCTAGCACCTACTGTTTGGTAGATTGCTGCATCGTTTGCCACCGCGCAGTTGTAACTGTTGTTTGTGTCATGAAAGATCAAAAACCCGGTTGCCTGAGGATCGATATGATCTATGTACTGATTTTCGCCTGTATAGGTAAAGTACATGCCTTGGGTAAAAGTGCTGGTTTCACCTGATATAGGACCCATGTCCTGGTAACTATAAGTCGTTGCGTTGATGCCAAACCGGTTGGTAAAATCATGGGCGCCGAAGAAATACGGGTCAATATAAAAGACTGCACTACCTTCAAGATAGACACGACCACCTGCATCTACGTAATCATCAATTGCGATTGCTTCAGTACCCGAATTTTCAATAAGGTAACGATTTGGATATACACCAACACAGCCGAAAATCACCTGGTATACACCGAGATCAGTTGAGGGTAAAGATGTACTATAATGACCTGAATAACCGAGTGCATTCAAGATGCTATCGATTCGCTGACCTGAAGACGGTGATGGATCCGGGTTCCAGAGAAGATAATGATATGTACCGATTACGATATCAAAATCAAAGGTATCAAGAAAAGCACCATCTACAACAATAATTTGAAATGCAGCACTGTGTCCCTGAGGTGCTGAAGCACTCGCGGTTACCACATAAGGGTTAGCGATGTTTTCCTTTGTGCTATCAACCGGCAAAGCGCCGAAATAACCAGTATTGTCATCGACTGTAATATATCCATCAGAACATTCGAGTGTCGTATTCAAATCGGTGAAATCACAACCCCCGATATTTTTGAAAATCGCAGTCAGGTCAACTGTCTCTCCTGGGTCCAAACGACCATTGTCATTACCACCGGCATCATATATTCTCGTGCCTTTTAATGCTAGATAGGGATCTGTTCCTTCGTAATTGAGCGCAACATCATCGGCAAAGACCTTTGCCGTTTCAGTTGCCCCTCAGCAATGATAGGTTGTATCAAATAAGGCAACCTCGATCGTCTTGACATCAACGGGATTCACACTGCTCAGATTTGTGAGCTCGTCGTCGATATTAAAAGTATAGTTGTGCCAAAAGGAATCCGGGACCTGGATAATATGGTGGGTTGAGGTATTAGTCCAAGGGCACTGTGTAGACCGCATGCATATTCTGGTATCGCCAAGCAGAGAACCGTTTTCATTAAGATAGGAGACGATCACGCCGGCACCGCACCAGGCAGTGGTGTGATTATCATAGGCATAAACCTTGGCATATACAGAAAACTCAAGGTCTGTTGTTACAATATCAGTAGCCTGAAATAACCGAGCATAACCACTTCCTGATCCCTTGTAGACCTGTGCTTCATAGTCAGGATCCGGGTCGTAATTTGATGCGCGACTGATCGTAATGTTTACACCACTTGTGGCTTGCGACCAACCTGTATCAAGGTCGAGTTCGAAATCACCATTAGTCAAAAGAACGCCTGCATTAGCGATCGCGGCACTAAGCAATATGATGATTATGTATTTCATGTAACCTCCTTATAGAATACGTCTAGCTTATCGATTACCGATAAAAAGACACTTAAATGTATTTTAGCACAAAAAAGAGCACTGTCAATACTCATGGTGACCGAGAATAAGGAGTAGGGCGTTGAACGTTATAAATTCAATGTGTCATCATCCGGTTTACCTTCGTGTCATTATCCAGCTTGACTGGATAATCCAGGAAAAAGGAAAGCGTTGATTTCTGGATTGCCCGATCGAGTCGGGCAATGACAACGGGGGAAACCGGATGATGACCCCGTACAACTTTGTTTTACGGGGCCTCTCACTACGTTCGAGATTTTCAACAGGCATAAGGGGGAGTAGGTCGTATTTTGAAGTTTTGAGGTTACGAGGTTCAGAACTTCTGAACGTCTT
>CBFDDH010000065.1:0-6317 GCA_965603515.1 uncultured bacterium
AGTCCTGAGTTGTATGTCGAAGGGATCGGGCAATCCAGAAATCAACTCGTCATACCTTTTCTCTGGATCATCCGGTTAAACCGGATGATGACACAAGGAAGTACCTCATTGGGTTGCCTGATGAATCAGGCAACTACATAATTATCTCAGACAATTTTAATAAGCGGTATCGATCATGTGACTACAATTTCCAGAATCCTAAAACAGCAAGAAGAATAAGTGCCGCGCCAGCAATGATCGCGCCGAGCCATCCCAGAAGGCATAAACATGTAACAATTACTCCGGCAATGAATACGCCCAGGCTGATCACCAAAAATGATTTCTTGAATTCGAGTCCGAACAGGAATGCGATAAGTGCACCAGTCCAGGCACCAGTTCCTGGTAAAGGGATTGCAACAAAAGCCAAGAGCCCTATTTCCTCGTATTTTTCAATCACCTTATTGCCTTTACGTCGGGTCCTTTCGAAGAGCCATTTGAAGAATCTGTCGAGGAATTTCACCTTAGAAAGGATTCTCACAATAGGCTTAAGCAACCAGAGTATCAAGGGCACTGGAACCAGATTACCAATGTATGCAATCAGGAATGCTTTGAACCAGGGTATTTTGAAAATGTTGATCGCCATTGGTAAAGCGCCTCTTAATTCAATGATCGGTAACATTGAGGTTATAAAAACGACAAGTTCAGGACTCAGACCTTTAGTAAGCAGGTATTGAACCAGGTCTTGGGGTGTCATATAATACCTCTCCTTCTTCTTATTATCCAATCAACAGCAAGGAGTACGAAAATCAAAAAATAGCTTATCGGTGAATCGAAATCTATTTTCTTTAGACGATGGACATTCTCGGGCAGGGGGAGCTCAAAGACAGCGAGTTCATTAAGGCTAAAATATTCTCCTCCTGTTTCTGAAGCAAGTGTTTGCAGAAAGTCTTTATTAAGTCCCTGATCGATCTCGATTATTGCTCCTGACACGGTGAATTCCAACGTGTTGCTGGTGAGTTCTTCATCTTCGAGCTTGCCTGATGCCTGCAGAAAAATATCACCAGCCTTCTTTGAAATAAAGCAAGCTTGATACATGCCTTTGTCCGTTTCGAAAAAAGGGATTTCGGTATTATCGAATTCAAAAAAGAAATCACCGCCTCCGGCTAGCCTGTAGTTTTGATCATAACTTTGTAGTTTTAATGTAATGGTCTCACCGACATTATAAATTCTATGTAAGGTGTTTAAGAAAAGTCGTTTGTTTTTACCGATCGGTGATAAGAACCTGATCACATCCCTGAGCAAATGCGCAAGAAGGTCTTTTTGTTTCAAGCCGATCTGGAGAAATTGCCACGTACCGATGTCAATTCCATTGATTTGAAAAACCATGCCCGTGCCATAATTATGATATGCAATAATAGGTACATTGTTTGCCTGTGCAATGATTATCGCTTTGTCTTTAACCCCAAGCACACGATTGATTGCCGATAATGGTGGATAATCATCACCTGGTACAAAACAGGAGAAGGGTTCTTTTATTCTCAATGGGAAATTGCCTTTGGCAATTGCTTCGGTGGTGTTAATAGGCAGCATGTCATTCCATAAGGTTGTGTGTCCTTGTATTGATCCGATACATAATAGGCCCATTCCCTTTTTCAGCGATTCTTCAATGTTTCTCCAGGGTACTTTTCCAAGATGAACATTATCTAATATGATGACATCAACATCATTGAGACCGGGTAAGTTTATCAGCTTCGCGTTGGTCAGCAGATTTAAAATAGTATTCCCGTCTATTCTCGCCAATGGGATAAGGTCAATATAATCATCTTTGATCATGCTTCTCAGCATAAATTTCGTATTGAATGACAAGTGCTCAGTAAAATAGATCACTTTGGTTTTCCTTGGCAATACACGCAAAGGGAATTCAAGCTTATTGTTCTTATAGCTTAGTTCCTCAGGTTGTTGTGCAACATCAATAAAGATCTTCACTTGTTCAGGCTGGTGTACATTAACTGAAAACTCAAGTTTGGTCTTCGCTTTTATGGTATTAAGTAAGAATGATTTCTTCTGTTTCTTTTTATTGTACCGCACAACAACTTGGGCTCTACCTCCGGTAAAACCTTGTGATTCGATAACCACCTCGATCTTTATTGAATCGTTAACAAAGGCGTATGCAGGATACCTTACATCAACAATCGCAACATCACGTGGTTTTTCAGAACCAACGCCAAAACAATAAACTGGTGTATTTAACTCCTTTATTTCGGAGAACGGGAAATGTCCGTAATTATGATTGCCATCAGAGACTAGAACAATAAAGGCGGGTTGAGTCTTGCCGATTTGCTTGAGCGGCTGAGAAATGTTGGTGAAACGACTCGACCGTTGTGTTCCTTCAGGTACGAGGGTAGAAAGAGTTTCCCCAAAATAAAATTGCGCGTGCGCAAAGTCGATTCCGTTTATTGCTTGTTGAATATCATCGGTGTATCTCGCCATACTTGCCGAGTAATCAGTCAATACAACAGGAGGATTCTTTCTTCTTTTAACTCCGAAAGAAAGGATAAAACCGGTTATTAAAATATAGAGTAGGATTATTGCTACAATACGTATCGGCGCCAGGGCTAAACTCTTGTAGTATAGTAACACTGCTAACCCTATTGCGATAAGACTAATAAAAAATATTATCAATATCCTTCTCTTCCAGTTTGAGATGAATTATGTTTATACTGTCTATTGATACTGTTGCACTGCCCCAGTACTTATCACTGAAGACCTCCACAGTATACGGCAAAGAATCTCTAACTTCGAACTGGAAATCACCCCCTCTGATAAGAGTGATGCCTGAAAAAGTTTCTCTTCTGAGTAAAGCAATGCCAGTGATCACTAAACTATCATTGATTTGGGCACTGCCTTTCAGGATAAGCGGTCTGTACGCAGTGTCTGGTGTTATGCTAGTCACCAGGGTTCCCATCAGATTGCCGCTTAGATCACGGCAGCCCTGGTTGATGTAAACATAATAGGTTGTATCAAAGGCTAATGCATCAGTTGTGTCTGCCAGCAGGAGAAAACAGACGCGCGGGTTGCGCCATTCAGAAACGAGTTCCTTTTTGGGGATCATTGAATAACTAAAAAAGGTCGTGTCCATAGCTTCAGAGAAGTGGAAGAAAAACTCTTTTTGTCTTGAGCCTTCGGAGAATTTGATAATCCAAGGCGCAATAGTATCAGGTCTTGAAGTGCCCGTGAATTCGATGTCAAAAGCACCTTTATTCTGTGCAGGATCAAAAACATATCCGGTTACCTTGTATACTAAATCCATTTGTGCTTCAGTTATCGCAATGATTTCAGCGGCTGACAAAGAAGGGTAGAGGCTAGTTATCTGGAGCGTATCGTCACCCGTTGTTATATTGAAGTTGTCCGGTTTGAGGTTCAGGGTATCAATGTTCTCTGAAAAGGTGAATTGTATTTGTCGGTTGTTCAATGCAAAAACATTCTGGAGCTTTGGTTTCATGCGATCTTTGATGAGTGGAGGTGCTTTGTGAGCGCAAGCAGCGATTATCATAATGAGCAAAGCCCACTCAGATTTAGCCATGGTCAATTCTATTGTCTTTGTTGAAAAAGTCAACCCTAATTACTGAGGTTTACCTACATCTTTGAAATTCATTACGATCATTACCGTTCGAGTGTGCCCTGTGAAATAATTTCCACTTATTTCACAGGGTGAGTCGAGAACTTCCTATTAATTTTTTAAGGTACTTCTCGATGCGTCCCTTACGGGACTTACTCGAAGGATAAAAGAGAAATGAAGGGTGCTGTATCTCTCAAATCATTACCGAGAACATAAAACAGTTCGTATTGCATTGCCGAAGACTGTCATTTCGAATCCTGACCTGTCGCCAGGTTTATCCTGATGAATTTCAGGGACAGGCTTGGTTCGGAATTTCAACAGAAGATGATAGTAACAAGAGAAGCTGGAATTATTGATTCAGCAACTCCTCTATCTTCTTCCTTTTCTCACCCTTCACTACGTTCTTGAGAACCGCCAGTGATAATATCCTATAAATATTCGATAGATCCTTATTTTTCTTCAAAGTGCTCAAATGTTTTTTTATAACTTCAATATCACCACGCTCAAGCGGACCACTCAGTGCGTTGTTCAAACCTTTTCCGTGTATATTGTGGAGTGTTTCTTCAATAATGGGGATGATCACTTCATTGATCTCTTTCTTGGTCCAGCCGATGTCTTTGGCGAGCCTGCAGATAGCCCAGGCTAAGCCAATGAGCAGATTTGATGAAAAAACACCGAGTAAATGGTATTTGGTCTTTTGATAACCCTTTAATGTCTTTATGCTGAAATATCTTTTTGCAAAAATGCGTTTTATCGCATGTAGCGCATGTTCATTGCCCTCGACAAACAGGTAGTATTTATCGCGGGCTGGGGGCAGAATAATGTCTGGGAACGTAGCAAAGGGGTGAATTGATCCGCGGTATATATTTCTTGATTTTGGAAAGATAGCTGAGGGCAAGAGACCACTGAAATGGAAGATATATTTTTTATCTTCGATAAAGGGTTTTGCTTTCATGTATGCTATCAGAATTTGGTCATCTGGTGTAGCAAAGAATAGCGCCTGACTTTTTGTACACAGTTCCTTGAGCGAGAGATTCTTTTTAATGTGTAGTGATTTTAATGCCTGTTTTTCTTTTTTTTTGTTAATATCGTATACACCGATAATTTTATTGTTGTTCTTGAGCAAATAGAAAATAGTAGTTCCAACTTTGCCACAGCCAATAAGACCGATATTCACACCGTTATTATAATCTGAATCATTGTTACGTCAAGGCAACGTATTGCAAATAACAAGTTCTCCCGCTTTGCGGGATCCACGATTTTCCTATATATTATAATCCAAAATGATAAATCGGGACAAGCGCCAAATTTCAAGCGCCAAATCCCAAACACAGATTATTTTTTCTCAGTTTTTGGTTCTTGGTAGTCTTGGTTCTTAAATGCTTATTTGCGTCATACTCTGTGGTATATCGACATCGATATGCTCAGCAGTTTGGATATCTCTTTGCAGCGCAAGGGCTGCTTCAATGTCACCATGGATCAGGAAAATTTTCTTTAGCCGACGACTATTACAGCCTTTTACATACTCACACAGCTCATCACCGTCGGCGTGGGCTGATAGACCACCCATAAAATAAACTTTGGCGCGCACCTTATAATCGTCATTGAATATCCATACTTTGCTCGCACCTTCCAAAATCTTTCTACCCAGTGTACCGCGTGCCTGAAAACCAGTCATGACGATGATGGTATTATCTTTTTCAATGGAGTGAATGAGATGGTGCGTTACACGACCGCCTTCGCACATGCCGGATGCTGCCATTATTATCATTGATCCGCTTTGCCTGTTTAAACTCTTGGACTCTTTTGAATCCTTAATATAGTTCAGGTCTGCGAAATTGAACGGATCCTCATCAATGAAAATCTGGTACGTTTCTTTGTCAAAACACTCGGGGTGGTTTCTAAACACATCCGTGACATTGGATGCTAATGGACTGTCTACGTAAACTGGTATATCCTTGAGACTACCGTCATCATAGAGGTTCTTGAGCATGGTTACTAGAACCTGAGTTCTCTCCACTGCAAAGGCGGGGATGATTATCTTGCCGTTTTTTTGTCTGCCTTTTTCTAGGATATCCCTGAATTCATCAGTCATCCCTTCAATAGATTTGTGGGTTCTGCCACCATAGGTAGATTCAAGAATCAGGTAGTCGATATCTTTTATGACTGTAGGATCTTTTATGATCGGCATATTTTTTCTTCCAAGGTCACCGCTGAAAAGAACTTTCTTGCCATCTGCCTCAAGAAGGATCATTGATGACCCCAGGATGTGACCGGCATCATAAAGAGTTGCCCTTACACCATTTACTGGTTCAAAAGTCTCTTTATAGTTAACCGCAGAGAAGCTTTTGATGGTTTGTTCAGCGTCTGCAACCGTGTATAGAGGTTCTATTAAAGGCAAACCTTTCTGTTTATGTTTTTTATTCAAATACGCGATATCGTATTCTTGGATTTTGGCTGAATCGATAAGTAAAAGTGAGGCAATATCTTTAGTCGCGTCCGTGCTGTAAATCGGACCACAGAAACCGCGTTTTACTAAATTGGGTAGATTCCCAGAGTGGTCAATGTGTGCATGGGAAAGGATTACTGCCTTGATGTCCTTTGGTTTAAAAGGAAAAATTCGGTTTATACGTTCAGCTTCTTCACGGTGCCCCTGGTATAAGCCGCATTCGAGCAGAAACTTCTGGTTATTGTATTCAAAGAGATGGAGCGATCCGGT
>CBFDDH010000066.1:0-5986 GCA_965603515.1 uncultured bacterium
ATTTAAACACCACAATCAACACCTTTTTTAAAGATGTATCTGATCTCACTGGAACACGTTATATACCAGCATTACCCGCTGGTTATCATATGTACTTCAATCTTGAATATGCAAACATCAAAGGGGTGGAAACGATTGTGGAATTCGTAAAACCGCTCTTTACCGGCAAAATTTCTTATACGCTATCCTGGGCACGCGGTACGAGTTCCTACGCATTTGAATATGCTGATACAACCATCACACAACCAGCTGAAGAGTATGACCTTGATTTTGACCAACGCCATAGGGTTTTCATGCAGGGTGTAGTAAATCTTCCTATGAAAACGCGATTGTACGTTTTTGCTTATTTTGGCAATGGTTTCCCCTTTACTCCGCCTGGGCCTGAAGGAAAATATGAAGAAAGAAATATTGAACAACTCACATTTCAAAGACAGATTGATTGTGTACTATCAAAATCGTTGTCCATAGGACCACTCAGTCTTACAGTGGATTTTGAAATAATGAACCTCCTTGATCATCGGTATGAAACCGCTGCACATTTTCCGGTTATTCCTTTATCAATGATACATAAGGAAGACTTTGAACATAATCCACCCTATATAGATATTCATAATCCCTATTATCACCCAGGTGCAGACATGAACCATAATGGAATTATCACACCTGAAGAAGAATATTTGTCTTTCCGAGCCCTAATTGAGGCAAGTGATGATTGGGTTAACGCTTATACCTCACCGAGGAGAGCAAGATTAGGCATCAATCTTAATTTTAATTGAGGAAAATATTATGAAAGTATTTAATACGATATTGAAGACCCTTCTGCTAATCGTCGGTCTCGCAATGTTTACAAATCTGCAAACGGGTTGTAAAGACCCGGACGAATATGCGCCGCACCCAGATTCATTGATTTCGCCACCTGCCGCACCTCAGCTCTTAAACCCTCCACATGATACAGGTTGGGTTTATGTACCGGCTCAAGGACCAGTTATTGTTAATTTCGAATGGACATCTGTTCAAGGTGCAGAATACTACGAACTCCACGTTTATGCTGACACAACATACACTGATCCGGTAACGTATAAGGTTTCATATAATGCTGTTATCATCGCCTTTTTACCAAGGCCTGTATACTGGCGCGTAAGGGCATCAAGTTCAAGATGGACCTGGTTTACTGATTGGTCAGAAATCAGGTATTTCAGAGTCTGGTGGCCTGTTGAATAACATATTTGCTGATCTAAAAGCAGCCGAACCAGTATTCTTGCGAAATCTAAAAATCTACCCTATCAAAGGAAACAATGGCAGCGGTTTTACACTAACGACGATCGAAGAGGCGATCAATGCCAATGACGCAGAATTCCATGAACTCGATATACCAGATATTAATGAAATACTCTTCACAAATCGCGCGAACAGCCCGGTTTTAATGCTCGATGGCGATGAGATCACCGGTGCTCTGCAAAATCGCATAATATCGAGATCAGATATTGCCGAACCCAATTCGACCCGCCGGATTTCTGTAATATGTGCTGAAGAAGACAGATGGGATGAAATCGGCGGATTTAAAACAGGATATTGTTCTTATCCAGGTTTACGCGCCCTGCTCACGAAAAGTCGACAAACAAGAACTGATATACAAAAAGCAATCTGGAAAGAAATACAGCGCAAAATGACCGTTACCAAAACTCGTTCGGCAACCTCGTCAATGCACGATATCTTCGAAAATCTTGCAGAAGAAATCAACCGGTATATTGAAGATTTCCAGAGTCTGAATCATAATGCTATCGGTCTTATCGGCACAACTGGTAACCGTATCCTTGGTTGCGATATTTTCCAGAACCCAAAGATCTATCAAAAATGCGAGAACAAACTTGTTAGAAGCTATGCTCTGGATGCTATTGAATATCTGCATAAAGGGAATGGTCAGCCCAATGTGGAGAAATTCTTGACCACGACTCTCGTCGCCCTCAACAAAAATGTATCAAAGACAAAAACCCAGAATATCACGATCAAAGCTGACGGCTTATTAGGACAAGCAACTGTATATCAAGATAATATAGTCCATCTGTCAGCTTTCCCAGTATAAGATTTGGTAGAGCTACTCAAGTATTTTATCTCGAAGTAGCGGAAGACAAATGCCTGATATGAACAAATCTCAAATCATAAATCTCAAAAAGCAAACAATATCTAATAACCAAATTCTAAACACAAGCATAAATAACAAAGTTCAGTCATTGGGGATTGAAAATTATTTGGGGGTTGGTGCTTGGAATTTGGGATTTAGCCGAGCGTAGCGAGGCTCAAGGTGCTTTTAAAAAAACTCGGCAAGTACGAGATTCTCGATTGGCTCGGTGGTGGTAGATTTGGCGATGTATTCTTAGCACACGATACTATACTCGATAAAGATTTTGCCCTAAAAATATCGAGAATGAGAAAAGAAGAAATTGCTATGCTCAAGGATGAGGCAAGACTACTTGCATCACTTAATCATCCTAATATCGTCAGATTTTACAATATCGACTTCATCGACAACAAATTTGTGCTGGTCATGGAGTTCATAAAAGGCAGCACTTTGAGAGAGTTTATTAGTGATGAAGGTCTCGGTATTGAAAAAGCCGTGAGCATTACCGCCCAAATCCTCGATGCTATCCAATATGCCCATAAGAATGGTGTATTGCACCGTGATTTAAAACCCGAAAATATCTTGCTTACTGAAAAGGATCAGAAGAAGTTTATCAAAGTAGCTGATTTTGGTCTGGCACGCTTTATCCGTGCTGGATCGCTTTCCGCATCAACCGCCGGTACACCTATTTATATGTCACCTGAGGTTTGGCAAGGTAGCTATACTGAAAAGAGTGATATCTGGTCTATCGGTACTATTCTCTACGAATTACTCACTGGTACACCACCTTTTTTGGCAAATGATCTCGCTACACTGCACAAAAAAATCGAAAAGAGCAATTATCTTATGCCCACTGTATTGCGAATTCAAATACCACAGTATATCGAAGATGCCATATTGAAATGTCTTAGTCTAACCCCTGAATCAAGACCTGATGCAAATGAACTCCTCAAGATGATCACAAGAAAAGGTAAGGCGATCAAGGTCGTAAGCAGTATTAGCCTTCCGGCAAAACTAGCAAAACCCATTAAATTAACCCCGGCACAAGAAGACATCATTAACCAAGTTGAAGGAAATATTTTGTTGTTAGGTCAGGCCGGTTGTGGAAAGACCACCACATTAACTTATGCCATTAATCGATTGATTGCAAAAGGCATCCCAATATCAAAAATCTTTGTTTGTACATTTACTAATAAAGCAGCAAATGATATAAGAAATCGGTTAGCACATCTAACCAGTTTATCTTTGCACGACTTATGGCTCGGTACTTTCCACAAATTTGGTCACCGCATGCTGCGCCGTGATGCAGAAAGGCTTAACCTCAATGAAAATTTCACAATTGAAGAACCGAAAAGAATCTTTACCAGAATGAAGCTCAAAACCGGTAAGTACCGTACCAATGCAATCATAAAATTCATTGAGAACCTCAAAGCAAAGGGAGTCACCAGCGATAAATTCAAACCGGAAAATAGTTGGGAAAAATACTGCCACAAGATATATACACAGTACCAGGAATACTTGCGAAAAAACGATATCCTCGACTATAATGATCTGATCCTCTATGCAATAGAGCTCCTTGAAGAAAATACCGATATAAGAGAGTATTACAGGACTCTGTTTGATTACATTTTCGTCGACGAACTCCAGGATATTAACCATGCCCAGTATCGATTTTTGTCGTTGATATACAATGGTAATATACTCTTTACCGGTGATGAGGACCAGGCCATATACAGCTGGCGTGGCGCTGACCGAAAACTGATCTATCAAGTATCCCAGGATTTTGATGATATAAAAACATATAATCTCACAAGAAGTTTTCGTCTACCCCAGGCGATTCTTGAGATCGCGAATAATCTAATGCTACGACCGAGTACTATAATTCCTAATACCCAGACCGGCGATATCATGGTATATGCTGCCAAATCGGAAAAAGATGAGGCTGATTATATTATTAAAGAACTGAAATCGCTGAAAAAAGATGGCTACTGCTTTCAGGACATCGCAATACTGTATAGGATGAATTACATATCAATGATTTACGAAGAAGCTCTCATCAAATCACGTATTCCCCACACCCTGATCAGCGGTGCTTCATTTTACGAACGTTCTGATATAAAACCAATGATCGAATATCTTGAACTCCTTGATCTTTATTCTTCTAAAAAACATCCTGCTCCTCCGACGATCAAAGAATTTACTGCAAGAGCCCAGGCGATTTTCATGGTGAAGAAAATGAGTCTTGAGCGCACCGAGGCTATATTTAGTCACCATATAATGGAACCAGGAATCCTAACACCGAGCCGTATAATAAAGGAAGTTGCAGATGTGGTAAAATTAAAGGGCGAAAATATCAACGAACTGATTGTTTTTGCAAAAGGTTATAAGAATTTTGAATTATCGAAATTCTTGAGTGAAATCAAATTGATTCATGCATTAGACCTGGCAGAATGGGAAAAAGATACAGTGAAATTAATGACTGTGCATAGTGCTAAAGGTCTTGAATTTCCTATTGTTTTCGTGGTTGACCTGATTGAAGATGTCTTTCCCCTCACCAAGAAAATGACTTCATCCCAGGAGATTGAAGAAGAAAGAAGACTCTGTTATGTTGCTCTTACCCGGGCACAGAAAAAACTGTATCTACTCTATCCCAAGCGACGTCATGGGCGTATTCAACAACCATCACGATTCCTCGTGGATATGCTAAAGACAAATCCCTGATGCATAAAATGTGGGAGCGGGCTTCTACCCGCCAAACTCTCTTTATAAGTTAAAAGTTAAGAACAAAAATCTAGTTGCCCAAATTTCTTTCTAATATCTGTTATCTTTTTCTTTTCCGAAAGTACACAATCGTAAAAATCGCCAAAAATGCAATAAGTATCAATCCTACGATCATATTATAATTTTTCAAAAAATCTGCCGCTTCATGCCAGGTTGAACCGACATAAAACCCAACCATGATCAGAAAAAAATTCCACACTAAAACACTGATCAAGCTATACCAGAAGAATCTCTTTTCATTGATATTGACAATACCAGCAGCAAAACAGAGCGGGGCTCTCATACCTGGTAAAAAACGGTTCAGTAAAACAATGAGATCGCCGCGTTTAACAAAGCTCGTTTTTGCCTTTTCTATCATCTTCAAAGGGAAAATCCTGCCAAGAAATGTTTTTGTCAAAAACCCAATCAAAACATCCCCCCTGGTCTTACCAACATGATAGAGAATCATTATACCGGCCAGCGCACCAAGTACAGCCGACAAATAAAGTAGATATGGATTGAAATATCCTTGCCCAGCGAGAAATGCGAAGACGAGAACAAAGGCATCTGAAGGATAGGGTGGGAATAAGCTTTCAAAACATGAATTGAAGACCAGAAAGAGATAGACAAGAATCGGAGCACGTCCGGCAAGCCATTCAAACATGTTGATTTACCTCTCTTTATTGAATACTTGATGGAGGATCTTGTAGGTCTTTTTCAGATCCTTGGCTTCAACAAAAACCATAACATCAGTATGAACAGTCAGAACTTCCCAGATATTTACCCCTTGCTTTGAAATCGGCGCGACGATTCTTTGTATAATACCCGGTTCATTAATGAATTTTAAAGCTCTAATAATAATTTTACCAATGTCTCTTTTTATACTTAACACCTTTAAATTTTTGGACTCCTGTAATATAGGAGAAAGCAGTTTATAAGCGGATTCGCCTCTTCTTTTTTCTACGTATATAGCGATCAGCTTGTCTGAAATCGTGATGGAGAATATTGATATTTTTCTTTTCGCAAGAACACTCGATATCTTGGAAAGGATCCCTGATGTTTCAGGTATCTTAGCTCCGACAAAGGTGAGAACCGTGTATATGGTGT
>CBFDDH010000067.1:0-5938 GCA_965603515.1 uncultured bacterium
CCAAATCATACATTAGAGTCTATTCAGTATTATTCCAGTGTCAAGAATGGAAAAGCGTAGAGCGTAGGGAGTAGGGCGTAAAGAGTAGAGAGTAAGGAGTAGAGCGTATGGCGTAGAGAGTAATGAGCAAATAACTTAATTACTTAGTTACTTAATAACTGCTTTGCTCAATTACTGCTTTATATCTTTGCTGTTACAGTATAGACCATGATTTCGGCTTCTTTGCCTTTTACTTTTACTTTACCTAGCTCTTTGAATTCTAAGTATTCGGTCGGATCCGTCATGGCCAGGGCATAGGTATCAGGACCGATGACAATGCTGCAGTCAAATTGTTTGGTAACACCTTCGAATCTTGAAGCAAGATTCACCGGATCGCCAATAACCGTGTACTCCATACGCATTGGTGAGCCGAAATTACCGCTTATCACATCTCCGGAATTAATGCCAATGCCTATCTTGAAGCCAAGGTCATTCGCCTTTTGCACCATTTCAACCGCGGCAAAACAGGCATTTAACGCATGATTCCTTAACTGTACTGGTGAACCGAATACAGCCATAACACAATCACCAATGAATTTATCAACACTCCCTTGATAAGCAAAAATAGACTGAACCATTTTTTCTAGAAAAGCATTCAGTTTATGACCCACATCCTCTGGTCTGGTTTTTTCTGCATAAGGCGTGAAATTGCGTATATCTGCAAAAAGGATCGTGCAATTAGCCTTTTCACCACCAAGTTTGGGGGGATCTTTGACCAATTTGTCCACGAGGTCGGTCGAATAGTACCGAGAAAAAATCGCCTTTATCTTTCTTTTTTCGCGCTCTTCAAATTGGTAGCGGTACATCAAGCTGAAAACAATAGTGAGAATCATGGCGTAGGATGGTCGCACAATACCGAATTCACGACCAGACCCAAAAAGGATAAAGGAACCAACTGTGAGTAATGCAAAAAGAATTACGCAGAATAAGATATAGATGCGTGCCGACTTATAAAGGAAGAGCAAGCTGGTAATTAAACATAATGCTATACTTACAATCAGTATATAAACTAATGAAATTTCATGTATTTTTAGGTTGTTGATAAAGTTATTTACTAAGTTGGCTTGGATAAGTATCCCGGGAAAATGTCTTTCAAAAGGTATTGCATGATAGTCAAATAAACCCGGTGCAGTACCACCGATCAATATAATCTTGTCGGAAAAATATTCCTTGGGGACCCTCTTTAAATAAACATCTGAAAAAGATATTTTTCTGAATGAATTTTCACTAAAGAAACGTACAAGGAACCTACTATGCCGTGGTGCGGTATTGATCATATCACTGATCTGTGCCGCAAATGTCTTCTTCCCAAATAAAGAATAAAACCCTCTTCTCACAACCCCGTCTTTATCGGCAAATACGTATCCGTAGCCAGTACGGTTGTATTTGGTGAATATCGGCTCAATCTCTAAATCAGAAACCAAAACGACCTTACCGTTTCTTTTCAGGGCATTTTCGATCAAGGTATCAAAACTCGGCTTGTCAAAAAACTGACGAACTTGGATCGGCAAGGTATCTGGTTCAGCGAATAAAATATCTATCCCCACTGCCCTTGCATGATCAAGATAATCAATAACCTCAGCAAAATACACCCGTGGCCAGTTTTGATATCTACCCAGTCTCCCCAGGCTCTTTGCATCGATATCAATAATAACAATATCCTCCACCCTTTGTTCAGGCACATACCACTGATATTTGAGGTCGTACACTTTTCTTTCAAAAGGCAGCCATAATGGAGTGAATAGAGAAAGTAAATATACCACAACGCTTGCCAAACAAGCGACGAGTATTGCAGGTATGATTTTATTTTTCAATTTCAGTATTAAAGGATATTGTTTGTCTGTATCTCTTTTATGAAAACTGAAACCAGTTTAGTATCGAATTGGGTACCGCTATTATCAGTCAGTTCACGCTTGGCGATTTTAATACTCTTGCGTTTGCGATAAGGTCGATCAGTCGTCATCGCATCAAAAGAATCGGCAACACAGATAATGCGTGCAAACAAAGGTATCTTTGTACCGCGTAATCCCTTTGGATAACCATTGCCATCATATCGCTCATGATGGTGAAGGATATTCGGGATGAGTTCCTTTAGTTCTGCTATCGGCTCGATTATCGAGCTACCCAATTCAGGATGGCGTTTCATATAATTGTACTCTTCATAAGTCAACTTACCTGGTTTTCCCAAAATGCGGTCTGGAATCCCTATTTTTCCTACATCGTGCAAGATCGCAGAAACCTCAAGCCTTTTCAGTCGTTCCCTATCAAAGTTCAGTGCTTCTCCGATTATCAATGAGTATTTCACAACCCGACCTGAATGACCACGCGTATATGCGTCCTTTGCATCAACGGCTTCAACGATCGCTCGGATCGAAGAAAGAAATAACTCATCGAGTTCTTTATACAACAAAGCATTTTCGATCGCGATCGCGATCTGGTGACCTAATGATTCGAACAACCCAAGGTCAGTCTTATTGAACTTCCTATTGCCGCGTTTGTTGAGCACCTCAGCAACACCGATGACCTTACCTTTTGAAATTAGAGGTACCGCCATGATCGAACGCGTGACAAATTTGGACTTTTTGTCAACACCCTTAAACCAGCGTGGATCCTTACTGACATCTGCAACAAGCAAAGGTTTACCGTGTTGAGCAGTCCAGCCAACAATACCTTTACCCATTGGAACTCTGATCTCTTTTGCCTCTTTGCCTCTGGTGCCACGTGCAATCACAAAGTACAACTCATTTTTTTCCTCGTCAATCCTAAAGACTGACGATGCTTCAGCATCCATGACCTCTTCAGCTTTACGGAGAACGATATCAAGAAGATCGTCTATATCAAGTATTGAAGAGAAGAGCATCGATGTATGGATCAATGTCTCAAGTCGGTCAATCCTCTTTTCAAGACTAGATGCTTTTGATTTCATAGCTGCTTTCTCCTGCCTTATATTTCTCAGCAAATTCTATCTGCACCTGAGAATCAACATCCGGATGCAAATTATCTATTGGATCCTTGATAAGATCATAGCACGCCTTGTCTAAACTTACAGGATCAAACGACGCAAGAATACCGACATCCGGAGCGATCACCGGTTCATTTGTGTGGAAACAATCGCAGTTTGGAGTAATGTCAATGAGGAAATTTACATAAAAAGCTTTCTTACTTTTTATTGCATTAGCAGTATATTTTGCGATCCCTTTCTGGAGGTCGGACGATGCAGCATCCCACTGGAATTTTATCGCCCGGTCTGAACATATCGCCATGCAGCCGCCGCAACCAGTGCATACGTTCTGGTCGATCACTATATCACCACTCTTTTCTGTTATTGCATCAAAGAGACAATACTCAAGGCACCTTTTGCACCGTGTGCATTTATCCAAATCAATCTGAGGATTGGATTTGGAATGCATCGTCAATTTACCGCCCTTAGATGCACAGCCCATGCCTAAGTTCTTCAAGGTTCCACCGAAACCACAATTGAGATGACCTTTAAAGTGTGAAACGCAGAGCAGTGTATCAACATGACTGAAAAGACTGGCGATCCTGCAACCATTGATCTCCACATAATCATCTCCGTACAACCCATCAGCTACGATAAACGGTACAAAATCAAAGCCGTGCTCATGAGCAAGTGCAATATGCAGATCAGCCCGGTGCCGCTGGCCTGAATAAAGCGTTGTTGTATCAGTCAAGAATGGAGCACCACCTGCTTTGCTGATCATTTCAGTTAATTTCTTGACATAGAGTGGTTTGACAAAATTCACATTACCTCGTTCCCCGACATGTAACTTGACCGCGCATGCACTACCTTTATCAATGATCTTCAAACCTCCGGAAACCTCAATGAGTTTTTCCAACATCTGGACAGAATTCTTCCTATAGCTTTTTGTCAAGTCCAAAAAATAAACGTCTGCCATATTATTCAATAACCATGTTTTCTATTTCAGGTTCACGATCTTACATACTTCAGTAATATCCCTGGAATTCAATCGCATAAAAATAACACCCTGAGGAAAATCATTGGGATCCAATTGGATCAACATTGGGCTGTTTACTATACCTGCGTATATGTGTTTGACCAATCTCCCCGATATATCGTATGCATTTATTTCAAGAGGAGATGCATATGGCTGCACGCGCATGAGTACCTTGCTGTTCCAAATAGTCGGTACTGTGAGTATACGGCTGACTATCTGCTCATCTCTGTCCTCTTCTGCAACCTTGAGGTCAAGAAGCAATGCCTTGGAAAAATAGAGATCATTATAATCTCCGTTACGACCATCAGCCCACTGCGCATAAAGATACTCACTATCAGCTTGTGTAATGTGATATTCGCCGATAAAGTCATCCATGCTAACGACCGAAGTATCTGAAACACGAATCCCAGAATTGAAAGTCACACCACCATCAAATGAATACTGATAGCGAAATGAATATAGACTCGATGGATAAGGTGGCCAAGAAGGCGTGTGATAATAGGTAACGTGCAAACCACCGTATACATCAAAAAGAGCCCATACCTTACACTGACCGCCCGAGACAATATCATTTACCACGAATTCTGAACTCCATGTTGATCCGCCATCTGTTGAACGAACACCGGAAATATCCCACGTGCCAGCTCCCTGATCAACCCAGGCAGCGAAAACAATATTATTCCTTGCTGTGATCGTATTGATCGGTGCCCGATCGCCGTAGTATGCATTATACGTGAAATTACCGAGCGGCGTTTCCGCGGACCAGGTTTCACCATAATCAATAGACTGCTTATAATAGACATTACCACCACCCCAATACACAAGGCAAAGGTGCAGAACATCATATTCATCCATGCATAGCGCGGTAATACCGGTTCTTGACCAGATCAGCGATAGATCCCAGGTTGTGCCATAATCAGTGGATTTTGCAAACTGGATACCAGTCTGTCCTGAAGTTTGCTGCCAGGCAATATAGATATCACTTCCATTGACAACCATCCACGGTTTGTCAACGCCGTAGCTGTTCGTGACCGTCGAGGTATCTTCCCAGGTCTGACCGCCGTCCCGTGACAAATAGTGTTTTAGCATGTTTACAGAAAATTGAATAAGCATATGTACATGACCGGAATCATCAAATGCAATAACCGGGTCAGTATGCCAGCCAATCCCTGTTGTGTTATCAGTAAACGGTATTTGAGTAAAGGTCTGCCCCGCATCAAAAGAATAAGCATAAGGTGCAACAGGTACCTGTCCACGCTCAGCAGTATTACATATCGAGACAATGGTATCACCGTATGTCGCAAAACAAGACTCGCCCTGGTTCAATGTATCCCAGGGTTCATCAGTACTAACCCTCACATTGGGTATCCACGGCGTATCAGCGTAAATCAAAACGGCTAAACCAATAAACAAAACAAACAACTTCTTCATTATAACCTCCTTGTTTGTGAATGATATTATATCAAAGGTCTATGATAAAGTCAAGACAGAGTGAAGCGTAAGGAGTAGGGAGTAAAGAGTAGAGAGCAAGAAGTAGGGCGTTTACGCCCGTCCAAGACGAGCCTGAAGGCTCTACTCCAAAAACACGACGTTGGATTTTATATGAAGAACATCACGGATGAAGCGCGTGGTGCAAGAAAAGACTGGATTCCCTGGTATTCAGGAAACGGAGAATCGGTGAAACGGAGATTGCCCAGCTGTGTAGAACGAGGGGCTTCTCGACTCGTGCTACTCGCTCGAAGAGTAAAAAGGGGCGTCCCCGGTGAAGATATGTAACGGTGTGTCGGGGTAATGGGGTAACGGAGAAGCTAAAAATACCTAAAATCCAAAACACCTAGACAAACTAAAGAAACTAACTCTATTAAGCGCTTTAAATTCCATCCCGCACTTTCAGCAAAAGTGCGAGGATCCCTTCCAGTCCG
>CBFDDH010000068.1:0-5602 GCA_965603515.1 uncultured bacterium
CAAGGGCTTCTTTGAGATCTTCAATAGCTGCATTTGTTTTTCCCAGCTGAAACCGGTAGATCGCTCTACGGTTGTATGCCGCAGCGAATTTTTTGGCTACAGCTATTGCATCGGTATTGACTAATCTATCAATCTGATATTTTTTTGGAGACGGGAACTTGATCGCGAAATCATGTGGCGGGACTGAATCGCGGAGGAACTGATAGAAAACACCGTGACTTTCAAGGTAAAATTCAAACCAATGTCTGGGCCATGCAGCATCATCATATATAAAGAAGTAAACAGGAATCTTGTCGATGTTTGCGTTTATTATTTCGTGTTGGATCCGATGGCAGTAAGCTTTGCTGATGTCGCCATATTTATCTTTGCTGGTGGTGGCGAGTTCTTCTTGGCAAGCATGCAGTAAAACGTCGATTCGTTCAGGGAGAATAATATTGGGGAAATTACGCTGCAGTTGAGGTGTGTACCAATCCATCCTTAAATAGAATTGCGAGATAGGTATAATCTGTTTTTGTTCAGTCAACTCTCGGTCGAACATACTGCAGTAGACAAAATAGTCATCACTGATGATAATGGAATGATCTGGCAGATTATCATATATTGAAGTACACAGATCATCTAATGATGATTCGCTGGATAGATCACATACCCGGTAATTTATGATAACACTTATCAAAGGGAAGATAACAAGGGCAATCTTCAATCGTGTTGGAACAAGTTTTGAAAGCCCAACTGCGATGAGTATTACCCATAGCCCGTATAAGGGAAGATAATAACCTTGTTTATCAGGTATATTATACAATATTGTATAGGCGAACATAATAAACAGAATAATGATAAGCATATTCTTTAGTTTTTTATCTTTGATAAGGATAATGCCGTAAAATCCTACCGGGATTAATATGAGAAATTGCCGCCACCAATAGCCAAGGAATTGCGTCAGTTGTTCGACAATATAGGCAGGCGAAAAGAAGAGCGTGCGGTAATGGAATGCTTTGCCTGAAATATAGTTTATTAAGCTTCCAAAGTTTACCGGATTGAAAAGATTGAGTGCGGGATTGACAGCCGCACGTATGGGGAAATAGAGATAGAGTAATAAAGGGGCTATTGTTAATGGTAGGTAGCGAATGGTTTTTGTTTTCAGATGCAGGACAAAAATGAGTACTGGTATGACATAGAATAACGCAGTAAGGTGGTTTGTCAGCGCAAGACCAGAGATAAAGAATATCATCGGTACAGATCTTTCGTTTTCAGAGATACTCAATAGAAAATACAAAATGATCGTCATAAAAAGCAGATTCAGGGTATATATTTCTGCAGCAACTGATTGACACCATATTTCTCGACCAAAGGCAAAGAACAAAGGTAAGATGATCGAAACAAGACGATCTTTTGTCATTTTGAAAATGATAAGATAAAGAAAAAGAACCGTGATGCTTGTGAAAATACCAGGGAGTAGATTCAAAAGGAATGGAGATGCAATGATCAAGTAAAATAATCGACCAATGAGTACAAACAGAGGGTATCCAGATGGATGGGGTATACCCAGAGTTCTTACTGCTAGATAGAATTCAGCGCCGTCACCCCAGGGAAGAGTTCGGGAGGCAGTAAGGATGTAGACAATGAGTGGTATGATGCAAAGATAAATCAGAGACTGCTTTTTCAGCCAGTTCACAATGTTACATTATCATGAAGGAAGAGGAGGAAGTTACTCATGATATTTTCTTTATAAGAACGTCGGTTTGCTCTATCCAGAGCGGGGCGTTGAAATCAGTGTAAAGCTTCTTAGCCTGGTTAAGATACTCCAGTGCCTGAGTTGGTTTGTTGTTTGTGATCAATACTTCTCCAAGGGCATATAGACTATGAGCCATCTGGGTCAATCCATTTATTTCTTTGGCAATACCAATTGAGCGCTTGATGTTCTTGATGCCTTCAGGAGGATTATCCCCCACTAGAGCTTGCGCACGACCGAATATTCTGAGGGAACGTATTTCTGTATTTTTTATTTTCGTTTCTAGACCGTACTTCAAGCTTTTCTCAGCATACTGAAGCGCTTTACCATCCTGGGTCTTGATATATATGTCAGCCCACGAAGCATAGAGTTCAGAAAGCATATGCTTGTCATCACACTCAAGCAACATTGGTTCTGCTTGTTCATATAATCCCTGGGCTTTTTTCAGATCGCCAATATCGCAGAAATATTCACCATACGAGAATAATGCTTCACCGACAAGACCTTTTTCTTTAGTGGTTTTAGCAATCTTGAGTGCTTTTTCAAAATATGCGCGAGCTTCTTTTGTATGTTTTTTAAGCATCAATACACTGGCAATCAGTTTATAGACAGTAATTGTACAGCGGATATCATTGATGCTTTCAAATAAATCCTTAGCTTTATTATAATAATCAAGAACAATCTCGTACTTGCCAAGATATCTGTAGGTCAAACCGATGTTCATTAAACCAATACCCTCACCTTTTTTATCAGCCAGCTGCCGACGGATCTCAACATTCTTTTCAGTAAAATCAATAGAGGTCTGATAATCCCCTAGAAATACATAGTAAACACCGATATTATTATAACCCATCGCCATTACTCTTCTGTCCCCTATTTTCTTTGCGATATCAATAGTTTTTCTTACAAACTCTATTGCCGCGTTTATATTACCCATTGCCCGATAGACCGCAGCAACGAGCAAGAAAAGGTATGGTAAGACTTTGATCTCACCTAATTCTTCATAGATAGCTTGAGCCTTTTTCAGGAGCCCTAGAGTTTCTTCATTTTTACCCAAACGCCATAGAATATGAGCTTTCGCGCGCATTCCCTCAGCCTGGAAATGTTTATCGCAGATTTTCTTAGCAATTGCTATGCCCTTATCAACCAGGGTCATCGCTTGTTCACTTTCTGCTTTTGACTCGATGAGTATATTTGACAGATTATAGTGCAGTTCTACTACACCCGGTGTTTCGCTACCTTCAGTCGCTTTGATAGCTTTATACATAATATCTATGGACTCGTCGAGCTTGCCGATCTGCTCCAGTACTTTGGCGATTTTTGCAATACTGTGGGCTTCTTGAGATTTATCTTTTGCCAGCTTATTTGCTTCACGATAATGCTTTAAAGAATCCTCCACACGACCGATCATAAATTCGATATCACCGATTTTTTCAAGAATCAACGCCTTTTGTGGTTGGTCTTCGGCAACTGATAGAGCTTGGTTGTAGTATGAAAGCGCCTCTTCATTCGCGTACAATCCGGCTGCTTCATCACCGGCTTTTATGGAATAATGCAATGCCTTATCAAATATCTTGCCCGTATAGTAATGATGTACCAATGCGCCTAAATAACTGTCGATCTTCTCTTTGAATTTCTCTTCAATGGTCTCGGCGATCACTTTGTGATAGATTATTCTTTCACTTTTGAGCAGGCTATTGTATGCTACTTCCTGGAAAAGAGCATGCCTGAATGCATAGAATATTTCATTCTCTTTATTGATTTTCACAAGAAACTCAGCTGCTTCGAGTTCATCGATATGCTGGTAGCTTTCTTTTTCCTTGACGATCTCTTTCAAGAGTTCCTGGGGAAACGACCTGCCGACAATTGAGGCGATTTTTAGAAGGTACTTTGCTTCTTTATTTAAGTTGTCTATTCTTGACGTAACCGCAGCATCAATAGAGCCAGGGATCTGTATGCTGTCTGGAGCAAGTTTATCGCCTTTTGCTAATTTACCTGATTCAATGAGCCGACGCACGATTTCTTCAATGAAAAAGGGATTGCCGCCACTTTTTGCAATAATAAACTTGCGTAATGATTCGGAGATCTCCTGACTCGCCAGATTATCTATCAACTGGGAACTATATTCTGGGTCTAAGTTCTTGAGGTCGAGTTCAATTGCATAATCCTTGTATTCGTCGAATATCGTATCTAACAATGCCTGAATATTGGAGATATCTCCGATGCGATAGCTAAGGTATAGTGAAAATTTGTTCTTCTTTACCATGGGCAAAAGGAAATTCACTATTTCAACAGTCGTTGAATCCAACCATTGAATATCATCGATCATCAAGATCAAGGGGCTTTCTGCGGTGACTTTCTCAAAGAGTGTAGCGACGGCGAGGAATATCTGCAACTGGAGTGAATGACTATCTAAATGAAGGACCTTTTCCATCTGGTCTTTGTCGAGCGTCATATTCATCATCTTAAGTAAATAAGGTGTGATATCATCTGCCTCATCGGCAAGTAGCGATTTCAATCTTTCGCGAATTGGAGTTTCTGAAATTTCTAAACCTGAAGATACATCGGCATACAGAAAGTGGCGCAAACTATCAGCAAAAGATTTCAGAGGTATTGAGGATTCATACGAGATACCACGGCTGTCAATCAGCGCGATATCCGGCGCTGACATAGTCAAAAATTTCTTGAATTCATAAAAAAGGCGTGATTTTCCAACACCTATTTCACCTTTGATCACAAAGACCGACGACCTGGTCTTGGTGAGATCAGTATAACCATGCCTTAAGGCATCAATTTCCTGGTTACGTCCGATTATATCAGAGTGTACTGCCCCCAGACCAAACTCAGAACCCCATTTTCTACCGATGACCTCAAAGGGCGTTACCTTTTCTTTTTTGCCTTTGAGTTGCACTGGTTCGTAGGGCATGAAGTCAAAGGCGTGCCGGGAACGATCATAGGTTTCTTTTCCTATAAGGATGCTGCCCGGAGGACTAATGTCCTTTAGTCTTTGTGCAACATTCACGGTGTCGCCCATAACCGTATAATCCATCTGGAGATCTGACCCGACCTTGCCAGCGATAACGACTCCAGTATTGATGCCAGAATGTATAGTCAATTTTTCTAGTGATGAGTCAAGATTATCGTTTATTTCTTTAAGTGCATTCTGCATATCTAGACATGCCAGGATTGCGCGTTCTGGATCATCTTGATGCGTTACTGGAGCGCCAAAGATCGCCATGATACAATCACCAATGAATTTGTCAATGATTCCTTCATAACGATAGATCATAACACCCAATCTGCGGAAACATTTATTCATCAAGATGGTTAATTCCTCAGGATCAAGTTTTTCAGACATGGTAGTAAAGCCAGAAATATCAGCGAAGATCACTGTAACATCTTTCCGTTCTTTTTCAATAGTGTCTTTAGTGAGGATGATTTTCTTAACTAATGATTCAGGGATATCTTTTTTAATTATATCCATGCGGTCTTCTTTGATCGAAGTTTGAAGTCGGTAACCACATTCACCACAGAACTTATTTTTTGGGGGATTTTCAGCTTTGCATTTAGGGCATTTCATGGTGAATAATAGTAATCAAAATATGTTGAAAATCAAGGGTTTGTGCATATGCGTAAACCTCGCTTTGCTCGGCAAATTCTAATATCTAAGTTTTAACTCTAAACGATACTAAAATACAAATACTTAAATTCACCCATGCCCCTCATAAGTTCAATGTGTCATTATCCAGCTTGCTGTAGTCCTGAGTTGTGTGTCGAAGGGACTGGATAATCCAGGGAAAAGCAAAGAGTTGATTTCTGGATTGCCCGATCAAGTCGGGCAATGACAGAGGGGGGAGTCGGGCAATGACA
>CBFDDH010000069.1:0-5171 GCA_965603515.1 uncultured bacterium
TCTTGCTTGCTGATCGCTTCCTCACCCGGCAAACCTAATGACACAATTGATGTTTCCTCAACAGTTTTTTCTGAGACGTCTAATCCCACGATCTCTTTACCTTTATCATCAGTACTGGCTTCTTCTTTAGTTAACTCTTCACCTGACAGACCCAACGCGATCACCTCTTCAGTCTGTTCAGCAGAAACTGCACCTGTTTCAACTGTCTCTCCAGATAGACCCAATGATACTATTTCCTGTTCAATAGGTGTTTCAACTAACTCTACTGCTTCAGTTGCAGCTGTAACTGAAGCAGTAGTTTCCTTTGTAATCTTTGTAATGAAATCGTCAATCATGGAGAAAGAAACAAATACAGGTAACCCTTCTTCAATCAAAGATTCAGCCTTACCATGCTCCAGATTTGTCTTGACATAGGTTTCTACTATATCGGAACTCGGTTCTTTCAGCTCGACCTCGATGCCACATTCTAATATCGCCTTTTCATCTTCGGATAAGGTCGCGTCAGTTGGATAGGTGGCGGAACTGAATATTACTGCTTTACCAGAATCAAGGTAAAGCTTCACAACATCGAATATTCTTTTGCGAAGTTCTTCACCAAAAGAGAAGATATTATGGAAGTTATCCATTACCAGAACATCAACGCTATTCATCTTCTCAAACCGACGCACTGAATCTTCATCGTCAAGATCAACAAAACAAACCACTTTATTTGCTGTTTCCAGATCCAGCCTTACCTCTTCGAGAAACCTTGTTCGACCGGTCCCTTCTTTACCGAATACCACAAAGGGGTTATACTTCTCGCCCAAGTGCTTAACGATCTGTTCTTTGTACAAAGTAACCGCATCTTTGTTACAGGCTCCAACGAGGTAACCTTCAAAAGCTTTCTTGCCTTTTGAAACCTGAATATCTCGTTTCATATTCGAAATCAGTTCTTCGATCTCATCAACGTGTTCTGGAGAAAAGAGCATTGATTCAATCGTCATAGCTTCATCAGGGAAAATGCCGGCGTTAAGTGAACCGAATTCCTTCTGAAGTCCAATAAGTCTTTCAACCTTCTTTATGAATTCATCATATGCTATTTTCAGTTTTTCAACATTGCCTTCCAACAAGGGTTTGAGACTAGTGGTATCAAACCCCTTCATCTCCCAAATGTATATCTTCTCCTTATACTCTTCACGGACATTGAGTTTCTCAGACACATCAGATAATACTTCACTCGCATTCTTTTTCAATTCCTCGAGGAGTGAAGAAACCGGACTATAAATACCTTTGGGATAAAACTCCTTTAATATCATGCGGACACTGTCCGGGTCGAGTGATAAACTTCCGAGCGATGAATATGCAACTATGCGATTTATCATACCTTCTATTGTACGTATTGAACCAGTAGATATCTGGGCGAGTTCCAAAGCAATCTCATCTGGCAAGAGAATCCCTGCCTCACTAGACTTCTTCTTGATCACATCGATAAGTGCCATTTCCTTTGGCCGTAATATGTCACAGACAAGACCGCCTTCAAATCGGGAGAGTAATTGCGAATCAAAATTCTTTAAATCCCGTGGTGCCGTGTTACCAGAGAAACACATTTGTTGATCACTCGTTAATGCAGTATCGATCACGCCGAGAAGCGCACCATGATATGTCGATGATATGCTATGTATATCATCGACAATAATTGAACAATCAAAGACTTTTGTCTCGTCCAGAGCTTTCTCGAATTCTTTCGCCGAGAAAAACTTCGTCGGAGATTTCTTATTCAATTCAGTATGTATTGCCAATAAGAGATGAGTCTTCCCCAAACCAGTATTTGCGTATACATATAAGGGATTGAAGAGTTCACCTGGGAACTCGATAATTTTCTGGGCAGCAAGATAAGCAACTTTGTTGCCTTCATACACATAGAAATTTTCAAAGTCTGGTCGCCGTTTCATTTTCCGTTTCTCATAACATCCTCTGCACCTACTGAGAAGTCTTTGCTTGCCACTTTAACGACCCCAGGTAGTGTCCGGTCGTCAAAAAGTGAAACCAGCAAATAATCGTCGTGAATCCCTATATAGTAGACGCTGAATTTTTTTCCTTCTTGAAGAAATTGGCTGAAATTCCTTTCCCCAATTAGCCGGGCTAGCTCCCCTGTTGAATTAAAAACCCCACAGGCTAACGCAGATATCGCTAATACATCAAAAGAACGGACAAACCCTTTCTGTACGAGAATTTGACCTGATGCTGTAGCAAAAATCGCCCATACTATATTTGCCTCTTCACAGAAACTACTTAGCAGACTATCAAGCCTTTTAACCTTTTCAACGCTGATCTTGATAGTTGGCAATTTTTCCATTATAGAAGAATTATAATAGACAATCCGATCAAAGTCAATAGTTTTAGGTTGAATAGGTTATGAATAGAGACTGCCTAAACCTGGGGCAGATCCTTCATCTGCTTCAATACGGTAAGTTGACAGATCGACTTAAGGGTATCAAAAACGCCTATGCCCCGAATCGCAACACTTTCAAAATATGTATATCCGTCGCGGTTTATCTGTAATTGCAGATCACTTAGCGGCATTATATTGGGAAGGTCACGCTTGTTGTACTGAATGACCATCGGGATATCCTTAAGACTCAATCCATAACTGTTCAGATTATCATGCAGGTTGTTGAGACTCTCGATGTTCTCGTCGACACGTTCTTCCTGAGAATCAACCACGAAAACTAAACCATCAACGTTCTTGAGAACTAGCTTGCGCGAAACATTGTAGTAAATCTGCCCAGGTACAGTGTATAGATGGTGCCTTAACTTCCAGCCCTTCACACTACCCAAATCAACTGGCAAGAAATCAAAAAACAGCGTCTGATCAAGTTCCGTAGCCAGACTCATCATCTGCCCTCGTCTATCTGGACCCATAGCAGAAAATATAACCCGTAAATTCGTTGTTTTCCCACAAAGACCAGTGCCATAGTAGACGATCTTCAAATTGAGTTCCTTCTTTGCAAAATTAAGGTTAGCCACTTATCTCCTTCTCAATCACATTGAACGCGCTATCTATTGTATAGATATTTATACCGTCTGTCAATAGGGGTGGCGGATTACCCGCACCAAATGGCGTCATAGGCTGCAACACATCTATTTTCGTGCGTTCAAGAAAAAAAATGCCCTGTGTATCCAAATCACGTTCTTCTTCTGATTTCGCGGATAAATCATCGCTTGGAAAATACCCAACCATTCCGTCCACAAATCTATCAAGATTCGTCTCAGACATCGTGAATCCTGCAGCCATGCAATGACCACCGAAATCCATAAACAAAGGTTTGAAGTGATCCAATATCTTGAATAAATCACAAGTATTGCTACGTAGTTCACCAAAACACTTACCATCCTTGAGTCCAATGACGATCGATGTTCGTTTATACTGATCTTTTAAACGTGCAGCAACCGCACCAAGATAATGCTGCCTTGAAAAAGGAATTATGGAAACAACGAGTTGAGGAAATAACTTGGCCGCTGAATTAGCCGTGCTTAGCAATCCATTAACGCCGTGTTTACGTTCCTCATTCATATTCTCTAAGATACCAAAGATTTCCGACACGCGCTCAAAATCACGGTTTAAGAACACCTCTACTCCGAGTTTAGGATCAACATATGCGGCTGAACCAATTGTCGGTATGATCTCGCGCGTGATCATAGATGTCTTAACGTCCTTGTCCTTTCTAAAGTACTTTATCCACGGCTCATCGAGTTTATTCAAAACGGCCAACCCATGGACGCTGAATATGCGGTTCTCTCCCAGCAGGATAACTCGGTCTGATATCGTGCCCAGCATCAGTAACGGAAAGAAATCTCTTCTCAATGAATAGAATTCACGGCTACTTAGACTGAGTACCCTTTGATAAAGACACTGCGCAAGCTTGAAGCTAACCCCGACCCCCGCCAGTTCGCGAAACGGATATCGTGAATCGGGTCGCTTCGGGTCTACTGCTGGTCCAGGGAAATCAGAAAGGTTGGTCTCGTGATGATCACAAACAACGAGCTTCAGACCGAGTTCAGAGACAATGCGAAAATTCTCCAGACTACTAATGCCGAAATCAACTGTTATGAGTAATTTAACCCCTTGCTCCTGATACCTTTTTAGAACATCCGGGTTAAGAATGTAACCATCTTTTTCACGCACAACCGGGTACAAAAAAATCCTCTCATCCTGTCCTCTTGTAAGATCAACAAGAGTCTTGTACATAATTGTTCCTGAAGTATAACCATCAATATCATCGTGGCAGTAAACCAGGATGCTTTCGTTGCCCTTTACTGAAACGATGATATCGTCAACTGCTTTGGCCATATCGGGTATTGACCATGGATCATAGAGGTTGGAAATATTTGGAAACAGGAATTCTTCTGCTTCACTGTATGATGGAAAACGCGCTACGAGAATGTTGGCGAGTTCATAAGGTATCGCGAAATCCAAGGCATATCTCTGAGCAAGCACCTTGTCGACAACTGCATACTTCTCTGCGCTAATGGTCTTTATTGGATTGCCCATCTTCAGTCATCTCATCACTTTCAATAAGTCCTCTTACGTAGTCCTCAATTGCCTGTCGTTCCTTTGGCAACAGAAGAAAAACACCACGAAACTGATTCAGAAAGGTTTTTCTTCTGAACGGACTGAGTAATATTCCATTCTTACCGTGATAGACCTTTTTGAACTCGGCTAGACGCCGGCGTTGGGTAATAAAAATATTCCTGATTAGCACTTGATCCTGATCAACTTCATAATACGACGGGAAAAAATAGGAATACAGAGAGACAAAAAGAATGACGAAACCAAGAATCCCCAAAAAAAGCCCGTAGAAAATCGACACAAACATCAGAAAACCAATGATAAAGATCAAACTTAAGACAGTTTTGTTATAGTCTTCTTTTGCTGGGTGAACCGACCACTTCATGGACAAAACTCAAGTACCAAGCACAAAACATCCAGTTCCAAATCAAACAAGTTTTGAATTTTGAGCATTGGATTTTTGAAATTGTCCCGTTTTGCGAGGATTCTCGACCATAGATCGGAATTTAGAATTTCGTATTTAGAGATTAGAGTTTCTCCTTTTTCTATTAAATGGGCCCGGAGGGACTTGTCCCGATTCTGCATTATATCTTTTTATATGTGAATCGGGATCCCGTTTCCT
>CBFDDH010000070.1:0-5112 GCA_965603515.1 uncultured bacterium
ACTGAAGTATTTTGCGAGAAGTTCCATCGTATCGCCTATGGTGCCTTGGGTTTCATGGCGCCGACCGAGGTGAGTTATTCATTTGTCAATGACACTTATATCTGGGGTACGTATGATGCCTTGTGGTCGCAGTTTGATCCGGGTTATCCTTTCTTTGATATGACTGGATATTCGAATCAGCGTCCAGGTATGGCGATGGTTTCTGCGAAGTACTATTTGTTCGCGTCCTGGATGCCGGATTCAGCCGGTCTGGGTATGAACTATAAGGTAACGACCGCGCAGTTATTCCATGACCATGGTGACGTGTTCTTTACCCTGTATTCAGTGATACCTTTGACCTTAACCGTGAGTCACCCAGCAAGTCTGCTTGCTGGTGCAACGACATTCCCGGTTACAGCTAATGACAGCTCAGTCATTGCCTTGACCGTAGACGGTGAGATCATCGGAGTTGCCGAGGGTACGGGTGGTTCTGTACCGATCACAATACCACCGCAGACACCGGGTAATACTATGAAGGTCACTGTGACCAAAGCTAATTACTACCGTTATGAAGTTGATGTGCCGATCACATCGAGTACTTATCCGTATGTTACCTTGAGCGGTACTTTGATCGACGATTCAGCTGGTGGTAATAATGACGGTGTGGTCAATCCGGGTGAGTCGATCGATTATGGTATTTATGGTAAGAACGTTGGTACGGGTACGGCATTGAGTGTTTATGGTCTGCTTTTTGAGTCTGACACTTATGTTACCCTGACCACAGATTCGTCCTGGTACGGTAATATCCCGGAGGATGATTCGTCTTTATCAAATCCGTATTATGGATTTGATGTAGCGGCTGATTGTCCGAATGGTCATGTCGTTAACTTCACCTTAGATTTCCATGATGTTAATGATAGTATCTTTACTTCTTTCCCGTCGGTTACAGTCTATGCGCCGATATTGGTATATGTTGATGTTGTCGTGCAAAATGACGGTAATGGCAATGGTATTTTGGATCCGGGTGAAGATGCTGACCTCATTGTGACGATCGAGAATGAAGGTGGTGCAACTGCTGCAAGCATAACATCGACCTTGACCACGACCTCTTCTTATATTACGATCAATGATGCTTCAGGTAATTATGGTTCTATCGATCCGGGTAACCAGGGTTCTAATTCTGGTGACCCGTATAATGTTACGGCAAGCGCTACGACACCGACCGGTACTCTCTGTGACTTTGAGGTCGAAGTTGTCTCGGGTATTTATGTCGAGACCTTAGAGTTCAGCCTTGTTGTCGGTAAGAAACACTATTACTTATGGAATCCAGATCCATCACCGAGTTCTGGTCTACTCATAGATTCAATTCTTGCAGTACTTGGTTATAGCGGAGACTATGGGACCACGCTTGTTTCAGATCTTAGTATGTATCAGGCATGTTTAGTTACTACCGGGGTTTATGCAAACCGTTATTTATTTCCCTCAGGCAGTGCTGAGGCAGATCAGCTCGTTGATTTCTTGCAGAACGACAATGGTCGAGTGTACATGGAAGGTAGTGCAACCTGGTATATAGATCCATACTTTTTTGGCGGTTATGATTTCCGTTCGGTTTTTGGTATGACCGCTACTACTTACAGTTATCAGGATATGGGTCCGGTCGTGGGTGAGAGTGGTACGTTTACTACGGGTATGAGTTTTGCTTATGCGGGTGAGAATGCCTATATGGATCACATCAATCCTGCAGGTACTGGTTTCTTGATTTTCCATGATGGTAATAATAGTTATAATTGCGGTGTGGCAAATGATGCTGGTACGTATCGGACCGTGGGTGTTTCTTTTGAGCTGGGTGGTTTAGTTGATGTGAGTCCGCCTTCGACGCGTGAGGCATTGATCGATTCGATCATGAAGTTCTTTGGTATTGTGATCAATCCGGGTATCCAAGAGGGTGGTTTAGTCAATATCCCGCTCAAGACTATGTTGAGTGCGCTTTATCCTAATCCTGGTGTGCGGGTGATGAATATTCGTTATCAGGTCGCTCATTCGGCTGATGTCTCGTTGTGTGTGTATGATGCATCGGGTCGTTTAGTGCGTACTTTGGCTCAGGGTACTTGTGAGCCGGGTTACTACACAATGATCTGGGATTCCAGGGATGACTCAGGGCGTGCAGTACCTGCTGGTGTGTATTTCCTACGGTTTGAGACGGATGATTATCAGAAAACAGAAAAAGCAATACTCCTACGATAGCTTGATATAACCTGTAACGATACAGGTAAAGACAATCAATTTGGGGTCGAGAGGTTAATATGACTTCTCGACCCCAAATGCTTTATAGTATCATTACAAAGAGCACTTCGCTTTCGCTCAGCACCGTCCCCACTTCTCGGTAGAGAAGTTTGCTGTTGCCAAGCGCTTGTGTCGGTTTAAGCAAGGTCAATTATAGCAACGAAGATATCAAAGAACTGTGCGTGCATTAAAGAAACAACTGTTGGGGAAGTAAATGTCTAATGTCAAGACCTGCCACCTTTTTCCAGGTTTAAGTGTCATTATATCTTTTTTCGGCAAGCGCCGATATTTAGGATAGTAATAAACGCATCTACTACGATTGGATCAAACTGCGAGCCTGAACACCCCTGAATTTCTCGTGCTGCTTGCTCCTTTGTCCTCGCTTCTCTGTACGGTCTTTTTGAGGTCATCGCATCATAGGCGTCTGCAACGGCAATGATCCTGCCGATGAAAGGGATATTGTCTTTCACGAGTCCTTCTGGATAACCCAGGCCATCAAACCGCTCGTGATGAGTTTTTACACCACCCAAAGCCTCCTGGAATTCAGTGAAGCCAGCCAATATATAGTATCCCTTTATGGCATGCTGGTGTATTTCACTCTTTTCTCGCTCAGTCAATGATGAAGGCTTTATGAGAATTTTTTCATCAATACATATTTTGCCAAAATCATGGAGTAGTGCTGCGGTTTCAAGGATGACCATTTCTTTCTCTTCCAACTCGAGTTGCCTCCCGAGCTGCAATGAGTAGCTGCTAACTCTTTGATTGTGCCCGTCACGATAGGGAACCTGGCTGTCGACTCTTGCGCTGATTTCTCTCAGCTCTCTTAATGCTTCTTTTGGCTTGTCATGCAGTATTTTTGCTATTTTACGCAGACAGCTAATGATCTCATCAAGATCAATGTTTTCCATAAAGCACTCCCCTCATTATGGAGTCTTCTGTTTTTAATACTTCCGCCCTTATGCACAAATAACCCTCAGGTCTAATATTGCAAAGATGAACTTAAAAGTTAGATTTTATTGTTGTAATGCTTCTAATTTATTATACAGCTACTAAGCCTGAGGTCAAGTATTGACAGCTCACTCCCCATAGCAACAGTATCCCGTGGGGGGGGGTATTGTAGCCTCCACTCTTACTCCTCAATAATTCCTTCTCAATCTTCAATAACCCCCTATCTGGCAAGATCAAAAAAACTTTCTGTGAGTTGACCACATATCCTCTACTACCCGGTAATGTTCTGCAAAACCTTTTGCACATTCGCGTATGAAACTTTTTGCCTCGGCCGTATATCCATTGAATGACTCGAAGACTTCGCCATCAACGATCGCTTTCTCGATATCTAATGCTACTGAAAGGGCGGTTGTTAGTGAAATATCTTCCTTTTCCGCACGGACTAACTCTTTTGCAATATAATCCATGGAGATTTTTATAATGTTTGGTTTGTATGTTTCAAAATCAAATCGAGCATGACCTTCTTTAATCATTTGTGAAAGTTTGCGAATTTGCTCTGCATGCTCCTTCTCTTCCCATGAAACTGTAGACCAAAACTCTTTGTGGTCGGGGAATTTTTGGGCGTATGCGGCATACAATTGACTAATTGCCTCTTCATGTTTGCTCAATATTTCCATTGTATCATTCATTTATTCTCCTCTTCTTCTTTATACTTATCTTTGACCCTCGTCACAATCTCCCTAACGATAGATTATAGCACAGAGCCCAGTTCTGTCAACCTTGACATCCTAGGACAGATTAGCTACAATATCCCGTGGGGGTAACGTGAACTGTCCGAAGTGTAAAGCCGAATGCGTACCGCAAACCTCAGAGAACACCTGGTGCGAGTTCTACCTCTTTCAGTCTACAACATGTGTATCTTCTACTAAATATCTTGCTTCCGGCACCCATTCGACATCAGGTAGTAGTTGCATATCATGTCGTCGAAAATATCCAGCAAAATATAGCAATACATTATTCTGCTTGAAAGCATTTTTGTGAGCTATTACAATTTCTGCCAGACAGCGTCCAAACTGAGATTTTTTCAAACCAGCGCCCGTTGCCTCTTTATATATTTTTTTAAGCACATTTGGGTGCTGCTCATTGCCATTATCAGATAATCTCTTATCAAATTCATTCTTAGAAATATTGAACTCAACACCATATTCCTGTGTAAGGATATGGGGTCAAATCTCAACATTATACATGGATGCTGAAACAAGTTCAGCATGACAGAGAAGAGTGAGATTGCTTCGCTACGCTCGCAATGACCCCGATTTCGGCTTTTATCCTGAACCAACTCTCCTGATATTGACATTCTTTAAATTTCACATATAATCGTGGTGAATTAGATGTATGCCGACTTGACAAAGCTTTTGCCGGGGTAGCTCAGGGGTAGAGCAGTGGTTTTGTAAACCTCAGGTCGGGGGTTCGAATCCCTTTCCCGGCTGACCAAGAGTCGTATTTAGAAAGAAAAATAGATAGTTAGTATCATAAACAATCCGGGTAGGTACCCAAGCGGTCAAAGGGGGCAGACTGTAAATCTGCTGGCGTAAGCCTTCGAAGGTTCGAGTCCTTCCCTGCCCATAAAAGGGGGCTTTGCCCCCTTTTATGCTTATAGCTAATAGCGGATGGCTGATAGCTAATGGCAAAGAGCGAAGGGCGTAAAGAGTAGAGAGTATGGCGTAAGGAGTAGGGAGAAGATATGTAACGGTGTATCAGAGTGTCGGAGTAACGGGGTAACGGAGAACACACTCTGTTGAAGAAACTGGATTCCCTGGTTAAACCAGAGAATGACTCAATTTTCTAATAACTCAATTACTTAGTTACTTAATAACTTATCAAAGGTTTATCCTTTGATTT
>CBFDDH010000071.1:0-4493 GCA_965603515.1 uncultured bacterium
CTTTCCCTTATTGACACTATGATTAAAGCGAATAAAATAAACAAAGGGAAAGGGAGACAAGGGGGTTTTATGAAAAAATTCACAGTTTTTATTTTTGGAATATTTTTCATCATCGCGGCAATGTATGCTCTTGAATACATTGAGTCTTCAAGCGGCTTAGGAACACCTGAGCTGGAAGCTGGTAGAACGGAAATTGAATTTGCTGATATCGACAATGATGGTAATATTGATATTTTATCAATTGGTGATCATGGTTCGCCATATATCAATACGAATGAACACGGGGTCATGGTTTGGTTTGGCGATGGACAGGGTAATTGGAGTGTATATCAGAACGGCAATTTTGGTTATGGCGGTATTGCGATCGGTGACCTTAACAATGATGGCCATATGGATATCGGATATGGTATGCACCACAACTATTCGAGCACTGATTTTGGTGATTCAATACTCGAAGCGGCCTTGGGTGACGGTACTGGTCAGAACTGGACCGCATGGGATGATGGTATTTCCACAGGTGGTGACTGGGGTATGTTTTCAACTGATTTTGGCGATATTAACAACGATGGCTATTTAGATATTGGTTCAGTTTCTTTTGGTGCAGGTGACGGAATTCACCTTTGCACAAATAATGGCGATGGTAACTGGACATACGCTTTTGGTTTTCTTGGTGGTAATTCAAGGATGTTCTTTAAGTTTGGCGATGTCAACGGCGATGGTAATGCAGATTTTGCGGTTGGTCATCAATACGGCAGTATATATCTTGGTGACGGTGCAGGTAACTTCACCCAGGCCGATGGTAATTTGCCACCTGCTGGTGGTGCAGGACGCTGTGGGTCTTCTCTTGGTGACGTGAATAATGATGGGGGTCAGGATTTTGCTTTTACTAATAGTGATGGCGGTATTGAGGTTTGGGTGTGGGACGGCAGTAATAACTGGGTGGATTACAGTGGGAACCTACCGATCAGCGGTCCATATTATGGGACACAATTATGCGATATGGACATCGATGGTTATCTGGATGTCGCGGCATTTGGTGACAGCACAATAACTATCTGGTCAGGTGATGGTGCAGGGAACTGGACCGAAGCAACGACTTTTTACACCCCAGGATCAGGCGATTTCACTGCCTTTCGTGTGGGCGGCGATGCAGACCACAATGGGTATCCAGATATTGCCTTGGTCAGCGAAGAGGGTGAAGGCTGGAATCCCATAAACCACCTCCATTTTTATAAGGAGACAAGTACCCCAGATAGTCTTTTCATATTTCCTGTATTTCCACGGGGGGGTGAAACCTTTATTGCGGGGTCAGTACATTTTATTGACTGGACATGTGGTGTAGTGAGCGGTATTGCTCTTATAAGTCTTGATCTATCAACGACCGGTCCAGCTGGTCCCTGGTCGCAAATTACTACAAATGTACCTAATAATTGCCGGTATCAGTGGTCTATTCCGTCCGGAATATCATCGGATAATTGCTATATCAGATACATTGCAGCTACACAAACTGATACGAGCACCGCGATCACGCCAGCGAGTTTCCGGATTTCACCTGCTGCTTCAGTAAAAGAATTTGAGTGCAGTTCTATTTCACATAATAGTCTACAGGTTCGACCTACGGTATCTGAAAAAAATATCATGATCATGGTGAAGACTACTGGTACGGATAATTCCTGGGTAAAGGTATTTGATAATTCAGGAAAACTCGTCAGGAAACTGTTTGAAGTTAAGGGCTCTGGGCAATTCACAATTAACTGGGACAGAAATGATGCACAGGGGAGACGTTTACCTTCAGGTACCTACTTTATAACCTTAGAGAATGTTGAAGAAAAGGTCACCGAGAAAATTATTATAATTCAGTAACGGAATTCCAAGAACCAAATTCCAAGTTCCAAGAACCAAATTCCAAATTACTCAATAACTTAATTACCTAGTAACTGCTTTGTTCTTTTCGCCTTACGCTTTACTCCCTACTCCTTACGCTCCGTTTCACCGTTTCTCCCATGCTCCGTTTCATATATTCAGTTGACAATTTTAGATTTATGTGTAGAATTTAGCATGGCAAATATAGTTGTCCCAATAGTACTTCTCATTGTTGCTATTGGTGTTCTTTTATTTATTGCCAAAGAACTCGACCCCACAAAAAAACGCAAGGTATCTGGCATCATGTTTTTTCTTTTATGCATACTCTTAGTAATATCACAGATTTCATACCTGATGAACCCGTTGGAAAGGTTTAAGAACTTTGGTGGGATATTTGGTTTTTACTCATCAGCCTGGATATTCTGGCTCATTGGTTTCTATTTCTTCATTATCCCGTGTATCCTTGCTTATCTTGGTTTTGTTTTCTTGTTTAAACCTGAAAAAAAGATCAATACTGTTTTATTATATTTTGTACCGATAGGCGTCATTATTGATACAATCCTTGCGCTCTTTCTAAAATTAAAGGTTAGTAATATCGGTGCTGGCGGTACATTTGGTTCTATAGTCAGTAAATTCCTAATAGATTATTTTGGCCAACTCGGCACTTATTTTATCCTCGGTTTCGGTATGATAATCGTCATGTTTATGATCCTTAAGAAAAGCATCTTTCCCAAATCCAAACCAAGGGACGCGTTAGTCATAAAAGAAAAGCCAAAGAAAGCAAAGAAAGAGAAAAAGGAAACAAAACCAATAGAAAAAGACGAAACACAAACCAAGGCAAGAACGACAAAGGTGCCGACAAAGATTGATTTTAAAACAGCCTACGTGGATATCCTGGAGGAAACATCAGTAGACCGCGAGCTGGACAAGAAGGCTTTGGAAAAAGAAGGCGATATCTTATCAACCTGCCTTGCTGAATTCGATGTCCAGGGTAAGGTCGTTAACGTTGAATCTGGACCGGTTATCTCGAGGTTTGAGTTTGAACCAGCCCCAGGTGTCAAGGTTAGCAGGATTGCTAACCTCGGCAATGATCTGGCTCTGGCGCTGAAAGCAACCCGCATAAGGGTAGTCGCACCGATACCTGGCAAATCAGCAGTTGGCATTGAAGTTCCAAAGCGCGAACGGAGTCTGGTTTGTTTGAGAAAAGGTATCTTGAGCAGTGAGTTCCAAAACAACCCTTCACCTTTGGGCATTGTGCTCGGCGAAGACATCACTGGTCAGTCGGTTACCGGCGATATTTCAAAGATGCCCCATATGCTCATTGCCGGCACTACTGGTTCAGGAAAGAGCGTTTGTATCAACACTATTATCCTCAGTCTGCTCTATCATTCTACCCCAAAAAATCTCCGCTTCCTCATGATCGATCCAAAGCGTCTTGAATTACCAATGTATAATCCAATTCCACACCTCCTGCGTCGCGCCGTCACACAACCGAAGCGCGCGGTCAGCGAACTTGAGAAATTAGTTAAGATCATGGAAATCAGGTATCGCGATTTCGCCCGGGAAGGAGTTAGAGATATTGACGGTTACAATACAAAAATGAAGAAAAAGGGCGGTGAGATAAAACCATATATCCTTGTAATCGTCGATGAGCTTGCTGATTTAATGCTCACTGCGGCAAATGAAATTGAGGAGAACATAACGCGACTTGCCCAGATGTCAAGAGCAGTCGGTATCCATCTTATTTTAGCAACCCAACGACCTTCAGTAGACGTGATTACTGGTTTGATAAAAGCGAATTTCCCGTGCCGGATTGCTTTCCAGGTTGCCTCGAAGACTGATTCCCGGACGATCCTCGATATGAACGGTGCTGAATCCCTGCTTGGCCATGGTGATATGCTCTTCTTACCACCTGGCAAAGGCACACCGGTTCGCTTGCACGGTGCCTATATGTCAACCGAAGAAATTAACGGTATTAGTGATCTTATTGCCCGCATGTATTTAATGGAGCTACTGAGCGACCTTGAAGGAGACTTGGACAAAATCACCAATTCGATAATTGAAGAAGAATTGTGGACTGCATTTGTTAATACTAAAGACCCGGCATTTGATGAAAAGCGGCGCGCGCTATCGAATATGATGCCCGTTGAAAAAATCGACGAAATTATCCAGGATGGCTACTATCCCAAACTCGGTGAAGAGCATGTTAAGATCGAAGCGGTAATGCAGGAAGAAACTCTCGAGACTGATCCACTTTTTTTTGAAGGGGCAAAACTCGTGTTCAGACATCAGGTAGCTTCGGTTTCGCTTTTGCAGCGTCGACTCGGTGTCGGCTATGCACGTGCCGGAAGGATCATTGATCAGCTTGAGGCAGCGAATTTAATTGAACCGTTCCAGGGTAGTAAGTCGCGGAAAGTCCTCGTTGAACGAGAAGAAGAATTCAATAAAATACTCAGTAAGTATACGACCGGGTAACCAAGAGCCAAATCCCAAATTACTCAATAACTTAATTACTCAATAACTTCCTTATGCTCTTGTAGTCGCATTACGCCGTACGCCCTACGCATTACTCCTTTTTGAATCCTAACGGATTGGAAGTTAGCACTACGTGCTGGAAAGGAGTCCGCCAC
>CBFDDH010000072.1:0-4167 GCA_965603515.1 uncultured bacterium
ACGGTTATGAGTTCTCCGAACGGGAAAAGAAACGTCGGGAAGACACTGGATTCCCTGGTTAAACCAGAGAATGACTTAATTACTAATTACTGATTACTGTCTTACTATGATCGGATCAATCTAATAAGGTAGTAAATCAAGCCTGCAAGCAAGGCGATCAGGAATAGGTAAGCATAAATGGCTTTGCCCTTCTTCTTCTTTTTCCTCTTCTTACCAGGTTTTCTTACGACCGTTGTCATCTGCTTTATATGCTCAACTTCGCCGCATAGATTGAATAAATGCTTTTCTTTCTTTACGATGTTTTTCCAACCGATGAATTTTTCAAGGTCGTGACACATCTGATCAACCGTCTGATATCTCCTCTTAAGGCTTTTTTTCATTGCCCGGGTAATGATTTTCGAAAGCCTCAGGCTATGATGCGGATCTCTAAATAACGGCGTCGGATATTTTGAACTTATCACCTTGGCGGCAACTGCCTGAGAATTGCCTCCTGAAAAAGGCTTTTTGCCGGTAACCATCTCATAAAGCACAATACCGAGTGAATAGATATCAGATTGGAGGGTCAGTTTCTTGCCTTCAGCTTGTTCGGGCGACATGTAAAACGGCGTACCAACAACCGTACCTGTTGAAGTCAAATTTGGCGAATCTTCACCGCGAGCAACACCAAAATCCGAAATTCTTACTTCGCCCTTCAGCGAAATCAAAATATTAGTCGGCTTAATATCGCGATGTAATATGCTATTGTCATGGGCATGCCGGATCGCCAGACAGACCTCACGCATAATAAGCGCGGCAACCTGCGGGTGGAACGGCGCGCTGTGTTCGATTATTTCAGCCAGGTTCAAACCTTCAATATACTGCATGACAATATAGCACGATTGGCCAATGCTAAAGTAATCATAAGTAGCTACTATATTGGGGTGTTCCAATGAAGATGACATTACCGCCTCTTGTTTGAAGCGGCGGCGCGATTCAGTTCGGCCCATCTCTTTTATGACAACAATCCGATTGAGTGGTATGTGGATCGCAGTATAGATCTTTGCCATACCACCCATGCCAATGATATCGAGTATCTTATAGTTACCTATATATCTAATCTCTTTTTTCATCAAATTTCCAGACGCGGTTTCTTCCAGCATCTTTCGCCTCGTACATCGCGCTGTCAGCATTCCTGATCACTTGTTTAAGGCTTGCACCATCGTTTGGAAAAGTCGCAACACCAATACTAACCGTGATGCGAAAACCCAAAAGATTTTCTGATTGTTTCGAAATAACGCCATTGATTTCCCGCGCTACCTGGATGGCATCACGGGAAATTGTACTGGGAAGTATAACGACGATCTCTTCCCCACCATAGCGCGCCACGAAATCACTCTTGCGGCAGGAAGCTCGGATCAACTGAGCAACAGTATACAACGCAAGATCACCCTTATCATGACCATATGCATCATTTACTTTTTTAAAGTGATCAATATCAATAAATAAAACAGATAAGTTCTTGTGGGTTTTCTTTGCCTGACTGAATTCCGCCTTGGATATCTTGTCAAAATACTGACGGTTAAACAATCCAGTGACTTTATCCTCATTTGCCACGGTAGACAGTTTTTTCCGACTTTTTTTCACGATATCCTCGATCGTTTTAAATTCCTCTTTCAAACCTTCATCTTTCAGTTTTCGCTTCAGTGTAGAAAACCTCTTTTCGAGGATAATAGTCTCTGCCCCTTTCCGACCAATCTCTGTTACCTCTAAATATGGAAAACTTCCTGAACCATCATCAAGGAATATTTTGGAGTCACCAACTGAAATCTCATCACCTGGATGGAGTGATTCTTTGGTAATTCTTCTTCCATTAATAAAAGTACCATTTGTACTGCCAAGATCTTCAATTGATAAATTAGAACCGTCACAAATAATCACCGCGTGACGCCGCGAAGCATCTTTATTGGTGATCACCAGATCAGCATCATCTGCCCTGCCGATAATGAAGCGACCTTGGCTTAAAACCATCTTTTTTACCACATGACCACTGTCAACCAGAACTAAAGAGTAATCCTTTTTCATTGCATCAAAATTTGACCATCAGTTGAATATACGTATGATTATGCATCCATTTAGGCGTCGGAAAATCTCCTTCCATTGCTTCGACAAAATAGAACCAGACATTTTTATAGCGGTATTCAAAACCAATGAGTAAACGTCTCTCCGTATATTCCCAACCCTGGTTATTGCAGTAGAACTCACGCTGCATCCCAGCGTGCCAGATAAAATTACCGCCCGGACGAAACTCAAGATCGATCATGTAGGCATACACATCGCGCTGGTAATTAAAAAGGCTATCTGTACCTGGAACGCGAGAATGCAATGAATCATTGTGCGTTTTGTAGTTATACGTGAAGTAGAGGCTGGGTGTCCACTTATCAGAAAGTCTGAAAGAGAGCGCTGGTTCAACGATCAATTCGTACTTATCATTGCGGAATACACTTGCGGTATCTTGGCTGAAGAACTCAGATTGCCTTAGATCACATATCCCGCCAATTCGGAACTTGCCGATGTCCTGCCATGCACGTGTGTAAAAGTACCGGTGTAAACCTTTTTCCTGGAAATAAGGGGTTGGACCAATCTCGACCTCATTTGATTGTAGACGATAGCAATTCGACAAATCAGCATGCAGTGTAAGGTGACCGGTTTTCCAGTATTTATTGAAGCGGGTAACGAATTTTATTGGATGCTGCCAATAAGTGATCTTATCAGCACTTGCCGGGACATTCTGCAAAGAGAAATTATGGTCAAAATCTTCAGCGATAACAAAGAATTCAAGATAATTCAGATAGTCCTTACCAAGAAAAAAACCGATGCCTAATTCATCCTCACCTTTATAATAGTGTGTTGTTACAGTAAAAAGTAATCTTAGGTTATCACGAATTTGAAAATACGGTTCAAATCTATGATTGTTAATATGATTATCATAATAACCGAAATATTCATTTCGGTATCTAAACCCCATTATTTTTGAAAGCGAAACTTCGAATTTTGTATTAAGATCTATATACCAGTTGCGCAGATCAAGACACCCCTGGGATGAACGCATTGCACCCGGTACTGAATCAAAATACATTTCCCAATCCACAAAATAGTGGGCAAGCTGTTTATCGAGCAAATCTTGACCATTGGAATCCTCGGGCACTATGAACATCAACGGTAAAAGAAAAATCATGTTTCTTCTCCCGCCCTAAGATATATATTTCCGTAAATCCCTTTTTGTTCCACACGCGCGTAACCCATTTTTACTATTTCAAGCATACCAAAAAAGTAAGCCACCGCAACCGTAATATCGTTTTTCTTCTGCAGAAAATCCAAGAAATCTATCCTCTCTCCTTTACAAAGGAGCATTCTCATCTCCTCGATGATAACTTGGATCGGGATTTCCTGACGTTCATAAGTAACACTTTCTTCCTCCTGCGGCTTGAGTTGACGGAAAGCCAAGACCAGACTTGTTATATTCGCCTCCTCAAGGGGTGGCTCTTCCCGGCTGATCCTTGGGTACTGCTGGCTCGTTTCTTGTTCCATCAAGCCAAAAGCCTTTGCCAGTTCCCGGTATTTCTTGTACTCCTCAACGATCTGTATGAGCGTGATCAGCTTTACCTCTTCCTCATCTGCCGGTGTGCGTGGTAGTAATGAACGAACCTTTAATCTTATGAGAATTGCGGCCATCAAAAGGAAGTCCGCGGCATCCTCGAGATCATCCCGCTCGATCTTTTGCATATGATCAAGATATTCCTCAGTGATCTGAGCAATGGGTATCTCGAAAATACCGACCTCTTTCTTACGCACCAAATAGACAAGGAGATCGATCGGACCGCAGTAAATCCCTATATCAATCTTCATGATTTGTACCAAATCATACATTAGAGTCTATTCAGTATTATTCCAGTGTCAAGAATGGAAACACGCTGCGCTGGAGACAAGAAGGAAATGGCACTGCGTGCGGGACTGGTTGCTCTCTCGACAAAGCTCGAGACAGATTCGCAACGGTTATGGTTCACTGGCGTGAACGGGTATGGCTCTTGCGAGCGGGAAAAGAGCCAAATCCCAAATAACTTAATAACTCAATTACTTAGTTACTTAGTAACTGTTTTACTAATTACTTAATTACTTAATTACTGCCTT
>CBFDDH010000073.1:0-3977 GCA_965603515.1 uncultured bacterium
ATTCTCGGTCAGCCTGAAAACGTACAAGCAGGTGTAAAGGCTCTTGATTTTTCGAGGATTTAGCATATTATTAAGCCACATGTCACTTATCAGTATAGCCAATCTCTTTCTTGTGATAATGACCAAACCACTGATTATTGATTCAATCATATACGCTGTCGACCTACCCACAATGGAAATTAGAGAACAGATAATAACCGGCTCGATCATTGATTACAGTATAGACGATTATCTGTATGTGTTGACCGCACGCTATCTTTATAAAATAGATCCGGATTACTTATCGCTAAGGGACCGGATACCTTTACCTCAACGATTCAATTATATTGCCACGAACATTGACGATGTAATTTTAATAACCAGTGGTGAGATTATCCTCCTGGACAAAAAAAATCTAGCTTTTAAAACTGGCATCGGCATTGAATACGGTGATTACCAACCCATGCTGTCTCGCAACAACACAATTGCGCGGGGACATAATAATATACTCAATCTATTCATTGATGCAGAGGGGAAAACAATAATCAAGATATTCGATCTGACCACGGGCCGCCTCCTGAAGAAAAGAACTCTATCCAAACTAGTCGCTTACCGATACTATGCCGATGATAACCTCCTTGTCACTTTCGATATCGAAAATAAAATAACCTTATATGACTTATTACTAAATAAACAAAGTAAATTCATACTAAACACTCCTGGAGATGAATTTGAACGGTATGAAAATGGTTATCTGATTTATAGCACGGAAGCAATTTCTCTTGTCACAAGACGTGGTAAATTAATAGATTTTCAGCCAATTCCTATTGGAAATCAGGAAGCAGTCGAGAGATTTTTGTTCGTTACTGAACATGGGATTATCCTACTGGATTCCTTAACTTTAAGACCCAAAGTGATATTCAAAGGTGCCGTGGAGTTTGCCAGGCTATTCCAGGTACAGTCAGATAATTATGACTATGCACTTGCCTTAGATCAGAATGGCAGTTTCCATTTGCTCAACTTAAACACCCTGGTTATGATATCAATGACCGAAGCAGAGGATAGAATACCAGAAAAAACCGCTGGGCTATCTACTGCGGCAAGTGACTCACTGTGGTATTTCCAGGTTGGGGCATTTTCCAATAGCGATAATGCTCGGCAAATGTACGAAGAGATAAGACAACGTAATATCCCGGTTTTCATTGATTCAACTGATCTTTATCGCGTTAAATTCGGTGGCTTCCTAGATAAGTTCAAGGCGATCGAGATTGTCGAGAAAGCAAATCTTGATGGATGGTTTGTTTTTCAAACAAGAATCGGACAGCCAGATTTTGCCAAGTTCATTATAGGACTGAAGGAGTTTGAATTGAAGGATGGGATCATAACAAGGAGTGACCAATGAAGAAAATAGTAGAAACCGACCAGGCGCCACGAGCAATCGGTCCCTATTCTCAGGCGGTATCAATTGATGATCTTGTTTTTACAGCCGGACAGATCGCGCTCTCACCAGTAACTAATGAGATGATTGATGGTGATGTGGCAAAGCAAACAAGACAAGTACTTGATAATTTAAAAGCAGTACTCGAGGCAGCTGGTACTGATTTGTCAAAGGTCGTAAAAACAACGGTGTATCTAACTATACCAGAACATTTTGCTCCAATGAATGATGTTTATGGACAGTATTTTACTGAGGAACCACCTGCTCGTGTCGCAATTTTTGTTAAATCCCTGCCCAAGGGCGCGCTCGTTGAAATCGATGCCATCGCTCGATTATAAAGCGATTCAGGGATCTCTAAACATTAGATTCAAAAAGAGAACTCTACTAAACTTAGCCCTTACGCATTCATCATATAGAGATCCTCAGAATAAGAAGAAGAAATCCAATGAAACACTTGAATTCCTCGGCGATGCAGTATTAGAACTAGTTGTACGTGAATTCCTCTACATCAAGTATCCTGATGCCCAAGAAGGAGAACTGAGCGAATTGAAGAAAAGATATACTTGCACTGAAGCACTGTACAGAACCGGCAAAAGACTACATTTAGGCAAATTTATGATAATGGATAAAGGTGAAGAACATACTGGTGGTAGAAATCGACCCACAAATATAGCTGGTTGTCTTGAAGCAATTATCGGGGCACTCTATCTTGATCGTGGGCTGGTGTATGTCGCAAAGTTTGTGCAATGCATACTTCTTAAAAAGCGGGTAGCAAAGCACAAAGACTACAAATCAGCACTAAACCGTTGGGCAATGCAGCATCGGAAATCGATTGGTTATCGTATCGTGAAAGAAGAAGGCGCTCCGCATAAGAAGAAATTCCTCGTCAATCTTTACATCAACAAAAGAAAGGCAAGTCAGGGGTCTGGATCAACAAAGAAGAAAGCTGAGCAGGAAGCAGCAAAGACTTTCTTTCAGAAGAAATCCAAATTAAAAATGGAAAATGTCAAATGAACTCCGCTCATCTATGATGGGCGTGGATGTTCCTTATGTTTTGTCATTATCCAATCCCCTAATCAAGTTAGAGGACAGGCTTGTTTGGATAATCCAGAGAATATGACTAAAAATTATTATGTATATATTTTAGCCAGTAAACGAAATGGTACATTGTATATTGGTATCACATCCAATTTAATAAAACGAGTATAGGAACATAAAGAAAGAATATAAAGGGTTTTACCAAGAAATATAACGTAAGCAAATTAGTATATTTCGAACAATGTAATGACCCTGAAAATGCAATCAAGCGAGAAAAAAGGCTTAAGAGATACAACCGAAAATGGAAGTTGGAATTGATTGAAAAGGAAAATCCTAACTGGATGGATTTATATTATAATTTGATTCCTAGATTGCCCGATCAAGTCGGGCAATGACAGGTGAGGGGTCGGGTAATGACAGGTGAGGGATCGAGCAATCCAGGCTAATACAAATACCCCAGAGATTGCCACATCCCGCTTCATATTGCCAATAATGAATAAGAATGCGGGACTCGCAATGACTGGGGACGGTGACCTCACTTGTCATTTGGTCTTTGACATTATTATAACTTTGCCTGTATCAGCATCGAGCTCAACGAGTGAACCGTCAGGTATAAGGGCGGTCGCGTTTCTGATCACCACCGCCGGGACGCCCAGCTCCCGAGCCACCATGGCGGCATGACATATTATCCCACCGACTTCGATTACGACACCAGAAGCGATCGTAAAAAGCGGCGTCCAACCCGGATCTGTATGATGAGTAACTAATATCTCACCTTCCTTCAATCGCACACTATCCTTGAAATTCTTCACCACCCTTGCCCGTGCTTTGATTCTACCAAAACTAAGGGGCTCTCCTGATAATACAGCAGATTCTTCTGAAGCCGCAAAAACTCTTTCACCACTTTCAAATACAATATCTGGGGCCTTTGCTTGTCTATAAGTCTTCCACTCATCCTTTCTTTTCTTTACAAGCTCTAATATATCATTCTTTGTTGATCGTTGGGCGAGTAAACGATCCAGGTCTTCCAGTGTAAGAAAGAATATGTCCCTGGAATTCGCAATGTACCCCTGTCTGATCAGAATTCTTTCCATGACGAAAAGTTGATCTTTTATTTTTGCCATCACCTTAAGATACTTGTCCTTCCCATTTTCCCTCAAGGGCATGAGTGCTTCTATTCGTGGAACAAATATCCTTAAAACGCATCTCTCAAATGATCCTAAATCATTCATGATGTTATGTACTATTGCCTTACGATCAATGCGATACGATCGATCATCAGTTGCAGTGGTCATTACGCTAAATACCATATTATGATCTTCACGCCAATTTATGGACGCGATATCGAACTCAGCAGGTCCACGATGACCAAACTCCTTTATGAATGCATCAAAATGATCTCTAAATTCGATATCTTTTTCGTACAATCTTTTCAGGTTTGAAAGTGTCATCTTGTTGGTCTTCTGTCTTGCCCTGGCTGCAAGATCCCTTAACGTCAATGCCATCTCGCCAGTCCGGTCAA
>CBFDDH010000074.1:0-3870 GCA_965603515.1 uncultured bacterium
TTTTCCCTGAAGGGGTTTGGCCTTATATTGAGAACGACATTGTCATGGCCTATAACACATACCGTATCATAACCAACAAAGTTCGTTCCATCGAATAACTGACCAGTGACGGTAAATAGTACTGCCGGACCGGGTATAACTCCAATGAGATCCTTTACATTGAACCTGGCGATGTATTTCGGTCTTGATGGAAGAGCGTTCCCGGATACCGCGGGGGCTCCTTCACACACCACAGTTGATATATCAATAGCAGATGCGTTGTTAAAGGTTATGAACGCTACGAACCTACCTTGACTATTGAGATTGATAACCTCGGGTTCGATTCTTACCTCGGCTTGAATAGAGCCAGCACAACCATATCCAATGGTCATTTGCTCAAGCATTGGCAGGAAGCATGGGCTAGCAAAGGAAAGGCGTGTTTGATACTGGATATAACGTGCGTTGAGATTTGCCGGTATCGAGCCGCCGTTACTGACTGATTGCCATTCTGACCATGACTGATCAGGCGTTGGTGTATCTCCTGTTCGCACCCAGACGAAAACAGCTGTTCCTGCAGGTTGATATGCATCCCATTCAACCGTACTCCACTCTGTGATCGCACCGGCATCAAACACCGACGATATATAATCCTCATAATACTCACGATTGTATACATTACCGATTTCACGAAATAATGCATGGTGGTCGCGATTCACAGGTATTGTAGTATTTGTACTATAATCACATCCCCAGAATATAAGACTGCCGTAGCTTCTGCTGTTTACAAAAATGTCGTAATCGCCATCAATGTCAAAATCTGCGACATACCCACCACTGGCATTTACTGGGATGCCAATTTCTGTACGGTTATTGTCAGAATAGCCCGTTGAGGACCCCCAATATATAATGGGTCTAAGTGCACTTGGCCATCCTCTAAAAAATACGATATCTAAATACTGATCATCATTGAAATTGCAGACTGCAGAGCCGCCATATGTCGAACCTGTATTGAGTGCTTGATAATTCTGAAAACCATTGATACTGCCGTAGTAAATAAAGCTTTGAGAGCCATAAACTGAAGTGAAGATAAGATCCAGGTATCCATCGTTATTAAGGTCTGCAATCGATGAACCGTGAGGCGTTGATGTGGGTGCTGCCAGCGAGAGCATATTACTTGAGGAATAGCCATTTTCACTGCCCCAATATATATAGTTCATTGAGCTGCTATTATTCACAAACACTATATCGAACCAACCATCTTTATTAAAGTCTGCAACTTCAGTATTATGCGCACCAAAAGCGGTCGGGAGATCAGTTCTATTTGAGGGGGAATAACCGTTTGCACTTCCCCAGAAGATTGAGCCTGTGTAGAGACTGTAATATGTCCCAATAATTATATCAAGATAGCCATCTTTATTTAGGTCTGCAGTATAACATACTTCATTGGGGACTGACGGTGCGTTTGGGATATGATATGCATTATATTGTGATGGACCGGCTGAAGAACCCCAATATATCGATAGTCGTGAAACTGAATTGCAGTGACTGACAAGGAACTCTGCATAACCATCTGTATCTAAATCAACAATGTCGCAATCGCCAGCTCCAGTGGCCGGAAAACGCATCTGGTTATTGCTTGAATAACCTGATTCACTGCCCCAATGGATTGTCACATATGGTCCACCGATATCACAAGTTACAAGATCAATATAGCCGTCATTATTGAGATCGAACCTCGGCACAAACTCTACAGTGCCGCCACTCCGATGGGATGCATAGATGGAATTTTCATGTACACCATCTGCGAAATCATCCTGGGTGGTCTCTATCCATGTATTACCCGCAAAAACCGGGATTATTATACAAAGAGCGAACAAAAATCCTTTTTTAAACATAAAACCTCCCCGCTATACAAAAAACTGTACTTTCTACTTCAATGCAAGGCTTAAACCTCTTATTAATAATATTAGTGTATTTTAGTGGGTTGTCAAGGGGGTAAATACCCTGGTTTTCATAACCCCGGCTGATTATATTGACATCACGTAGTATTACCCTATAATCAAGATGGCATGAAAGCTGACCGTGAGTTCTACGAAAAGGAATACCACTTTGACGAAGACGTCGAAGTCATTGACCAGAAACGGCTACAGCGATTTTTCAGACACGTTGATTTCAGCAGAATACGCATCTGCCTCGATGTGGGTTGTGGCGTAGGTTGGGCTTTGAAATATTGCTCTGACAAGGGGTTCAGTTGTATCGGCTCTGATATTTCCAAGAAGGCACTGGATTTGTCCAAAAAAATCCTGGATCCAGGGGTGAAAACCGTAGTTGCAGATGGTGAAAAGCTACCATTTATCAATGACCGCTTTGATCTTGTATTTTCTTTGGGTTCGATTGAGCATTTCTCTTCACCCAGTGCTGGTTTGGCAGAAATAAAAAGAGTCACGAAAAGAGGAGGCCAGGTTCTACTAGTAGTCCCAAACTCATATTGGATATTGAATAAGCTTAGGTTGTACAAGGGTACAGAACAACCACAGGAAATGCTGGCAACGCTCGGTGAGTGGGTCAGATTCATCGAAATGCATCAGATCAAAGTCGTAAATATTGGAAAAGATTTCGGACCAAAGATTTTTAAAAACATGAAGCCCATTAGTATCATAAAAAGAGCTCTGCTTAAATTCACCCTGGCTCTGCCCGTGTCGTTTTCGTATCAGTTCGTATTCGTGTGTAAAAGGGCATAGCACATGCTTATGCCGAAGTTTCTAAAGAAAATTCTGCCGATTGTAATCATTGCAGTAATATTTTTGTTTCTTGGGAAAAATCTTGTAGAGAATTGGTCAAGTATTCCTTTTGATCAACTCCATTTCAATGTTGTTCTGCTGGCAATCTCCTTTATCGCATTGGTTGCTCACTTCCTTAGCTATGCTAAGAGCTGGCAAGAACTCATGCGTGCTCTGGGTAGTTCCATGTCATTTGCACAGTCTACCTGGATGATTGCAACAACGCAAATAGCCAAGTATGTACCCGGTCGCATATGGTACATGGTTGGTAGGGTCTATGTTGGCAAGAAAGAGAAAATACAAAGCGAGAGTCTTGCTGTCAGCATGGTTCTGGAAACCTGTTTACTACTGATAACGAGCAGTATCATTTTCTTGATATCCTCCATGCTCAGCGGGACTTGCAAAGTGGGGAATATCTTAGCTTCACTCATTTTGCTTATCATTGCTATCATTGTTATTAACCCGCGTATTTTGAATTGGATCACAAATTTCGTACTTCGAATTCTGAAACGACCAGGAGTAAAGATCACACTGTCATATATGCAGATGCTTAAATTATCGGTTTATTACTTTGGTCTTTGGATAGCACAAATTGTTGGACTTTATTTTTTGGTGAATTCGATTTATCAATTTCCGATCTCATCGATTTTCACACTGGCGGGCGCGCACACCCTATCGTGGATCATTGGTTTTGTTGTACTCTTTGCGCCTTCAGGATTGGGTGTCAGAGAGGGTGTTATGACCGTATTATTATCATCAATTCTGCCCACACCTTTGGCGATCGCAGTGAGTTTTATTTCGCGTATTTGGATGACAGTGTTTGAGATTGTTGTATTTTTTGTGGGATTGTCAGTAAAGAAAATAAGTAACAAGTCGGGATAATTGAATATTCTATCACAGTCTTGACTCTTAACCTAATATATTTATACTAAAACACATGCAATGAGTAAGAAAAACAAAAAGAAAAAAGAGACGCCAAAGCCGACAAAGCTAAATCCTATTGAAACACATTGGGATAAAATTGTCATAGTACTCCTCTTTGTACTGCCTTTGCTATATTTTGCATCCTTTCTCAGCGCCGATAAAATGATTGGCGGGTCAGATTATCTGA
>CBFDDH010000075.1:0-3360 GCA_965603515.1 uncultured bacterium
TTGGGATACTCGTAAGGATCTCCCAGAATGATGCATTAACCGTGGTCGTCTGGGTAAGTGTATCGTTCGCGGGATTGATATCACCGGCAAGAACTGTATAAGCGGTGACATCATAAACCGCACCATTTGGACCGCAGGTCCATGAAGCAAATGATATCATCGTATCTGTCGTTGCAGCAAGTGTGATATTAGCGGTTTCGTTATAGATATTGACCCCGGCTGAATCGATAAGATAATAAACATCGAACGTTTCCTGATTTGTACCAAAGTTCCGATAGGTTGCAGTGGGATCGAGCGTAGTATTGGGCATGAGATTCAAACCCGGTGCATCGATCGACACAACACCTGCATCATGATCTGGCGGTGGACCGGTCGAGATCGCCAGCTTCACATAATAACATTGATTGCCTACTGCGCCTGTAATTGCCATATCATCCCAGGCATACAGTCTTCTCGGTACTGTTTCAGTCGTACGCCAAATCGGAACACCAACACCATTATCACTATTCCACTGTATTTCAACGACAAGGTTATCTATATTATTATAATCAAAACTGATATCCCAATCCATCCACACATTCCCAGCATTACCCACTAGCAGACTAGGTACAGTCATAACCTCAACCGGTGTATTACCCGAGTAGTTATTATCAAAGGTAGTACTGAGTTGAGTAACACTTGTATGACATAGACTAATCCTTACATCATTATAGGTACCGACATTACTTCCTGAGGGCATGAAAGACAGAGTCACGATCTCACCGGCAACATTTATTTCGCTCTGGAGATATAAGGTCATGAATCGACATGCATCATAACTATTACCCCAGAAAGGGATATAATTACCGGTCGCCTGTACCCCGATTATAACTTCGATCGTTTCGCGCTGGGCTGTCTCATGTTTGAAGACGTGTTCAAGATGAGTATCAGATCCAAGTTCAGCACTGTATTCTATATCACCATCTGCGGCGACAGCAAGGCTCATGAACATTGCTATCGCGATCATACAAACCATATATTTCATACACACCTCCTTTTATCTCATTTTAACACATACTAGTCGATTGTCAAGAGGTATAAAAATCAACCGCTGATGCTTGACACCATATCATTTTTGAATAGTGTTAGATACAATGATTATCAAACATAGCAGTGAGGTTCCTGAAGAAAGGTCAAGTCTAAAAGGGACCAAAGGTTGTACACTCCGATGGCTTATAGCTGAAAAAGACGGCGCTGAGCACTATGCCATGAGACTCTTTGAATTATTACCGGGTGGATCAATACCTATACATAGCCATGATGATACTGAACACGAAATATATATCATCGAAGGTACCGCAACCTTTGATGATGATGAGAACAAAATCACGGTCAAGAAAAATGATTTCATTCTTGTGAAGCCCGGTGATAAACACAGTTTCATAAATAACTCTGACAAGCCCTTTAAATTCATCTGCGTCATACCCGTGTAATGTTCAATCTTTTAAAAAAACGCGGCATTACTTTCTTGGGTCTATCCAACACTATCTCACAACTGGGTGATCGTCTTACGCATATGGTGATCATTACGCTGATCGGCGTTATGTCACCTGGTCGAATCTCCGCATTCAGTGAATTTTCCGTTGCTTTCACCCTACCGATAATCATCCTCGCTCCATTTGCCGGGGTCTTCATCGATCACTATAATAAGCAGACGATCATGATCCGATGCCATCTCATTCAATCACTGTTGATCTTTCTGACCCCAACGCTGGTCATGTTAACTCACAGCACCCTACCTATATGGATATTGGTTGTCCTTTTTTTCTCGCTTGACCTCTTCAATAACACATCACGGAATGCACTTGTACCGGATCTTGTTGAATATGACGAATTGGTCCAGGCGAATTCGCTCATTATCACCCTGGCGCGACTCGCCACTTTTGTCGGTATGGTCGGTGGCGGCTATCTCGTCCATTCGGTCGGCTGGCGGATCGGTTTCTATATCGATGCTTCGACCCATTTTATTGCGGGCATGCTGGTACTCGGCATGGGTGCTCGAGTGCTCTTTGAACCCGCAAAGAAGTTTGAATTCTCCCTTTTTAAAGAGCTCAAGAAATCTCTTAACCGCTTCCTCCTGGATTTGAAAGAACTCGGTATTCTTCTTATCAAAGATCGCACTGTTGTCTTTGTCATGTTGTCGGTCTTCATATTACCTTTTGTCGCTGCTGTCTCATATACCGTGCTCATCTATTTGGTTCAACAAGAATTCGGTATGGGGACGATGGGTGTTGGTTGGCTTGGTGGTATTATCGGTGTGGGTATGCTTATCGGCGGTCTGCTCATGGGTTTTTTTGGGAAAAGTGTCAATCGGGGGAAGATGATAATCTGGAGTATGGCCGTACTTGCAGTGTTTTTTCTGATAGGATCGGTTTTTGTAAACGTTATTTTCCTCTATATTGTTTCAGTAATTGCCGGCATAGTTTTTTCTATTATTGGAATATCACAGGATACGATCCTACAAGAAGATGTGCTTACAGAAATACGGGGTCGGATTTTTGCCACCAAGGAATTTATCATCAATGTGACCTTTATACTCTGCGCTGTATTCATCGGTATTATCTCGAACAATATAAAACCACATGATATTATTCTTGGTATCGGTGTATTTCTCTGCTTGGTGACCGGTCTTGCCGTGCTTATATATCTCTCAATACCTGCCGATACCAGAACTAAACTTTGACCCCAATCGCCTGTTGACGCAGTTCCTATTGCAGATATAATCTAAACAGTATTATGGCTGATGCGATAAGGTTTGGCGTTTCAATGGATCAATCCCTGTTAAAGGATTTCGATGAACTCATCGCAAAAATAGGTTATACCAATCGCTCTGAAGCGATCCGTGACCTCATCAGGGAACGTCTTATCCAACAGGAATGGCAAGCGAGTGATCAAGAAACAGTTGGCACGATCACGCTTGTTTATGATCACGAAATACACGAACTGACTGAAACTTTAACTGCTTTACAGCATAAGTATCACAAACAGATTGTCTCAACTATGCACATTCATCTTGACAAACACAATTGTTTGGAAGTACTGATTGTTAGAGGCAAGGGAAACGTGATAAAGAAAATCGCCGATAAATTACAGAGTACAAAAGGCGTAAAGCACGGTAAACTCATTACTACCACAACCGGACAAAAAGTCCGTTAAACCTGCTTGACTTTAATTTCTGCCTCGCTATAATTGACTGTCTGTCCCTCCTGCTGATGGTGGCTACAGATAGGATGAGTTTTGTGCGGGGCGTGGCGCAGTGGATTAGCGCGCCAGCTTGGGGTGCTGGAGGTCGTCCGTTCAAATCGGATCGCCCCGACTTAT
>CBFDDH010000076.1:0-3068 GCA_965603515.1 uncultured bacterium
ATAACACAACAAAGTCTTTTTATAAATCTCGAATAACCGGAGATCAACGCTTCCCTTTTCCCTGGATCATCCGGTCAAGCCGGATGATGACAAAACGAAGGGGTCATTGCCCGACAAGCCTGTCCTCTGGCTTGACCAGGGGAATCGGGCAATCCAGGGCAATACAAATAACCCAGAGATTGCCACGCCCGCCTTTGGCGGGCTCGCAATGACTGGGGATGGTGACACGAAGGCAAAGCGGGTGATGACACCTTGAACTTATGAGGTTCATTGTCCCTTGGGTCGTCATTGACAATCGTACTCAATTTGTTATAATATTTCAAGGAGGAAGATGAAAAAATTCGATTATACTTCACCGGAAATAGGACCAAATACAAAAAAATTGATTGAGCGCGACAAAAAAATCATGTTTGGCGCTCATACCAGAACCAGAGAAATACCTTTAGCAGTTGATCATGCAAAAGGAGCACGCATAACTGATCTTGACGGCAAGACATACCTCGATTTTGGTGCTGGTTTTGCGGTAGTCGGCACTGGACACTGCCATCCTGATGTGATCAAAGCAGTAACTGAACAAATGCAAAAATTGATCCATATTTCAGGCTGCGATTTTTATTATGAGTCTCAAGTTCAGCTCGCAGAAAAGCTATTTGAAATATCACCTGGAGATTTTGAGAAAAGAGTATATTTTGGCAATTCCGGTGTTGAAGGTGTTGCTGCAACTTTGAAGATCGCTCGTCACTATACCCGACGACCCCAGCTAATCAGTTTTCTGGGCGCTTTTCATGGCAGAACTTTCGCCGGCATGACGATGTCAGGCAGCAAGAAAATCCAACGCTCGCATTTTTCGCCTTTGATACCCGGGGTAACCCACGTGCCCTATCCCTACTGCTATCATTGCATCTTCAATGAAACATATCCTAATTGCGTGAGAAAAGAATTTGATGGTTTACCGATCCCTTATTGTCTATCCTACCTGACCGAGGTTATATTTGTGCGTCTTGTCGATCCGGAAGATGTCGCTCTAATCCTCGTTGAACCTATCCAGGGTGAAGGCGGCTACATTGTACCGCCTAAAGAATTCTTGCCTGCTTTACGCAAGATCGCTGATAAGTTCAATATCTTGCTTGCTTTTGATGAAATCCAATGTGGTATGGGCAGAACGGGTAAATGGTTTGCCTGTGACCATGTCAATGTGATCCCGGACATCATTATTATTGCCAAAGCGATCGCCTCAGGTTTTCCGATAAGTGCCACGGTGAGCCGCGCTGAGCTTCAGGACCCTGAGATCGATGAACGAGCCTGGCGCTCTGGTGCGCATGGCTCAACTTTTGGCGGTAACCCGGTCATCGCAGCAGCCGCTGTAGCTTCTTTAAAAATCATTGAAAATGACTTGATTGAAAATGCCGCAAAAGTCGGTGCTTTTCTAAAAGCGGGACTCGTTGAAATCATGGATCGCCATCAGATAATCGGTGAAGTACGCGGTCAGGGTTTAATGATCGGTCTTGAATTAGTGAAAGATAAAAAGACACGCGAGACATTACCGAATGCGATCACGAATAATGGTAAGAACATCAAAGAAGTAATTACTGGCGAGTGTTTCAAACGTGGGCTCATCGTCTATGGAGCCGGGTTCAATTCAATTCGCATGTCACCACCCCTTGTCATAACAAAGGATGACGCAGCAGAAGCTCTGAAAGTGATCGATGAGGTGATCACATACGTGGAGAGCCGAATATTATGATGAACCCGAGTATTTTCCGAGAATACGATATTAGAGGCATTGCTGATACTGACTTTATTGATGAGAATGTCTATGAGTTTGCCCGTGGTGTCGGGACTTATTATCGAAACCTCGGACAAACAAAAATCATTATAGGACGCGATGTCAGGATATCTTCACCGAGAATTTCCAAAACGATACAGAAGGGGCTCACGAGTTCAGGCCTCAGTGTTATAGATATCGGTGAAGTACCAACACCATTGTTATATTTTTCATTGTTCCATTATAATATCGGCAACGGCGTAGTGATAACTGCCAGCCATAACCCCAAGGAATTCAACGGTTTCAAAATATGCCGAAACAAAACTACAATATACGGTGCCGAGATACAGAAAATTAAACACATTATTGAAAAAGGTGAATTCGCATCAGGTAACGGTGATATCGAACAACTCGATGTCATACCGACATATATCGATTATGTAGTTGACCGTGTTAAAATACAGCCTGGTTTGAAAATAATCATCGATACAGGTAATGGTACATGTGGTCCAATCATTGACCAGATCATGACCAGGATCAGCTCAAGCTATGAAATATTGTTTAAGGAACCCGATGGTAATTTTCCAAACCACCTGGCTGACCCGACGGTAAAGGAATATATCGCAACCTTGATCGACAAGGTTAAAAACAATGACGTCGCCTGCGGTATTGGTTTTGACGGCGACGGCGATAGAATCGGTGTGATCGATGAACATGCTGAAGTTATCTGGGGCGACGTGCTGCTTGCAATATATGCCGAAGATGTTTTGAAACACATGCCCGGTGCTAAAATAATATTTGAGGTGAAATGTTCTAAAGGATTGATTGAACGCATTGAAGAATTAGGTGGTATACCGCTCATGTACAAAACAGGTCACTCTTTGATAAAAGCAAAAATGAAAGCTGAAAATTCTCCACTTGCCGGTGAGATGTCCGGACATGTATTTTTTGCTGACCGTTACTATGGATTTGATGATGCAATATACGCAAGCCTGCGCCTCATGGAAATAATGAGCCGTGGAAACAAGCTGTCTGAGCTTGCAGCGAGAGTACCTAAATATTTTGCGACACCAGAGATCCGTATTGAAACAACCGATGAGAAGAAATTTGGAATCGTTGAAAAACTGAAGAAAGAACTTAGTGGATCATACAAAGTAATAGATATTGATGGGGTTAGAGTAGATTTTCCAGACGGTTGGGGTTTAATAAGAGCATCGAATACCCAACCGGTTCTCGTCTTAAGATTTGAAGCAAAAACCAAACAAAGACTTGAGGAAATAAGAAACATGTTTTTTGATAAATT
>CBFDDH010000077.1:0-2731 GCA_965603515.1 uncultured bacterium
GTAGGTTCGGTCGTGCACTCCCTTTGCCAATCCACTCAGGAACAGCAAGGCGAAGAACTCAGACCAGGCACCCTTATGACCAGCCCTTGCCTGCTTACCGCTGCTTCTTTCCAGACCTGACGGAGTTTGTAGGTGGAACCATCACAAGACCCGATCCTCAACATTCTTCAACTCCTGGCTGTCACCCCTGAAAGTCTTGACTCAAATGGAGTCTTCGACCCCGCATAAGCGGATTTCGGGTCACTCCGCCAGAAGGCGGATTTCAAGGCACCGCTAACTCCCCGTCTAGCACGACCGTTATTAACGTACAAAAGCATTTCTTTCAAAAAGGAATTCGCTCGGCTTGATGCCGCAAGTACCAATACCTCGCCTTACCAACATCGACTGAAAATTCTCAACATTCTTCAGATTAACTTCTGCCAATCTCTGATAGTCTGGTGTTCTCATAGCCATAGCAAGTTCGTCATCAGCAGACCAGCCATTCAATTTAATAACCATATCTCTTGCGACCCTGGGATTTCTTGCGAGATAACTGAGGGTTGCCTCAACAGCGGTCTTGATACGTATTGCGGCAAGCTTATTCTCTTTAGTAACATAGCTTTTGTGCATTACAATTGCTGCATAGGGCATGGATGGAACAACATAGAAAGAAATCACACCTTCCATTAAAACTTGACTGCCATTAAACACATGGTAACCACGATAGGGGTCAATAAGATAAAGTGCATCTGCTCTATCATCTGCAAACGCGGTCGCAATCTCTTCGGCTTGCAAAGGAACTTGGATGACTTTAGTTATCTTATCTTCATCCATTTTTGCCAAGATAAGGTTGATCAAGTATTCATCGCTTGCCAGGTATCCTAAGCGTCTACCTTTGAGGTCTCTTAATCTAGTGATCTTAGTCTTTGCCGGCACAACTATCGCATCCAAACCTCTAGCTGACTTGATCTCTATGGAGCTCATTACTTTGATCGTGTCACCGTTACTTGCCGGTGACAGCATAAGCCAGTACCAGGGCACAGCGACAATATCGTATTGACCATCTTTTAATCCCTGTAAAGGATTCCCTTGGATCTCAACAAATACCGGATCGATTTTTTCTAAGAGAAAGTATTGTCTGGTAGTATCCTCTTCGGCTACATAAAATGGTACTGATGTGAAGGATTTGTCAACACCTATCCTGATCTGTGAGGGCAGCGATTGTTTGTACTGTGGATAGCCAACTACAAATAAAAGAACCAAAGCTCCGATAAAGATAAGTACACTCAATAACCTTTCCTTTGGTTTAATGCCCATTACTGCTCCTTCTCTAATTTTTCTATTTTTTGCAGATATTCCAGCGCCTTTTTCGTATTACCTATTTCTCGATAGCAAAATGCAAGGTTTCTCATGGCATCTATGAACTTGGGGTTTAAAACCAGAACTTTACCTTCAAGTAGATCAATTGCTTTCCGGTAGTCCTTTAACTGAGAATGGATTACTGCGATATAAAACCATGCGTAAAGATCATCTGCCTTTAGCTCGGTGATCTTCTCAAAGTAACCGAGTGCATCTTCGTATTTTTCTGCCCTAATAAATAACTCACCGGCATAGAATAATGCATCAAGGTCTTCGGGCAATAGATCAAGGCTCTTCAGTACATAATTCAAGGCGTTCTTGTTGTTCTTGAGATTGTAGTAAGACATGCCACCTAAATAATAAGCCCGGGATAGACCCAGCGTCAGCTTATAGAATCTATCGATATTCTTTCGCTGCGTTGTTAGCCCCTCATCGAAACCGAGTTTTACCTTAATTAATTGATCGAGCTCTTCAGTATTTTTATCAACCCATAATTTTATTATTTTTTGTGCAAGGAGTTTATCGATTTCAGGAAGATTCTTGAAAACAAGTTTTGCTGCACCTTTATATTTCTTGTCAAAATGCTTAATCGCATCATCAAACTTGACAAGTGCCGAATCATATAGCTTTCTGTCAAAAAATGATTTACCGATAAGGAAATATGCCTGGGGGTTCTCAGGATCGAGTGCCAGTGCTTTTACGTACGCCTGGCTAGCAAGACCTTTCTTGCCCTCTTGAGCATAAATCCCTCCTCTAAGGATGTAGATATCGACTTTATCCGGATTTAGAAGCTCGCAGAGTCTCAAGTCTTTAAGTGCTGCTTCATATTTCTGCTCTATCTCAAACGCCACTGCAGAATTGTAAAATGTTTGCCAATAGACTGAAAGGTTATTTTTGTCCTTAAGTATCCACTTAAGCGTACTCAACGAATCAACACTGATAGCGTCGTGAAATGCCTTGCTTGCTGCGATCCAATGAGTAAGACCAATCTCTGTTTTTGCCAACAGGCAATACAATTCATAATTATTGGGGTCACTTTTAAGACCGATCAAAATCTGTTCTTTTGCCCTCTGATACTCACCACGTTGAATATAGATATTCGCTGAATTGATCTGAGTTGTCGGGCAACCTACAAACAAAATCAGTAAGCCCAGCAAGAGTAATTTCTTCATCTTACCTCCTTAATCGTTATTCTAATGATATTCGGAGGAAAGTCAATAACCAGAATGGCGTCGTTATCAGTTGTACGGCATGGCAGCCAGTATTGTCCAACGGCATCGTAATAGGGCTAGAAAAGACCATAAGCGACCATCAATAAAGACAATACGAGCCCTGTTGAATAACAAAAAAATGTGATCGAAGGTACTGATCTTTCGTATTTAACGGAGCGAGC
>CBFDDH010000078.1:0-2683 GCA_965603515.1 uncultured bacterium
GTAGGTCGTATTTTGAAGTTTTGAGGTTACGAGGTTCAGAACTTCTGAACGTCTTGGAGTAGAGCCTTTAGGCTCGTCCCGTTAAATGAAGGTAAGGTAGAGAAAAATATTTTTGGCATACTGGAATCAGTATCTAGACGGGGCTAAAGCCCCTACTCCTTATTCTCGGTCAGCCTGTCAAGATTTGATCCTAAAGGTTGTACCTGAAGGACAGTCTTTCTTGACTTTTGCACCAGGAGTAATAATACAGTTCTTACCTATTTTAGTATTGGATTGTACGCTCGCCTTTTTACCAACAACGGTTATGCCGCTGAACAAATGTTTTGGAAAAACTTTATTAGACACAACCTTTCCTAAACCCAATACTGCAGACGCGCCGATTCGTACAGCTTTGTCAATGATGCATTTTTCAATAACTGCATTTGATCTTACGATCGAGTCGTGAAAAATTATTGAATCGACTACTCTGGCATTTTTGTGGACATGTACGCCAGGCGATAGAATCGAGTTTATTATTTGTCCCTCAATAACACAACCGCGTGCGATCATAGAACTATGAACTTCAGACGCGCGGCTTAGATAAGCTGAGGGTCGATCACCGATCTCGCCTTTAACCGAGCAATTGGTTTTGACCTGCCACGTCTTCAGGTCAAAACCGGATCGGCGGTTTAATAAATCCATGTTTGCTTGCCAATATGCGTCGATCGTCCCAACATCCCGCCAGTAACCAGCGAAAACAAATCCATAAACCCGTTTCTTTTTTAGTAATATCGGAATGATATCCTTTGCGAAATCAATGCCGCCCTTCTGTGCAGCGAGTTGCAGAGTGCGTACCAGTATATCCTTCTTGAAAACGTATACGCCCATTGAGGCGAGGTCGGATTTTGGTTTAACTGGTTTCTCCACCCACGAGGTGATTCTACCGGTATTGTTAATCGCAGCAATGCCAAAGTGGTGTCTTTGTTTTTTTGGTACGCTAATAAGACACACTGTAGCATGAGCTTGCCGCTGAATGTGAAAATCGATCAATTGTTTATAATCCATATTATAAATATGGTCGCCCGACACAACCAGGACTAACTCAGGAGAAAAGTCTTCAATGAATTCAAGGTTTTGATAAATTGCATCTGAAGTACCTTTGTACCAATCAGACATTTCTTCACCAGTTTTGGGTGGGAGAATTTCAACCAACCTGGTGCGTCCATATAGATCCCACGGTTTGCCATTTTCAATATGAGCCATTAATGAATGCGGTTTATATTGAGTTAAGACGCCGACTACACCAATATTGGAATTGGCGATATTGCTCATTGTGAAATCAAAGATCCGGTAGATACCCCCAAACGGAATTGCCGGTTTGGCGCGTTCACGTACTAAGATATTGAGCCTGGAACCTACGCCACCTGCAAGAAGCATGGCTACGATGTCCTTTTTCATATCACCGTACTCCCGGGTTGGATGTGTTTAGCTTTGATGCATGCTGCAGGGTAGATCACAGTATTCGCACCGATCCTAGTATGTTTTGGGATAGAAGAATTCTTGCCCAAAATTGTTATGCCCGAATTCAACAGTTTATCGAATTGTCTTGAAGATATTGCTCTACCAAATCCACCGATCACACTTTGCGTACCGATCCTGGAATCTTTGTCGCAGATCACCTTTTTTAATCGGGCTTTAGATCCGATCAGGACATCGTGAAATATTATCGAATCAGCTACCTCGGCACCGCGTGCAACGTGGACCCCGGGTGAAAGAATCGAGTTATTTACTTTACCTTCAATTCTGCATTCATCACTGATAATTGAATTGGTCACCTCTCCAGTTATGTACGCAGGTGTTCGATCCCGGTACATACAGCGTTCAAGTAGGTTGGTGCGTATCTGCCATTTGTACAAGTTGATTTTGCGTTTGAGTAAATCCATATTTGTTTCATAGTATGACTTAATGGTGCGTGCATATGCCCAGTAGCCTTGAAAAACATAGGCGAATGATCTGCTGTGATCAATGATCTTTGGGATAATGTCGCGACCAAATTCGTGCGATGACTCACTTGCATTACCTTTTAATACATCGAGAATGAATTTCGTTCTGAAAACATACAAAGTCATAGAGACTAAATTAGAAGGCGGTGAGTTTGGTTTTTCCAAATATCTGACGAGTTGTTTTTTCTTGTTGATGATCCCGTAACCAAATCTATGACTTCTTGTTTTTATTTTTGTAAAGCATATTGTAGCATCAGCATTATTTTTCAGGTGGAAGTCAATCAGGGGTTTGTAGTCCATGCGGTATATGTGATCTGCTGCTGCTACGAGGATATGTTCGGGTTTAAATTCTTTAATATAATCGATGTTCTGATAAACTGCATCAGCTGTACCTTGATACCAGTCAGAACCTTTGAGCCCTGTGTATGGCGTCAGCATCCTGATCCCTCTTTTGCGACCCATGAAATCCCAGTGTTCTCCAGTGCCAATGTGGCGTACCAAGCCGTGGGGTCGATACTGTGATAGAATACCGACATTATCTATGCCTGAGTGCATTAGATTACTCAGGACGAAATCAATAATTCGGTAAATGCCAAAAATGGGCATGGCTGCTTTCGCCCGTGTTTCGGCAAGACAGAGCAGTTCATCAACCCTCGCACCAGCAAGGACAAGAGCGAGGATATTATTCATGGGACATTATA
>CBFDDH010000079.1:0-2380 GCA_965603515.1 uncultured bacterium
TATTTTGCATCCTTTCTCAGCGCCGATAAAATGATTGGCGGGTCAGATTATCTGATTGGTGGTTATCCATTTGAGAAATGGATCCTGGAGCAAGATGAACTGCCATTATGGTATCCACATGTATTTGCCGGTATCCCAGTACTTGGTGCACCAGTTGGCGGTCCTCTGGCGCCGCTTGCTCAGTTGAGAGAGATTATCCCTCCCCATGTTGTTTTAACCCTGACATTTGTCATATTTTTCTTTCTGGCAGGTATCGGCACGTATCTGTACTTAAAGGCGATTGGTTTGACAAAATACACTGCATTTGTGGGAGCAGTGATCTATCAATTCATCGGCAACCTGGCAACGGCTCCTAATGCCGGTCACGCAGGCCGGGCAGCAAGTATTGCAATGTTCCCCTTGATGTTATTTCTCATCCATAGTGGTTTGCAGAAAAAGCGGCTTCTCTACTTTGTTCTATTTGCGCTTGCTGCTGCTTTCGCTTTTCTCGAAGGTCATTTTCAGATCACCTATTATGCATTACTTTTTATCCTTGCATATGTTATCTATTATTTAATTGCCTACCGAAAGGAGTATTCGAAAAAGCAATTACTAAAGATCCTCGGTTATGGGCTAGCCGCGGTGGCACTTATTTGTTTGCTGATGTCAGCCGTCTGGTTACCTGTATTAGGCGGACTGGGTACTGCTGCACGTGGTGTTGAGCGCGGTTTTGAGTACGCCACATCATGGGCGATGCCTCCGCGCGAAGTCATTGATCTCGTCATTCCCACTTATTCAGGTATATTGGATAATTATTGGGGGATGAATAGCATGAAGCTCCATCTTGAATATTTTGGCTTGCTGGCTTTTGTATTCGCTGTTTTCACAATACTAATGTACTGGAAAAAGCCCTATGTGAAATTCTTTTTCTTTGCACTGATACCAGTTTTCTTGGTGGCAATTGGCGGACATACTCCGATTTTCAGAGTTTTTTATACAGTTATCCCAGGATTCAAGCTGACCCGTGCGCCAGCATTGATCTTCTATCTTATCAGTTTTGGTTTCGTTGTACTTAGTGCAATTTCCTTTGATAATATCTTTGCAGTGAAACAAGAGGCTAAAGACAGAAAAGTTTTTATAAAGAAGTTTTACATGATCGCTGGTATACTACTCGGGATTATGCTGATAACCGGGGTTGTCTGTGCCACTGGTCAAGGTTCGATCGTCCATTCCATGCAACGTTCATTAGGTCCACAATTCAACACTGCGTGGGGCACACAGGTTGCTGAGTACAAGTTAGCAAAGCTTGAATCAAATTTCCCGGATTTTATTAGTGGCATCTGGCGTAGTCTTATCTTCATCTTTATCATAATAGCAATGATCTTCATTTCAATAAAGCACAAGGTCAAGCTGTGGATTTTTGCTCTCTGCGCCGTGGTTATTACGTTGGTCGACCAATTGCCGCTCGTTGCCAAATTTCTACCATCTGCACCGGCTCCAAAGGTCCAGTATGCAGCTGATGATGTCGTGCGATTTTTGAAAAAAGATAAAAGTGTTTTCCGGGTATTTCCAACACCTTGGTATGAACACAGCCGGGATTTGCACCTTTTATACCACGATATTCAGAGTGCGGGTGGTTATATTCCGAACCCGATACAACGGTACCAGGAATATATCGGTGCTGGTACAAGCGTCATGTTTAGTCCGGCAAATTTTATGAGACATCCGCAATTCTTAGATATGCTCAATATAAAATACCTCATTGGCCCAACTCTACCAGCAGATGTTTCACAATACGACGCGCAGACCCAACAGGCTATCGCAGAGATAAAAGAGTATTTTTCCCCTTATGCGCTCGTTTTTAGCGGTCAAAGATACTCAGTGTTTCTGAATAATAATAGATTACCCAGAGCTTATATTGTCAATGACTATGAAATCCTGTCTGGGCTGGAAATTCTGAATAGACTAAAGTCGCCAGATTTTGACCCAAGACAATCAGTTATCTTAGAACACGATCCGCTTGTGCCACATCCGGAAAAGGAATTGCCATTTGTTGCAGCAAGAATCACCAGTTACAAAGCCAATAAGATCATCTGTTCATCTGATTCTCCGTATGCGGGGTTCCTGGTACTGACAGACAACTGGCATCCAGACTGGAAAGTTTTTGTAGATGGCGAAGAAAAGAAGCTTTATCGCGCAAATTATACATTTCGTGCGGTACCTTTAGAACCTGGCAAACATGAGGTTGTATTTGCGTATATATCAGGATATTTCAATATCGGTAGGATCATTTCAATAATCGCTTTTGTCCTGTCAATTGCTTTTTGCATTGTCTCCCTGAAATTTAAGCTCTAGCAAAATCACTCATCTCTTGAAAAAACACAATTTCTCATTATAATAT
>CBFDDH010000080.1:0-2304 GCA_965603515.1 uncultured bacterium
TGATTAAACTCTTCGGTACAACATTCAAAAATAGGGTATTTACGGCCTCAGGCGTATTCGGTTTCGGGCTCAAATACAAGCGGATTTCCAACCAGGTTGGCGCCGTTTTCACAAAAGGCATCACGCTCGAACCGAGAAAAGGTAATCCGCCACCAAGAGTTTTTGAAACGGCGAGTGGTCTTATAAATTGGGTTGGCCTGGAGAATCCGGGCGTTGAAAAATTCTGTAAAGAAATTCTACCCAAGATAAACAAATTGCGCACAAAAGTTTTTGTAAATGTTGCTGGTTCTGAAGTCGTACATTACGAACGTATTGTTGAGAGGATTGGTGAACAAGTAGATGGTTTTGAGCTGAATATTTCCTGTCCTAATGTCAAAGAAGGCGGAGTGGCATTTGGCCAGAACCCGAAGATCGCGGCATCGATCGTTGCAAGGGCTCGAACAAAAACCAAACTACCGCTCATTGTTAAGTTGACACCGAACTTTTGCGATCCTTTGAAAATCGCCAGGGCATGTATCGCAGCCGGTGCGGATGGGATTTCCTTGATAAATACATTGCTCGGTATGGTTTATGATACTGGGCGGAAAAAGCCTTTGATAACTGGGGGACTATCAGGACCAGCGATAAAGCCCTTTGCTCTTTATTGCGTGAATCGGCTGCAAGGTCTTGGTGTACCGATTATCGGTATGGGCGGCATTATGACTGGTCAAGACGCTTATGAATTTCTTTTAGCTGGTGCATCAGCTGTGGCAATTGGCTCAGCGATGCTGCGCGACCCCTACGCACCGCTGGAGATAATAAAAGAGCTTAAGAAAAGATGGAAGATAGGTTAGGGTGTGGATGCTGGATTGTTTAATGAATTTATATCTTTTGTTCCCGCTTCCTAACCCAAACTCGATAACTATTTGTTCTAAGGAGACTTAATGAATGAACATTTAATCGTTTCACTTGACTTAGATGATTTGGGCAAAATAAAAGATATAGTCAAAGAATTAGAAGGCTTGGTTGGCTTTTATAAGGTTGGTGCGATACCCTTTACATATTTTGGATTGGACCTTGTTAAGTTTCTGAAAGACACAGGATGTAAAGTTATGTTAGACCTAAAATATCATGATATACCTAATACGGTTGCCCGGGCATGTGAAGGCGCGGTGCAAATGGGGGTTGATTTCATAACGATCCATACGAGCGGCGGCTTTGGTATGCTTGAGGAAGCAGTGAAGGCAACTTTGATGGTGTCAGAAGCCAAAAAAATAAAAAGACCGAAACTTTTGGGTATCACGGTATTGACATCCATTGATGAGGCATATTTCAAGGACTTATTTGGTGATTTAAAGCGAGATCTTGATGAACAGGTACTCTTTCTCGCCCAGTTAGCGCGCAGCGCAGGCATGGATGGTGTTGTAGCATCGCCTAAAGAAGTAAGGTTCATACGAAAAGAATGTGGTAAGGATTTACTTATTGTAACACCGGGTATTAGACCCCACGGTAAAATAGTAGGTGCTGATGATCAGGCGCGCACGATGACACCAAAGGACGCCATCATTGCCGGTGTTGATCATATGGTTATTGGCAGACCGATAGTCAAAGCGGTACAGCCAAAACAAGCAGCAGAAAGTATTATTAAGGAGATTGAGGATGGACTTAGAGAAACTGCTTAAAGATTTGAGGGTTCTGCAAGAAGGGCATTTCGTGTTGAATTCAGGATTACACAGCAAGTACTATTTCGAGAAATTCCGTATTCTCGAAAACCCCGGTGCCGCTGTTAAATTATGCACCATGATTGTCGACGAATTCAAAGACAAAAATATTGACTGGGTGATCGGACCTACTACTGGCGGGATTATAATAGCCTTTGAGGTTGCCCGCCAAATGGGGAAACTTGCAGGTTTTGCTGAGGTGCGGGAAGGCGAGAGAGTTATTGGTCGAGGGTTCAATATCAAAAACAAGAATGTTCTAATTGTTGATGATGTAATGACTACGGGGAAATCCTTGTTTGAGACGATTGACGCGGTGAAAAAGAAGGGCGCAAACATCGTCGGTATGGCGGTGCTGATTGACCGGTCCAGTGTGAAGTTTCCGCATGAGTATTTCGCTACCTACCGGAAAGTTGTCGAAAATTTCGAGCCGGCGACCTGCCCGCTCTGCAAAGAAAACATTGCTTTAACTAAACCAGGAGGTTACATTTAAGATTGCAGATTTCAGATCTAAGATTTTTTTTCTATGATAACTGCTCGACTCGCCGCGCGGCCGCTGGCTGGGTGGTGAGGGGACGGTGTGCGGGGGGCTTGGGGGCCGCGAGGG
>CBFDDH010000081.1:0-2192 GCA_965603515.1 uncultured bacterium
ACCCGGGAACAATAATCCACACCCAAGGTCAAATCCCTTGAACCGGCGCATTGCACATAAGCAATGTTATCTGGCTGTTTACCATCCGAGGGACGTAACTGGCGTCCATAAGCTCCTGTGGGGGCTAGCAATCGTTCAACCATCATCCCGTCTACCACATTTCGAAGTTGGCCTCCACCATATTCCTTTTTGGCATCATAAGGTGTAACTTTATATCCTGTCGCGAGAACTATTGAGGTGGCATCTAAATCCACAAACTCGGGTTGCTGGGAAAAATCGATCGCGTCCTTTGTACAAGCTTTGAGGCATTTGCCGCAGTAGATACATTGATCAATATCTATCAGCGCCTTCTGAGGTACCGCGGTTGAAAAAGGCACATATATAACCCGATGGGCCCCACGACCAAATTCATATTCGTAATCTGGCAAATCCAGGGGACAGACCATCTCACAAGCACGGCAGCCTGAGCAATCCTCTTCATTTACATATCGTGGCTTTTTCATCACTTGAATGTGAAAACCTACTTCATTCTCTTTAACAGACTGGACTTCACTGTATGTCATAAGAGATATATTCTCATGATGGGCTACTGCAGACATTTTGGGGGTGGTAATACATGAACAACAATCGAGGGTTGGGAAAACCTTACTCAATCCAGCCATCATACCGCCGATACTGGGATTTTTCTCTACTAAGGCTACCTGATAACCCTGATCTGCTAAATCAAGCGAGGCTTGCATCCCGGCAATACCGCCACCAACGACCAGAACGTCTACCTTGAGGTTTTTTGTCATTTTTTTGATCTCCTCTCCGGTCACTAAGCGGGTTGGGCGACAGAGGCTCCCCGTTTCAGGGGTCCTATTTGTGCCAACAACTCATCCATATCATTAACTTGAGTCAAGAACGGTCTTACACAAACGGTACAGATGGCCGCCAGTTTTAAACGCCGGAGGTCAATTTCCCGCTCCTTCATCAGCTCGTAGGTACTATTGATAATCACAGCAGTTCGCTCTGATTCTCCTTTATAAGGACTATCTGTGCCGCTATACATCACAATAATGCCGTCAAAACCTTTTTCGAAGGCTTTAATATAGAAAGACTCTCGAAAAATCGCTGCACTCATAACAGGCAATATGTAGGTATTTGGGGGATAATCCAGGTGAGATTGTCCTGTTGAATCTGCTCCCCGATATCCTCCAGATAGTGTAGCCAGGATGAGTATTTTGGGTTTCTCTTTATTATTCGTAGGCATGGGCGTTTCCTTTTATCCATTATTCAAGTTGCAGCAGACGCCTTAAAACAGGGTGTTCGGGAATAGATCCAGGGCACCCTGTTTAATAGCTTTTTCTTTTCATATTTTTCGTTTCACAAACAACCTGGTGTAGCCGCCTTCATCGATCGCACCCAGAAATTCGTGACCAAGTTTTGTGCACCATCGTGATAAATTATTTTCGGTGTTTTTGTCTCCTGACCAGATTTCAAGAACTTCACCCACTTTTACTGCCCCCATGCTCTTTTTGGCTTCAAGTAACGGACCCGGGCATGCCATAGCACGCGCATCCACTTGTTCTGCAACTTCCACATTTGATAAATCGTCATTTGTCATTAGAATCTCCTTAAAGGTAAATAAAATTAGATTGTTATTTTGGATTCCCCGATGATTTTTCTGAGATTAACTTGCAGTTATCTAAATCAATTTTTGAGGTAAGGGAATAATAGATAGTTGCGCCATCGCGGCGAGACCTTACAAACCCATTAGATTTCATATGGCGAAGATGCTGGGAGGTGTTTTGGAGAGAAGCCGCAATATTTGTGGCAATATCAGTAACTGATAATTCATTATTCACCAGTACCCGCATGATCCTTACCCGACTGGCATTGCTGAACATACTGCAAAAACTCGCTTGTTCTTCAGCATTTTTTAATGGCATATCTACCTGGCCTATTGATGAAATTCAATCAAGTATTTGCAATATTGATTTACTATATTACTCTATGATACGACCAATATTTTCAACCCAAAGTGATAATTATCACAAGTACTATTCCAATACCTTGTTGTTAGATATTACTTTTAGTAATACCTAGTCTTCTTTGGTTCAAGTTGTTTTTATCAATTATGAGATCCAAACATTCGGGTTAGAACCACCCTAGATGACTTGGTGAACATCCTATTATGATGGATTAGTATT